>NZ_CP136628.1:0-600000 GCF_032918005.1 Bradyrhizobium sp. NDS-1
ATGACAATGGAACAGGATCGCTGGTCACGCGTGAAGGGTCGGCTGCGCTCGAGCGTTGGCGAGGACGTTTACACGAGCTGGTTTGCGCGCATGGATCTGGAAGGCGTGCAGGACGAGAGCGTGCGGCTCTCGGTGCCGACCCGCTTCCTGAAGAGCTGGATCCAGGCCCATTATGCCGAGCGCGTGCTGTCGTGCTGGCAGGCCGAGATGCCGGAAGTGCATCGTATCGACCTCACGGTGCGTTCGGCCGTGCGCCCGCTGGCGCAGCCGAAGGAAGCCCCGGTGCCGGCCGAGACGCGCCGGGCACCCACGCCGGAGCTGCGCTCCACCGCGACTGCGCCGGTCTCGGCCAATCACGACGCGCTCGGCGGCTCGCCGCTCGATCCGCGCCTGACCTTCGCGAGCTTCGTCGTCGGCCGCTCCAACACGCTGGCACTCGCCGCCGCTCGCCAAGTTGCCGAGGGGCGTCGCGGCGACCCCGTGATGTTCAACCCGCTCTACATCCATGCCGGTGTCGGGCTCGGCAAGACGCACCTGCTCCAGGCGGTGACCTGGGCCGGCAATTCCGGCAACGAGCGCAAGGTGCTCTATCTCACGGCGGAAAAATTCATGTACGGCTTCGTCGCCGCGCTGAAGACGCAGACGGCGCTTGCCTTCAAGGAAGCGCTGCGCGGCATCGACGTGCTGGTCATCGACGACCTCCAGTTCCTGCAGGGCAAGTCCACCCAGGCCGAGTTTTGTCACACGCTGAACGCGCTGATCGATGCCGGCCGCCAGGTCGTGGTCGCGGCCGACCGGCCGCCCTCCGATCTGGAAAGCCTGGACGACCGCGTGCGCTCGCGGCTCGCCGGCGGCCTCGTGGTCGAGATGGGCTCGCTCGGCGAGGAGCTGCGCCACGGCATTCTCAAGTCGCGCGTCGCGGCGGCCCGTGCCCATCATGCGACGTTCGAGGTGCCCGAGGAGGTGCTGCTCTATCTGGCGCGCACCATCACCCACAATGGCCGCGACCTCGAAGGCGCGATCAACCGTCTGCTCGCGCACTCGAAACTCAACAACCGGCCCGTGACGCTGGAGATGGCCGAGCACGAGGTGCGCGACCTGGTCCGGCCGCAGGAGCCGAAGCGGATCAAGATCGAGGACATCCAGCGCGTGGTGGCGCGGCAGTATAATGTCAGCCGCTCCGACCTCCTGTCCTCGCGGCGCACCGCCAACGTGGTCCGCCCGCGCCAGGTGGCGATGTATCTCGCCAAGACGCTGACCCTGCGCTCGCTGCCGGAGATCGGCCGCCGCTTCGGCGGGCGCGACCACACCACGGTGCTGCACGCCGTGCGCAAGATCGAGGCCCTGGTCTCCAAGGACACCGCGCTGTCGGAGGAAGTGGAGTCGCTGAAGCGCCAGCTTCAGGAATAAACGCCTAAGGCGCTCCCGCCATTCTGCCGCCGCCCCGGCCTCGCCTGGGCGGCGGCTTCGTTTTAAGCTGTAAATCGTGGGGAACTAGGCCCCCAATCCCTTGAATCGGATGGCTTTCCGCGCCACCTTGCGCGACCCTGGCGGCTTTGGTCATATCGGTTGGATGACCCTGGCTTGACGGGGTCTTCGGTGCCGCGGCGGCTTTTCGACCGCCGGGCTTCTTCAACGTGATGTTTCCTTGGGGATCGGGCGAGTAGTGCAATGAAGGTTACGGTCGAACGCGCGCAACTCCTGAAGTCGCTGGGCCACGTCCACCGCGTGGTCGAACGCCGCAACACGATTCCGATCCTCGGCAACGTGCTGGTCCGCGCCGAGAACGCGAAATTGTCGCTGAAGGCGACCGACCTCGATCTCGAGGTGACGGAGACGCTGCCGGCGGAAACCGCGACCGCGGGCTCCACCACCGTGCCGGCGCACATGTTCTACGACATCGTGCGCAAGCTGCCGGATGGTTCGCAGATCGTGCTGGAGGCCGACGGCGACCGCGCCGTGCTGGCGATCCGTGCCGGCCGCTCGCGCTTCACGCTGCAGACCCTGCCCGAGAATGACTTCCCGGATCTGGCCGCCGGCGACATGTCGCATTCCTTCTCGCTCGCCGCCAAGGACGTCAAGCGGCTGATCGACCGCACCCAGTTCGCGATCTCCACCGAGGAGACGCGCTATTACCTCAACGGCATCTATCTGCATGTCGCCGGCACGCCCAAGGCCGCCACCCTGCGCGGCGTCGCCACCGACGGTCACCGTCTCGCCCAGCTCGATCTGGTGCAGCCCAAGGGCGCCGAGGGCATGCCGGGCGTGATCGTGCCGCGCAAGACCGTCGGCGAGGTGCAGCGCCTGATCGAGGACACCGACGCCGAGATGACGATCGAGCTGTCGCAGGCCAAAATCCGCTTTACGATCGGTAACGTCGTGCTGACCTCGAAGCTGATCGACGGCACCTTCCCCGACTACGGCCGCGTCATCCCGCAAGGCAACGACAAGGAGCTCGTCGTCGACAAGAAGGACTTTGAGAACGCGGTCGACCGCGTTTCCACCATCTCCAGCGAACGCGGGCGCGCGGTAAAACTGTCGCTGGCACCGGGCAAGCTGGTGCTGTCCGTGACCAATCCGGATTCCGGCAGCGCGACCGAAGAGCTGGAAGTCGAATACGCCTCCGACGCTCTCGATATCGGCTTCAACTCCCGCTATCTGCTCGACATCGCCGCCCAGATCGAAGGCGACGTCGCAACGCTCAGGCTCGCCGACCCGGGCTCGCCCACCCTGGTGCAGGACCGCGACGACAAGAGCGCGCTGTACGTGCTGATGCCGATGCGGGTGTGACGGGCGTTCTCTCGACCATCCATCGGAGCCGTAGGGTGGGCAAAGCTTGCGCTGTAGCTCGAAGAGCGAAGGCGAAAGCGTGCCCACCGTGCAGCGGCCCGGATCGCAGCGAAGCGTGGGCACGGCGCGCTCAGAGCGCGCCTTTACCCACCCTAAGGCATGCTCCCGAAGGGAGAGCGCGCCCATGACGAATAGCCCATGATTCCCTCCCGCATTCATCGCCTGACGCTGACGCATTTTCGCAATTATCGGGCGGCGGGGCTCGAGACGGCGGCTGACATGGTGGCGCTGGTCGGGCCGAACGGGGCGGGCAAGACCAATTGCATCGAGGCGATCTCGTTTCTGTCGCCGGGACGCGGCCTGCGGCGCGCGACGCTGGAAGACGTCGCCGATAACCAGGGCGACGGCTCCTGGGCGGTGTCGGCGCAAGTCGAGGGTGCGCTGGGATTGGCGACGCTCGGCACCGGCATCGATGCGCCCAAGCTCGACAACGCGGTGAGCCGGCGCTGCCGCATCGACCGGGAGCCGGTCAATTCGGCGACAGCTTTCGGCGACCACATCCGCATGGTCTGGCTGACGCCGGCGATGGACGGGCTGTTCATGGGCGCGGCATCCGAGCGGCGGCGCTTCTTCGACCGCCTGGTGCTCGCCATCGACAGCGATCATTCCAGCCGCATCTCCGCGCTGGAACGTTCGCTGCGCTCGCGCAACCGCCTGCTCGAAACTCGCAATTACGACGACCATTGGTGTGATGCGATCGAACGCGAGACCGCGGAGCTCGCGGTCGCGGTCGCCGCAACGCGCGGCCAGACCGCAGCAAAGCTGACCGGGATGCTGAATGCGCGCGCGCAGGCCTCCGCCTTTCCCTCGGCGCAAATCGCGCTCGACGGCTGGATGGAGAATGCGCTGCTCCAGGAGACCGCGACGTCGGTCGAGGACCGCTACCGTCAGATCCTGCGCGACAACCGTCCGCGCGACGCCATCGCCGGCCGCACCACCGACGGTCCGCATCTCACCGACCTTCAGGTGATCTATGCGCCCAAGAGCATGCCGGCGCGCGACGCCTCCACCGGCGAGCAGAAAGCGCTGCTGATCGGCCTCGTGCTGGCGCATGCGACGCTGGTGGCGGAAATGACCGGCATCGTCCCGCTGCTGCTGCTCGACGAGGTCGTCGCCCATCTCGATCCGAACCGCCGCGCCGCGCTGTTCGACGAGCTGAAGAGGCTCGGTGCGCAAGTCTGGCTGACGGGCGCGGACCCGGCGGCGTTCGCCGAGATCGGCGCCGGAGGCGAAGTCTTCGACGTCGAGAGCGGACAGGTCTCGGCCCGAAGGTAGACCGACGGGTTGAACCCGCCCAGTTTCATCAGCGACTAGCTGCTTGAGGCCGCGAGCAGCGGCCATCGCGCCGAATTCGGACACGCGCGATATTCTTGGAGCATGAGCATGACGACGGTGAGGCATGGGGTGCGAGCCCCGGCACGATGGCGGGTGTTTGCATACGGCCTCGTCCTGCTTGCGATGTGCCTGCTCGCGGCCAGCGCCGGCGCCTCGCTGCCGCATCTGTTTCCGACGACGCTCACGCTGGATTCGGATGCCAAGCTGCCCGCACCGACGCGCTACACTTATAGAGGAATCCACACCACGCTGATGCGGGGCGCCGAAGCGCCGCTCCGCGTCAGGCTGGACGCCACCGTGCCCGCAGGGCTCGGCGACGTCCTCGCCTTCTATCGCACCGAGCTTGAAAGGCTCGGCTGGCAGGAACAGCGTGATGACGCGGTGATCGGCGCCGACGACGTGCAGCTCGCCTTCGTCTCGCCGCTCGGGCCGGCAGCATTGAAACTCGCCCGCAAGGATTCCGGCACCTCGGTCCATCTCGTGCAGAAGAACGCGGCGACGGCGGCCAAAGCGAACGTCCTGCCGGAGCCCGGTCAGGCGAAGCTGGTGTTCAGCAACATCGGCGACAAGGAAGCCGTGCTCGAGATCAACGAGCAAACCATCCCGCGCCGGGCCGGGGCGAACGCGGTCGCGCTTGACCTCGTGCCCGGCAAATATCCCTACAGGCTGGGCGTGCCGGGCTATCCGGCCACCACGAACATCCTCACGGTCGCGGCCGGCGATACCTGGGAGCTCACGGTCGGGCGCGATGGTGACGCGTGGCCGCCGCTGCAGCTGTACTGAGCACTGCGTCCGTCGCAGCCATGGCGCCGGCCGGGCGCGCTTGTTGAACCTCTTCGGTTCCCACCGCGACTTCTCGTCTGAGGCCGCGCGCCGACGGCGACGCGGCCTGCCAACGCGCGAGGGCAGGACGACCCGCGCGACATCCAGGAGTTTTGACGATGCCGATGATCCGGCGCGGGGCGCAAGTCCCGGCAAAATGGCTGCTGCTTGCCTGCGGCATTCTCGTCATGGCGAGCACCTCGCGTCCGGCGGGCGCCGCAGACGAAGGCATCGTGGAGGTCCACACCCTGCCGCGGCTCGAGGGCGCGGTCGAGGACACCTCGCGCCCCGACAACCATCGCGTGATCTACACCGTGCCCATCGCACCGGCCGCCACATCGGACGCCACCAGGAAGCTGCTGAGCGCCGAGGGCTGGGTGCCCTATGTGTATCCGCTGGACGAGAAGAGCAGCACGCTGAGCTTCAAGAAGGGACGGCAGGGGCTGCGTGTCTCCTTCACGCAGGCGCGCGGGCGGCCCGACCAGTCCGCCGTATCCTACACGCCGAACCGGATCTATTCCAACGTGCCCTTCCCGGACGGCGCGACCGACCTCGTGTTCGACGAGACCCGGCCCTATCTCGGCTGCATCGTGCCCGGCGCGCTCGACGCCACCTCGGAGTTCTTTGCGAAGGAGATGGCAGCGATGGGGTGGCGCAAGCTCACGCCAGAGACCGCTTCGCGCTGGCCGAATGCGGATCTCGGCGAGGCCGTCCCGAACGGCATGCGCGTCTTCTACGATCATCCCGGCGGTGACACGACGCAGTTCTACAAGCAGAAACCGGTGATGCTCACCCTGACGCGCCGCGACGACGGCCGCACCAATGTCGAGATCAGGGTGGCGCCGTTCGCACTGCCCCAGGAGCTCGAGGCCGACGACGATATGGCCGGCCTGCCGCGCCCCAAGCCGACCAAGTCGGCGCGAGGCCTTGGTAGTGCGAGCTCCAACAAACGCGAGATGTCGGCCGCCGCGATGGCCGAGATGCCCGCCGTGCTCGCCTTCTATCGTCGCGAGCTCGCCGCGCGCGGCTGGCAGGAGGACGGTAACGCACCGCTCGCGCCCGGCGACGAGGTCGCGATCAGAATCTCGTCGGCGGAGGAAACCGGCGTGCTGCGGCTCGGCCGCAGATATGATTTCACCATGATCAGCCTGACTGCGCAGGTGAAGGAATCGGCGCTCGCGGCCCGCGCCAAGGCGAAGAAGGAGGCCGACGCGAGGTTCTTGGGCGATGCCTTGGGTGCGGCTCAGCAGCTCATCGCGGCGGATGAGGCCCGGCGCAAGTCGCAGGCGGCCTCGCTGTCGGACGCCCCGCTCACTCCGCTCGCCGACAGCAAGACGCCGGTGCCGCTACCCGAGAATGCGGAAGGCGTGAAGTTCGAAGGCGGCGACGGCCGGCTGGAATTCTCCTCGGCGTCGAGCGTGAAGGCGCTCAGCAGCTTCTATCGCACGGCGCTGAAGGGCTCGGGCTGGAAGGAGCAGCCCTCCGTCATCAACCAGCCCAACATGGCGGTGATGGCGTTCTCCAAGGGCGGCAAGTCGATCTCGATGACCGTGCTGCAGATGGGCCCGAAGGTGAGTGTCCGCGCCGACGGTTCGGGCCTGGTGACGGAAGCGGCCAAGCCTGCGGCCAGCACGGAGATGGAGGTGCAGGCCAAATCCTCCGAGCCGCTCAAGCCCGATTCTGAGTCCCAACTGCCCGTGCCGACGCAGCGTTCGTCGAAATCGTTTGCCACCACAAAGGTACCCGGCGGCGAGGGGCCGCTCCGCCAGGAGCTGACAGCCAGCATCCCCGCGCCGCTCCAGGACGTCCTCGCCTTCTACCGTGCCGAATTGTCCAAGCTCGGCTGGCAGGAGAAGGCCGACGGCGCGACCGTGTCGGCAGAACGCGCGCAGCTCCACTTCACCTCGCCGCAAGGCCCGGCTCTTCTCGTGCTCGGGCGCACCAAGGGCGAGACCACCGTCAGCCTGGCGCAGAAGAATGCGGATGTCGCTGCTAAGGCCGACATCATGCCGAAGGCGGGACAAGCGAGGCTCATGCTTGGCAACATGGGAGCAGCCGAGGCCTCGCTGACGATCAACAAGCAGACGGTGAAGATCGCGGCCGGTGCCGGTGGCCCGCGATCGCCGAAAGGCCCCATGCTCGATCTACCGCCAGGCAAGTATCCGTACGCGGTGCGCCTGCCCGGGCAGCCCGCCCGCACCGAGACCTTGACCGTTGCGGCCGGCGAGGCCTGGGGTCTACTGGTGGGCCCGGGCGGAGACGTGCTGCCGCTGCAGATGTATTGAGGCGCCATCGTCATGGCCGGGCATGTCCCGGCCATGACGACCTCTGATCAAGCCGCGCCAAGTTTGCCCGGGAACCAGCCTTCCCAAACCCGCAGAATCCACGCCTTTCGAGACCCGAAGCGGGCCTTCGAATCGGCCTTTTCGCAGGCCCTGGAATCGGCTTTCAAAAGCCTTGAAAACTCGCCCAAAAACCCTATCTGCTCAATGGGTTGCCAGAGGATACTTTGCGCTAGGCGCAATCCGTCTTTCGTGGCACAAATAACCTGCAAATCAGCGCCTTTTGCGCCGCTGATTCGGGCGACATCTCGAAGGCCTCTCATGACAGAACCTGCTCGGCAGCAAGCTGCCGAAAACGAGCCCTCCAACGCGAGCGAATACGGCGCGGAATCGATCCGCGTGCTCAAGGGTCTCGACGCCGTCCGCAAGCGCCCGGGCATGTATATCGGCGACACCGACGACGGCTCGGGCCTGCACCACATGGTGTACGAGGTCGTCGACAACGCAATCGACGAAGCCCTCGCGGGCCACGCCACGCGCGTCGACGTGATCCTCAATGCCGATAATTCCGTCACCGTGCGCGACGACGGCCGTGGCATCCCCGTCGACATCCACAAGGGCGAAGGGATCTCGGCGGCCGAGGTCATCATGACCCAGCTCCATGCCGGCGGAAAATTCGACCAGAACTCCTACAAGGTCTCCGGCGGCCTGCATGGCGTCGGCGTCTCCGTCGTCAACGCGCTGTCGAGCAAGCTCGGCTTGCGCATCTGGCGCGACCACAAGGAGCACTATATCGAGTTCGCCCATGGCGATGCCGTAGCGCCGCTCAAGGTCATCGGCGATGCGCCGGGCAAGCGCGGCACCGAGGTCACGTTCCTGGCCTCGAGCGAGACCTTCAAGAACATCGAATATGATTTCGCCACGCTCGAGCATCGCCTGCGCGAGCTCGCCTTCCTCAATTCCGGCGTCAACATCGCCCTCTCCGACATGCGTCACGCGGTCGAGAAGCGCGAGGAGATGCACTATTCCGGCGGCGTCGAGGAATTCGTCAAATATCTCGACCGCAACAAGAAGGCGATCGTGCCGGCGCCGATCATGGTGCGCGCGGAAGCCAACGGGATCGGCGTCGAGGCGGCTTTGTGGTGGAACGACAGCTACCATGAGAACGTGCTGTGCTTCACCAACAACATCCCGCAGCGTGACGGCGGCACCCACCTGGCCGGCTTCCGCGGCGCGCTGACGCGGCAGGTCAACGGCTATGCCGAGGCCAACGCGAAAAAGGAAAAGATCGCGCTGACCGGCGACGATTGCCGCGAAGGCCTCACCGCCGTTCTCTCGGTGAAGGTGCCCGATCCGAAATTCTCGTCGCAGACCAAGGACAAGCTGGTGTCCTCGGAGGTGCGCCCCGTTGTCGAGAACGTCCTCAACGAGGCGCTGCAGGCCTGGTTCGAGGAACACCCGAGCGAAGCCAAGATGATCGTCGGCAAGGTGATCCAGGCCGCGGCCGCCCGCGAAGCCGCGCGAAAAGCGCGCGAGCTGACGCGCAAGAGCCCGCTCTCGGTCTCCTCGCTGCCCGGCAAGCTCGCCGACTGCCAGGAGAAGGATCCGGCCAAGTCCGAACTCTTCATCGTCGAGGGCGACTCGGCAGGCGGCAGCGCCAAGCAGGGCCGCAACCGCGAATTCCAGGCCGTGCTGCCGCTGCGCGGCAAGATCTTGAACGTCGAACGCGTCCGCCCCGACAAGATGCTGTCGAGCGAGCAGATCGGCACGCTGATCACCGCGCTCGGCACCGGCATCAGCGACGAGTTCTCGATCGAGAAGCTGCGCTATCACAAGATCATCGTGATGACGGACGCCGACGTCGACGGCGCCCACATCCGCACGCTGCTGCTGACCTTCTTCTACCGGCAGATGCGCGACATCATCGACGGCGGCTATCTCTATATAGCCCAGCCGCCGCTGTATAAGGTCAACCGCGGCAAATCCGAGCAGTACCTCAAGGACGAGAGGGCGCTGGAGGATTATCTGATCGATACCGGGCTCGACGACTGCGTCTACATTCCAGGCTCCGGCGGCGATCGCACCGGGCGCGATCTGCGTTCGCTGATCGACGACGCCCGCGCCGTCCGCGGCATCCTGCGCAGCCTGCACAACCGCTACAATCGCAAGGTGATCGAGCAGGCCGCCATCACAGGCGTGCTGAACAAGGCGATCTACGGCGACCCGGAGAAAGCCGCCGCGGCCGCGCAATACATCGCCGCCCGCCTCGACACGCTCGCCGACGAGGTCGAACGCGGCTGGGTCGGCCAGTACGTCGAAGGCCAGGGATTCCAGTTCGAGCGCACCGTGCGCGGCGTCAAGGAAGCCGCAGTGATCGACGATGCCTTCCTGGGCTCGGCCGAAGCCCGCAAGCTCGACGAATACACCGTGAAGCTCCAGGACGTTTATGCTCGCCCCGGCAAGCTGCGGCGCAAGGACGTCGAGCACATGGTCTACGGCCCGGTCGACCTGTTCGAAGCGGTCACCGACGCCGGCCGCAAGGGCGTCACGCTGCAGCGCTACAAAGGTCTGGGCGAGATGAACCCGGAGCAGCTCTGGGAGACGACGCTGGACACCAATGCGCGCTCGCTGCTGCAGGTGAAGGTCAAGGAGGTCGACGAGGCCGACGACATCTTCACCAAGCTGATGGGCGACGTGGTCGAGCCGCGCCGCGACTTCATCCAGGAACATTCGCTCAGCGCGACGATCGATATCTGATCGCCCCTCAAGCTCGTCGCCCGGTCTCAGCCAAGCACTCGCTGCACCTGTCCCGCTTGCGGGAGAGGTCGACACGCTCGCAGAGCGTGGCGGGTGAGGGCTTTTTCCACATGGGGATTGTCCCATTGCGGACACACCCTCTCCCCCGCCCTCCCCCGCAAGCGGGGAAGGGCGCACATCGCCGTCCCGGCCACGAGCCCCATTGCACTCCAGGACACCCCTGAACCTCCCCCCTCGCGACCGCGACGAAGTGGCATGAACCCGTCGGCCATTCCGGCCGGGAAGCCCTCACGCCATGATCGCCTCCGCAACGACCAGTTCCACCGTGCCATCCCGCCGCCTCGGCATCATCGGCAGCATCGTCGGCGTGCTGGCGCTGATAGCGGCGGTGTTGCCGCATTGGGTCGTGCCGATCGTGTTTCCGCCGCCGCCGGCGGACAAGGTGATCGTCGACACCGGACAACGCCTCAAGGACCGCGTCATCGCCAAGGTGAAGGGCGTGGAGTATCAGGCTCCGAAGGTCGAAAAATCCACGGGGCGAAGCTGGAGCGAAACCGCGTCGGTCACCGCGATCTCGCTCGGCCTGCTTGCCATCCTGCTCTCGGTCCTTTCGCTGATCTTCAGGGAAGACCGGCTCCTCGCCGCCGTCGCCGCCACGCTCGGCACCGGCGCCATCGCGATCGAGATCTCCTTCTTCATGATCGGCGCGCTGATCCTGATCGCGATCCTCTATGTGGTGGGGAACATCATCGGGTTGCTCTAAAGGCCCCTTGATACAAGCTCCTGTCCTCATCCTGAGGAGCCCGCAAGGCGGGCGTCTCGAAGGATGGCCGCAGGCGATATAGGGGCCTGCATGGTTCGAGACGCGCGTTCCGCGCTCCTCACCATGAGGGACTAGCAGCCTGGCCGCAGCTCACGCACCGGCCACGAACCACCGCGAGCGCAATTGCTCCCGCGCTCGATTCTCTGTAGTTTCCGCCCCGAAACAGCCCACCAACAGGACAGCGAGAACCAAGTGGCGCCCATCCAATATATCGTCGAGGGCGGTCACCGGCTCTCGGGCTCGATCGAGCCGTCCGGCAACAAGAATTCGGCGCTGCCGATCATCGCCGCCGCGCTGCTCACCGAGCATCCGGTGACCCTGGAGAACGTGCCGCGGATCCGCGACACCGAAACGCTGGTCGAGCTGATCCGCTCGGTCGGCGCGTCGGCGGAATGGACCGCCCGCAATACGCTGCACATCCACGCCAAGAGCATCCGCGCCGCCGACCTCGACCCGGAGCTGTGCGTGCGCATCCGCGCCTCGATCCTGCTCGCGGGCCCGCTGCTCGCGCGCTGCGGCGAAGTGATGCTGCCGCCGCCCGGCGGCGACGTCATCGGCCGCCGCAGGCTGGACACGCATGTGCTGGCGCTGGAGCAATTGGGCGCAAAAGTCACGGCGACCGACCGGCTCGAATTCCGCGCGCCCAAACTCGCTGGTGCCGACGTGTTCCTGGACGAGCCGAGCGTCACCGCGACCGAGAACGCGCTGGTCGCGGCGGTCGCCGCGGACGGCGTCACCCATTTGCGCAACGCGGCCTCCGAGCCGCACGTGCAGGATCTCGCCAACTTCCTGGTCGCGCTCGGTGCGAAGATCGAGGGCATCGGCACCAACACCATGATCGTGCATGGGCCGGCAACGCTGGGGGAAGCGACCTATCGGATCCAGCCCGACCACATCGAGGTCGGCTCGCTGATCGGGCTCGCCGCCGTGACGCGCTCGCCGCTGCGCATCACGCGCGCCGGTGTCGAGCACCTGCGCTCGATCCGCATGGGGTTCGAGCGGCTCGGCATCGTCTGCCGCGTCGAGGGCGACGACCTCATCGTGCCGTCGAACCAGACGCTGAAAATCCAGGACGATTTCGGCGGCCACGTGCCGAAGCTGGAAGACCAGCCCTGGCCGGCCTTTCCCGCCGATTTGATGTCGATTGCGATCGTCACCGCCACGCAATGCGAGGGCGTGATCCTGATGTTCGAGAAAATGTTCGAATCGCGGATGTTCTTCGTCGACAAGCTGATCGCGATGGGTGCGCGCATCGTGCTGTGCGACCCGCACCGTGCGATCATCGCAGGGCCCAGCCGCCTGCACGGCGCGACCATGACCTCGCCCGATATCCGCGCCGGCATGGCCATGCTGCTGGCCGCCGTGTGCGCCCAGGGCACCTCCACCATCAACAACGCCGACCAGATCGAGCGAGGCTACGAGCGGATCGAGGAACGGCTCAATGTACTGGGTGCGAAGATCAAGCGCGTGCCGGAGCGAAAGGGCTGAGGTCCTGTTGAGGCAGAGGCGGCGAGGCGCACAGTATCGTAGGGTGGGCAAAGCGCAGCGTGCCCACGCATCTCTTGCAATATGAGATAGGTGGTGGGCACGGCGCTTGCGCGCCTTTGCCCACCCTACGGTACCGATCTAGCGGATAGATCCCCTCACCGTCTTGCGCTTGGGGCCATGTTTTCGTCGCGCGGCCGTGCTATTGAGCCCGCCATGCTCGACACCGTCCAACATCATTCGCAGCCGCAAGCCGGCGTGCCGCAAAACCATCTCGCGCAGGAGTTCGTCGAGACGCTGCGGCTGGCCGTGCCGCTGATGCTGACGCAGCTCGGGCAGATCGCGATGATTACGACCGATCTTGCCATGATCGGGCACCTCGGCGAGAGCGCGGTGGCCGCGGCGGCGCTGGCGCATACGGTCTATTTCGTCAACTTCACCTTCGGGCTGGGATTGATGTCGGCGGTGTCGCCGCTCGCCGCGCAGGCCTTTGGAGCTGGCGACGTCAAGCTGATCCGCCGCTCCTTGCGGGTCGGGCTGTGGGTCGCCTTGCTGATGTCGCTGCCGATGATGGCCTCGCCGCTCTATGGCGAGACAATCCTGCTCGCGCTGGGTCAGGTGCCGCAATCGGCCGCGCTCGCCCAGCGCTACCTGAATGGCCTCGCCTGGGGCATCGCGCCGGCGCTGGGCTTTATCGCGCTCCGCAGCATGATGAGCGCGGTGAACCGGCCGCAGGCGCCCCTGTGGATCACGGTCGCGGCGATCCCGATCAATGCCGTCCTCGTCTACGTCCTGATCCACGGTCTGTTCGGGCTCCCGGAGCTCGGCCTGTTCGGCGCGGGGCTTGCGACCACGCTGGTCAATCTCGGCACCTTCCTCGCCGCACTCGCCATTGCCGCCTGGCGCAAGCCGTTTTCGGACTATCATCCGCTCGCCCGTCTCTGGCGGATCGATTGGCCCTTGATGCGCCAGCTGATCGCGATCGGCGCACCGATCTCGTTCTCGCTGCTGATGGAATACGGCCTCTTCTCATCGGCAGCGCTGCTGATGGGACTGATCTCGACGACGGCGCTCGCGGCGCATCAGATCGCGCTGCAGGTCACGGCGGTGCTGTTCATGGTTCCGCTCGGCATCGGCATGGCCGCGACCGTGCGCGTCGGCCACGCCTTCGGCCGGGGCGAACCGGCGGCGGTGAGGCGCGCCGGGCTGGTCGCGACCGTGCTCGGAATCGCGCTGGTCTCCGCACTGACGATCGCGATCATTCTCGGCCGCTACCAGCTCGGCCGGCTGTTCTTCGGCAGCAGTGAGGCCGCCGCGGCAACCGTCGAGCTGACCGCGACATTGCTGGTGGTCGGCGCGACCTTCTTCATCGCCGACGGGCTCCAGACCATCGTTGGCGGCGCGCTGCGCGGCATCAACGACACCAAGATGACACTCGTGTTCGCGGCGATCGGCTATTGGTGCATCGCCTTTCCCATCGCCTGGGTGTTGGCTTTCCACACCGGACTGGGCGCGATCGGCGTCTGGGTCGGATTCTCGGTCGGGACATTTGTCTATGCCGGTCTTCTGATCTTGCGCTTCCGGATGCTGACGCGCAGATTGGCGGGATGATCGGAATTGCCCGCGAAGTCACACCTGAGGTCGACACCAATGCGCTGCTATCAGGCGCGCAGTTCGCCGACGCGTTTCGCGTCGAGATCGGCGCAGCGCACGTGAATGCCCGCGAGGCCTGCACCCGGATGGTGCTGCACGGACCGCGCTGGATCGATGCGCTGCTGCGCCTGCGCCATATTCTGGTGTCGCCGTTCGGCCTGAAGACATCCGGTGAAGGTGCGCCGGCACCGGGCGGATTGATCGGCCTGTTTCCGGTGCTGAGCGAAACGCCCGAGCGGCTGGTCGCCGGATTCGACGATTCTCACCTGGATTTTCGCATTGTCGTCGACGTGACGGGCGATGCGGCGAGCCGCCGGGTGACCTCGACCACGCTGGTGCGGACGCATAATCTCCTCGGCCGGACCTACCTCACCCTCATCATGCCCTTCCACAAGCTCGTGGTCCGCAGCATGATGGGACGGATCGTCGAGCCCGCGCGCTAGCTCATTCGGCGACCCGCGCCGGCTTGTCCGCCGCTGCCTCCGACCATTCGCCGACGACGCGGTCGAGATCGCAGAGATTCTGGTGCATCTGCTCCAGCGAGAAACCGAGCGCGAAAAAGCGTTCGGCGGTGTCGCTGGGCTGGCCGCGGATCAGGCCATCGTGACGGACGGCGGCGACGGCCTCGGCATAGTGCTGGAGCGCGACATGGACGGGATGGATCGGCGGCGCGCCGGCGCCTTCGCGCAAGGCGCTGGCGGCCGAACGCAGGAAGCGCGCGATCACCATCGAAACCTCGGTCAGCGGACCTGCGAGCCGCGTCTGCACGTTGGCCGGCAGCGGCACCACGGTGGCGCGGCCGATCATCACGACGTCATGGCGCAGCCTCAGGATGGTTCGCAGCAAGGGGCCAGTATCCGGACCGCTCGACAGGCGCGCGGCGCGCTCGCGCTCGGCTTCGGAGCCGATCGCATTGAGGTTGACCATGGCGCTGCCGATGCCGTCCTGGATCCGGTGCAGCGCATCGTTGTCGCGGCCGCGGGTGAGGCCCGCGAGCAGCTCGGTGAAGGCATCGGCGATCAGCTCGAGCAGTTTCGCCGCGCTGGCGCGGATCTGCCGCACCGCGCGTGACGGCAGCACCAGGAAGGAGACGACGAGGCCGGTGATGGCGCCGACCGCGACCTCGCTGACGCGGTCGATTGCCGACGTCAGGGGATCGGAGTGATGCATGGTCGGAACCAGCAGCACGATCACGGCGGTCACGGTGGCCGCACTCAGGCTCGGATTGATCGCAGCGATGAAAGCGAGCGGGGCGACCGACAGCACCAGCAATCCCAGTAGCCCGGCTTCGCTGGAATAAGGGATCAGGATCGCGATGGCACCGCCATAGATCGCGCCGCCGATGGTGCCGAGCATGTAGTCACGCGTCGCCTTCAGCGAGCGGCCGACGCTCATCTGGGTCACGATCAGCGAGGTCAGGACCGCCCAGAGCGGCAACAGCAGATGCAGCGCGGTGGCGAGCGCATAGGCCGCGACAGCCGCAACCGTGACCCGGATCGCCAATCCGAGTTGCGTCCGCCGCGACCTGATCCGGTCGAACATCTGCCTTGCGCGCGTCATGCGGAATATCCCGATCCTCTTGAGCCGGGCAAAAGCATGGCTGATGCCCACGGCCGCAAGGCCGCTTGAAAGGCCAAATCAGCCCGCCTAACTTGCGCGCCAAAACGAGGAAACACGATGGCTCACGAAACCGCAACGCTTGCCGCCTATGTCTTCAACCTGAAGTACCAGGATATTCCGGCAGAGGTCTTGGATCGCGCAAAAGTGCTGACGCTGGACTTCCTCGGCAGCGCGATCCGGGCAAGGCGCGAGGCGGAATCGACCCCGTCGATGCTGAAAATGCTGGAAGCGCTGGCCCTCGACACCAAGGGTGAATCCACCGTGTTCGGCGATGCCAAGACCTGGACGCCGGCGGTCGCCGCGCTGCTCAACGGCGCGCTCGGCCATTCGCTCGATTTCGACGATACCCACGCCGATTCCTCGCTGCATCCGAGTGCACCGGTGGTTCCGGCCGCCTTCGCCGTCGGCGAGATGGTCGGCGCCTCCGGACGCGATGTCTTGACCGCGATCGTGGCGGGTTACGAGGTCTGCTGCCGGCTCGGCAATGCGCTCGATCCCACTTCGCATTATGCGCGCGGCTTCCACCCGACCGCGACCGCCGGCACCTATGGCGCGGCAGCCGCCGCCGGAAAGCTGTTCGGCCTCTCCGAGCAGCAGCTCATCGCCGCCTTTGGCGTCTCCGGCAGCCAGGCGGCAGGCTCGCTGCAATTCCTGGTCAACGGCGCCTGGAACAAGCGTTACCAGGTCGGCGCCGCCGCGATGAACGGGGTGATCGCCGCGACGCTCGCCCGTAACGATTTCGTCGGCTCTGCGGAATCGGTCGAGGGCAAGCACGGCCTGCTCGCCGGCTATACCGACGACGCGCATCCGGACAAGGCCGTCGCCGAGCTCGGCAAGACCTACGAGACCATGAAGATCGGCGTAAAGCCCTATCCGAGCTGCCGCTACACGCACGCCGCCATCGACGCGCTGATCGCGATGCGGCGCGAGCACAATCTGACACCCGACCAGGTCAAGCGCGTCGAGATCGGGCTGCACCGCAACGGCATCACCCTGACCGGCGATGCCGCCACCAAGCGGCATCCGACCTCGATCGTCGGCGGCCAGTTCTCGATGTTCTTCACCGGCGCTCTCGCGCTCGACCAGGGCTCGTTCGGCTGGGACGATTACAGCCGCCTTGGTGACAGCGCGATCGACGCGCTCGCCGACAAGTTCGACGTGGTGCAGGACGACCGGCTCGAGATCGGCCGCACCCATCCGTTCGGCGCGCGCGTCAGCATCATCACGGAGGACGGCGTGCATGAGCGGCTCTATGCCGATCCCTCCGGTGAGCCCAATTCGTTCCCGGATGCTCAGGCGATGCAGCAGAAATTCCTGACCTTGGCACGGCCGGTGCTGAACGCGCGCGCGGAGAAATTCGCGGATGCGATCATGGCACTGGAGCGGTTCGAGCGCGTGGCGCAGGCGACGGAATTGGGAAGGTAATTGGATTCCAGCCGCGCAGGCGGTGCACCCTCGCCCCTTGTGGAATAGGGTGGATGCGCGAAGCGCAGCCGGGTGAGGGGTTCTCTCCGCGAATCCGACTCTCATTTGGATGCGCGGAGAGATACCCCTCATCCGGCGCTTCGCGCCACCTTTTCCCACAAGGGGAGAAGGGAAGAAGAGGCGGCGCTGCGCCTCGCTGCAATCAATTCACTCCCGCTATCTTTCCCTTCCCGCGCGTTGCCGCCACCACGTCGCGCACGAGATCGAACACGCCGTCGGCCTGCGGCGGTCCGTTCGGCGAGCGTCCCATCCGCACGATCACCAGCTTCTCCGAGGGGATGACGATGGTGTATTGCCCGATCGTACCCTTGGCGAAGAAGGCATCGCGCGGCCAGCCGTGCTCCACGCGAAATGACGCGCCAAAACTGTCGCCCTGGTTGGTCCAGAAACCGGCGCCGATGCCGACCCACGCGTTCGGTGTCGGCGAGGCCGTGTAGTTCACCCATCCCTCGGGCAGGATGCGCTTGCCGCCGGCGACGCCGTCGTCGAGATAGAGCTGGCCGAAGCGCGCCCAGTCGCGCGCCGATGCCAGCATTTCGCTCGAGCCCTCGATCGTGCCCGAACCATCGAGCTGAAGCGTGACATGGCGCATGCCGAGCGGGGCGAACAATTCGCGGCGCGCGAAGCGGAGCGCATCCGCGGGATTTCCGCCGGCAGCATCGCGGATCAGACGCGAGAGGATGAGGGTGTTGCCGTCATGATAATTCCACGCCGTGCCGGGCGCGGTCTTGAGCGGGGTGCTCGCGGCATAGGCCGCCATGTCAGCCTCCACGAACTTCATCCGGTTGACTGGCTCGAAGACCGAGCCAAGCGAGGCCTCCAATGAACTGCCGAGCGCAAGGCCCGCGGTGTGCCGCAACAATTGATCGACGGTGATGGCATGACGTGGATCATCCGGATTTGCCCAAGCCGCGACCGGCGCGGGCCCGTCGAGCTTGAGTCTGCCCTGGCGCACCAGCACACCTGTCAGCGCCGAAATCACCGATTTCGTCATGGAGAAGCCGAGCAACTGTGTCTCCGGTCCGATGCCGTCGGCGTAGCGCTCGGCGATGACGCGGCCGGCCTTCATCACGACGATGGCGCGGGTGCGGCGGTGAGGCGGCTGTGCGGATTCGGTGAAGGCCTTTTCGAGCGCGACAGCCAGCTCCCGGGTTTGCGCCGACACGATCGCAGGACCGGCGATTTCGGGCAGCAATGCCGGCGGCCTGTCGTCGGCGGGCGACACCGCCACATCGGCAAGTGCCGCGCCATGGTCGAGCGTGCAGCCGAGACCTTCGCGATAGACGGCATGGCTGCGGCCAATGCCGAACAGCGTCACCGTGACGTCCTTGCGGACGCGGTCGACCCGGTAGTCCATCGCCCAGGTAATCAGACCGGTCCCGGGCATGGCATCGGTGGTCTCGACAAAGTTGCGCCGGGGGTCGAGGCCGGAGACGAACGTTTCCGAGCACAGGATGCCGGCGACGAAGCCGGTGGCGACCCTGGGCACATCGCGGGCCCGGGCGGCGCCGAGCGCAAGGCCGGCGCAGACGATGGTGGTGGCGAGGAGGACGATCTTGCGGCGGCGGGTCACGGGCTTTCTCCGGCTGGGAACATGGCGGGAGGAAGCGGCACGCGGACGGTGGATGCTCACCGGATTTGGAAATCGGCCTGCCTGAAACCGCAGCGCGCTGGCCGATTCCAAAATATTGCTGCGGTTACAGAGGTTTAAAACCTAGGCTGCGTTCACCTTGAGGCGCCGGTACTCGGTCGGCGTCACGCCGGTCACGGCCTTGAAGGCGCGGTTGAACGGCCCCAGCGACTGGAAGCCCGCATCCATCGCGATGGTGATGACGGGGACCTCCGCCTGGACGGGATCGGCCAGCGCGGCCTTGGCCTCCTCGATCCGGTGGTTGTTCAGGAACACATTGAAGTTGCGGTAGCCGAGCCGCTGGTTGATCAGCCGGCGCAGGCGATATTCCGGGATTTTCAGCCGGCCAGCGAGCACCCCGATGGTGATGTTCTCGTGGCGATAGATCCGCTCGTCCGCCATCAAGCGCATCAGGGCGTCGATAAGCTTTTGGTCGGCGGCATCCTCGGTCGCAGGTTGACTGGAAACAATCGGTGGTGCGGGCTCCGCTGTGGCCGGAAACAGGTCCGCTCCGTCCACGCGCATCATGGCATAGACGATCGCCGCAACGGTACAGGTGAGCGCGCCCGCATTGACGGTTTCGGCGACATCGCCGACGTGGTAGCCGGCGGCAGCGATCTGGAGCACAGCGTTCAGCCCGCCATAGAGCGCGATGGCGCAGACGATGAAGACGCGAGCGCTGCGGCGGCGCTCGACCAGGTCGGCCGGCCAGGAGGCGATCATCTTCCCGACCGCAAGCGCGATGAAACCGAGCACGATCAGATTGACCACCGTCACCGAGAATCGCACATGGCCGCTGGGCGCAATCCAGACGCAGCCTGCGAAGCTGAATGCCGTCACCAGCGCCCAGATGCATCCGTGCCACCAGCGAAGGCGAAACTCGTCGTCGAACAGGGATCGTGTGAACAGCCAGAACACCACGATGGTGCCGGTCGACAACGCGACCAGCGGTGCGTGCAGGATCGGGATCGGTGACGTGACATCCACCGAATAGCTCGCCGCATGCGCGGCCGAACCGAGGGCAAAGGCGATGGCGAGACGGGCCGCCAGCACGTTGCGGAAATCGGAGACCAGCGACGCAGCCAGCATCAGCAGCAACGCCACGCTGGCGGCGCGGAAGGCGAGCTCTGTTGCCGCAAGGGTCATCGGGTGATGCGATCGGTCGCGGTTGACATCAACCGAACATCCTTCGTCAGACGGCGCTTTTCAAGATGGATCCATATCAGAGAAACCATCACCCGCCCCTGTTTCCGGATTTGGTCTCGCCGATATCGCGCGATGACGGCAAATAGACCGTCGCGGCGTTGCGGCGGCGTCGCGACGGGGCCGTCAAATCCCGTTAAGATCGCCGCAATAGAGAAGGAATTCACCATGAGCTGGCAGCCCTCGAACGATCCCGTGCTCGGCGATCCCATGTCCTGCGATGCGCTCGATCTCGTCATCGTGCCGCGCACGCGCGATCTCGGCGACGGATTCGCGGTGCGGCGCGCGCTGCCGCATGGCAAGCGGCAGATGGTCGGGCCGTTCATCTTCTTCGACCATTTCGGACCGGTGCAGTTCGTCTCCGGCAAGGGCATGGACGTGCGGCCGCATCCGCATATCGGGCTCGCCACCGTGACCTATCTGTTCGACGGCGCGATCATGCATCGCGACAGCGAAGGCAATGTCCAGGAGATCGCGCCGGGCGCGATGAATTTGATGACCGCCGGACGCGGCATCGCCCATTCCGAGCGCACGCCGGAGGCGCAGCGCGCCTCGGGCCAGAAGATGCTTGGCCTGCAGAGCTGGATCGCGCTGCCGGCCGGATCGGAGGAGATCGCACCATCATTCCAGCATTACGGCGCGGGCGATTTACCGATGATCTCCGAGCGCGATTTTACCGCGCGGGTGATCGCGGGTTCGACATTCGGCATCACCTCGCCTGTCACCATGGTGTCGCCCTGGTTCTACACCGAGGTTACGGCGGTGGCGGGTGCGAGCGTGCCGCTCGACCCCGACCATGAGGAGCGCGCGATCTACATCGTCGACGGCGAGGTCGAGATCGCGAACGAGCGCTACGAAGCGCCGCGCCTCTTGATCTTCCGGCCCGGCGATCGCATCACCGTGAAGGCGCTCAAGGCGACGCGGATGATGTTTCTCGGCGGCGATGCGCTGGAAGGGCCCCGCCACGTGTGGTGGAATTTCGTCTCTTCCAGCAAGGAACGGATCGAGCAGGCCAAGCAGGACTGGAAAACCGGCCGCTTCGCGGCAGTTCCGCAGGAACATGAGTTCATTCCGCTGCCGGAATAGGCTAATCCGGCTTCCGGCGGCGTCATCCGACGCGGCCGGATGTCCCGCGCGAAGGCTTTGCCGATGACCACCATGCTCTCCAGCGACCTGCCCCTGACCAAGATCGGACGCGGCAAGGTGCGCGATATCTACGACGTGGATGGCGACCGCCTGCTGCTCGTCACCACCGACCGCATCAGCGCTTTCGACGTCGTGATGGGCGAGACCATTCCGATGAAGGGCGCGGTGCTGACTCAAATGAGCGCCTGGTGGTTCAACGAGCTCGAAGGCGTGGTGCCGCATCACATGATCAGCGCCGATACCGACGCGATCATCGCGGCCGTGCCGGCCTTGAAGCCGCACCGCGCCGAGATTCTCGGCCGCGCCATGCTGTGCAAGCGTACCACGGTCTTCCCGATCGAATGCGTGATCCGCGGCTATCTCTCGGGCTCGGCCTGGAAGGAGTACGCCGCGAGCGGCACGCTGGCCGGCGAGACGTTGAAGGCCGGTCTCGTCGAGAGCGAGAAGCTCGAGCCTGCCATCTTCAGCCCGGCGACCAAGGCCGAGAGCGGCCATGACGAGAACATCACCATCGCGAAAATGCGCACCGTCGTCGGCGACGAGGTCGCCTACACGCTGGAGAGCATGACGCGCGCGATCTATACACTCGGCGAGGAGCTGGCCCGCGAGCAGGGCATCATCATCGCCGACACCAAGTTCGAGTTCGGCCGCGACAAGGACGGCCGCATCATCCTGATCGACGAGGTGATGACCCCGGATTCCTCGCGCTTCTGGGCAGTCGACGCCTACAAGCCCGGCCAGCCGCAAGCGAGCTTCGACAAGCAGCCCCTGCGCGACTATCTCGACGCCGAGCGCCGCGCCGGCCGCTGGAACGGCGACGCCCCGCCGCCCCCGCTGCCGGCGAGCGTAGTGGACGCGACCAGCAAGCGATACCTCGAAGCTTACAGGCGCGTGACGGGGAAAGAGCTGAAGATTTAGGCTCGGCTATCGGGTCTCACGTCCTCATTGCCGTCCTGGCTCGATACGTCACCAAGGTCCTCCCGGCGCAAGCCGGGACCTGCGGCAGAATTGTCAGCTATCTCATAGTTTCAAGAATCCTGTTGCGTTAAGCCGGTAGTCGTCTACGACGGTATTTTCATGGGGCGAGCGCAACGGCGTGAACGATCCAGCAATTGTTTTCAGCCCGGCTCCCAGATTCAATCCGGCCTTCAAGCGTGCGTTGAATGACATATTGGGCGGAAGCGCCGCCAGCGTCCTGACCATCACGTTCGGACTGTCCTACTCGCTGCTGATTTTTACCGGCCCCCTGTCGCCGTATCTGTCTTACGGAATTGCGGCGACCTTCATCGGTTCCGCCGTGCTCGCAGCCGTCATCGCGCTCGGCAGTTCCCTGCCCTTCGCGGTTGCCGCTCCCGACAGCTCGATCGCCGCGGTGACGGGAATTTTGATCGCCTCGCTGGTCGAACGCATGGCGGCGGCCGATCCGTCGGCGCCGCTGCTCTCGCCCGTCCTGATCACGCTGTGCCTGTCGACCGTGCTGACCGGCGTTGTCTTGTGCGGATTGGGCCTGACTCGCATGGGTCGCGCCATTCGCTACGTGCCCTATCCTGTGGTCGGCGGTTTCCTCGGCGCCACCGGGCTCCTGATCGTCATGGGCGCGATCCGTGTCATCGCCGATCATCCCGTGGATTTCGCCTCGCTGCCGCGCTTGGCAGACGGGGTCGCGCTATGGGGCCTGGGCGCGGCCTGCTGCATGGCCCTGGTGCTGTATCTGACTTGGCACCGCTCGCGTAGCCCGTTCGGACTGCCGATCATCCTGGTGGGAGGCGTGCTCGCGGCGCATCTGGCGTTTTGGATCTCTGGCGTCCCGCTCACTGAAGTCCGCGCGCTCGGCTGGACCTTCCAGCCACCGCCGGCGGCGTCCTTCGTGGTGCCCTGGCATGCCGACGGCTTCAGGCAATATCCCTGGTTCGCGGTCCCGGACCTGCTCGGCAATCTCGTCGCCGTCGTCTTCGTCACGGCGTCCAGCACGCTGTTCAACACCACGGGGATCGAAGTGGCCGTGCATCGGGAGGCCGATCTGGAACGCGAGCTGAACGTCACCGGCGCGGCCAACATGCTGACCGGCGTGCTCGGCGGCTATCCCGGATGCATCTCGGTCAGCCGCTCGCTCCTCAACTTCTCGAGCGGCGGCCGCGGCCGGCTGTCCGGCCTCACCGTCGCGGTGATGTCGGTGCTGATGCTCGCGATCGCGCCCGAACTACTCGGTTACATCCCGAAATTCGTGCTCGGCGGATTGCTGCTCTATCTCGGCGCCGACCAGCTGCACAAATGGATCATCGAATCGCGCAGGCGCCTTTCGAATCTCGAATATCTCTCGCTGCTTGCCATCATCGTCATCATTATGACCTGGGGCTTCGTACCGGGCATCCTGATCGGCGTAATCATCGGCTGCGCGACTTTCGCGTTCAGCGCGGCGCGGGTGGAGTCCATCAAGTACAGTTTCGACGGCTCGGAATACCGCTCCTCGCTCGATCGCTCGCGCGACGACCAGCAAGTGCTGCTGGCCCATGGCGGCAATATCCAGGGACTCAATCTGCAGAGCTACCTGTTCTTCGGCTCCGCAAACCGCCTCTTTCAGCACGTCAAGCGCCTGCTCCAGGAGCGGCCGCAGTGCCGTTACCTGCTGTTCGACTTCAAGCTCGTCACGGGCGTTGATTCGTCAGCGGCCTACAGCTTTGCACAGATCAAGCGCAGCGCGGCCGAACTCGGCGTCGAGTTGATCCTCGTGCACCTGCCGCCGGCAGCCGAGAAGGTGCTGCGCTCCAGCGGCTTCATGGGCGAGGGCGTCACCATCGTTCCGGAGCTCGATCACGCACTGGAATGGTGCGAAAACGAGATCATCGCGCAACATCAGGGACGGGCCCAGGAAGAGGCCAGCCTGCGCGAGTGGTTCACGCGCATTCTCGGCAGCGAGGACGACGCCGACGCGCTGATCCACCGCTGCCAGCGCATCGAGGTCGAGGCCGGCGAAGTCATCGTGCAGGCCGGCGACCCCGCCGATTCCATGCATTTCATCCTGGACGGCCGCGTCGGCATCATGGTGCCCGCCGACGAAGACCGCACTACCCGCGTGCGCAGCCTCGGCCGCTACACCACGATCGGCGAGATGGGTCTGGTGTCGAACACGCCGCGCAGCGCAACGATCCAGGCCGAGGTCGACAGCGTGCTCTACGTCCTCAATACGCACCAGTTCGACGCGATTAGGAGCGAAGACCCCGCACTCAGCCACAAGCTGCTGACGTATTTCGTGTCGGTGATGGCGGAGCGGTTGACGTTCGCGAATAGAACGATCGCGGTGCTGAGGCGGTAGGACGGCTCGCACCGTCATTGCGAGGAGCCCGCGACGAAGCAAACCAGACTGCCTCCATGGAAGACTCCGGATTGCTTCGCTCCGCTCGCAATGACGTGGAGAGACGAACCCCTAAACCCCCGCCATCATCACGTATTTGATCTCGACATATTCTTCCATGCCGTGACGCGAGCCTTCGCGTCCGAGCCCGCTCTCCTTGACGCCGCCGAAGGGGGCGACCTCGGTGGTGATCAGGCCGGTGTTGACCCCGACCATGCCTGATTCCAGCGCCTCGGCGACGCGCCAGACGCGGCCGAGATCACGGGAATAGAAGTAGGAGGCAAGACCGAACGGCGAGGCGTTGCACATCGCAATGACGTCGGCCTCGTCCTTGAAGCGGATGACCGGCGCGAGCGGGCCGAAGGTTTCCTCCTGCGACACTAGCGAGTCCGACTTGACGTCGGCCAGCACGGTGGGCTCGAAGAACGAGCGTCCAAGCTCGCTGCGCTTGCCACCGGTGACGATTTTAGCGCCGCGCTTGACGGCGTCCGCAATGTGGCGCTCGACCTTGTCGACCGCCTTCATGTTGATCAGGGGCCCTTGCGTGACGCCGCTCTCGGTGCCGTCGCCGATCTTCATCGTCGCGACTTTCTTCGACAGCTTCTGCACGAATTCGTCGTAGATCTTGTCCTGGGCGTAGAGGCGGTTGGCGCAGACGCAGGTCTGGCCCATGTTGCGGTATTTCGAGACGATGGCGCCTTCGACCGCGGCGTCGATGTCGGCGTCGTCGAACACCACGAAGGGCGCATTGCCGCCAAGCTCGAGGCCAAGCCGCTTCACCCCGACGGAGGCCTGCTGGTAGAGGATCTTGCCGACCGCGGTCGAGCCGGTGAAGCCGACGAAGCGCACCGCCGGATGCTCGCACAGCACCTTGCCGATCGGCGGCGCGTCACCCGTAACGATGTTGAGCACGCCCTTGGGGATGCCGGCCTTCTCGGCGAGTACCGCCAGCGCCAGCGCCGACAGCGGCGTTTCATTGGCGGGCTTGAGCACCACGGTGCAGCCGGCGGCGAGCGCCGGCGACACCTTTCGGGTGATCATGGAGTTCGGGAAATTCCACGGCGTGATGGCGCCGCAGACGCCGATCGGCTGCTTGATCGCGAGCAGCCGCGCGTCAGGCCGCTGCGTCGGAATGGTCTCGCCATAGACGCGCCGGGCCTCTTCGGCGAAGAACTCGATATAGGCGGCGCCGATGTCGACCTCGCCGAGCGCCTCGGTGAGCGGCTTGCCCTGCTCGGAGGTGAGGATCAGTGCGAGGTCCTCGCGGTTGGCCGTGATCAGCTCGAACCATTTGCGAAGGATGTTGGAGCGCTGCTTGGCGGTGTGCTTGGCCCAGCCCGGAAAGGCGCGCTCGGCGGCTTCGACCGCCTTGGTCGTATCATCGGCACCAAGCTGCGGAACTTTTGCGAGCTCGACACCGCTCGCGGGATTGTTGACCGCGAAGACCGGGGTGCCGACCCAGGCGCCGTCGATGTAGCAGGCCTCCTTCAGGAGCGAAGGGTCCTTCAACCGGTCGCGCAGGGTGGCGGTGGCTTGCGGGGCGCGTGCGGCGGCGGTCGGTGTCATGGCGTTACTCCCAGGGGCGATCGGATCGGCCGGAATATAGGGGCAAGCGGTGCCCAATGCACCGCCCCGCAACGCACATCTGCCTGTAGCTTGGAAGAGGGCGGCCTTACGCCGCGCCGCTCATATAGGTTTCGCGGCGGCCAATCATGCGCTCGGCCGCGGCCTTGGCGTCGGCCTTCGACGACGTTGCGCACGTCCGGTATTCGAGATCGGGAACGTCGGACGGGTTACGGCGGCCGAACCAGTTTTTCGAGCCGATCGGCAGCAGCGCCAGGGATTGCGCCAGATTGTCGACCGCACCGAAGGAATAGAGCGCGCCGGTGCCGGCGATGCGCACCTCGTAGATGCCGGGCGAAATCGGCGCCTCCAAATTCTCGCCCCGTCCGGGACGGGGATAGCGCTTCCATTCGCTCCAGGTCGAAATCATCTGAGGTCCCCCTCGCGGCCGCTCAGCAGCCGCCAATTTGCATCAAGTCTTACTGTCGCCGGCCGATTGGCCGCGTGCTGAAACGCCGCAACGCACAAAATGTTTCAAGTGATTCAAACACCCGAAACATACCGGCGGCGCCATCCAAGGTCACGGCGGGCCACAGTCATCCACCGCAGATTGTGACGGAGTGTTGCAGTTCAGCCGTCCTGTCGTCCTGCGCCGGGTGCGGCCCGTCAAGTCACGACATCGCGACCGCCGCAGGCATCTGGACACGCTTGCCGCGCGGGGCGCGGGGGAGGACAATCGATCACTTCCAACAATAATCAAACCGGAGGAAACACGCATGCAGAGCAAAGCCGAGATCGACGAGATTCTGCGCCAGAAGAGCGATGCCAGGGAAATCCCCGGCGTCGTGGCGATCGCTGCCAGCGGTAACGACGTGCTGTACCAGGGCGCGTTCGGCAAGCGCGACCTGTCGAAGCCCGATGCGATGACGGCGGACAGCGTGTTCTGGATCGCATCGATGACGAAGGCCGTGACGTCGGCGGGCGCGATGCAGCTGGTCGAGCAGGGCAAGCTGTCGCTGGACGCGCCGATCGGCGATGTATTGCCCGATCTCGCCAAGCCGCAGGTGCTCGAAGGATTCGATGCCAAGGGCGAAGCGAAGCTGCGGCCGGCCAAGGGGCCGATCACGCTGCGCCAACTCATGACCCACACCGCCGGCTTCTGCTACAACATGTGGAACGGTGATCTTGCGCTCTATCTGGACAAGAACGGCATTCCCGCCATCACCACCTGCCAGAATGCGGCGCTGAAGACGCCTATCATGACCGACCCTGGCACGCGCTGGGAGTACGGCACCAACATCGATTTCGTCGGCAAGGCCGTGGAGGCCGCCAGCGGCAAACGGCTCGATGTTTACCTGCGCGACAATCTGTTCAGCCCGCTCGGCATGAGCGATACGGCTTTCAAGATCACCGAGGACATGCGCAAGCGCCTCGTCGGCATGCACGCGCGCGGCGAGGACGGCCAGCTCGCATCGATCCCGTTCGAGCTCGAGCAGGAGCCGGAATTCCACATGGGCGGCGGCGGCCTCTACTCGACGGCGGCCGACTACATCAAGTTCACCCGGATGATCCTCAACAAGGGCCGCGGCAACGGCAACCAGGTGCTGAAGGCCGAGACGGTCGCCACGATGGGACAGAACCACATCGGCGATCTCGCCATGGGCAAGATGACCACGGCGGCACCGATGTACACCAACGACGTCGATCTCTATCCGGAGCAGGTGAAGAAGTGGGGCCTCAGCTTCATGATCAACACCGCCAAGACCGCGGAAGGACGCAGCGCAGGCAGCCTCGCCTGGGCAGGCCTCGCCAACACCTATTACTGGATCGACCCGGCCCGCGACGTCACCGGCGTGATCCTGATGCAGCTGCTGCCGTTCGCCGACGCGAAATGCCTGGAAGCGTTCGCGGGATTTGAGCGCGGGGTCTATGCCGGGCTCGATGCTGCCGGGAGCGGGCAGAAGGCAGCCTAGCCCCTTAGCATGAGGCGCGACTTGTCGCGCGCTCACGACACAATGGATACTCTCGTGCCCGGTGAGGCACCCGGTCCGGGCACGGGAGACAAGGCTTAGGCTGGAGGACATCAACTTGACGGACAAGGGCGACAGCTACGTTTGCGGCATCTCGGACGCGCCGCTGCTCGGCGACACGATCGGCCGCAGCCTCGATCAGGCCGCGCAGCGCTGGGGAAACCGCGAAGCGCTGGTCTCGCCCAGCCATGGCGTCAGATGGACCTGGCGGGAATTCGCCGAGCGGGTCGATGCGCTCGCCGCCGGTTTTCTCGCACTCGGTCTCGAGCGGGGGGCACGGATCGGAATCTGGTCACTGAACCGGCCGGAATGGACGCTGACCCAGTTCGCCGCCGCCAAGGCCGGTCTCATCCTGGTGACGATCAATCCCGCGTATCGCTTGAGCGAGCTGGAGTTTGCGCTGAAGAAGGTCGGCTGCGCGGCGATCGTCACCGCCACGGCGTTCAAGTCCAGCAATTACATGGAGATGCTCAACACGCTGTTGCCGGAGCTGTCAGGCGCCGAGCCAGGGCAGTTGCAATCGGCACGGCTGCCGGCCCTGCGGATCGTGATCCAGATCGGCGGCCCCGCCGCTGCCGGCACGATTCCCTTCGACGAGGTCGCGCGCATTGGCGGCGACCAGCATCGCCAGCAGCTCGTTGCGCTCGGCCGAGAGCTGCAGTTCGACGACCCCGTCAACATCCAGTTCACCAGCGGCACGACGGGATCGCCCAAGGGGGTGACGCTGACCCATCACAACATCCTCAACAACGGCTATTTCACGGGACGGGCGATGCGCCTCACCGAGCAGGATCGCATCTGCATTCCGGTGCCGCTCTATCATTGCTTCGGCATGGTGATGGGGAATCTTGCCTCCGTCACCCTCGGCACGACCATGGTTTATCCGGGCGAAGGATTCGATCCGCTCATGACGCTGCGTACGATCGAACAGGAGAAATGCACGGCGCTCTACGGCGTGCCGACCATGTTCATCGCCGAGCTCGATCATCCCGAATTCGCGACTTTCAATCTCAAGTCACTGCGCACCGGCATCATGGCCGGCGCGCCTTGCCCGATCGAGGTGATGAAGCGGGTCAACACCGAGATGAACATGCGCGAAGTCACGATCGCCTACGGCATGACCGAGACCAGCCCGGTCAGCTTCCAGAGCGCGACGGACGATCCGCTCGAGCGGCGTGTCTCCACGGTCGGACGGATCCATCCGCATGTCGAGGTCAAGGTCATCGACCTCGAGGGCAGGATCGTCAAGCGCGGCGAACGGGGCGAGCTGTGCACCCGCGGCTACAGCATCATGCTTGGCTATTGGGACGAAAAGGAAAAGACGGCCGACGTGCTCGACGCCAACGGCTGGATGCACACCGGCGACCTCGCCGTCATCGACGACGAGGGCTATTGCAATATCGTCGGCCGCATCAAGGACATGGTGATCCGCGGCGGCGAAAATCTCTATCCGCGCGAGATCGAAGAGTTTCTCTACCGTCACCCCAAGATCCAGGACGTGCAGATCTTCGGCGTTGCCGATACCCGCTATGGCGAAGAGCTCTGTGCCTGGGTCCGCGTCAGATCGGGCGAGACGCTGACCGCAGAGGAGGTCCGCGCCTTCTGCGAGGGCCAGATCGCCCACAACAAGATCCCGCGCTACGTGGAATTCGTCGACGAATTCCCGATGACGGTGACGGGAAAGATCCAGAAGTTCCTGATGCGTGACGCCGTTGAGCAGCGGCTGGGACTGAAGGCGGCGAAGACGGCGTGACGGCCGAGAACCTGCATCCACACCGTCATTGCGAGCGTAGCGAAGCAATCCAGTCTGTCCCCGCGGAGGGGTTCTGGATTGCTTCGTCACAAGAGCTCCTCGCAATGTCGGGGAGAGAGCGGGGACCTACGCCGTCAGCCCGCGCTGCTGGGCAAGCTCCTTCAGCGACACTTGCGGCCGCGCGCCGATGTGCTGGATCACTTCGGCGGCCGCGAGCGCGCCGAGCTCGCCGCACTGCTTGTACGCAAGATTGCGCGCCAGGCCGAACAGGAAGCCTGCGGCGAAGAGGTCGCCGGCGCCGGTGGTGTCGACCACCTTGTTGACCGGGAAGGCCGGCGCCGCGACGGCGTCTTCGGACGACACGACCATGCAGCCCTTCTCGCTGCGGGTAACGATTCCGAGATTGGCGTCATTGCGCAGCTGCTTCAGCGCGGTATCGAAATCCGACGTCATGTAGAGCGAGTGCAGCTCGGACTCGTTGGCGAACACAATGTCGACGGTACCGTTGCGCATCAAGGAAAGGAACTCGTCGCGATAGCGGTCGACGCAGAACGAATCCGACAATGTCAGCGCCACCTTGCGCCTGGCATCATGGGCAATCTTGGCCGCCTTGACGAAGGCGTCCTTGGCGTTCTTGGGATCCCAGAGATAGCCTTCGAGATAGACGATGCCGGCGCCGGCGATTTCCGCCGGGTCGATATCGGCTGGCGACAGATCCTGTGCCGCGCCGAGATAGGTATTCATGGTGCGCTCGCCGTCATCCGTGACCAGGATGTAGGAGCAACCGGTGGCGGGACCGTCCGTCGCGGCGGGCGTGTTGAAGGCAACGCCGGCAGCGCGGATATCGTGGACGTAGAGCTTGCCGATCTGGTCGTCCTTGACCTTGCCGACATAGGCCGCCCGTGCCCCCAGGCTGCCGATGCCGACGATGGTGTTGGCGGCGGAGCCGCCCGAGACTTCCGTGGCCGGACCCATGTCCTTGTAAATGGCCGCCGCACGCCCCTCGTCGATCAGGGACATGCTGCCCTTGGCCATGCCGTGCCTGGCCAGAAAGGCCTCGTCGGTCCTGACCAGCACGTCGAACAGCGCGTTGCCGATGCCGAGAACGTCATATTTCACGTCAGCCATTCACCTTGATCCTGTTTGGCGGATTGCGATCCCAGCGGAAATCCGCTTCCTGTCGGCCTGAAATCCGGCTCGCGGCCTATCACGACCGGGCCTGCACGGGCAAGCAACGGTATTATTAAAGAGCATGATCCGCTCCTTCCTGACCGTCTCGACGGGAACGCTGGCCTCGCGGCTGCTGGGCTTTGCCCGCGATTCCCTGATCGCGGCGCTGCTCGGCACCGGCGCCGTGGCGGACGCATTTCTGGCGGCGTTCCAGCTCGTCAATGTGGCGCGCCGTCTGCTCAGCGAGGGGGCGCTCAATGCGGCGCTGATCCCGGCCTGGCTGCGGGCGCGCGACCGCGATGGCGAGATGGCCGCTTCGGCATTTGCGGGACGCGTGCTCGGCGCGGTCAGCGCGGCCCTGGTCGCGATCTCGATCGGCATCGCGCTTCTGATGCCGCTGATCATCACGGTGATCGCGCCGGGATTTGTCGGCAGTGCGACGCTCGATCTTGCCATCGCGAACGCGCGGCTGATGCTGCCGTATCTCGCCTTCGCCGGCCCGGTCACCGTGCTGATGGGCCTGCTGAATGCGCAAGGACGCTTTGCGCTCACGGCGTTCTCGCCGCTGCTGTTCAACATCGCCTTGATCGCCGCAATCGCGATGCTCCTGGTCTGGCGCGCCGATGCCGCTTTTGCGGCGTGGATGCTGGCGGCGACCGTTGGCATCGCCGGCCTGCTGCAACTCCTGATGTTGCTGTCGCAGCAAAGTGCGCGACTTGCCGCCCCGCTGCGCGTGAGTTTCGACAAGGAGATGCGCGACTTCTTCGCCAAGGCCATTCCCGGCATGATCGCAAGCTCCGGCCCGCAATGGCTGATGGTGGCCGGCGCAATCATCGCCTCGGCCACGCCGTCCGCGGTGTCCTGGCTCTATTTCGCCAACCGGCTGATCGAGCTGCCGCTCGGCATCGTCGGCGTCGCCATGGGCACCGTGCTGGTGCCGGAGCTGACGCGCGCCATCGCCAGCTCCGACCGGGAGGCGGTGGCGCATGCGGAATCCCGTGCGCTGGAGCTTGCGACCGGGCTGGCGCTGCCCGCCACGCTCGGCCTGATCGTGCTGGCCGAGCCGATCGTGCGGCTGCTGTTCGAGCATGGCGCCTTCGGCGCGAATGACAGCACGGCAACCGCGCATGCGCTGACGTGGCTGGCACTTGGCCTGCCCGCCCACGTGCTGATCAAGGCGCTGTCGCCGGCGTTCTATGCCCGCGGCGACACGATGACGCCGCTGCTCGCCACAGCCAAAGGCTTCGTGGTAACGGTCGCGCTCGCGGTTCTGCTCGGTCATGTCTTCGGCACGAGCGGAATCGCGGCCAGCATCGCGCTTGGTGCCTGGAGCAGCGCGCTCTCGCTGCTCCGTAAGGGCACGGCCGAGTTCGGCTTCTCGGTCGATGCCACCGCCCGCAAGCGGCTGCCGCGGATCGTGCTCGCCGCAGCCGCCATGGGCGCCCTGCTCTGGCTCACTGTGGACCTCGTGCCTGCCGAGACCCATGGCTTCATCAAGTTCATCGTGCTGGGCGTGCAGATCGCGGCCGGGATAGCCGTCTACGGCCTGCTCCTGCAAATCCTCGGCGCAGCCTCCTGGCGCGAGGCGGTTAACGCGTTGAAACGGCCGGCCTAAACCGCGAGCCCGGCGAAATACCCTTGACGGGGCAGCGCCGCTGTTGGAAACGACGGCCCGAATACCTATGGGAAAGCTGACCATGCCATTCGTTGAACGGGTTTTTTCGGGCGTCCAGCCGACGGGCAATCTGCATCTCGGCAATTACCTCGGCGCGATCGTCAACTTCGTGAAGATGCAGGAAACCCACAACTGCATCTATTGCGTCGTCGACATGCACGCGATCACGCAAGGCATCGACGTCTGGGGCGGCCCGGCCGAGCTCACGCGCAACACCCGCGAGGTCACCGCGGCGTTCATCGCCGCCGGCATCGATCCCAACAAGCACATCGTGTTCAACCAGAGCCAGGTCTCGGGCCATGCCGAGCTCGCCTGGATCTTCAACTGCGTCGCGCGCATGGGCTGGCTCGGCCGCATGACCCAGTTCAAGGAGAAGGCCGGCAAGGACCGCGAGAACGCCTCGGTCGGGCTGTTCGACTATCCCGTGCTGATGGCGGCCGACATCCTCTTGTACCGGGCCACGCACGTGCCGGTCGGCGAGGACCAGAAGCAGCATCTCGAGCTCTCGCGCGACATCGCGCAGAAGTTCAACAACGATTTCGGCGGTTCCATTCGCGCCCAGGGAAACAATGACGGCCTGTTCTTCCCGCTGCCGGAACCCCTGATCACGGGGCCGGCGACGCGGGTGATGAGCTTGCGCGACGGCACCAAGAAGATGTCGAAATCCGATGCGTCGGACAATTCGCGCATCAATTTGACTGACGACGCCGACACCATCGCGCAGAAGATCCGCAAGGCGAAGACCGATCCGGAACCGCTGCCGTCAGAGGAGAAGGGGCTGGAAGCCCGTCCCGAGGCCGACAATCTCGTCGGCATCTTCGCAGCGCTCTCTGGCCGCGCCAAGGCGGATGTGCTGCGCGAATTCGGCGGCGGCCAGTTCTCCAGCTTCAAGAACGCGCTGGCGGAGCTGTGCGTGACAAAACTCGCGCCGATCGCGGGCGAAATGAAGCGCCTCGTCGCCGACCCCGGCCATATCGACGCGATCCTGAACGACGGATCCGACCGGGCCCGCGCCATCGCCGACGAGACGATGAAGCTCTCCAAGGATATCGTCGGCTTCATCTACCGGCGCTAAAGACGGCCGGCGCTGACGCACCGGCCGCATCTGCTCTCCCCAACGCTGCGGGAGTGTGGCAGCATGCTGTGCCTGCAGATTCCGGGAGATGCATGACCAGCAAGCGACTTTGCTACGAGCCGGGTCACAAGCCCAAATGCCTCGTCATCGTCGATGACACCGCCGAATGGGATCGCGCGGTCTACTATGCCAGCCGCTGGGCGATCCGCGTCGGCGGCGGCGTGGTGATGCTGCGTATCATCGAGCCCAATCAGCAGAGCCAGGAATGGCTGGGGGTCGCCGACATCATGCGCGCGGAGGCGCAGGAAGCGGCGGAGGCCGCGCTCGACCGCGCCGCCGGCCGCGCCAACGGCATCGCCGCGATCACCCCGGAGCGGGTGATCCGCGAGGGCACGCCGATGGAACAACTGCTCGCCGTGATCGACGAGGACCCCGACATCGCCATGCTGGTGCTCGCCGCCAATCCCGGCGCGGAAGGGCCGGGCCCCCTGGTCGCCCTGCTCGCGCACGAGGTGGGCACGTTCCCGATCCCGATGACGATCATTTCCGGCGCGCTGAGCGACGAAAGCGTGGATTCGCTGTCGTAGGACGCCTCTCACCCTCTCCCCTCCAGGGAAGGTAAGAACGCACTTAACCCGCTGATATAACAACAGAACGTCGTTCTGGCCCCTTGATCGTGCGTTCGCCGTCGCCATCTGCTAGGGATTAGGGCACGCGCCGGCCTTGAACCGGCGACGTCTGGAGAGAGCCATGTTCATTCAAACCGAAGCCACCCCCAATCCCGCCACGCTGAAGTTCATCCCCGGCCGCGTCGTGGTCGATGGCGGCCCGATGGAATTTTCGAGCCGCGAAGCCGCCACGCGCTCCCCGCTCGCCGAAAAGCTGTTCGAGGTGCCCGGCGTCACCGGCGTGTTCTACGGATCGGACTTCATCACCGTGACCAAGGCGGACGGTGAATGGCAGCAGCTCAAGCCCGCGATCCTCGGTGCCATCATGGAGCACTACATGTCCGGCGCACCGCTGCTCGCCGACGGGGCGGCTCAAGATGATACTGATCTCGACGACGAGGACGAGTTCTTCGACGAGTCCGATGCCGAAACGGTCGACATGATCAAGGACCTGATCGAGACGCGCGTGCGGCCGGCGGTCGCCAATGACGGCGGCGACATCACCTTCCGCGGCTTCAAGGACGGCATCGTCTATCTCAACATGAAGGGCTCCTGCGCCGGCTGCCCGTCATCGACCGCGACGCTGCAACACGGCATCCAGAACCTGCTCAAGCACTTCGTGCCCGACGTGGTCGAAGTCCGGCCGATGTGAATTGCAGAGTCTGCGCACTGATTTCACTCCGTCTGCCCGGGCTTGTCCCGGGCATCCACGTTCTTGGGGCCGCAAAGTCGTGGATTGCCAGGTCAAGCCCGGCCATGACGGCGAGAACCTTGGCCATCATCCAGTTGCCAATGCTATGATCAGGCCATGCTGATCCTCGCCATCGATACTGCGCTCGACGCCTGCTCCGTCGCCGTGCTGGACACCGACGCCGGCGAGCTCCTCGCGCAGGAGCAGCTTCTCATGAAGCGCGGCCACGCCGAGGCCCTGATGCCGATGATCGCGCGCGTCATGCAATCGGCCAGTCTCGCCTTCGCCTCGCTCGACCGCATCGCGGTCACCGTCGGTCCCGGCAGCTTCACCGGCCTGCGCGTCGGCATTTCGGCGGCGCGCGGCCTTGCGCTCGCAGCCGAGCGGCCGGCGATCGGCCTCACCACCTTGTCGGCCTATGCCGCCGCAATCGTCGGCCAGAGCAAATCAGCGCCCGTGATCTCGGCGATCGACGCGCGGCACGATCACGTCTATTTCCAGATCGTCGCCGGCGATGGCAGCCAGCTGGTGCGACCGAAGGTCGCCAGTATCGACGAGGCGATCGCGGCCTCGCAATTCGGTGCGCCGCATTTGGTCGGCAATGCCGCAGGGATCCTCGCCGAGCGCTGGCCGAAGGATAGTCCGCAGCCGGTCGCGGTCGATGCGCAGGCCGCGCCCGACATCAGCTGGGTCGCATGGCTCGGCGCCGCAGCCAATCCCGAGACAACGCCGGCACGCCCGTTCTATTTGAAGGCACCCGACGCCAAGCCGCCGGCGCAGCCGCCATTTGCAGCACAAGCCGCAACCTCATGATGAGATGGCTGTCGCAATGGTGGCGCGGCGGCACGGCCGCCGTCGAGCCCGCATCCGCGCGCGATGCCGCGCGGCTGGCGCAGCTTCACGGCGCCTCTTTCGCGCGCGGCTGGGGCGAAGGCGAGTTCGAGGGCATGCTCAGCGAGCGCAACACGTTGGTGCATCGGTTGCGTCTCGGCCGCAAGACGATCGGCTTTGCGGTGTCGCGGATCGGCGCTGACGAGGCGGAAATCCTCTCGATCGCGGTGGATGAGGCCCATCGTGGCCGCGGCCTCTCCCGCGCGCTGCTGATGACCCATCTCGGCCATCTCGCGGGGCGCGGCGTGCGCACAATATTTCTCGAAGTCGAGGAAAATAACCAGCCGGCGCGGCGACTCTACGACAGGTGCGGATTCATGGTGGTCGGGCGCCGCGAACGCTACTATAAGCAGCCGGACGGGGAACAATTGAACGCCCTTCTGATGCGACGTGACTTGTCGTAATATCGATGGCAGAACGCGCCCCGTCAGGCAGACAACACATGACTGGACTTAAAGCTTCCGCCGCATCCAAGGCCTCCGGTATCGAGGCGCGCTGTGCCGCCACCGGCATGCGCATGACCGAGCAACGCCGCGTCATCGCGCGCGTGCTCGCGGAGGCCGTCGATCATCCCGATGTCGAGGAATTGTACCGGCGCTGCGTCGCCGTCGACGACAAGATCTCGATCTCGACCGTGTATCGGACTGTAAAACTGTTCGAGGATGCCGGCATCATCGAGCGTCATGATTTCCGCGAAGGCCGCGCGCGCTACGAGACGATGCGCGACAGCCATCACGACCACCTCATCAATCTGCGCGACGGCAAGGTGATCGAGTTCACCTCCGAGGAGATCGAGAAGCTGCAGGCGGAGATCGCCCGCAAGCTCGGCTACAAGCTGGTCGACCACCGGCTCGAGCTCTATTGCGTCCCGCTCGACGACGACAAGCCGACGTCCTGATTTAGTGCCCATCGATCTCATCATCTTCGATTGCGACGGTGTGCTCGTGGACAGCGAGGTGATCTCCTGTCGCGCCCATGCGGACGTGCTGACGCGGCACGGTTATCCGATCACATCCGAGCAGGTGCTGGTCCGTTTCCTCGGCGTATCCGAGAAGGACGCACGACTGATGGTCGAACAGGAGATCGGCCGCAGCCTCCCGGGTGACCTGGAGCAGCAGATCAGTGCGGCCACGCTGCAATTCTACGCCAGCGATCTCCAGCCGATCACCCATGTGGCGGCCGCGATCGCCGCGATTAATTTGCCCAAATGCGTCGCGTCGAGCGGCACACCGGAGAAGATCCTTCACGGCCTGACTTGTGCCGGGCTGTACGACCTGCTCGCTCCCAACATCTTTTCCGCAAGCCAGGTCGCTCGCGGCAAGCCTGCGCCCGATCTGTTTCTGTTTGCAGCCGCACAGATGAAAGTCGCGCCCGAGCGATGTCTCGTGATCGAGGACAGCGTCCCCGGAGTGACCGGCGCGCATGCGGCCGGGATGTCCGTGCTGGGCTTTCATGGTGGCAGCCACTGCCCGACCGGCCATGCCGAGAGGCTTCGTGCCGCCGGTGCCGGATTAACGTTCGACGATATGCGGCAATTGCCGGAGCTGGTTCGGCGGGTCGCGGCGGAGGCCTTGGCGGGCTGATCTTCGCTCTCTCGCCGTCATTCTGGGCACGCGCGAGGCGCGTGAACCCGGAATCCGGACATTTTGGCGCGAGATTCGGGGTTCACGCTGCACGCGCCCCGGAATGACGGCGCAAATGGCCTCGATTTGCTGGATTTTCCACCCTCCAGCCTATATCTGAGGGCCGTCCTCCACCTCCATTTTCGGGTTCCATGACGCCGCCGCGCAAGCTGCACATCAAATCATATGGCTGCCAGATGAACGTCTACGATGCCCAGCGCATGGTGGACACGCTGGCTCCGGAAGGATTCGTGGAGACGGCCAGCGCCGAGGAGGCCGACCTCGTCATCCTCAATACATGCCATATCCGCGAGAAGGCCTCGGAAAAAGTCTATTCCGAGCTCGGCCGCCTGCGCGTCGCCAAGGACGAGGCCGCACGCGGGGGCCGCACCATGCAGATCGCGGTCGCGGGCTGCGTGGCGCAGGCAGAGGGCGAGGAAATCGTGCGCCGCGCGCCTGTCGTGGACGTCGTGGTCGGACCGCAGAGCTACCATCATCTGCCCGAACTGTTGAAGCGCGCCGGCAACGAAGGCCGGGCGATCGAGACCGAGTTTCCGGCCGAGGACAAGTTCGGCTTCCTGGCCCAGCCAAAACCCGCAGCGATCCGCGCGCGCGGCATTTCCGCCTTCGTGACCGTGCAGGAAGGCTGCGACAAGTTCTGCACTTTCTGCGTGGTGCCCTATACGCGCGGCGCGGAAGTCTCGCGCCCCGTGGCGAGGATCATCGACGACGTGAGGCGGCTTGCCGACAACGGCGTGCGCGAGCTCACGCTGATCGGGCAGAACGTCAACGCCTATCATGGCGAGGGGCCGGACGGGAAAGCCTGGCCGCTCGGCAGACTGCTCGAGCATCTGGCGACGATTCCCGGCATTGCGCGGCTGCGCTATTCGACCAGCCATCCGCGCGACGTCGATGACAGTCTGATTGCTGCCCATCGCGATCTCGGTGCCCTGATGCCGTTCGTGCACCTGCCGGTGCAGTCGGGCTCGGACCGCATTCTGGCGGCCATGAACCGGAAACATACCGCCGATGATTACCGGCGGGTCATCGACCGTTTCCGCACCGCGCGCCAAGACATTGCTTTTTCATCAGATTTCATCGTCGGCTTCCCCGGGGAGAGCGAGCAAGATTTTCTCGCCACCCTCGCGCTTGTCACGCAAATCGGCTACGCTGCGGCTTATTCGTTCAAATACTCCGCCCGGCCGGGAACGCCGGCCGCGGATATGCAGGAGACGGTGTCCCCCGCCGAGATGGACCAGCGATTGGAGCGGCTCCAGGAACTGATCGACAGCCAGCAATCGGCCTTCAACAAGGCTGCGATTGGCTCAACGGTCGACGTGCTGTTCGAACGTCCGGCGCGCAAGGACGGCCAGATCGTCGGCCGTACCGCATTCCTGCAGCCCGCCCACGTGATGGCCTCGCCCGACATCATCGGACACATCCTGCCTGTGCGGATCGACAGCCTCGAGCGCTACAGCTTCCTCGGCGAGCTCGCCACACCGCGCCCCGCGCGTGAGCCCGCTTTATCGCAAGCCATTGGAGCCTGAACCCTTGCCAAAAAGCGCATCGGATTCGTCTTCTATCGCTCCCAGCCGCAAATTTGACCGCGACATGCAAGTTCCGCCCGAGACCCAGGTCGTCATCGACTTCGACGACAACCGTGCCGCATCCGCGCTGGTCGGCCCCTACGGCCAGCATCTGGCGCAGATCGAACGGCGGCTCGGTGTCGTCGTCGATTCCAAAGGCAACCACATCACGATCGGCGGCACGCGCGACGGCTGCGACGCCGCACGCCGCGTGCTGGAGGTGCTCTACGCCCAGGCCGTGAAGGGACAGGACCTCGACCAGGGCGAGGTCGAAGGCGCGATCCGCGCCGTCATCGCCCAGGGCTCGCTGTTCGAGTTCGACGCCAAATCGGCCAAATCGGCCTTCGACAGCATCAATCTGCGCAAGCGCCCGGTGCGCGCGCGCACGGCCGCTCAAGACTCCTACATCCGCGCGCTGAAGCGTCACGAGCTGGTGTTCGGCATCGGCCCCGCCGGCACCGGCAAGACCTGGCTTGCGGTCGCGCATGCCGCGCAACTGTTCGAGCGCAAGGAGGTCGACAAGATCATCCTGTCGCGTCCGGCGGTGGAAGCCGGCGAGAGGCTCGGCTTCCTGCCCGGCGATCTCCGCGAGAAGGTCGATCCATATCTTCGTCCCATCTACGACGCGCTCTATGACCTCATGGATGCACGCATCGTCGAGCGTGCGCTGCAGACCGGCGAGATCGAGATCGCGCCGCTCGCCTTCATGCGCGGCCGCACCCTCACCAACGCCGCCATCATCCTGGACGAGGCGCAGAACACCACGTCGATGCAGATGAAGATGTTCCTGACGCGCCTCGGCGAGAACAGCCGCATGATCGTGACAGGCGACCCCTCGCAGATCGACTTGCCGAACGGCCAGACCTCGGGCCTGGCCGAAGCGACCCGCCTCCTGGGCGGCGTCGAGGGAATTGCCCAGGTTCATTTCAAAGCCGAGGACGTGATCCGCCACGAGCTCGTGGCGCGGATCGTCGCCGCTTACGAAGGTTCGCCGCAGCGGCCGGTCGCCGGCCAATCCTGACGAGGCAACAGCGGGACCCCTGGGGGCGCGGACAATGCGCCCTTTCGTCCCAGACAGCACAATGTCCCATCCCAACCTTCCCATGACCGAAGTCCTCGTCGTCGCCGATTGCTGGCAGCGAGAGCCCGATTCCGAAGCCGTGATCCAGCGCGCCGTTGCGGCCGCCGCCGAGAGTGTCGACGAAGACGTTGCCGACGCGGAAGTGGCCGTGATGCTGACCGATGATGCCGGCATCCGCACCCTCAACAGCAACTGGCGCGGCATCGACAAGCCGACCAACGTGCTATCGTTTCCCGCGCTCCAGCCGGAGGGCGAGTGGAAGCCGGGTGATGCGCCGCGCATGCTCGGCGATATCGCGATCGCCTACGAGACCATGCGGCGCGAGGCCGACGAGGAACAAAAGCCGTTCGACCACCATTTGAGCCACCTCGCCGTACACGGCTTCCTGCATCTGATCGGCTACGATCACGAGAACGAGGACGACGCCGAGGAGATGGAAGCGCTGGAGACGCAGATCCTGGCTCACCTTGGAATTCCCGATCCCTATGCAGACCGCGCAGGGACGCACTGAGATGCCGGATTCCGACCCTATTCAGGACAACCCACGCAACACGGCCAATCTGCCCGCCGTCGTGACCCAGGGCGAGGTGATGCGCCCGACCGCGGAAGGATGGCTGCTGCGCGCCATCCGCACGCTGTTCGGCTGGAAGGCCGGATCGGTGCGCGAAGACCTCCAGGTCGTGCTCAACGCAACGACGCCCGACGACACCGGCTTTTCCGCGGTCGAGCGCACCATGCTGCGCAACATCCTGGGCCTGCACGAGCGCCGCATCGCCGACGTCATGGTGCATCGCGCCGACATCGTCGCGGTGAAGCGCGACATCCCGCTCGGCGAGTTAATGGACCGCTTCGAGAGCGCCGGTCATTCGCGCCTCGTCGTTTATAATGAGACGCTGGACGATCCCGTCGGCATCGTCCACATCCGCGACCTGCTCGCTTTCATGACCGCGCGGGCGCGCGTGTCCGAGGCCACCAAGACCAAGCGCAAGAAACCGCTGCCCGCCGGGCTCGATCTGAAGGCCGTGGACCTTGCGCTGCCGCTCGAGGACGCGCGTATCATCCGCAAGCTGCTCTACGTGCCGCCGTCGATGCGGGCGATCGACCTGCTCGCGCAGATGCAGGCCACGCGCATCCACCTCGCCCTGGTGGTCGACGAATATGGCGGCAGCGACGGCCTGGTTTCGCTCGAGGACATCGTCGAGCAGATCGTCGGTGAGATCGACGACGAGCACGACAGCGACGAGCCGCCCTCGATCGTGCGCCTGCCCGACAACGCCTTCATCGCCGATGCTCGCGCCAGCCTCGACGACGTCCGCTCGGTGATCGGCGAGGATTTCGTCACCGGTGAAGCCGGCGAGGAGGTGGAGACGCTGGGCGGCTATCTCGTCAGCTTCGTCGGGCGTCTGCCAGTGCGCGGCGAGGTGATCTCGGGCCCCGGCAATTACGAGGTCGAGGTGCTCGATGCCGATCCGCGCCGCGTCAAGCGGCTGCGCATCTCGACGCGCAAAGAACGTCCCGCCCCGCGCACCCAGCGCGAGAGCCGGCGTCGCGAAGCCGCGACGGACAGCGGTCAATCGCCCGCCAGCGACACGCCCAGCCCGCCGCCAAGCGACGGGACGGGCCAACAGTGAGTCCGTTCCAGCGACTTCGGCAGATTGCGCTTGCCATCATCCTCGCCTGGGGATGGAAGCGCGCCGTCATCGCGATGGCGGCTGGAGCATTGTCGGTGCTGGCACTGGCGCCGTTCAACCTCTTCCCGGTGCTGTTCATCACCTTCCCGGTGCTGGTCTGGCTGATCGACGGCACTGGCGCGGGACGCCATGGCGGCGTCCCGGCCGCGGCACTGACCGGCTACTGGTTCGGCCTCGGCTATTTCGTGCCCGGCCTCTACTGGATCGGCTACGCCTTTTTCGTCGATGCCGATGTGTTCGCCTGGCTGACGCCGTTCGCCGTGCTCGGCCTGCCGGCCTATCTGTCCGTCTTCACGGCCATTGGCTTTGCGCTGGCACGCCTGCTCTGGACCAAGGACGCCACGCGGGTGCTTGCGCTCGCAGCAAGCCTCACGTTGAGCGAATGGTTGCGCGGCCATGCCCTGACCGGCTTTCCCTGGAACGCGTTCGGCTATGCGCTCTCCGAGCCGTTGCCGCTGGCGCAGGCGGCGTCGCTGATCGGACTGTGGGGCATGACGTTCCTGACGGTTGCGATCTTCGCGAGCCCCGCGACCCTGATTGACCGCACGCCCGATCGCCGCCTGCCATGGCGCGTGCCGGCGGCGGCAATCGCACTCTTGATCGTCATGAGCATCTTCGGCGCGATCCGCCTGTCGCTGCATCCGACCACGATGGTATCGGGCGCCAAGCTGCGCCTGATGCAGCCGAATCTCCAGCAGAACGCCAAGTTCAACTACGCCGCCAAGGCGGAGGTGATGAAGAAATACCTGGCGTTGTCGGACCGCGCCTCGGGTCCGCAATCGACCGGCGTGCGCGATGCCACCATCCTGATCTGGCCGGAATCCGCCTTTCCGTTCTTCCTGACTCGCGAAGCCGACGCGATGGCTCAGATTGCAGACCTTCTGCCCAAGGGCACGGTACTGATCACGGGGTCAGTCCGCGCGCCCGACCTGCCCCGGAGCACGCCGATCACGCGTGCCTATAATTCGATCTACGTGATCGATCACGACGGCAGCGTGCTCGCAGTGTACGACAAGTTGCATTTGGTGCCGTTCGGCGAATTTCTTCCCTTCCAGGCACTGATGGAGAAGCTCGGTTTCGAGCAACTGACGCGTGTGCGCGGCGGCTTCATTCCCGGCACGGTACGACACGCGCTGCCGGTACCCGGTGCACCGCCCGCGCTGCCGCTGATCTGTTACGAAGCCATCTTTCCCGGCGAAGTGGCTGGACGCAACGAGCGTCCGGGCTGGATCGTGAACCTCACCAATGATGGTTGGTTCGGCATCTCGACCGGCCCCTATCAGCATCTGGAGCAGTCGCGGATGCGCGCGATCGAACTCGGATTGCCGCTGGTTCGCTCCGCCAATACCGGTATCTCCGCCGTGATCGATCCGGTGGGCCGCAACGTCGCCAGCCTCGGCCTCGGCATCGAAGGCATTTTGGATGCAAACCTGCCGGCCGCGATCCCGCCGACCGTCTACGCACGGGTGGGTGACGCGCCCGCAGCCATGCTCGTCGCGCTTGCGGTGATCCTGGCGGTCCGCCGACGCGTTACCAAGCTGCAGAGCTGATCGCACCGTCGCAGCGGAGGTAGCCGGAAACTTTTGACAACCGCAGTCCACGGTTGACAGACTGCACACGGGCTCCCCATTCTGCACCGACTGCAAAAGACAGTGGGCATTGCTAAATTTCTCCGCAATGTTTCCCAATAAGAGGGTTTGATTTGACGTTGCTTGCACCTGACGCACTCCGGTTGATTGCGCTGAAGGTGGTGTTTGGAGGACTGGGGAAATGTCGAAAGCGCCCAACCCTGTTGACAAATATGTCGGCAGTCGCGTGCGTATGCGCCGCATCATGTTGGGCATGAGTCAGGAAAAGCTCGGTGAAGCTTTGGGCCTGACTTTCCAGCAGATACAGAAGTACGAGAAGGGCACCAACCGGGTCGGCGCAAGCCGCATCCAGCAAATCGCCGAGATTCTGCAGGTCCCCGTGTCCTTCCTGTTCGAAGGCGGTCCGAGCGGCGTGCCGGGTCCGGACGGCTTCGCCGAAGGCGCCTCGCCCTCCTACGTGTCGGACTTTCTCGCGACCTCCGAAGGACTTGCCTTGACCAAGGCGTTCACGCGAATCACCGACTCGAAGATGCGCCGCTCGATCGTCGATCTCGTCGAGCAGATCGCGGCTCGCGAAGGGCCCGACAAGCGCTGATACGACCTCGATAGCGATTTGAGACCGCGTCAAATCTGGCCTATGTCGTCATTCAAGGCCGCGCTTTGACGCGCGTCCGCTTCGATGATGCGATTCAAAGGCACAGATGCGTCCATGGCCAACTCGAATTGGTTCGATTCTCAAACTATTCTCGATGGCATCCGCCGCTGGGTGGAGGTCGAGACGCCGACGGAAGCGCCTGAACAGGTCAACAAGCTGATCTCTGTGGTCGCGGACCAATACCGCGATCTGCCCGTCACGCTCGAGCGCGTCGCCGGCGTCGATGGCTGCGGCGATCATCTCATCGCGCGGTCGAACTGGGGCCATGACAGGCCGGGCATCCTGGTGCTGAGCCACCTCGATACCGTTCATCCCCTCGGATTCATCGAGCGCCTGCCGTTCAAGGTCGAAGGCGACGTCGCGTTCGGTCCCGGCATCTACGACATGAAGGGCGGTGCCTACATCGCCCTTCACGCCTTTCAGGCGCTCTGCGCGGGCGGCGATCGTTCGCCCCTCGGCATCACGCATTTGTTCACCTCCGACGAGGAGATCGGCAGCCCCACCTCGCGCGCACTCATCGAGCAGGAAGGACGCAGGGCCAAATACGTGCTGGTGACGGAGCCGGCACGTGACGGCGGCAAGATTGTCACCGGACGCAAGGGCGTCGGCCGCTTTCGCGTGTTCGTCAAGGGCGTACCGGCGCATGCCGGCACCCGGCCCGAAGACGGCCGCAGCGCCGTCCGCGAGCTCGCCAACGTCATCCTGGCGCTGGAAGGGATGAACGACCTGGAACGCGGCGTCACCGTCAATGTCGGAGTGGTGCGCGGCGGCACGCGCCCCAACGTCACGCCGGAAGAGGCCTATGCCGAGGTCGATTTGCGCGTGCTGAGCCTCAAGGATGCGGACGAGTTCGTCGGCAAGATCCTCGCGCTCACGTCGAAGACCGACGGCGTCACCGTCAAGGTCACGGGCGAGCTCAACCGACCGCCTTACGAGAAGAGCAACGCAGGCGCTTCGCTGTACGAGCATGCGAAGACGCTCGCCAGCGAGATCGGCTTCGAGCTGATCGACACCCACACCGGCGGCGGCTCGGACGGCAATTTCACCGCCGCCCACACCGCAACGCTCGACGGGCTCGGCGTCGACGGCAAGGGCGCGCACACCCATTATGAGCAGCTCTATATCTCGTCGCTCGCACCGCGCGCGCGGCTGCTCCATCGCCTGTATCAGACGCTGCGATGAGCGAGCGCAAATCAGACCCCGATCGCGAGGACCGCGAACGCGCCTTCTTCGGGCGCCGCAAGGGCCACAAGCTCAGGCAGCACCAGGCCGAGCTGGTCGATCATCTGCTGCCGCATCTTGCCCTCGACATCGAGGGTGAAACGCCGGCGGATGCCCGCGAGATCTTTGGCCTCGCGGCCGAAGACGTGCGGCTCGAGATCGGCTTCGGCGGCGGCGAGCATCTGGCGGCCGAGGCACAGAACTTCGCCACGACAGGCTTCATCGGCTGCGAGCCTTACGTCAACGGCATGGCAAAGATCCTCGCGCAGATCGAGGCCGCCAACGTCGGCAACATCCGCCTGTTCGCGGGCGATGCTGCCGAACTGCTGGCCTGGCTTCCGAAGGCATCACTATCCCGGATCGACCTGATCCATCCCGATCCCTGGCCGAAGCGGCGGCACTGGAAACGCCGCTTCGTCCAGGACAGGACGATCGCCGCGATGGCGCGCGTGCTGAAGCCGAACGGCGAATTCCGCTTCGTCTGCGACATCGACGATTACTGCGCGTGGACGCTGTCGCATCTTGCGCGTTCGCAGGATTTCGTCTGGCTTGCCGAACGTGCCGACGACTTCAGGAAACCATGGGCCGGATACACCATGACCCGCTACGGCCGGAAGGCAGCGCGCGAAGGACGCAAGGCGGCGTATCTGCGGTTCAGGCGGGTGTAGATCTTGTGCACGCCCTCCGCGATCGTCATGTCCGGGCTTGTCCCGGTTATGACGACGTAAGACATGGACCTGGATTAAATCGTCTGCCGGTTGCGCCAGAAGTTCACGACGCGCTCGGCGGTCGTCGGCATCAGGCGTGTGAAGTTGACGCGCGCGCCCTCGATGTCGGCATCGGCCGGCGTGCGGTGCGGACCGTACCAGAGCAGGATGAGCGCGCGCACCGTAGGCCAGCCCAGATTCAGCACCCGACCGATGATGAGGATCGGATCGTAGCGGTCGCCTGAAATCAGGCGGTCGAGAACCGAAAGGCGGACGCCGGACATCGCCGAGAGCGACGCGATCGATTCCTCGTATTTGTTCGCCTTGGCGAAGCCGAGCAGCGCGCTCTCGCCGAGATGGCCCTCGCGATGCAAGGTGAGTACCGTGCGCTGTGCCCCGGAGAAATCGCGCCGCGGACCCGGCGGCAGCGCGGCTTCCTCGATCGCCGCCATCGCGCGCTTGATCTCGAGCTGGCGCGCGGGGTTGACCACGCTGGAGAGGCGCCGGCGGATGACGTCGAGCGTCCCGTCGAGAAGCTCTTTCAGGTGCTCGCCCGAAAGATCGTTGCGCTGACCGATCCTGAGCGTCAAGACGCCGTCCTGTGCCGCGCGCTTGATCATCTCGGAATAGCTGCCCGGCGAGAACACTGCGCCGGCATTGCCGGCGGCGCGGCGCACCACGTCGCGATCGCCGCGCTCGACCAGCACGTCGGTGATCTCGGCCGACAATGCGGGCCGCTCGGTCATCGCCAGCAGATGGCCCTGGCCCTTCAGCCGCGCGATCTCGACCAGGGCTGCGTCATCGAGCACGGGCGAGCGGCGCAGCACGGGGGCCGCCACCATGATCTCGTTTTCGCGCGCGAGTTGATTGACCAGATGCGGCGGCGCGTTGTTCAGGTGCGAGAAGCGCTCGGCCAGGTCGATGCGCGAGGCGAGCTCGGCATGTGGGACGAGATCGATCAGGAGATTGTCGAAGAGATCGATGAGCTCGGGACGAAGATTGGCGGAATCCTGGAAGAACAATTCGGAGATGGCGCGCGCGATCTCGCCGCGTCGCCGCGGATCGCCGCGTTTGACGATGTCGTCCAGTCCGGTAATGAGCGACGTGGCAACGGTCATGAAAGCGCAACTCGATCAGGGCACGCCGCGGGTGCGCCCTGGTCCAAGCCGCCCCACAATCAGGGAATTTAGCCTTCCGAGGTGAAAGAAGCGTTAGGCCCGGGGAGGCCGCGAATCGGGCGCAAAAAGCCTCGTTTGGCCCGCGATGGGCCTTGTCCGGGGGGATCAAAAGCGCTATATCAACGCCAATTCATCTTCTCATACGATCCGCGTAGTGAGAGTGGGCCCGAAAGGACCCGCTCTTTTTTGTTACCTGAATGCGGCTTGGCGGAAGATGCGGCCCGACGCGTGTCGGGAGAGTTCCGAAGCGGGCTTTGAAATCTTAGTTAAGCCTTAACCATCGAGCGCCTGACCCTGGACATGACCGAACCGAACCCTGGTTCCACGGACGCCGAATTGCTGGCCGAGCCGAGACTCGTTGTCGAGCCGGGCGTGGCGGCACGGGTGTCCGCGGTCGCAGCACCGGTGCTCGAGGGCATGGGCTACCGCCTGGTGCGGATCCGCATTTCCGGAGAGGCCGGCTGCACCGTGCAGATCATGGCCGAGCGACCGGACGGCTCGATGCAGCTCGAGGATTGCGAGGCGATTTCGCGGGCGCTCTCGCCCGTGCTCGACGTCGCCGACCCGATCGATCGTGCCTATCGCCTGGAAATCTCCTCGCCGGGGATCGACCGGCCGCTGGTCCGCCGTTCCGATTTCGAGCGCTATTCCGGGCATCTGGTGAAGATCGAGATGGCGGTGGCCCATGAGGGGCGCAAGCGGTTCCGCGGCAGGATCGGTCCCGTCGAAGGCGATCGCGTGCATCTGCATCGCGACGACGTCAAGCCGGGCGACGAAGCCAACGTTCTCCTGACCATGGAAGATATCGGCGAGGCACGCCTGGTGCTGACCGACGAGTTGATCGCCGAATCCATGCGCCGCGGCAAGGCCGAGGAGCGCAAGATGCGCAGGGATCTCGGACTGGAGCCGCCGGCTGCACCGCACGCGGAGATCAGTGCGAAGATCACCAAGAACACCAAGCCGAAGAAGAAGCCGGCACCGACCAACACCAAGAAACATCGTCTTGCCGCCGACCGCGCGCGGCGCGGCGAGATCGATCCTGACCAAGGAGACTAGCCATGGCAGTCAGCGCCAATCGACTTGAATTGCTCCAGATCGCCGATGCCGTCGCGCGCGAGAAATCGATCGACCGCGGCATCGTGATCGCGGCGATGGAGGATGCCATCGCCAAGGCGGCGCGCGCGCGTTACGGCAGTGAGACTGACGTTCACGCCGAGATCGACCCGAAGAAGGGCGAGCTGCGGCTGTCTCGCCACATGCTGGTGGTCGAGAAGGTCGAAAACCATTCCAACCAGATCTCGCTGGTGGACGCGCAGCGCGCCAATCCCGGCGCCCAGGTCGGCGACACCATTGCCGACACGCTGCCGCCGCTGGAATATGGCCGTATCGCCGCGCAGTCGGCCAAGCAGGTCATCGTGCAGAAGGTCCGCGAGGCCGAGCGCGACCGGCAATATCAGGAATTCAAGGACCGCATCGGCGACATCGTCAACGGCGTCGTCAAGCGCGTCGAATATGGCAGCGTGATCGTCGACCTCGGCCGTGGCGAAGCCATCATCCGCCGCGACGAGATGCTGCCGCGCGAGGTGTTCCGCAACGGCGACCGTGTCCGCGCCTACATCTTCGACGTCCGCCGCGAGACCCGCGGTCCGCAGATCTTCCTCTCCCGCACCCATCCGCAGTTCATGGCGAAGCTGTTCGCGCAGGAAGTGCCGGAGATCTATGACGGCATCGTCGAGATCAAGGCGGTCGCTCGCGATCCCGGCTCGCGCGCCAAAATCGGCGTGATTTCGCGCGATTCCTCGGTCGATCCAGTCGGCGCCTGCGTCGGCATGCGCGGCTCGCGCGTGCAGGCCGTGGTGAACGAATTGCAGGGCGAGAAGATCGACATCATTCCCTGGTCGCCCGACATCGCGACCTTCGTGGTCAACGCGCTGGCGCCGGCCGAAGTGTCCAAGGTCGTCATCGACGAAGACCGCGAGCGCATCGAGGTCGTCGTTCCCGATACCAACAACCAGCTCTCGCTGGCGATCGGCCGCCGCGGCCAGAACGTGCGTCTGGCCTCGCAGCTCACCGGCTGGGACATCGACATCCTGACCGAGCAGGAGGAATCGGAGCGCCGCCAGGCCGACTTCGAGAACTCCACCCGCGTCTTCATGGAATCGCTCAACGTTGACGAAGTGGTCGGCCAGCTGCTGGCGTCGGAAGGCTTCACCTCGGTCGAGGAACTCGCCATGGTGGACCTCAAGGAACTCGCCGGCATCGAGGGTTTTGACGAGGAGACCGCGCAGGAACTCCAGAGCCGCGCTCGCGAATATCTCGAGCAGCAGGAAGCGGAGATCGAGGCCAGGCGCAAGGAGCTCGGTGTCGAGGACGCCGTCAAGGACGTGCCCGGCGTCACCTCCAAGATGCTGGTGAAGTTCGGCGAGAACGACATCAAGACGGTCGACGACCTCGCGGGCTGCGCCACCGACGATCTGGTCGGCTGGACCGAGCGCAAGGAAGGCGGCGAGCAGACCAAGTTCCCGGGCGCCCTCGACGGTATCGATATCTCCCGTGACGATGCCGAGGCGATGATCATGCAGGCCCGCGTCAAGGCCGGCTGGATCACCGAGGCCGATCTCGCCAAGCCCGCAGAAGAGGCTGAAGCGACCGAAGATCAGCCGGCTTAAGGGCGAAGGAGGATGTCGCCCGGATGCTCACCGATACTGACCTCGAACTCGACCATGGACCGCGGACCGAAAGGTCCGCGACCATGCGGATGTGCGCGGTCAGTCGGCAGGTCCGGCCGATCGACGAGCTGATCCGCTTCGTCATTTCGCCACAAGGCGACGTGGTTCCGGATCTCAAGCGCAAGCTGCCCGGACGCGGCATGTGGCTCACAGCCTCCCGCGGGGTGGTTGCGGAAGCCGTGCGGCGTCACCAATTTAGCAAGGCCTTCAAGCGCGAGCTGCGCATCCCTCAGACGCTTCCCGCCGACATCGAAGCGCTCCTGGTTCGGAGCGTGACGGAAGCCCTTGGGATCGCTGCCAAGGCCGGCCAGGTCGTGGCCGGCTTCGGCAAGGTCGAAAGCGCCCTCGGGGAAGGCACGGTCGAGGTCCTGATCCACGCCAGCGACGGGGCCGCGGACGGAATCCGCAAATTGGACATGCTGGCGCGTCAAAATGCCGGAAATCGCGGCGCCAAGCCGCAGATTCCCGTCATCACCGCACTGAAATCGATAGAATTGGATTTGGCACTGACCCGGTCAAATGTGATACATGCTGCCGTGCTCGCGGGCCCGGCGAGCAAGTCATTCCTGTCACGTAGCCAGATGCTGGTCCGATACCGGATGGCGGACGATGACAAGACTGCCGAAAAGCACGGCCAGGATTTCTGAGAGACAACGACGACCCAATTGGACGGTGCGGCAACGCACAACACTGATAAATCAGGATTAGGACTGCTGAATGGTTGATACCAAGACCCCTGACGACAAGAAGCTGAGCGTTCCGAGCAAGACGCTATCGCTCAAGCCGCGCGTCGAAACGGGCACTGTGCGCCAGAGCTTCAGCCATGGCCGCAGCAAGCAAGTCGTGGTCGAGAAGCGCGGCAAGCGCCGCATCGACGGCAGCCCCGAGCCGCAGGCTCCCACGGTTGTTGCGAAGCCGGCACCAGCCGCGCCTGCGCCCGCCCCCGCGCGCCCGGCTCCGCCGCGCAACGCCGGCTCCGGCGTCGTGCTGCGCACCCTGACCGAGGACGAACGTTCCGCCCGCGCCAGCGCCTTGGCCGATGCCAAGGTGCGCGAAGTCGAAGAGCGTCGCCAGGCCGAGGAAGAGGCCCAGCGCCGCGCTGTCCGCGAGGCTGCCGAACGCGCCGACCGCGAGGCCGCTGAATCCCGCCGCAAGGCCGAGGAAGAGCGCCACCGTCACGAGGACGAGGCCAAGCGCAAGGCCGAGACCGAGGCCAAGAAGCGCTTTGGCGAAGGCGAGCAGCCGCCATCGGCGCCGCGCCCCGCGGCGGCAGCCCCGGCCGCTTCCACGCCGCGCCCCGGCGCGCCCGCAGCGCGCCCCGGTGCCTCCACGACGGCACGCCCGGGAAGCACGACCGCCCGGCCCGGAACGACCACGGCGCGGCCGGCAGGCGGCCCGTTGGGTCGCGCTCCTGCGGTCGCGGCCGGACCGGATGAGGACGATGGTCCTCGCCAGATCCGTCGCGGTCCCGGCGGTGCCGCGCGTCCGGTGGTCGCCCCCAAGCCCACCCACAAGCCTGGCCCGCAGAAGGAGCGCGGCCGCCTGACGGTCGTTACCGCGCTGAATGCCGACGAGGTCCGCGAGCGCTCGATCGCCTCGTTCCGCCGCCGCACCCAGCGCCTGAAGGGCCACGCAGCGAACGAGCCGAAGGAAAAGCTCATCCGCGAGGTGGTCATTCCGGAAGCGATCACCATCCAGGAGCTCGCCAACCGCATGGCCGAGCGCGCGGTCGATGTCATCCGCATGCTGATGAAGCAGGGCGCGATGCACAAGATCACCGACGTGATCGATGCCGACACCGCGCAGCTGATCGCCGAAGAGCTGGGGCACACCGTCAAGCGCGTTGCCGCGTCCGACGTTGAAGAAGGCCTGTTCGACGCCATCGACGATTCCACCGACACCGAGACGCGTTCGCCGGTGGTGACCGTGATGGGTCACGTCGACCACGGCAAGACCTCGCTGCTCGACGCGCTCCGCCATGCCAACGTCGTCTCCGGCGAAGCCGGCGGCATCACCCAGCATATCGGTGCCTATCAGGTGCTGTCGCCCGAGAGCGGCAAGAAGATCACCTTCATCGACACGCCCGGTCACGCCGCGTTCACCGCGATGCGCGCCCGCGGCGCCAAGGTCACCGACATCGTCGTGCTGGTGGTTGCGGCCGATGACGGCGTCATGCCGCAGACCATCGAAGCCATCAACCACGCCAAGGCGGCGCGGGTGCCGATCATCGTTGCCATCAACAAGATCGACAAGCCCGACGCCAAGCCCGAGCGCGTGCGCACCGAGCTGCTCCAGCACGAGGTTCAGGTCGAATCGTTCGGCGGCGAAGTCGTCGACGTCGAGGTGTCCGCCAAGAACAAGACCAATCTCGACAAGCTGCTCGAGATGATCGCGCTCCAGGCCGACATCCTCGACCTCAAGACCAATTCGGAACGCCCGGCCGAAGGCACCGTGATCGAAGCCAAGCTCGACCGCGGCCGTGGTCCGGTCGCGACCGTGCTGGTCCAGCGCGGCACGCTCCGGGTCGGCGACATCATCGTCGCCGGCGCCGAGATGGGCCGCGTCCGCGCACTGATCTCGGATCAGGGCGAGACCGTGCAGGAAGCAGGTCCCTCGGTTCCGGTCGAGGTGCTCGGCTTCAACGGTCCGCCGGAAGCCGGCGATCGTCTCGCCGTGGTCGAGAACGAAGCCCGCGCCCGCCAGGTCACCAGCTATCGTGCGCACCAGAAGCGCGAGAACGCGGCTGCCTCGATCTCCGGCATGCGCGGCTCGCTCGAGCAGATGATGTCGCAATTGAAGACCGCGGGCCGCAAGGAATTCCCGCTGATCATCAAGGCCGACGTGCAGGGCTCGTTGGAAGCGATCCTCGGCTCGCTGGAGAAGCTCGGTACCGACGAAGTCGCAGCCCGCATCCTGCATGCCGGCGTCGGCGGCATCTCGGAATCCGACGTGACGCTGGCCGAAGGCTTCAACGCCGCGATCATCGGCTTCTCGGTTCGAGCCAACAAGGAGGCCGCTGCGGCCGCCAAGCGCAACGGCATCGAGATCCGCTATTACAACATCATCTACGATCTCGTGGACGACGTGAAGAAGGCGATGAGCGGCCTGCTCGCGCCGACCTTGCGCGAAACCATGCTCGGCAATGCCGCCATCCTGGAGATCTTCAACATCTCCAAGGTCGGCAAGGTCGCCGGCTGCCGCGTCACCGACGGCACCGTGGAACGCGGCGCCAATGTGCGCCTGATCCGCGACAACGTCGTCGTGCACGAGGGCAAGCTGTCGACGCTGAAGCGCTTCAAGGACGAAGTGAAGGAAGTCCAGTCCGGTCAGGAATGCGGCATGGCCTTCGAGAACTACCACGACATGCGCGCCGGTGACGTGATCGAGTGTTACCGCGTGGAGACGATCCAGCGCTCCCTGTAAGTCCAAATCTTACCGAAGCGGTCAGGATCTTTTTGAGCTGAAATTGCGGGAGTGCGATGGCCGGATTTTTTCCGGCCATCCACCCCTCTTCGTTTCAACAGGACAAATGACAATGCCCGTGTCCCAAACGCGGGCATGACGAGGTGATTTTCGAGAATGCCACGCCATCATCAGAAGAAGAGTTCCGCACCGGGCGGAGGCTCGCAACGTCAGTTGCGCGTCGGCGAGCAGGTTCGCCACGCGATGGCCGAGATTCTGGCGCAAGGCAATGTGCATGATGCGGACCTCGAAGGTCACATCATCACCGTGCCGGAGGTACGGATGTCGCCCGACCTGAAGCTCGCAACCGTCTATGTGATGCCGCTCGGTGGCCGCGACACCGGGATCGTCATCGCTGCGCTCGAACGCAACAAGAAGTTCTTGCGCGGCGAGGTCGCGCGTCGCGTTAACCTGAAATTTGCACCTGACCTTCGCTTCCGCGTCGACGAGCGATTCGACGAAGCGGAACGGATCGAGAAGCTTTTGAGAACACCTGCGGTGCAGAAGGATCTCGAACAGGATCCGGACACGGATCGGGAAGAAGAACGATGACGATGGACCCGGCTCACGACACGGTCAGCGGCGAACAGGCCGATCAGCGCGACGTGCAGAAGAAAAATTTTGCGGACGATAATTTTGCGAGCCCGGGCGGCGATTCGCAGCCGCATCAGGAGCCGCGCCGCGTCAACAACGATCCGCGTGCCAATACCAGGCAGAAGGGCAGCCAGATCCGCCGCGACCGGCGCGACGTCCACGGCTGGGTCGTGCTCGACAAGCCGATCGGCATGACTTCGACACAGGCGGTTGCGGTGCTCAAGCGCCTGTTCAACGCCAAGCGCGCCGGGCACGCCGGCACCCTCGATCCGCTCGCCTCGGGCGGGCTGCCGATCGCGCTGGGGGAAGCCACCAAGACCGTTCCCTTCGTCATGGACGGCCGCAAGCGCTACCAGTTCACGGTGTGCTGGGGCGAGGAGCGCGACACCGACGATATCGAGGGCCGGGTGACCGCGACCTCGGACCAGCGTCCGACCCGGGAGGCCATCCTGGCCCTCCTGCCCCGCTTCACCGGGGTGATCGAGCAGATCCCCCCGCGCTATTCCGCGATCAAGGTCCAGGGCGAGCGCGCCTACGACCTCGCCCGCGATGGCGAGGTCGTGGAGCTGGCGCCCCGTCCGGTCGAGATCCACCATTTAGCCCTTGTGGATCAACCGGATAACGACCGGGCCGTGTTCGAGGCCGAATGCGGCAAGGGCACCTATGTCCGGGCGCTAGCCCGCGATATGGGCCGGATTCTCGGCACTTTCGGCCACATCTGCGCCCTCAGGCGGACCTTGGTCGGCCCATTTGGCGAAAACGACATGATTCCGCTGGATCAGCTGGAGGCTTTGTGCGATAGAGCCGCGTCCGGCGAGGGTAGCCTCGCGGACGCGCTTATGCCCGTTGAGACCGCGCTGGACGACATCCCGGCACTGGCCGTCACTCGGGCTGATGCGGCAAGGCTCCATCGGGGCCAGGCCGTTTTGTTGCGCGGACGGGATGCGCCCACTTGTAGCGGCACAGTCTATGTCACGGTGGCAGGCCGGCTTCTCGCGCTTGCTGAAGTCGGCAATGGCGAAATCATCCCCAAGCGTGTGTTCAACCTGACCGGCTTGACTGCCTCAACTGGTCGCAACGAGAGAAATTGACGATGTCGATTGCCGCAGAACGCAAAGCGGAAGTCATCAAGACGAATGCCAACAAGGCCGGCGACACCGGCTCGCCGGAGGTTCAGGTCGCGATCCTGTCGGAACGCATCAACAACCTGACCAACCATTTCAAGACCCACGTGAAGGACAACCATTCGCGTCGCGGCCTCTTGAAGCTGGTCTCGACCCGCCGCTCGCTGCTCGACTACCTCAAGAAGCGGGACGAAGCGCGGTACAAGGCGCTGCTCGAGAAGCACAACATTCGTCGCTAACAGTTCTTACGCGCGCCAACGGCGCGCGTTTTCGCACGCGGCTTCGAACGAAAGCGTCTATTTTAGGCTTTTTGATCGAGGCTGCGCGCACGTCGGATGCGAGCCGTTGAAGGCTGGCATCCGGGGCACGATCGGCGGAGACCGAGGTTCGGTGTTCGCATTCGTGCCGACTGAAAGTCCAGCAGCAATCCGGCGGCTGGGCACAACGGGCAAGGCGCCCGTATGACCCGAAAGGATGGACGCCATCCGAAATCCAAAAACCATGGCAGGATCGCAGGACGCTGATCACCCGCTTCGATCAGCGCCCCGCAATCTTGCGCATGGTTTTTGTTTTTCGAGAGCCGTCCCTTCTTTCGAGAACCCATGAAAGAAGACATCTATGTTCAATAAGCATTCAGTCGAGATCGACTGGGGCGGACGCCCTCTCAAGCTGGAAACCGGCAAGATCGCCCGCCAGGCCGACGGCGCCGTCGTCGCCACCTATGGCGAGACCGTGGTGCTTGCCACCGTCGTCGCGGCGAAGGCCCCGCGTGAAGGCGTCGACTTCCTGCCGCTGACCGTCGACTACCAGGAAAAGACCTACGCTGCGGGCCGCATTCCCGGCGGCTATTTCAAGCGCGAGGGCCGTCCGACCGAGAAGGAGACGCTGGTCTCCCGCCTGATCGACCGTCCGATCCGTCCGCTGTTCGTCGACGGCTGGCGCAACGAGACCCAGGTGATCGTCACCGTTCTCTCGCATGACATGGAGAACGACCCGGACATCGTCGCGCTGGTGGCATCGTCGGCGGCGCTGACCCTGTCGGGCGCACCGTTCAAGGGCCCGATCGGCGCGGCTCGCGTCGGCTTCGCCAATGACGAGTTCATTCTCAACCCGACGCTCGACGAGATGGTCGACACCCAGCTCGACCTCGTCGTCGCCGGCACGGCCGACGCCGTCCTGATGGTGGAATCGGAAGCCAAGGAACTGAACGAAGACATCATGCTCGGCGCCGTGATGTTCGGTCACCGCCACTTCCAGCCGGTGATCAACGCGATCATCGAGCTCGCCGAGAAGGCCGCCAAGGAGCCGCGCGAAGTCACCACGATCGACAATTCCGCGCTCGAGAAGGAAATGCTCGGCCTCGTCGAGCAGGAACTGCGCGCCGCCTACGCCATTCCGGTCAAGCAGGATCGCTATGCCGCGGTCGGCAAGGTCAAGGAAAAGGTGATCGCCCACTACTTCCCCGAAGGGCAGGAGCCGAAATACGACAAGCTGCGCATCTCCGGCGTGTTCAAGGAGCTCGAGGCGAAGATCGTTCGCTGGAACATCCTGGACACGGGCAAGCGCATCGACGGCCGCGATTCCAAGACCGTGCGCAACATCATCGCCGAAGTCGGCGTGCTGCCCCGCGCGCACGGCTCGGCGCTGTTCACCCGCGGCGAGACCCAGGCGCTGGTCGTGACCACGCTCGGCACCGGCGAGGATGAGCAGTACATCGACGCGCTGTCGGGGACGTACAAAGAGACGTTCCTGCTGCACTACAACTTCCCTCCCTACTCGGTCGGTGAGACCGGTCGCCTCGGCGGCACCAAGCGCCGCGAGATCGGCCACGGCAAGCTGGCCTGGCGCGCGATCCACCCGGTGCTGCCGCCGCATCACGAATTCCCCTACACCACGCGCGTAGTGTCGGAGATCACCGAATCGAACGGCTCGTCCTCGATGGCTTCGGTCTGCGGCGCCTCGCTCGCGCTGATGGATGCCGGCGTGCCGCTGAAGCGGCCGACCGCGGGCATCGCAATGGGCCTGATCCTGGAAGACAAGCGCTTCGCGGTTCTCTCGGACATCCTCGGCGACGAGGACCATCTCGGAGACATGGACTTCAAGGTCGCCGGTACCGAGCAAGGCATCACCTCGCTCCAGATGGACATCAAGATCGAGGGCATCACCGAAGAGATCATGAAGGTGGCGCTCGCGCAGGCCAAGGATGGTCGTATCCACATCCTCGGCGAGATGGCCAAGGCGCTGACCAACGCCCGCGCAGAGCTCGGCGAATACGCGCCGCGCATCGAGACCTTCAAGATCGCCACGGACAAGATCCGCGAAGTGATCGGCACCGGCGGCAAGGTGATCCGCGAAATCGTCGAGAAGACCGGCGCCAAGGTCAACATCGAGGACGACGGCACCGTGAAGGTCGCCTCCTCTGATGGCGAGGCGATGAAGGCCGCGATCAAGTGGATCAAGTCGATCGCCTCCGATCCGGAAGTCGGCCAGATCTATGACGGCACCGTCGTCAAGGTGATGGAGTTCGGCGCCTTCGTGAACTTCTTCGGTTCCAAGGACGGCCTCGTCCACATCAGCCAGCTCGCTTCGTCGCGCGTGCAGAAGACCTCCGACGTCGTCAAGGAAGGCGACAAGGTCAAGGTCAAGCTGCTCGGCTTCGACGACCGCGGCAAGACCCGCCTGTCGATGAAGGTCGTCGACCAGACCACCGGCGAGGACCTCGAAGGCAAGGGCGGCGAGAGCGAGAAGGCTCCGCGCGAAGCCGCCGGCGAGTAAGTCTCGCGACAATACGGAAATACGAAGGGCGGCCGCAGGGCCGCCCTTTTTCGTGGGCCGCCTGCGGCCGGCATCATCGGAATGGCAATGCGCGATTCCGCCGCAGCGTCACAATGACTGGGATCGAACCGGCGATGGCTGCTGCTGCGTACCTGTCCGGACCGCCGCGTGCTCTATCGGCGGATTGCCCCCAGACAGGAGAACCAGATGTCATCCTTATCCCGGCGCCGACTCATGCTCACCGCAACCGGCCTCGCCGCCACCGTGGCCGCCCCGCGCCTCGTGTTCGCGCAGGCCGCCGCGGCGCCCACCGGGCCGTTCAAGCTCGATCCGCTGGCTTATCCGGCCAACGCGCTGGAACCGCACATTGATGCCAGGACGATGGAAATCCATCACGATCGTCATCACCAGGCGTTCATCACCAACCTCAACAATTTCGCGAAGGACAATCCGCAGATCGCGGAAAAGCCGATCGGCGACGTGCTGGGCAACCTCGGCGCCGTGCCGGAAGCGATCCGCACCGGCGTCCGCAACAGCATGGGCGGCCACGCTAACCACACCATGTTCTGGCAGATCATGGGACCGAACGGCGGGAGGCCGGAAGGCGCCGTGCTTGCTGCGATCGAGAGCGACCTCGGCGGCATGGAGAAATTCCAGACCGATTTTAACGCAGCCGGCGGACGCGTGTTCGGCTCGGGCTGGGTGTTCGTGACGGTCAGCAAGGATGGCAAGCTCGCGATCGAGACCCGCCCCAACCAGGACAATCCAATGATGGACGGCAAACGCGCGCTGCTCGGCAACGATGTCTGGGAGCACGCCTATTACCTGAACTACCAGAACCGTCGCGCCGATTATCTCAAGGCATGGTGGAACACGGTGAACTGGAAAGTCGTCGGCGAACGCTACGCAGCGGCGAAGGCGGGCTCACTCGGGGTGTGAAGACAATCCAGAACCACGAAAAAAGGGGCGGCCTCTCGGCCGCCCCTTGCTTGTCACTTCCTGATGAGGATCACTTGCGCACGATGTCGTAGCGGTCGAGGTTCATCACCTTGGTCCAGGCCTTGGCGAAGTCCTTCACGAACTGCTCCTTGGAATCGGACGTGGCGTAGACTTCGGCATAGGCGCGGAGCTGCGAGTGCGCCCCGAAGATCAGGTCGACGCGCGTGCCGGTCCACTTCACCGCGTTGGTCTTGCGGTCGCGGGCCTCATAGGTACCGTCAGCCGCCGGAGTCCACTGCGCCCCCATGTCGAGCAGATTGACGAAGAAATCGTTGCTCAGCGTGCCCACATTCGACGTGAAGACACCGTGCTTCGAACCGTTCGCGTTGGCACCGAGCACGCGCAGGCCGCCGACCAGCGCCGTCATCTCGGGGCCGGTGAGCCTCAGGAGCTGCGCACGATCGACCAGCGCCTCTTCCTGTTGCAGGAACTGATGCTTCTTGCCGACATAGTTGCGGAAACCATCGGCCCGCGGCTCGAGCGGCGCGAAGGAGGCCACATCGGTCTGCTCCTGGGAGGCATCCATGCGGCCCGGCGTGAAAGCAACCTTCACGTCGACGCCGGCATCCTTCGCAGCCTTCTCGACCGCAGCGGTGCCGCCGAGGACGATGAGGTCCGCGAGCGAGACCTTCTTGGCGCCGGACGACGCGTTGAAGTCCTTCTGGATCGCTTCGAGCTTGCCGAGCACCTTGGAGAGCTGAGCCGGCTCGTTGACCTCCCAATCCTTCTGCGGGGCAAGGCGAATGCGCGCGCCATTGGCGCCGCCACGCTTGTCCGAGCCACGGAACGTCGAGGCCGACGCCCAGGCGGTCGAGACCAGCTCGGACACCGAAAGGCCCGAAGCCAGGATCTTGGTCTTCAGCGCAGCGATATCCTGATCGCTGACCAGCTCGTGATTCACGGCCGGGATCGGATCCTGCCAGATCAGCGTCTCCTTCGGCACCAGCGGGCCGAGATAGCGCTGGATTGGACCCATGTCGCGATGGGTGAGCTTGAACCAGGCGCGGGCAAAAGCGTCCGCGAACTGGTCGGGGTTTTCGAGGAAGCGGCGCGAGATCTTCTCGTAGGCCGGGTCGAAGCGCAGCGAGAGGTCGGTCGTCAGCATCGTCGGCCGATGCTTCTTCGACTTGTCGAAGGCGTCGGGGATGATCGCGTCGGCGCCCTTCGCAGTCCACTGGTTCGCGCCGCCCGGGCTCTTGGTCAGCTCCCATTCGAAATTGAAGAGGTTCTCGAAGAAGTTGTTGCTCCACTTCGTCGGCGTCTTGGTCCACGTCACCTCGAGACCGCTGGTGATGGCATCACCCGAGTGACCCGATGCGTGCTTGCTCTTCCAGCCGAGGCCCTGGTCTTCCAGCGCGCCCGCTTCCGGCTCCGGACCGACCAGCGAAGGGTCGCCCGCGCCGTGAGTCTTGCCGAAGCTGTGACCGCCGGCGATCAGCGCGACGGTTTCCTCGTCGTTCATCGCCATGCGGGCGAAGGTCTCGCGGATGTCCTTGGCCGCGGCGACGGGATCGGGCTTGCCGTTCGGGCCTTCCGGATTGACGTAGATGAGGCCCATCTGCACCGCGCCGAGCGGCTCGGCGAGCTGACGTTCGCCGCTGTAGCGCTCATCGCCAAGCCAGGTGCCTTCGGGACCCCAATACAGCTCTTCGGGCTCCCACACGTCGGCGCGGCCGCCGGCGAAGCCGAAGGTCTTGAAGCCCATCGATTCCAGCGCGACGTTGCCGGCCAGCACCATCAAATCGGCCCAGGAGATCTTGCGGCCGTATTTCTGCTTGATCGGCCAGAGCAGACGGCGCGCCTTGTCGAGATTGGCATTGTCCGGCCAGCTGTTGAGCGGAGCGAAACGCTGCTGGCCCGCGCCGGCGCCGCCGCGGCCGTCAGTGGTGCGGTAGGTGCCCGCGCTGTGCCATGCCATGCGGATCATCAGGCCGCCGTAGTGTCCGAAGTCGGCGGGCCACCATTCCTGCGAATCCGTCATCAAGGCGGTGAGGTCCTTGATCACCGCGTTGAGATCGAGCGACTTGAACTCCTTGGCGTAATCGAAGTCCTCGCCCATCGGATCGGACTTGTCGGAATTCTTGTGCAGCATCTCGATGCTGAGCTGCGTCGGCCACCAGTCGCGGTTCGCCGGCACGCGTTTTCCACCCGAAAACGGGCACTTCGAAGTGTCGTCCATGAATACCTCCTCTGGTGGCGTCGAACTCGCGCCTTTGACCAGGTAGAACCACTCTAAGCGCCGCGTTCGATCAGGGGAAGTTGACTTTAATGATCGCTGCAATAAGATTTTCTGATGCTGAACGTGACGCTCCGCCAGCTCCGGTATTTCGATGCGCTGGCGCGTCATGGCCATTTCGGCCGCGCGGCCGAGGCCTGCTCCATCTCGCAGCCGGCCTTGTCGATGCAGATCAAGGAGTTGGAGGAGGCGCTGGGCGGGCTGCTGCTGGAGCGCAGCGCGCGCCAAGTGGCGCTGACCCGGTTCGGCGAGGAGCTCGCGCAACGCGTCCGCGACATCCTCCGCTCGGTCGATGAGCTCGGCGACTTCGCCCGCGCCTCGCAGGACCGGTTTGCCGGCCGGCTGCGCATCGGCATGATCCCGACGATCGCGCCTTATCTCCTGCCCACGATCACCAAGAATCTCACGCGCCTGCATCCGGAGCTCGACATCCGGGTGCGCGAGACCATGACGCCGCGGCTGATCCAGGAACTGGTGGAGGGACGGCTCGACACCGCCATCGTGGCGCTGCCGGTGTCCGAGCCCTCGCTCACCGAGGTCGCCCTGTTCGAGGAAAAATTCCTGCTGGTCCGGCCGGGTGCGGACGAGGGAACGCCGGCACCTTCGCGCGAGATGATGCGCGAGATGCGGCTATTGCTGCTCGAGGAGGGCCACTGCTTCCGCGACCAGGCGCTGTCGTTCTGCAACATGCAATCGGCACCGCCGCGCGAGATGCTGGACGCCAACTCGCTGTCGACGCTGGTCCAGATGGTCAGCGCCGGCATCGGCGTGACGCTGATTCCGGAGATGGCGGTGCCGGTGGAGACGCGATCGGCCTCGGTCTCGCTCGCTCGCTTCCGCGACCCGCAACCATCCCGCACAATCGGCATGGTTTGGCGCAAGACCAGCCCGCTGGCCCGGCAGCTGCTGCAGATCTCCGAGGTGGTGTGCCTGTCGGCCGGCAAGGTGCGAGCGCGTCCGGCCGCGCGCAGCCAGAGAGCCTAGCTTCCGATGTCGCATCCTGTCATCCGCCCCGCCCGCGCAGACGAGTACGACGAGGTCGGCCGCGTCTGGATGGAGAGCTGGGTCTCGACCGGGCTCGGCGAGGCCAGCGACTTCCTGCTGGCAAACCTGCGCGCGCGCGTCCGGCGCGAGATCGAGGACGGCTGGAGCCTGTTCGTCGCCGACGATCAAGGCACCATCGCCGCCATGCTGGCACTGCATGTGCCGAGGCGCTATCTCGACATGCTCTTCGTCGCGCCCGCATATCAGGGCCAATCGCTCGGCCGACGATTGCTCGCCTTCACCCGCACGCAAATGCCTGACGAGATGTACCTGCGTTGCGTCCGCGAGAACGAAAAAGCCTGGCGCTGGTACGAGCGCGAAGGTTTCGTGTTCGAGAAGGAAGCGATCGAGCCGTCAAACGGATTCATGATGAAATATTATCGGTGGAGGCGGACGACATAGGTTGTGCTTGCGAACGCGTTCTACACGCCCTAGTTTGCAGGTCACGTCTCAGCAACTTGAATTCCCGAGTCATGTTACGCAGTTTCGCCGCCGCTGCCATCTTCGTGTCATCTTGCGCCACGACCGGGTGGTCCCAGTCCGCCTCTGCTCCACCCACTGCCGCAACTCCGGCGACGAGCAAGCCGACTGGCAAGAAGGCGGGGCCGAAGGCCAAACACTCGGCGGCGAACAAGCCGCAAGCGGTGGAAATCGGCCCCTGCAAGCTCGGCGTGATCTCGGTGATCGGCGAACGCTACTCCGTCCAGAAATTCGGGCTGACCATCTTCGAGAACGAGGAGACCGAAGTTGCCATCGACTGGGGTCTTGACGATCTCGTGTTTGCACGGGTGAAAGCCGCAACGGGTAACGATCCCGGTGTTCGCAGGATCAGCTATCCCAAGGGAGCCTTCGAACCCTTCTACAATCCGAAATCGCGATTCATTCCCGATCCCAGCGAACGCCTGCCAGCGATCGTGCGCGGCATCACGCCGAACGCGAGCTGCGATCGATATCTGGTTGCGACCACGTACAAGGGAGAATTGCCGGGCAGCCGCCTGATGCTGAATGGTATCGGCACGTTCAATCAAGGTCTCGGAAATCTGATCCGGCATTCGCATTTGTTCGCCAACATCTCCATCAACCTGATCGACGGTAGAAGCTATGAGCAGATCGACCGTCCGTTCGTGAATTTCGGCGTCAACCTCGCAGCGAGCATGCGGTTGACGGAGGATCCACTCACCAAGCTCGACAACGATCATTTCCCCAATCCGCCCGCGACGGCTTCGAGCAGCGCAGTTCTGCGTGAGAGAACACGAGCGCTCGTGACCAACAGGCTCGATCGGGGACTCCCCGGCTATCTGCAGCAAGAGTGACAGCCACTCATTCGGGTTGACCAAGATATTGCGCGCCGAACACGGCCTCCTTCCCATGCGTAGTGAGTTGCGAATTCCAACCAGACACGCGATGAACTAGACTTGGTCTCCCGCACACTGGAAGGTCCGCGCCATGATCAAGCTCTATTGGTCGCCCCGCTCGCGCTCATTCACGACACTCTGGCTGATGGAGGAGAGCGGCCTGCCCTATGAGCGGGTGCTGACGGACATCTCGACCGGCGCACAGAAGGCGCCGGATTATTTGAAGATCAATCCGATGGGCAAGGTGCCGGCGCTGACCGACGGCGATGCCGCACTCGGCGAGGCCGCGGCGATCTGTGCCTACATTGCCGACCGCTATCCGGAGACGAAGCTCGCGCCAGGGGTGACCGATCCGCGCCGCGCGCGCTATCTGCAATGGCTGTTCTTTTCGCCCGGCTGCATCGAGCCCGCCATCATCCAGATCTTCACCAAGATCGAGATCCCGACCTCGACCGCGGCCTGGGGCAGCGCGACGCAGGTCTTCGACGTGCTGGAAGCTGCGCTCGCCAAGGGACCGTGGATTTTAGGCGAGGACTTCTCGGCCGCCGACATCACGATCGGCTCGGGCCTGAATTTCGCGGTGCGGCAGTTCAAGATGGTGCCGTCGCGCCCGGCGTTCGATGCCTATCTCGCGCGTTGCACAGCGCGGCTGGCCTTCCAGCGCGCGGAGAAGATCGCGGCGGGGTGAGGCTGCTCTCGTAGGCGCGCAAGGGCGCCTTCGCCGTGCCCACGATCTGCAATCATTGAGAGACGATGGGCACGTCGCTCACGCTCCTTTGCCCACCCTACGGAATCTGCGAACGTTTCAGTCCGCCTTCAGATCGTCCGGCCGCGGCATCAGCACGATGTTGTAGCCGGAATCGACGTAGTGGATCTCGCCGGTGACGCCGCCGGACAGATCCGACAGCAGGTACAGCGCGGAGCCGCCGAGATCGTCGAGCGTGACGCCGCGGCGGAGAGGCGAATGCTTCTGCATGAAGGCGAACATCGCACGCGCCTCGCCAATGCCCGAACCGGCGAGCGTGCGGATGGGACCTGCGGAGATCGCGTTGACACGGATGCCGCGCGGTCCGAAATCGGAGGCGAGATAGCGCACGGAGGCTTCCAGCGCCGCCTTGGCCACGCCCATCACATTGTAGTTCGGCATCGCGCGCTCCGAGGCGCCGAAGGTCAGCGTGACCATACTGCCGCCCTCCGTCATCAGCTCTGCGGCGCGCTTTGCGATTTCCGTGAACGAGAAGCAGGAGATCACCATCGTGCGCGAAAAATTCTCGCGGCTGGTGTCGGCGTAGCGGCCCTTCAGCTCGTTCTTGTCGGCAAAGCCGATGGCGTGGATGACGAAATCGAGCTTGCCCCATTTTTCGCGGAGCACATCGAAGGTGGCATCGACGCTGGCGATGTCCTCGACGTCGCAAGGCAGCACCAGATCGACCCCGAGCTGCTCGGCCAGCGGCTTGACGCGCTTGCCCAGGGCCTCGCCCTGGAAGGTGAAGGCGAGCTCGGCCCCGTGAGCATGCAGCGTCTTCGCCATGCCCCAGGCGATCGAGTGATCATTGGCGATGCCCATGATCAGACCGCGCTTGCCCTTCATCAAACCTTCCATCTCGCGATTACCTTCCGTTTTCGTCACGCCCGGCTTGTCCCGGGCATCAGCACTTCCAACACCGGGGCCAAGACGTGGATGGCCGGGACAAGCCCGGCCATGACGAGAAAATCAACCGTCCGCCAACAATGGCGTTACGCATCCAGCCGGCTGAATACCAGCGTGGCGTTGGTGCCGCCGAAGCCGAAGGAGTTCGACAGCACGGTGCCGATCTTGACGTTGTCGATGCGCTTGCGCACGATCGGCATGTCGGCGAAAACGGGGTCGAGCTCCTGGATGTGCGCGCTCTCGCAGATGAAGCCGTTGTTCATCATCAGCAGCGAGTAGATCGCTTCCTGCACGCCGGTGGCACCCAGCGAGTGGCCGGTCAGCGCCTTGGTGGCAGAGATCGGCGGGCACTTCTCGCCGGTGCCGAACACCTTTCGCAGCGCCTCGATCTCCGGGGGATCTCCGGCCGGCGTCGAGGTCGCGTGGGGATTGATGTAGTCCACCTTGGTCTTCACCGTCGACATCGCCATGCGCATGCAGCGCTCGGCGCCTTCACCCGATGGCGCGACCATGTCGTAGCCGTCCGACGTCGCGCCATAGCCGACGATCTCGCCGTAAATGCGGGCGCCGCGCGCCTTGGCATGCTCGAGCTCTTCCAGCACCAGCACGCCGGCGCCGCCGGCGATGACGAAGCCGTCGCGGTTGACGTCGTAGGGGCGCGAGGCCGTGGCAGGCGTGTCGTTGTACTTCGAGGACATCGCGCCCATGGCATCGAACAGCACGGACAGCGACCAGTCCAATTCTTCGCAGCCACCGGCGAAGATGACGTCCTGCTTGCCGATCTGGATCGTCTCATAGGCATTGCCGACGCAATGATTCGACGTCGCGCAGGCCGAGGAGATCGAGTAATTCACGCCCTTGATCTTGAACCAGGTCGCAAGCGTCGCGGAGGCCGTGGACGACATCGCCTTCGGCACTGCAAACGGTCCGACGCGCTTCGGTCCCTTGGCGCGGGTGATGTCGGCAGCCTCGACGATGGTGCGGGCGGACGGGCCGCCGGAACCCATGATGATGCCGGTGCGGATGTTGGAGACTTCGTCGGGCGACAGACCCGAGTCCTGAATCGCCTGCTCCATCGCGATATGATTCCACGCCGCGCCCTGACCGAGGAAACGCATGGCGCGGCGGTCGACCACCGTCGCGGGATCGAGCGTCGGCGCACCTTGCACCTGCGAACGAAAGCCGAGCTCGGCATATTTCTCAGCCCGAGAAATGCCCGACTTCGCCTCGTGAAGGCTCGCAAGCACTTCCTGGGTGTTGTTTCCGATCGACGAGACGATGCCCATCCCGGTGACCACAACCCGCCTCATGACAGCCTCGCCCTGCTCGTTGTCTTCTTGCTCGTTCTCTTCGTGGTGATGCGCTCAGCCCAGGCTCGTGCCCTGCTTGAACAGGCCGACCTTCAGGTCCTTGGCGCGATAGATAATCTGCTCGTCGACCGAAAGCCATCCGTCGGCGATCCCGAGCACCAGCTTTGAACGCATCACGCGCTTGATATCGACGTTGTACACAACCTTGCTGGCCTCGGGCAGCACCTGGCCGCTGAACTTTAATTCGTTCAGACCAAGCGCACGCCCGCGACCTTCGCCCCCGGTCCAGCCCAGATAGAAGCCGACCATTTGCCACAGTGCGTCGAGGCCGAGGCAGCCGGGCATCACGGGATCGTTCTTGAAGTGGCAGCCGAAGAACCAGAGATCGGGCTTCACGTCGAGCTCGGCGCGCACCACGCCCTTGCCGAACTCCCCGCCGGTCTCGCTAATTTCCGTGATGCGATCGAACATCAGCATCGGTGGCAGCGGCAGCTGGGCATTGCCCGGGCCGAACATCTCGCCGCGGGCACAGGCCAGCAGATCTTCGTATTCGTAACCGTTGCGCCTGTTCAGCATGCACGAGCCTCTGTTTGAATTCCGATTGAGCGGCGTTTCTTGGCGAAAATGGGCCCGGTCTCGATCGGAGAGCAACGCCAATTGCCACCGTCAGGCGCGGCTCCCGCATGTCCCGGATGGACTGCCGACCAGGCCTCCATGCCCGGCTGCGCCAAAATCGGCTAAGCGGAACCGCGCGCTCTCTAACACAGGCCATTTCGAGTGGCAAAGCGGATCCATGAAGGTAAAGTGACGCGATCCCGGCCCGGTTCCAAGCCTGATTAGAACCCCTCTAGTTGCGAGAAACTTGCATCTGCATCTTTCTGTTCTTATATTGCAGATAGATAATGTTCACGCGTGCCCGAAATCTGGAAATGAGCGAGAATACAGCGCCCCGTCACGACGATGACGTCCATTCTGCAGCCCTGCTGTCCGGCCGCCACCCGGCTTTGACCGGCTGCCCTTGGCACGACGTCAACGAAATGCTCCAGTCCGCCGGGCTCCGTCCGACGCGCCAGCGCATGGCGCTCGGCTGGCTGTTGTTCGGCAAGGGTGCTCGCCACCTCACGGCTGAAATGCTCTACGAGGAAGCGACCCTGGCCAAGGTCCCGGTGTCGTTGGCGACCGTCTACAACACGCTGAACCAGCTCACCGATGCCGGCCTGCTCCGCCAGGTCAGCGTCGACGGCACCAAGACCTATTTCGACACCAACGTCACTACCCACCATCACTACTACCTCGAGAACAGCCACGAGCTGGTCGACATCGAGGATCCGCATCTGGCGCTGTCCAAGATGCCGGAGGTGCCGGAAGGTTACGAGATCGCGCGTATCGACATGGTCGTGCGCCTGCGCAAGAAGCGCTGAGATCAATCCAAGCTGTTACCGTCATGGCCGGGCTTGTCCCGGCCATTGTCGTTTTACGCCGTCATTCCGGCATGGTGCGCAGCACCAGACCTCAGGTGCGCAATGGCGCACCGGGGAATGTCGAGATCCCGGCTTCGATGCTAGGCATCGCCCCGGGATGACGCCTCCGGCGTCAATTCACCTGCTCGTCCGAGTACACGCCCCAGAGGCGCTCCTGCTGGATCCAACCGTCAAAGCCGTTGCCGGTGACGCGGCACCAGTTTGCGGTGCACTTCTTGACCTGCGTGACGACGCCGGCCTGGAGCTTTGCTGCAACGGCGCTGTCGGGATCGGCGCGATCGTAGATCGGGGCGAGTTCGTCCTTGTGCTTCATGGTGACGACCGCAGTGCGGCGGCCCGACAGCAGCGAGTGATAGACCCAGCCCTCGGCGCCCTCGGAATCGCGCACCCGGCGCCAATTCTCGAACTCGGCGGTGATTTCGACCGGCAGGCCGGCGCGGGTGTAGACCCAGGCCACGTCATTGTCCTTGGTCGGGCCGGCGCGAACATTGACGTGGTCCGATTTGAGGCTGACGTAACGCGGCACCGGCAGGCCGCTGGCGCTCTGCGGGACGTTATCCTTGGCCGAATGCGCGGGGCCGACCGAGGCGCTCCACCAGGTGCAGACAAGCGCCATCACCGAACAAAAACGCTCCAACGCCATCAACCCGTCTCCTGTCGAGGACCCGGCCTTGCCGGACCCTCACCCAAAATTCCAAACCCTGCCGCGTACATCCCGACCCGCCCCACGCGGGTGTTCCCCAGGCCCGGCCCGTGGTTCTTGTCTTGGCCCGGCCTTCTGCTAGAGAGGACGGGCACTTGAACAACCAGTTTGCCCCGATTTTCCGGCCGGAAATCTCGGGAGAGCTTGGAGGAAACGCCGGGGACGGACACGGCAAGGGCAGTGTCGAACAACCGGGTTAATGAGGCCTCAACGGCCGGCCTTTGGCGACAGAGGCGGCCTGCGACGCCTCATGAGAGCAGGACATGTCGGTGAAGAAAAAGCCCCTCGTCGTGGTGACGCGCAAGCTGCCGGATTCGATCGAGACGCGGATGCGCGAATTGTTCGACGCGCGCATCAATCTCGAGGACACGCCGATGTCCACCGAGCAGATCGCGGAAGCCGCGCGCACCGCGGACGTGCTGGTTCCGACGGTCACCGACCATATCAGCGCCGAGATCGTCAATCAGCCGGACTGCAAGCTGCGGCTGATTGCGAACTTCGGCAACGGCGTCGACAATATCGACGTCGAAGCCGCGCACGCCCGCGGCATCACCGTCACCAACACGCCGAAAGTCCTGACCGAGGATACCGCCGACATGACCATGGCGCTGATCCTCGCCGTGCCCAGGCGGATGATCGAAGGCGCCTCGATCCTGACGGAGGGAAAACCCTGGGCGGGCTGGTCGCCGACCTGGATGCTCGGTCACCGCATCGGCGGCAAGCGGCTCGGCATCATCGGCATGGGCCGCATCGGCCAGGCGGTCGCGCGCCGCGCCCGCGCCTTCGGCCTGCAGATCCACTATCACAACCGCCGTCCCGTCGCGCCCGTCATCGCCGAGGAGCTTGGCGCGACCTATTGGGAAAGCCTCGACCAGATGCTGGCACGGATGGACATCATCTCGGTGAACTGTCCGCATACGCCGGCGACCTATCATTTGCTCTCGGCGCGCAGGCTGAAGCTGATCCGGAAAGACGCCTATATCGTCAACACCGCGCGCGGCGAGGTCACCGACGAGGACACGCTGATCAAGCTGATCGAAGGCGGCGAGATCGGCGGCGCCGGGCTCGACGTCTACGAACACGAGCCCGCGGTCAACCCGAAGCTGGTGCGGCTCGCCAAGGCCGGCAAGGTGACGCTGCTGCCGCACATGGGCTCGGCCACCATCGAAGGCCGCGTCGAGATGGGCGAGAAGGTGATCATCAACATCCGCACCTTCCTCGACGCGCACAAGCCGCCGGATCGCGTGCTGCCGAGCATGCTCTGAAGCCTAGGTGCTTCGCACCTCGCGCTTGCGCCAGTCCGCGACGAAATCGATGAAGGCCCGCAGTGCCGGCGGCACCTGACGGCGGCTCGGATAGTACAGGAACGGTCCCGGAAACGGCTCGCACCAATCCTCCATCAAGCTGACCAGCGCGCCGGATTTCAAAGCTTCGCGCACATATCCGTCCATCGTCGCCCAGACGCCGACGCCGTCCAGGGCAGCGCGCATGGCGAGGTTCATGTTGGTCGAGATCAGCTTGGCGGGCGGATCGACCTTCACGACCTGGCCGGCTTTCTCGAACTCCAGATCGTGCATGACGCCGCTCGAATAGCGGGCGCGGATGCAATCGTGCTCCAGCAGATCCTTCGGATGTTTCGGCCTGCCGCGGCGCGCCAGATAATCGGGCGATGCGACCACGACATAGTGCTGTGGGCCGCTCAGCGGGATCGCCACCATGTCCTGCGCAAGATGTTCGCCATAGCGCACGCCGGCGTCGTAACCGGCGCTGACGATGTCGACGAAACCGCTTTCGGAGACGATGTCGAGATCCACTTGCGGATGCTCGCGAAGGAACGGCCCAACCATCGGCGCCAGCACGAGGTCGACCGCCGGGGGCGGCCCATTGATACGAAGACGCCCCGCAGCGACTTCGCGCAGGCCGCGGACTTGATCCAGGGCATCGCCGACATCCCGCAGCGCCGGCGCCACCCGCGACAGCAGCATTTCGCCCGCCTCCGTCAGCGCGACACTGCGGGTGGTGCGGTTCATCAGGCGGACGCCAAGGCGCTCCTCCAGATCCCTCAGACGCTGGCTAAGGCTCGATACTGACACGCGAATGTCGACCGCCGCGCGCCGAAAATTGCGGGTGCGGGCAACCGCCAGGAAGACGTCGAGATCGCGCAGGTCAGGCTCGGCCATTGTTCGATAATGTGAACAAGGCATTCCGAATTGTCCAGCTTATCGGCACAGTGGAGCAGGCGCATATCTGGCCTCGTCACGCGGCGCCGTCAGCCGCTCAATGAGGAGAGCCAACATGGAACAGCGCAAACTCGGTTCGACCGGCCCCATCGTTTCCGCCCTCGGGCTCGGCTGCATGGGCATGTCCGAGGTCTACGGCCATGCCGATCGCGATGAGGCCATCGCCACGGTGCAGGCGGCAATCGATGCCGGCATCACGCTCGTCGATACCGGCGATTTCTACGCCATGGGCCATAATGAGATGCTGGTCCGCGACGCGTTGAGGGTTGTGCCGCGGGACAAAGTGCAGCTCAGCGTCAAGTACGGTGCGCTGCGCGGCCCCGCCGGCGAATTCGGCGGCATGGACACAAGGCCGGCCGCGACCAAAAACTTCCTTGCCTATTCGCTGCAACGGCTCGGCACTGACTATCTCGACATCTACCGCCCGGCACGGCTCGATCCCAACGTGCCGATCGAGGAGACCATCGGCGGCCTCGCCGATCTCGTGAAGGCCGGCTACGTCAGGCATATCGGCCTGTCCGAGGTTGGCTCCGACACCATCCGCCGCGCGCACGCGGTGCACCCGATCGCCGATCTGCAGATCGAATATTCGCTGATCGAGCGCGGCATCGAACGCGACATCCTCAAGACTTGCCGCGAGCTCGGCATCGGCATCACGGCTTACGGCGTGCTCGCGCGCGGACTGATCAGCGGCCACTGGACCAGGGACAGCGGCAAGGCCGGCAGGGACTACCGGCTGATGACGCCGCGTTTCCAGGGCGCAAATCTCGACGCCAATCTCGCGCTGGTGGATTCGCTGCGTGCGATCGCAACCGAAATCGGCGCAACACCGGCACAGGTCGCGATTGCCTGGGTCGCGGCCCAGGGCAAGGAGATCGTACCGCTGGTCGGCGCGCGCACCCGCAACCGGCTCACCGAGGCGCTCGGCGCGGCCAAGGTCACCCTGACACAGGATCATCTTGTCGAACTGGGAAGAGCCTTCCCGCCGAACGTTGCGGCCGGCACGCGCTACGCCGCCGAGCAGATGGCGCATCTCGACAGCGAGAAGCCGGCGAGCAGATAAGGGCGCTCAGGTGCGATGGGCGCTGAGGTCCGTGACCACAGGCCCGTCGCCGTTGAGAGGGTTGGCCGGATCGCGCGAATAACGCAACGTCTCGAAGCGCATCGCGCGGGCATCGATCATCAGGAGGCGGCCGATGAGGCCGTCGCCGAAACCGACGATCTCGCGGATCGCTTCCAGCGCCATCATCGAGCCCAGCACGCCGGCGAGCGCACCCATGACGCCAGCCTCTGCGCAGGCCGGCACGGTGCCCGGCGGCGGTGCCTCCGGAAACAGGCAGCGATAGGTCGGGTTGAACTCGCCCTGCTCGTTCGTCTCGTGCGCACGGATTGTGGTCAGCGAGCCGTCGAAGGTGCCGAGCGCGGCGGTGATCAGCGGCTTCTTCGCGAAGAAGCAGGCGTCCGAGACCAGATAGCGCGTCGAGAAATTGTCGGAGCCGTCGAGCACGAGATCATAGTCGCCGATCAGGCTCAGCGCGTTATCGGCGTTCAGCCAGGTGGCGTGACCGACGAAGCGGACATGCGGATTGAGCGCCGCAATCCGCTCCGCGGCACTCTCGACCTTGTGCCGGCCGATATCAGGCGTCGTGTGGATCACCTGGCGCTGCAGGTTGGACAGCGACACCACGTCGTCGTCGACCACACCGAGCGTGCCGACACCGGCGGCAGCGAGATACATGAGAGCGGGCGCGCCGAGCCCGCCGGCGCCGATCACCAGCACCGAAGCCCGCTTCAGTGCAGCTTGGCCGGGACCGCCGACATCGCGCAGAACGATATGGCGGGCATAGCGTTCGAGTTCGTCCGGGCTCAGCACGTTCTCTTACTCCTGAACCACCCTAACATTGTTCGCGACCAACGAGATGTGCTTCAATGGCATGCGTTCAATGGGCTGGCTGGATTTGTCATGAGATCGATGCTTGCGGCAACACTGATGTTTGCGGCCGCCACGGGCGCGCACGCCCAGATGACGGCGCCACAAATCCCCGGCTCCACTCCGAAAGCAGTTCAGACGGTTCCGGTCAAGCCTCCGGCAATGCAGACCCCGGCGGCGACGGCCGACGCCATGGCAAGAGCAGAGCGGCTGTCGCTCCAGTCCGATCTCGCCTGGGTCGGCCAGTATAACGGCGCCATCACCGGCGACGTCAGCGACCGCATGGTCAACGCCATCAAGGAGTACCAGAAGGCTAAGGGCGGCAAGCCGACCGGCGCGCTCAACCCGCAGGAGCGCGCTGCGCTCGCCGATGCGGCACGCAAGAAGCAGGACAGTGTCGGCTGGAAGATCGTGACAGAGCCGACCAGCGGCGCGCGGCTCGGCATTCCCGTCAAGCTGGTGCCGCAGCAGGCGAGCGACGCCAACGGATCAAAATGGACATCGCCGAACGGCACGGTGCAAGTGGTTCTCAGCCGCCGCAAGGAGGTGAACCCGACCTCGGCAAAGCTGGCCGATCTCGAGAAGGAGCCGTCCGGACGCAAGGTCGACTACACCGTGGTGAAGCCCGACTTCTTCGTGCTGTCGGGATTGCAGGGCCAGAAGAAATTCTACGTGCGCGGCTCCTTCAAGGGCGATGAAGTCCGCACCATGACGATTCTGTACGACCAGGCGACTGAAAACACGGTCGAGCCGGTCGTGATCGCGATGTCGAGCGCGTTCAATCCCTTCCCGCTGGGACCGCAGGCCGGACCGCCGCCGCGCAAGACCGTCGAATACGGCACTGGAATTGTCGTCAGCGACGAGGGAGCGATCGTCACCGACCGTCTCCTCACCGACGGCTGCCTGGCAATCACGATCGGCGGCTACGGCAATGCCGATCGTGTCGCCGAGACCAAGGAGCACGATCTCGCGCTCCTGCGCATCTACGGCGCGCGCGGCCTGAAGCCGCTCAGCCTCGCCGGCGGCGCGGCGAAGTCGAATGTCGACGTCGTCGGCATCGCCGATCCGCAGAGCCAGGGCGGCGCATCCGGCGCATCGAGCCTCAAGGCGGCTCTGGCGCCGCTGACAAGCAGCACTTCCGCACTGTCACCGCCGCCCGCCGTCGGATTCTCCGGCAGCCCGGCCATGGACGCCGACGGCAAGTTCGCCGGCATCGCGCTGCTGAAGCCGGCGATGCTCGCGGGACCCGCGACGTCAGGGCCAGCAACACAGGCCCTGATGGTTTCGGGTGAGTCCGTGCGCGATTTCCTCAAGGCGAAAGCCGTCGATGCAAACGGCACGTCGACCGATGCGACAGCGTCCGTCGTGCGCGTGATCTGCGTGCGGAAATAGGATCGCCGAGCACGGCCGTGAGGACCATCACACGTACGATTACGGGTCCGGTAATGGTACGGATTCGCTGGCATTCGCTATTCCGCCATCATTGCTACTGCTGATTCGGACTCCGCGATCCCCTTTGGATCGGGCCGGCACGTCCTGAGCGAGAAGAGCTCAGCATCGAGAGCGATGCACGTTCGCGTGGCGTATTCCTGACCCAGGCACTCCAAAGGATTGATCTTCAAATGCACACGATCGTACTGGCCACCCAAAAGGGTGGCAGCGGGAAGAGCACGCTCGCCATCGGCCTCGCGCTCGCGGCCAAGCAGGCCGGCTTCACCGTCCGCCTGATCGAGACCGACCCGCAGGGCACCCTGTCCAACTGGCAGCGCCGCCGCACGAAGGATGATCTCGTCGTCGAGCCGATCTACCATGCTGCCGACATCGCGCCGCGCCTAAAGATGCTGGCCGACAGCGGCCTCCAGCTCGCGATCGTCGACACTGCCGCCGGCCTCAGCGCCGCGACCACCGCGGCGATCCGCCATTCCGATCTCTGCCTGATCCCGTCCCGCCCGAGCGTCGCCGACATCGAGGCGACCGTCTCGACGCTCAGCGTCGCGCGCGCCTGGAAGCGGCCCTTTGGCTTCGTGCTGAACCAGACGCCGATCCGCGGCCAGCGCATCGACAATGCCGCGGGCGCGCTCGGAGAGGAAGCTTCGCTCGATCTCGCCGAGGTGCTCGCGCGCCCGCTGATCGCGATGCGCAACGATCACCAGGACTCGCTTGCGAGCGGCCTTGCCGTCAGCGAATTCGCGCCCAACGGCAAGTCGGCAGACGAGATCCGTGGCCTCTGGCGTTGGGTGGAGACCCGGCTCGAGCTCACTGCGACAACCGGCGTCCTGATCGAGCAGGTGATGTCGGCCACGGACGGCATGCTGCATGCCGCCGCCGAGCTTTCGGTGGACGAGTCCCCGACTCTGGCGTCCTGAGCGGGGCGATCGCTCAGACGGCAGTTGGCCTTCACCATCCGGAAGGGCCCCGGCGACGAAGCAATCCGGTCACCAGCCCGGCCGGATTGCTTCGCTTCGCGTTTTGGGAAGTTTATCTACCGGCGTTGCGCTCGCAACGACCCCGTAGCTGGTTTCGAAGAGCCTCACGGCCTTCGAAGGGCTCGCCTGATCCTCACTTCTGACACTTCGAGCACCAGAAGGTCGAGCGACCATTCTGCGTGAAGCGCTTGATCGTGCCGCCGCAGCGCGGCGTCGTGCACTTCTCACCTTCGCGGTCATAGACCTTGAAGGAGTGCTGGAAATAGCCGAGCTCGCCCGTGGTCTGTCGATGATCGCGCAATGACGAGCCGCCGGCCTTGATGGCATCATTGAGCACGGTGTGGATCGCGCCGACCAACCGCTTCGCGTGATCGGTCGGCTCACCCTTTTTGGTCGATAGTGTCGCAGCAACGCGCCGCGGCGACAGATGCGAGCGATGCAGGACTTCGCAGACATAGATGTTGCCGAGCCCGGCGACCACGCGCTGGTCGAGCAGCGCCGCCTTCAGGCTCGTGAGCTTGCCTGCGCAGGACCGCGCCAGCATCGCGGCATCGAACTCGTTGCCGAGCGGCTCGGGGCCGAGCCCGCGGAGCAGCGGCTCTTCATCAAGCGCATTGCGCGCAATCACTTTCATGTAACCGAAACGGCGCGGATCGTTGAAGACGATGTCGGCGCCGGAGGACATGCGAAACAGCACGTGGTCGTGCGCGGAATCCTTGGCCTTCGGATAGTGAAACTCGCCAGGCACGGCGTCGTTGTCAGGCTTGATGACACGGAACGAGCCCGACATGCCCAGATGCATCAAGAGCACATCGCCGGAGGCGAGGTCCGCCATGAGATATTTTGCACGGCGGCCGAGGCCGGTGACGAGCTGCCCCTTGAGCCTGGCCACGAAGTCCGGCTGGAACGGAAAGCGCAGGTCCGGCCGGCGGGCCTCCGCGACCAGGATTTTCGCACCCTCCATGACGGGCTGAAGGCCACGGCGGACGGTCTCGACTTCGGGCAATTCAGGCATGGTCAGGCATTCACCTTATGAGGGTGGTGTGATAGCGCCATTGCGGCGGGCGCGCTATGGTCCGCCCAGTGGAGTAGAGTAATGGATCGGCCGGGCGAAACCACGCATTTTGGCTTCAGGGACGTCCCCCTCGGGGACAAGCAGACGCTGGTGAACGACGTGTTTCACAGCGTGGCGTCGCGCTATGACCTGATGAACGATCTGATGTCCGGTGGCCTGCACCGGGTCTGGAAGGACATCATGATCACGGCGCTCGACCCGCCGAGGGGCGACCGGCCGTTCGCGTTGCTCGACGTGGCCGGCGGCACCGGGGACATCTCGTTCCGCGCCGCCAAGGCCGCAGGTGCAGGTTTCCATGCCACCGTCTGCGACATCAACACCGACATGCTCGCGGTCGGCCGCGAGCGCGCCGCGAAGCGCCATCTCGAAACCCGGGTCGATTTCGTCGAAGGCAATGCCGAATCGCTTGGCTTCGCCGACCGCAGCTTCGACGCATATACGATTGCTTTCGGCATTCGCAACGTGCCGCGGATCGACCTTGCGCTGAAGGAAGCCTATCGCGTGCTGAAGCCCGGCAGCCGCTTCCTCTGCCTGGAATTCTCTAGCGTCGAGATGCCGGGGCTCGATCGCCTTTATGACCTGTTCTCGTTCAAGGTGATCCCGCCGCTCGGCCGCATGATCACGGGCGACGCCGAGTCCTATCAGTATCTCGTCGAATCGATCCGCAAGTTTCCAAAACCCAACGCGTTCGCCGACATGATCCGCGACGCCGGCTTCGCCCGCGTCAGCTGGCAGACATTGTCCGGCGGCATCGTCGCTCTGCATTCGGGCTGGCGTTTGTGATCTCTGCCTTTACCCACATTGCGCGCCTGATCCGCGCTGCGTTCGTGTTTGCCCGCGAGGGCGTGTTCGGCTCGGTCGATCCGAGCCTGGTGCCGCCGCCGGGGCAGCTCGCGCTGAAGCTGGCGCGCCTCGTCGAACGCCGCGGCACCAAGCACGGCCCGCGGATCTCGCGGGCTCTTACCCGAATGGGCCCCGCCTATCTCAAGCTCGGACAGTTCCTTGCGACGCGCCCCGACGTGGTCGGCGTCATCATGGCGCGCGACCTCGAAAGCCTCCAGGACCGCCTGCCGCCGTTTCCGCAGGACGAGGCCGAGGCCGCCATCGCGACGTCTCTGGAGCGGCCGCTGAAGGACGTGTTCGTGAGCTTCGGGCCACCCGTCGCGGCTGCCTCGATCGCGCAGGTGCATCGCGGCGAGGTCTTGCACGACGGGATCCGTACGGCGATGGCGGTCAAGGTGCTCAGGCCGAACGTGGCCGCGCGCTTCCGCCGCGATCTCTCCGACTTCTTCTTCGTCGCACACAAGGCCGAGGCCTACTCGGCGGAAGCGCGGCGGCTGCGCCTCATCGAGGTCATCAACACCATGTCGCGCTCGGTCGCCATGGAAATGGACCTGCGGCTGGAGGCGGCTGCGCTGTCGGAGATGGCGGAGAACACGCGCGACGACCCTGACTTCCGCGTGCCGACCGTCGACTGGGATCGCACCACGCACAACGTGTTGACGATGGAGTGGATCGACGGCATCGCGCTGAACGACCACAAGCGCCTGGAAGAGGCGCAGGTCGATTTGCCCGATCTCGGTCGCAAGGTGATCCAGAGCTTCCTGCGCCACGCGCTGCGCGACGGCTTCTTCCATGCCGACATGCATCCGGGCAATCTGTTCCTGGACGATGCCGGCCGTCTCGTCGCGGTCGATTTCGGCATCATGGGCCGGCTCGGCATGAAGGAGCGGCGCTTCCTCGCCGAAATCCTGCTCGGCTTCATCACCCGCGATTATCGCCGGGTCGCCGAGGTGCATTTTGAGGCGGGCTACGTGCCCGCGCATCACTCGGTCGAGAATTTCGCGCAGGCCATCCGCGCCATCGGCGAGCCGATTCACAACCGCACGGCCGAAGAGATCTCAATGGCGCGGCTGCTGACGCTGCTGCTCGAAGTCACCGGCCTGTTCGACATGACGACGCGGCCCGAGCTGATCCTGCTGCAGAAGACCATGGTGGTGGTCGAAGGCGTGGCGCGCGGCTTCGATCCCAAGCTCGACATCTGGAAGATCGCCGACCCCGTGGTGCGCGAATGGATCGAGCGCAATCTCGGTCCGATCGGCCGGGTGCAGGGGGCCCTTGCGGGCACCGGAGACATCGCGCGCGTGCTGATGCGCCTGCCGGAGATCGCCGAGCGGTCGGTGAAGGTGCTGGAGCAGCTGGAAACCATGACGCGGGAGGGGATAAGGCTGTCCCCGGAGAGCATCGCCGCGATGGGACGCAGCGAGGGCCGCAAGACCCGCTGGCGCACCGTCGCGCTCTGGATCATCGCCGCGACTTTCATCGGCATCCTGATCGCCGTCCGGAATCTATGATTGCACTGCAATCATACAGATGATAGCATCGCTATCATTCTGTGCTGGAGGGCCTCGTGGCAAGCCTGACCATCCGCAAGCTGGACGATCACGTCAAAACCTATCTGCGGCTGCGTTCAGCCAGGAACCGCAGGTCGGTCGAGGAAGAAGTCCGGGTCATCCTGCGGGAGCTGATCGAGGGCCGCGAGGAGCCGCTGACGCCGTTTTCGGCGCCGCCGGCAGCATCCACCACCCCCACGCCCCAGCGTACCGGCGCCCCGCCCGAGGCCAGCGTCACCCTGATCATTGGCGGCGGCATCGCCGCCTACAAATCGCTCGACCTGATTCGCCGGCTGAAGGAACGCCGCATCGAGGTGCGCTGCGTCCTGACCAAGGCGGCGCAGCAATTCGTGACGCCGCTGGCGGCGAGCGCGCTGTCGCATGAGCGCGTCTATACCGACCTGTTCGACCCCCAGAGCGAGTTCGACGCCGGCCATATCAGGCTCGCGCGCGATTGCGACCTGATCGTGGTGGCGCCGGCCACCGCCGATCTGATGGCGAAGATGGCGAACGGCCATGCCGACGATCTCGCCAGTGCCATCCTGCTCGCGACCAACCGCAAGGTGCTGCTGGCGCCGGCAATGAACCCGCTGATGTGGAACAATGCGGCCACGCGCCGCAATGTCAGCTTGCTCCAGCGTGACGGCGTGGTGCTGATCGGGCCCAATTCCGGCGAGATGGCGGAAGCAGGCGAGGCCGGAACCGGTCGCATGTCCGAAGCGATCGAGATCGCCACCGCCGCCGAGAGACTGCTGCGGCCGCCGGTGCCGAAGCCGCTTGCCGGCAAGCGCGTGCTGATCACCGCAGGTCCGACGCACGAGCCCATCGATCCGGTGCGCTACATCGCCAACCGCTCCTCCGGCAAGCAGGGCTTTGCCATTGCCGCCGCGGCGCAAGCGGCGGGTGCCGAAGTCATTCTGGTGAGCGGCCCGGTTGATCTCGGCGATCCCCCGGGCGTGACGGTGAAGCATGTGGAATCGGCGCGGCAGATGCTGGAGCAGGTGCAGGCTGCGCTGCCCGCCGACATCGCGATCTTCGCCGCCGCGGTCGCCGACTGGCGCGTCGCCAACGAGGGCGAGCAGAAACTGAAGAAGACCGCCGCCGGCATGCCCCCGCTTCAGCTTGTTGAGAATCCCGACATTCTCGCCACGATTTCAAAACTGACCGACAAGCGGCCGCCGCTGGTGATCGGTTTTGCCGCCGAGACCGAGCACCTCATCGACAACGCCAAATCAAAACTCGCGCGCAAGGGCTGCGACTGGATCGTCGCCAATGACGTCTCGCCGGCGACCGGCGTGATGGGCGGCGACCGCAATACGGTACATCTCATAAGCCGCAAGAGCGACGAGAAGGACGGCGAGATTGCTGTTGATTCCTGGCCGGTGATGACCAAGGAACAGGTCGCCATCGAACTGGTCGCGCATGTCGCGAAAAGCGTGAGCGACAAATCCCGGGAGCCGGCATCTTGAGCACGAAGGTCACTGTCGAACTGCAACGCCTCGCCCATGCCGATGGCCTGCCACTCCCGGCCTATCAGACGGTGGAGGCCGCCGGGCTCGACCTGATGGCCGCCGTTCCTGACAACGAGCCTCTCACGCTGGCACCCGGCCAATATGCGCTGGTGCCGACCGGGCTTGCGATCGCGTTACCGGCCGGGCACGAGGCGCAGGTGCGGCCGCGCTCGGGGCTTGCCGCCAAGCACGGCATCACCGTGCTGAACGCGCCGGGCACGATCGACGCGGACTACCGCGGCGAGATCAAGGTGATCCTGATCAATCACGGGCAAGCCGCCTTCGTCATCAAGCGCGGCGAGCGCATCGCCCAGATGGTGATCGCGCCCGTCGTGCAGGCCGCCCTGGTTCCCGTGACCACCTTGTCGGCGACCGATCGCGGCGCCGGCGGCTTCGGCTCGACCGGCCGCTAACGCACGGCAGTTCCAACCGAAACACCGCGGGGAACGACGTGAGCGGGAACATCGCGCCCCGCATTTTTGGGGGGCCGTGTTTGCGTTCACGATCTGGACTCTTACCGGCGGAGTCACGGTGAGGGTATTGTCTTTTGATTCGCGCGCGACGGGGGTCGTCGCGCGCAAATCCGTGCGATCTTGGGGCAACTATGTCAGGCGTGATCGTGTCGATGCGTCGGACGCTGCTGTCGTGCACATCGCTCGTGCGCAACGGCTTGTTGGGAGGCGCTCTTGCAGCGCTGCTGCCGGCTGCGCCGGCCGAGGCCGCCGACCTCATCGACACCCTCTCCATCATGCTGGATTTCAACCGGCAGGAACTCGCGGTGCTCGCCACCGCGCTGGCTTTGCTCGGCTTCTCGGTGATGGCAGCGATCCTGTTGATGCGCACGCGGGTGCGTACCGCGAAGAACGAGGCGCGGCTGCGCGCCCGAATCGGGGAACTCCAGCTCCAGGCCGACCGTTTCGGCGCGCTGCTGTTCGCCGAGCCGCAGATCCTGATCTCCTGGCCGGCCGGCGACAACCGCGCGCAAATCTCCGGCGACATTTCCATGGTGCTGCCGCGCGATTCCTCCCCGCAGCGCGTGCTCGCATTCGGAACCTGGTTGCCGCCGGAGCCGGCGCTCCAGATGGATCATGCGGTCGACGCGCTACGCGACCGCGGCGACGGGTTCCAGCTGACGCTGACCACCGCGCACGGCCACACGCTGGAGGCCATCGGCCGCGCCATCGGCGGACAGGCCATCGTCCGGATTCGCGAACTCTCCGGGCTGCGCCGCGATCTGGCCGAGACCAATCTGCGCTACAACGCGCTCTCCGACGAGACCGAGATGCTGCGCGGCTTTGCCGCCGCCGCACCCTGGCCGATCTGGGCCAAGGGCGGGAACGGCGCGCTGACCTACGCCAACCCGGCCTATGTCCGTGCCACCGAGGCGAACAGCGTCACCGACGCGCAGGAGCGCAAGCTCGAGCTGCTCGACAGCGCCGACCGCACCGCGATGGAGCGGGGCCTGAAGGATGCGACCAACTTCAACGCGCGGCTGCCGATCGTGATCGGCGGCGAGCGGCGCATCTACGACGTGCGCGCCGTCAATGTCGGCAACGGCAGCGTCGGCGTCGCCATCGATGCCAGCGAGGCGGATGGGCTCAGCTCGGCGCTGGTGCGCATGGCCGAGGCGCATCGCCGCACGCTCGATCAGCTCTCCTCGGGCGTTGCCGTGTTCGACGGCCAGCGCCGGCTCGCCTTCTACAACGATTCCTATCGCCGGCTATGGGACCTCGATCGCAGCTTCCTCGACGCCAATCCTGACGATTCCAGCGTGCTCGACCAGCTTCGTGCAGCGCGCAAGCTGCCGGAGCAGCCGGACTTCCGGGCCTGGAAGTCCAAGCTGCACGAGGCCTATCGCGCGGTCGAGACCACCAAGGACACTTGGTACCTGCCCGACGGCCGAGCGCTCTCGGTCGTCACCACGCCGAACCCCGAAGGCGGCGTGACCTATCTGTTCGACGACGTCACAGAAAGCCTCGAGCTCGCCCGCCGCTTCGACGGCATGATCCGCGTTCAGCGCGAGACGCTCGACAGCCTCGCCGAGGGCGTCGCGGTATTCGGCAGCAACGGCAAGGCCCAACTGTTCAACCCGGCCTTCGTCCGGATGTGGAAGCTGTCGAGCGACGCCATGCGCGACGAGCCGCACATCCAGACGGTCGAAGGCTGGTGCCAGCAGCTGTTCGACGATCCCGCCGTCTGGCGCCAGATCCGTGAGGCCGTCACCTCGATCGAGAGCCGCGCCGACGTTCCGCTGAAGCTGGAGCGCAAGGACGGCAGCGTGCTCGACGGCATGATCCGGCCGCTGCATGACGGTGCGACCATGCTGACGTTCCAGGACATCACCGACACCGAGAACGTCGAGCGTGCGCTGCGCGAACGCAACGAGGCGCTGGAGGCCGCGGACCAGATGAAGGTGGATTTCGTCCACCACGTCTCCTACGAGCTGCGCTCGCCGCTGACCACCATCATCGGCTTCGCGCACTTTCTCAGCGATCCCTCGACCGGGCCGCTGACGCCGAAACAGGCCGAATATCTCGACTACGTCACCAAATCGACCAATGCGCTGTTGGCGCTGACCAACAACATTCTCGATCTCGCCACCATCGACGCCGGCGCGATGAAGCTGGAACTTGGACCGGTCGACGTCAGCAAGACCATCGAGCTTGCCGCCGAAGGCATCCAGGACCGCCTCGCCACCGACCGCATCCGCCTCAAGGTCGAGATCGCGCCCGATATCGGCAGCTTCATCGGCGACGAGAAGCGCGTGGTGCAGGTGCTCTATAACCTCCTCGCCAATGCCGTCGGGTTTTCTCCACAGGATTCCACCGTCGGCATCAGCGCGCGGCGCACCGAGCACAGCGTGGTCTTCACCGTGACAGATTCGGGACCTGGAATACCTGCCGACATGAAGGACAAGGTATTCAACTGGTTCGAAAGCCGCTCGCAGGGCTCGCGTCACCGCGGCGCCGGGCTCGGCCTGTCGCTGGTGCGCTCCTTCGTCGAGCTGCATGGCGGCAAGGTGCGGGTGGATTCCATCGTCGGCCGGGGCACGGTCGTGATCTGCGACTTCCCGACCGACCAGGCGGCGCATCGCGACGCCGCCGAATGACCGAACCCGTCACATTCTCCGTCGCGCTTCACAACGAGACGGCCACCGCACGATTGATGGCCGACCTTGCCCTGCTGGTCGGCCCGGGCGACGTCATCACCCTCACCGGCGATCTCGGTGCCGGCAAGACCGCGGCGGCGCGCAGCCTGATCCGCTATCTCGCGGGTGACGACGAGCTGGAAGTGCCGAGCCCGACCTTCACGCTGGTGCAGGGCTACGAGCTGCCGCCATTTCCGGTGATTCATGCCGATCTCTATCGCGTCGAGGACCAGAGCGAACTCGAGGAGATCGGGCTGTCGCCGCTGCCCGATGCCACCCTCGTCCTGATCGAGTGGCCCGAGCGCGCGCCCTCGGCGATGCCACAGGACCGCATCGACATCACGCTGACGCATCGCCCGGCACTGGGCTCGAATGCGCGCGCCGCTGATATCACCGGTTATGGCAAGTCCGCCGCGACCGTGGCGCGGTTGAAGGCGCTGCGCGAGTTTCTGGATGCATCCGGCTATATCGACGCAGGCCGCAAGCGTATGGCCGGGGATGCCTCGACGCGCTCCTATGCGCGGCTGATCCGTGACGACGGCATCGTCATTCTCATGAACTCGCCGCAGCGCCCCGATGGCGCCGTGCTCTATGACGGCAAGTCCTACAGCGCAGCAGTGCATCTCGCCGAAAACATAAAGCCGTTCGTTGCCGTCGACGAAGGCCTGCGCGCGGCAGGGATATCTGCGCCGAAGATCCACCATTTCGATCTCAACCACGGCTTCCTGATCTCGGAAGATTTCGGCAGTGAAGGCGTGATCGAAGGCGATCCGCCGCGACCGATTGGCGAGCGCTACGAGGTCGCGACCGACGTGCTGGTTTTGCTGCACGGCAAGACGTTGCCAGAGGCGCTGCCCCTGGACGGGCAGACCTATGCCATTCCCGTCTTCGACATCGAGGCGATGCTGATCGAGATCGGCCTCATGCCGGAATGGTATCTGCCCGACCGCAACGCGCCGCTGGGCGAAGCGGCGCGCGCAGAGTTCTTCGCGATGTGGCGCGAGCTTCTGAAGAAGCCGCAGGCCTCGCCGAAGACGTGGGTCATCCGCGACTACCACTCGCCCAATCTGATCTGGCTTGGAGATCGTAGCGGCGTCGAGCGCGTCGGCGTGATCGATTTCCAGGACACCGTGCTCGGACCGCACTCCTACGACGTCGTCTCTCTGCTCCAGGATGCCCGCATCGACGTGCCGGAGAGTACCGAGCTGACGCTGCTGTCGCGCTACATCAAGGCGCGCCGCGTAAACGATTCGCGTTTCGACGCCGCCGGCTTCGCCGAGCTCTACGCCATCATGTCGGCGCAGCGAAACACGCGGCTGCTCGGCACCTTCGCCCGCCTCAACCGCCGCGACGGCAAGCCGCATTATTTGCGTCACCAGCCGCGGATCTGGACCTATCTCCAACGCTCGCTGGCGCATCCGTCGCTGAGCTCCTTGCGCGACTGGTATCTCGCCCACGTCCCACCGCCCAAAAGTCCTTCACAACCCTGATTTGGGGCCGATTTACCGGCTGTTAGCCAAGACGTCGGTATTCTGGCGGCGAGGCAGCCGGATCATTACGGGGCTGGAGCGGGCACATGGCGATAAAGACGGACCAGCGCGGCAACAGCCGGGTTGTTTTCGAGCGTGGGATCTCGGCCCAGATGATGGGGATCGACGGTACCTGGCGGCGCGACTGCACCATGGAGGACGTCTCCGAAACCGGCGCCAAGCTGACCATCGAGGGCTCGGTCGAGGGCTTGCATCTGAAAGAGTTCTTTCTGTTGCTGTCGTCCACCGGCTTGGCCTACCGGCGCTGCGAGCTGGCCTGGGTCAATGGCGACCAGATCGGGGTCAATTTCCTCAAGCTCGGCGACAAGAAGAAAAAGGCGCGCTCCACAGCTGTCGGGGCATGACGGCAACACCCGTCGTACAACCGTCACGGCGGCTGGTTAAGGCGGTTGAGATGCGGTGCGGCTGATCGAACCCCGTGTTAGGATTGCTGCGAACGCGAAAGGTCTGAGAAAGCGAAGGATGTCCGTCAAACCGACCAAAGCCATGGTGCTCGCCGCAGGGTTCGGCCTGCGCATGCGTCCGTTGACGGACAAGATGCCGAAGCCGATGGTCCCGGTGGCCGGCCAGCCGCTGCTCGACCACGTGCTCGACAAGCTCGGCCAGGCCGGCGTGACCGAGGCCGTGGTCAACGTGCACTACCTGCCGGACCAGATCATCGATCACACCGCATCGCGCCAATGTCCGCGCGTGACCATCTCCGACGAACGCGACCAGGTGCTCGGTACCGGCGGCGGCGTGGTCAAGGCGCTGCCGCTGCTCGGCGATGCGCCGTTCTTCCACGTCAATTCCGATACGCTGTGGATCGACGGCGTGCGCTCGAATCTGACGCGGCTCGCTGAAAACTTCGATCCTGAGCGCATGGACATCCTGCTGCTGATGGCGCCGACCGCGACCAGCATCGGCTATAGCGGGCGCGGCGATTACGGCATGCTGCCCGACGGCGCCCTGCGCAAGCGCAAGGAAAAAGAGGTCGTTCCGTTCGTCTATGCCGGCGCGGCGATCCTGTCGCCGTCGATCTTCGAGGGCGCCCCGGCGGGCGAGTTCTCGCTGACCAAGATGTTCGACCGCGCCAATGAGCAGGAGCGGCTGTTCGGCCTGCGCCTCGACGGCGTCTGGATGCATGTCGGCACCCCCGATGCGGTGCGCGCCGCGGAAGAGGCGTTTCTGGAGAGCGTGGCGTAGGGCCACCCTACGGCACCTGTGCTGGTCGCGCGAACAGCGGGGAAGATCCGATCCCGCCCCATGACCATTCGACCCCATCTCCCTATATTGCCTGATCCTACGAATCAGGCAGCCCATGCGTGTTTTCAGCGTTCCCATCTCGGTTCCGTTCCTGCGCACGGTCGTCACGGCCTTGCTGGAGGGACGGCTGGTCGAGGGATTCGAGGCGCGCAAGGAGCCGGCGCGACTGGCGGACGCCACGCTCTACCTTCCAACCCGACGCGCGATGCGGGTGGTGCGCGAGATCTTCCTCGACGAGATGAAGGTCGACGCCGTGGTGCTGCCGCGCATCGTTGCGCTCGGCGACATCGACGAGGACGAGCTCGCCTTCGCAGATGAAGGCGAGCAGTTTTCCGGCGCGACGCCGCTCGACATTCCGCCGCGGCTCGGCGAGCTCGAACGGCGGTTGACGCTCGCGCAACTGGTCGCCGCCTGGGCCAAGGGCCCGGTGCTGGCGCCGCTGGTGGTCGGCGGGCCCGCTTCGACGCTGGCTCTCGCTGGCGACCTCGCACGCCTGATCGACGACATGGTCACGCGCGGCGTCGACTGGAACGCGCTCGACGGCCTCGTGCCTGATAACCTCGACCGCTACTGGCAGCATTCGCTCGAATTTTTGCGTATCGCGCGCATCGCCTGGCCTAGCCATCTCGCCGAGATCAAGCGGATCGAACCGGCGGCGCGGCGCGATCTCCTGATCGCGGCGGAAGCCAAACGGCTGACCGCGCATCCAAATGGCCCCGTGATCGCAGCCGGCTCGACCGGCTCGATGCCCGCCACCGCAAGATTCCTGCACGCAGTCGCGCAGCTAGCCCATGGTGCCGTGGTGCTGCCGGGCCTCGACACGGACCTCGACGACGACGCCTGGCGCAGCATCGGCGGCGTTCGCGATGCGCTCGGCAAATTCGTGGAGCACCCGGCCTCGAACCATCCGCAATATGCCATGAATGCGCTGCTGGATCGTTTCGGCATCAAGCGCAGCGACGTCGAGATTTTGCAGCCGCCGGCCGATGGCGGCCGCGACATCCTCGCCTCGGAATCGATGCGGCCCTCCGCCAAGACCGAAGTCTGGCACGACCGGCTGAAGCAGCCTGACGTGGCCGCGAAGATCGCCGCCGGCATGAAGAATCTCGCGGTGGTCGAAGCCCCCAACCCTGAAATGGAAGCCCTCGCCATCGCCATCGCCATGCGCGAGGCGCGGCATCTCGACAAATCGGCGGCACTGGTGACACCCGACCGTGCGCTGGCGCGACGGGTGATGGCTGCGCTGACACGATGGGATCTCGCCTTCGACGATTCCGGCGGCGACGTGCTGATGGAAACCTCCGCCGGCGTATTTGCCCGACTCACCGCGGAGGCCGCGACCAAGGGCCTGGAGCCGCCGACGCTGCTGGCGATGCTGAAGCATCCGCTGTGCCGGCTCGGCCGCGCCCCCGGCGCGTGGAAGACGGCGATCGAGGGACTCGAGCTCGCGGTCTTGCGCGGCACGCGTCCGCCTGCCGGCACGGCCGGCCTCCTGCGCGAATTCAACCGCTTTCGCGAGGAGCTGGCAAAGCTGTGGCGCAGCGAGGTCTCCGCGCTCCATAAGGCCGAGCCGCGCGCACGTCTGAAGGCGGAGGATCTCGATCGCATCCAGGCGCTGATCGATATCCTGAAAAATGCCTTGGCACCGATCGAGAGCCTGGCCTCTTCGAAGCAGTATGACTTCGCCGAACTTGCGCATCGCCACCGCGAGATCATGATCGAGCTGTCGCGCGACGAGCAGGGCATTCCGCTTGCCTTCGAGGAGCGCGAAGGCCTCGCGCTCGCCAGCGCCTTCGACGATCTCCTGCGCGGCAGCACGACCAGCGGATTGATGGCGCCGCTGCCCGACTATCCCGACGTCTTCCAGACCGCCTTCAGCGATCGCGCTGTGCGGCGGCGAGACAGACCGGGCGCGCGGCTGCAGATCTACGGCCCGCTGGAATCGCGCCTGATGCAGGCCGACCGCATCATCATCGGCGGCCTGATCGAGGGCGTCTGGCCGCCGGCGCCACGGATTGATCCCTGGCTGAGCCGGCCGATGCGGCATGAGCTCGGTCTCGACCTTCCGGAGCGGCGCATCGGCCTTTCCGCGCACGATTTCGCCCAACTGCTCGGCAGTCACGAGGTGATCCTCACCCATTCCGCCAAGGCCGGCGGCGCGCCGGCGGTGGCTTCGCGCTTCCTGCACCGGCTGGAGGCTGTCGCGGGCGACGAATTCTGGAAGGCGGCCGTTCGCGCCGGCGAGGCATATGTGCAGTTCGCCGCCGCGCTGGACCAGCCCGCCGAAGTCAGGCCGATCAAGCAGCCGGAGCCGCGGCCGCCGCGCGCAACGCGGCCGCTGAGAATGTCGGTCACCGCGATCGAGGATTGGCTGCGCGATCCCTATACGATCTACGCCAAGCACATCTTGCGCCTCGATGCGCTCGATCCCGTCGATATGCCGCTGTCCGCCGCCGATCGCGGCTCGGCCATCCACGATGCACTCGGTGAGTTCACCGAAACCTACGCCACGCGCCTGCCCGACAATCCCGCCCGCGCGCTGCGCGCAATCGGCGAAAAGTATTTCGCTCCGCTGATGGAGCGGCCCGAGGCACGGGCGCTGTGGTGGCCGCGCTTCCAGCGCATCGCGCGCTGGTTCGGCGAATGGGAGACCGTGCGCCGCGAGGCGATCGAGGCGATCACCGCGGAGACCCGCGGCGAGATCTCGATTCAGCTCGACAATGCGCGCACGTTCTATCTTTCCGCGCGCGCCGACCGTATCGAGCGCCGCAAGGGCGGCAGCTATGCCATCCTCGACTACAAGACCGGACAGCCGCCGACCGGCAAGCAGGTTCGCATGGGCCTGTCGCCGCAGCTCACGCTGGAAGCCGCGATCCTGCGCGAGGGCGGTTTCCCCGACATCGATGCCGGCTCCTCCGTGAGCCAGCTCGTTTATGTCCGTCTCAGCGGAAACAACCCGCCGGGCGAAGAGCGCCTCCTCGAGCTCAGGTACAAGCAAGGCGACGAGCCGCAGCCGCCGGACACGGCGGCAGCAGAAGCGCGGACAAAACTGGAGGCGCTGATCCGCGCCTTCGAGGACGAGAATCAGCCCTACACCTCGCTGAACCTGCCGATGTGGACGAACCGCTACGGCGCCTATGACGACCTCGCCCGGATCAAGGAATGGTCCGCGGCCGGCGGGTTGGGAATCGAGGAATGGTGAAGGCGCCGCGCCCCATCCCGGACGAAGTACGCGCCAGGCAGGCGCGCGCGTCCGATCCGACCGCCTCGGCCTTCGTGTCGGCCAATGCCGGCTCGGGCAAGACGCATGTGCTGGTGCAGCGCGTGATCCGCCTGCTGCTATCCGGCGTGCCGCCTGAGAAGATCCTCTGCATTACCTTCACCAAGGCCGCCGCCGCCAACATGGCCGAGCGCGTCTTCACCACGCTCGGTCACTGGGTGACGCTGGATGACACCGCGCTCGACGCCGCGATCAAGGCGGTCGGCATCCCGCATCCTGATCGAACATTGCGCCGCAACGCGCGAAAGCTGTTCGCTTGCGCGCTGGAGACGCCGGGCGGGCTGAAGGTGCAGACCATCCACGCGCTGTGCACCCGCCTGCTCCAGCAATTTCCGTTCGAGGCCAACGTTCCCGCGCGCTTTTCCGTGATCGACGAGCGCGACCAGACCGACATGATGGAGCGCGCCAATTTGAAGGTGCTGCTGGAAGCTGCGCGCGATCCGGACAGCGTCACCGGCCGCGCGCTGTTGACGGCGATGGCGAGCGCCGCCGACGTCACCTTCAAGGAGGTCGTGCGCGAGGCGTGCCTCAGCCGCGATCATTTCATGGCCTGGACCGATGAAGCCGGCAACACGGAAGCCGCTACCGCTCAGATGGCTGCGGTGCTGGGCGTCGACACGAGCGACCGCATCGAGGACGTAGAGACCGAAATTCTCGATGGACCTTTCCTGCCGCGATCACGCTGGGACGACATCGCACTCGCGCTGGAAGAGGGCAGCAAATCCGACAATGACCAGGCGGGGCGGCTGCGCGCGGCAAAATTGTTTTCCGGCAGCGATCAGGTCGATGCCTATCTGTCCGTGTTCCTCACCGACGACAAGCTGCCGCGCAAGGCGGTGCTGACCAAGAAATTCTGCGATCACAATCCGTCCGTGGCGCGCCTGTTCGAAGCCGAGGCGCAGCGCGTTGCAGGGCTGATCGAGAAGCGCCGCGCCGTGATGGTTCGGGATCGCACCGCGGCCCTGCTGCACATCGCGACCGCGGCTGCCGCGAATTACCGCCGCGAGAAGCAGGAGCGCGGGCTGCTCGACTACGACGATCTCATCGACAAGACGCTGGCGATGCTGGACCGCGTCGCCTCCGGCTGGGTGCACTACAAGCTCGATCGCGGCGTCGACCACGTCCTGATCGACGAGGCCCAGGACACCAGTCCGCGGCAGTGGGACATCGTCGCGCACATCATCTCGGAGTTCACGGCCGGAGAAGGCGCGCGCGAAGGGTTGAACCGCACCGTGTTCGCGGTCGGCGACGAGAAGCAATCGATCTTCTCGTTCCAGGGGGCGGCTCCGCACGAATTCGACGCGCGCCGGCGCGAGCTGCACCGCAAGTTCACCGCAGCGGGACTGAAGTTCGATCCCGTCGCCTTCACCTATTCGTTCCGCTCGGGCGCCACGATCCTGCACTCGGTCGACCACGTCTTCCGCGATCCCCAGATCTACAAGAGCATCCATTCGGTCGAGATCGGCCATCCCCTGCACAATGCGCTGGCCGATGCGGGCCCGAGCGTGATCGAGCTGTGGGATCTCGCGGAGGCCGACGACAGGCAGGACATCGAAGGCTGGCGCGCGCCGTTCGACGGCGTCGCCGTCACCAGCCCCGAGGTCAAACTTGCCCGCCGCATTCAGGCCGAGATCAAGCGGCTGGTCGAGAGCGGCACGCTGACGGGGCACGAAGGCGAGCGCCGCCCTCTGCGATATGGGGACATGCTGATCCTGGTGCGGCGGCGCGGCAACGCGTTCGACGCCGTGATCCAGGCGCTGAAGCATGCCGGCGTCCCGGTTGCCGGCGCCGACCGGCTGAAGCTGACCGAGCACATCGCCATCATCGACCTGATGAACCTCGCCGACGCGCTGCTGCTGCCGCAGGACGATCTCGCGCTCGCGGTGGCGCTGAAGAGCCCGCTGTTCGGGCTCGACGACGACGACCTGTTTCAACTGGCCCATGAGCGAAAGGGATCGCTGCGCCGCGCGCTCGGCGAGCATGCAGCCACAAGCGAGAAATTCGCGACCGCCTTGCGCCGGCTCGAGGCCTGCGAGAGTCGTGCCCGCGACGAGACGCCGTTCGCCTTCTACGCCTGGCTGCTCGGCGGCGACGGCGGACGCGCGCGCATCCTGCGCCGGCTCGGCCATGAGGCCAACGACGCGCTCGACGAATTCCTCGAGCTCGCGCTGAACTACGAGCGCAAGGCGCCGGCCTCGCTGCAGGGCTTCATGGCCTGGCTGCGCTCGGCCGACACCGAAGTGAAGCGCGACATGGAAATCTCGCGCGACGAGGTGCGGGTGATGACGGTGCATGGCGCCAAGGGCCTGGAGGCGTCCGTTGTGTTCATGGTCGACACCACATCGTCGCCGGCGGATTCGCAGCGGCTTCAACTGATCCACGTGCCGCGTGGCAATGGCGGTGAGGTCGTGGTCTGGGCCGGGCGCAAGGCGGACGATCCCAAGCCGGTCGCCGAGGCGCGCAATGCGATGCTCGAGGAGACCGAGGACGAGTATCGCCGCCTGCTTTACGTCGCGATGACACGGGCGGCCGATCGTCTGATCGTCGGGGGCTGCCTGCCGGGCAACAGGAAGGCGGTCCGCAAGTTGAGCTGGTATGACCTGATCGACACCGGCCTCGCGGGCTCAGGGCTCGACAAGCAGGTGAGCGAGACGCCGCTCGGCAAGGTCACCCGATTCGCCCGGCCCGAGGATGTCGCGGCGCTTGGAACGCCCGCGACCTCCGTCAACCAGACCGTCGCCCTGCCCGATTGGCTGCGGGCGCCGTCACCACATCAGACGGTCGACGACGATCCGGTGCGGCCCTCCGGCCAGCCGTCCGAGGAGGGACGCGCCGTGCGATCAGGCGAATCGGTGCAGTCCCGCGCCCTCGCATTGCAGCGCGGCACGCTGGTGCATCGGCTGCTGCAATCCCTGCCCGATATCGCCGTCGAACGGCGGCGCGAGGCGGCGCTCGGCTTCATGGCCCGCAACGTGTCGGACTGGCCGGAGCCCGATCGCACCGCGCTGGCCGACAAAGTGCTCGCTTTGGTCGCTGAATCGCGCTTCGCGCCGGTCTTTGCTGCCGGTAGCCGGGCAGAGGTCGCCATCGTCGGCAAACTGGAGCGGCCGGGCCGCGAGCCAGCACTGGTGTCGGGGCAGATCGACCGGCTCGTCGTTCGTCCCGATGAGGTTTTGATCGTGGATTTCAAGACCAACCAGGCGGCGCCCAGAAGCGCGGCCGAGGCGCCCGCCGCCTATGTCCGGCAGCTTGCGCTGTACCGGGCGGTGCTGTCGCGGCTTTATCCCCAAAAGCCTGTCCGAGCCGTCCTGCTCTGGACCGAGGCCCTTGAATATATGGAGATTTCGGCCCCCGCGCTGGACGCGGCGCTGGCATCCCTTCATCTCGGCGTGAGCGTCCTTGACCCGGCAAGGGGCCGTTCATAGGTTGACGCCATGATCCCGGGCGCGCGATTCCCGTCGCGCCGATTCTTTCAACCGAACGAGGTACTCCCATGGCCGTTGGCAAGGTTTCCGATACCGATTTCGAAGCCGAAGTGCTCAAGGCAAACGGCCCTGTCGTCGTCGATTTCTGGGCCGAATGGTGCGGCCCCTGCCGCATGATCGCACCCGCGCTTGACGAGATCGCCGGCGCGATGGGCGACAAGGTCAAGATCGTCAAGCTCAATGTCGACGAGAGCCCCAAGACCGCGTCGAAGTATGGCGTGATGTCGATCCCGACCTTGATGATCTTCAAGGGCGGCGAGATGGCCTCCCGCCAGGTCGGCGCCGCGCCAAAGGCGAAGCTGCAGCAGTGGATCACCTCCGCGGTCTGATCCGCCTCGCGCAAGATTATTTTCGACAACGGCCGGCGAAATGCCGGCCGTTCTGCGTTGACGGGGCGTGTGCAGCGTATGACGAGTCCCGCCCTTGCCAGCCCCTCCCGCGAAGCGTGCCCGAAGATCGACCTCTCTCGTCGCGATGGAGGCGCGTTCGGTCGACGAGATCCCGCGCGGCAAGGAATGGCAATACGAGCCGAAATGGGATGGCTTCCGCTGCCTGCTGTCGCGCAATGGCGGTGACGTCGATTTGCGCTCGAAGTCCGGCGAGGATCTCGCGCGCTATTTCCCCGAGATCGTCGCGGCCGCCTTGAGGGTGAAAGCCGATCGTTTCGCGCTCGATGGCGAGATCGTCGTGCCGCAGGGCAAGAGCTTCTCCTTCGACGCCCTCCTGCAACGCATTCATCCGGCGGCGAGCCGTGTGAGGAAACTCTCGGAGGAGACGCCGGCGCTGTACCTCGTCTTCGATCTGCTCGCGACGTCCCGGGAAAAGGGTCTGGCCGAGAAGACGCTGAGCGAGCGCCGGCCGGCGCTGGAGGCTTTTGCGAAAGCCAGCCTCAAGGGCAGCATCTTCCGTCTTTCGCCGTCGACGACGAGCTACGCCACGGCCAAAAAATGGCTGGCGCAATCCGGCGGCGGCTCGGACGGCGTCATCGCCAAGCGCGTCGATCTGCCCTATCAGGCCGGAAACCGCGACGGCATGCAGAAGATCAAGAAGTTCCGCAGCGCCGATTGCGTCATCGGCGGCTTCCGCTATGCCTCCAACAAGATCGCGGGCCGGAACGTCGTCGGCTCACTGCTGCTCGGGCTCTACGACGACGGCGGCTTGCTGCATCATGTCGGCTTCACCTCGGCCATCAAGGCGGAGGCGAAACCGGCTTTGACCGACCGGCTGGAGGCGCTGATCGCAAGACCCGGTTTCACCGGCAACGCGCCGGGCGGCCCGAGCCGCTGGTCCACCGAGCGGTCCGCGAAATGGTGTCCGCTGAAGCCGAAGCTGGTGATCGAAGTCTGCTACGACCATTTCAGCGGGGAACGCTTCCGCCACGGCACCTCGATCCTGCGCTGGCGCCCCGACAAGGCGCCGCGGCAATGCACCTTCGAGCAGCTGAAGCAGAAGGCGGCCGATCCGATGAAGCTGTTGAAGTGACGTCGTCCCGACAGCTACTTGATCCATCCCGTCGCCAGCGCATTCGCCAGCTCCGGCTGACCGTTGCGCCGTGCCAGCGCGGCCATCGCTTCGTGATCATAAGCGACGTGGCGGAACGTCACCTGCCAGGCTCCATTCGCCAGTCCGAGAAGCGCATAGCGCGCGTGCGGCGTGCCCGCCTCCACCATGTGCGGATAGGGATGCTTGTCACGAAAGCCGGGACTGCCCACGCTGCCGGGATTGACGACCAGCCGGCCGTCGCGAAGTCGCACGGCGCGGGCGAGATGGGTGTGGGCGCAGAGGATCAGGGACTGCGGAAGCCCCAGCGCGAATTGCTCGATGCGGTCGAGCGGTGACAGCGCCACCGTGCCGTCGGGATGCACGGTGTCGAGCCAATAGACTTCATCGTCATCCGGCGTCGCATGGCAGAGAAACACCTGGTCGCGGAACACCCGCGTCATCGGCTCCGCCCGCAACCAGTCGAGTTGAACGGGACTGAGCGCATCGTAGGCGGGCCGATCCCAGGATCCCATCTTCTCCGGCGGACGGTCGAGCAGATAGCGGTCGTGATTGCCGAGCACGTGAACGGCGTCGAGCGGCATCAGCATTTCGATCGTGCGGCGCGCATCGAGCGGGCCACTCAGCATGTCGCCGAGATTGACGATGTCGGTGATGCCGAGGGCACGGATGTCGGCGAGGACAGCCTCCAGGGCGAGATAGTTTCCGTGGACGTCTGCGATGGCCGCAAAGCGCATTGTCGTTATCCCTACTCTCGTGCCCGGAGGCAGCGCATCACGCAGTGGTGCGTTGCTGAGCCGTGGCCCATGGTGCGGCATTTCGGGCCCCGGCTCGCGCTCCGCGCGTCCGGGACACGCAACCTCATGCAGGAGGCGTGCCGTTGATCGCCAGCACGTGGCCGGCCAGATACAGCGACCCTGTGATCAGGATGCGCGGCGGCAGCTCATAGGCGAGCTTCGCCAAGGCGCGGAGCGCGGCTTCGACGCCCGAAACGGTCTCGACGCGCATGCCGAGGCTGCGCGCCGCGTCGGCGAGGCGATCGACCGGCATCGCGTTCTCGGTATCGGGAATCGGCACCGCGATGATGTGACGGGTGAGGCCGGCGAAATTGGCGAGAAAGCCCTGCGCATCCTTGTTGGCCATCATGCCGGCGATGACGACCAGCGGTCGCGACACCCGCTCTTCGAGGTCGCCCAGCGCCGCCGCTGCGACACGCCCGCCTTCCGCATTGTGTCCACCGTCGAGCCAAATCTCCGAGCCCTGCGGCCCAAGAGCGAGCAACTCGCCCGAGGTGATGCGCTGCATCCGCGCCGGCCATTCCGCGCCGACGATACCGGCCTCGAACGCCGCCTGATTGATCTTGAACGCGTTGGTGGCACGGAGAGTTGCGATCGCAAGGCCGGCGTTGTCGAACTGGTGGCGCCCGAACAGGCGCGGCGCCGTGAGATCCATCAACCCGCGATCATCGGAATAGACGAGACGCCCGTGCTCGACATTGACGTGCCAGCTCTCGTTCGCAGCAAACAGCGGCGCATGCATGCGCTTCGCCTGCGCCTCGATCACGGCCATCGCCTCGTCCCTCTGCTCGGCGCAAACCACGGGCACGCCGCGCTTGATGATTGCCGCCTTCTCGCCGGCGATCGACGTCAACGTGTCTCCGAGAAAATCCATGTGGTCCATGCTGACAGGCGTGATCACGCAGGCCGCCGGCGCATCGATCACATTGGTCGAATCGAGCCGGCCGCCGAGGCCGACTTCGAGCAACACCGCGTCCGCCGGGTTTTGTGCGAACAAATGAAACGCGGCGGCGGTCTTCAGCTCGAACAATGTCGCGGCTTCGCCGGCATTGACGCGCTCGACCTCTTCCAGCGCCGCGCGCAACTCGTCGTCACCGACCAGCACGCCACCGCCGACGCGGCCGAGCCGAAAGCATTCGTTGATGCGGACGAGATAGGGCGAGGTATAGGCGTGGACACGCAGGCCTGAAGCTTCCAGCGTCGCGCGCAGATAAGCCAGCGTCGAGCCCTTACCGTTGGTGCCGGCGATGTGGATCACCGGCGGCAGCTTGCTTTCAGGATGGCCGAGCCGCGCGAGCAGCCGGTGCATCCGCTCCAGCCCGAGATCGATGCGCTTCTGGTGCAGGGCCGACAGCCGCCCGATCAGCTCGCCGAGCGGCGTCTTCGCGCTGTCGGGGGACGCGTTCACGCGTGGGGCGCAGCCGGCGCCGTCTCAGCGGCCGATACGATCTGTGCCGGGCTGACGACAGGCTGCACCGATTTCGATACGCCTTCCTGTGCCGGCGCTTTGGTCAGCAGGCGGCAGAGCCGGGCCAGCGTCGGGCGCAACTCGTGGCGATGCACGACCATGTCGACCATGCCGTGCTCCTTGAGATATTCGGCACGCTGGAAACCTTCCGGGAGCTTTTCACGGATGGTCTGCTCGATGACGCGCGCGCCGGCAAAACCGATCAGCGCGCCCGGCTCGGCGATCTGCACGTCGCCCAGCATCGCGTAGGACGCGGTGACGCCGCCGGTGGTCGGATTGGTCAGCACGACGATATAGGGCTGCTTCGCCTCGCGCAGCATCTGCACGGCAACGGTCGTGCGCGGCATCTGCATCAGCGACAGGATGCCTTCCTGCATGCGCGCGCCGCCGGACGCGGCGAACACGATGAACGGCGACTTCTTCTCGACCGCAAGCTCGAGCCCGCGCACGATGGCTTCGCCCGCGGCCATGCCGAGCGAACCGCCCATGAAATCGAAATCCTGCACGGCGACGACGACGGCGGAGCCTTCGAGCTTGCCGTAGCCGACCTTGATCGCGTCGTTGAGATTGGTGCGCGCCCGCGCATCCTTGATGCGGTCGACGTATTTCTTCTCATCGCGGAACTTGAGCGGGTCGGGCGTCACTTCGGGCAACGCGACGTCGAACCAGGTCTCGTTGTCGAAGATCGACTTCAGACGCGCCACCGCGCCCATGCGCATGTGGTAGTTCGAGCCGGGGATGACGAACTGGTTGGCCTCGACGTCCTTGTAGAACACGAGCTGTCCGGAATCGGGGCACTTGATCCACAGATTCTCCGGCGTTTCCCGCCGCAGCATGTTGCGGATCTTCGGCCGGACCACATTGGTAAGCCAGTTCATGGTTTGCTCCGATGTGCGAACCCGCCTCGCGGATCGCCTGAAGGAATATATGGCGGTCGGGCCTCCGCCCGGCAAGCCGCCGTGTCGCCCGCGTTAAAGCATGATCCGGAAAAGTGCGACGCGGTTTTCCGGCAAGATCATGCTCAAACTAAAGAGCTAAAGCGGAATTATGGCCTATTCCGCCGCCTGTTGCGCGCCCTTGACGCCCTGGGCCAGGGCCGCCGTCAGCTCGGCCACGGCGTTAACGGTTTTGACGGTCGCCCGTCCGTCCGCATCGAGGCTGTTCTTGAGCGCATCGACCAGCGCGGTGCCGACCACCGAACCATCGGCCTTCTCCGCAATGGCGCGCGCCGCCTCCGGGGTGCGGATGCCGAAACCGACGCAGATCGGCAGCTTGGTATGCCGCTTGATGCGCGCGACAGCTTCGCCGACGACATTCGCGTCCGCCGCCGCTGCACCGGTGATGCCGGCGATAGAGACGTAGTAGACAAAGCCCGATGTGTTCGCGAGCACCGCCGGCAGACGCTTGTCGTCGGTGGTCGGCGTCGCCAGGCGGATGAAGTTCAGGCCCGCCTTCAGCGCAGGCAGGCAGAGCTCGTCGTCTTCCTCCGGCGGCAGATCGACAATGATCAAGCCGTCAACGCCTGATGTCTTGGCATCAGCCAAGAACTTGTCGACGCCGTAGATGTAGATCGGGTTGTAATAGCCCATCAGCACCAACGGCGTGACGTTGTCGTCCTTGCGGAAGTCGCGCACCAGTTCCAGCGTCCTTTTCAAGGTCATGCCGGCCTTGAGGGCGCGCAGACCTGCAGCCTGGATGGACGGGCCGTCGGCCATGGGGTCGGTGAAGGGGATGCCGAGTTCGATGACGTCGGCGCCCGCCTTCGGCAGCGCCTTGACGATTTCGAGCGACGTCGTGAGATCGGGATCGCCGGCCATCACATAGGTGACGAAGGCCGCGCGGCCCGCTTTCTTCAACTCGGCAAAACGAATGTCGATACGCGTGGTCACTTGCTCTTGCCCCTCAGGATGTCGCCGACCTGCGGGACGTCCTTGTCGCCGCGGCCGGAGAGGTTGACGACCATCAAGTGATCCCGGGGCCGCTTCGGCGCGAGCTCCATCACCTTGGCGATGGCATGCGCCGGCTCCAGCGCAGGGATGATGCCTTCGAGCTTCGACAGCAGCTGGAACGCGGCGAGCGCCTCGTCATCGGTCGCAGAGAGATAGTTGACCCGGCCGACGTCGTGCAGCCAGGAATGCTCGGGGCCGATGCCGGGATAGTCGAGGCCGGCCGAGATCGAATGCGCGTCCTGGATCTGGCCGTCGGCGTCCATCAGGAGATAGGTGCGGTTGCCATGGAGCACGCCGGGACGGCCGCCCGCGATCGATGCCGCATGCAGCTGCGTCAGGCCATGGCCGGCAGCCTCGACGCCGAAGATTTCGACCGAGGGATCATCGAGGAACGGATGGAACAGGCCCATCGCGTTCGAGCCGCCGCCGATGCAGGCGACCAGCGAGTCCGGCAAGCGGCCTTCGATCTCCTGCATCTGGGCCTTGGTCTCGTTGCCGATGATCGACTGGAAGTCGCGCACTAGCGTCGGATAAGGGTGCGGGCCCGCCACCGTACCGATGCAATAGAACGTGTTGTGGACGTTGGTGACCCAGTCGCGCAGCGCCTCGTTCATCGCATCCTTCAGCGTGCGCGTGCCCGACTGCACCGGCATCACCTTGGCGCCCAGCATCTCCATGCGGATCACGTTGGGCTGCTGTCGCTCGACGTCCACGGCGCCCATATAGACCACGCATTCGAGGCCGAAACGCGCGCACAGCGTCGCGGTGGCGACACCGTGCTGGCCCGCGCCGGTCTCGGCGATGATGCGCTTCTTGCCCATGCGCCGCGCCAGCATGATCTGGCCGAGCACGTTGTTCACCTTGTGCGAGCCGGTGTGGTTGAGCTCTTCGCGCTTGAGGTAGATCTTGGCGCCGCCGAGATGCTCGGTCAGGCGCTCGGCGAAATAGAGCGGGGAGGGCCGGCCGACATAGTTCTTGAGATAGCCGTTCATCTCGCCCTGGAACGCCGGGTCCGCCTTTGCCTCGGTGTAGGCCTTGTCCAGGTCGAGGATCAACGGCATCAGCGTTTCGGCGACGAAGCGGCCACCGAATATGCCGAAATGGCCGCGGTCATCGGGACCGCTGCGATAGGAATTTGGCTTGGCGATATTCATCGTACGCTCAACTCTCGATTTGCATCTTGGGTGGCGCGCGCGGCGCGGATGAAGGCCTTGATCATTTCGGGATCCTTGACGCCGGGAGCGCTCTCGACGCCGGAGGAGACGTCGACGCCGCCGGCGCGGGTGACGCGGAGCGCCTCGGCGAGGTTGTCGGCATGAAGCCCGCCGGAGACCATGTAGGGCAGCTTCAAATCAAGCTTTTCGAGCAGGTGCCAATCGAACGGCTCCCCCAAACCGCCGGGCCGCGTCGCATCCTTCGGCGCGCGCGCATCGAACAGGATACGATCGCCGACCGCGGCATAGCCGGGCAGCACGGCGAGATCGGCAGACGTTGCGACCGGGACCGCCTTCATCACGGGACGGCCGAATCGCTGCTTGATGTCGCGCAGCCGCGCGACGCTTTCCTTGCCGTGGAGCTGGAAAATGTCCGGCGACAGCGCGTCCATGATATTGTCGAGCGTCGCATCGTCGGCATCGACAGTGAGCGCCACCTTGAGCGCACGGCCCTTCACTTGGCGGCCGAGGTCACGGCCGAGCTCCAGGGACAGGTGCCGCGGCGACGGCGGAAAGAACACGAACCCCACCATGTCAGCGCCAGCGTCGAGCGCGACATCGAGCGTCTCGCGCGTGGACAGGCCGCAGATCTTGATGAGCAGGGACATGGTCTCAAAGCAAATGGAGGCCGCGGGTCCGCGGCCGGAAAACGGGCTTTCGGTTGCGGCCGCTTCTACAACGTCGCGCGCTGCTTGTCTCGCCCGACCGGCCCGTAAAGCCCCACCCCGATCGGGGCGGGTAGGCGCTGGGATTCCGGCCTTGCAGCTGCCACCTGAGCCCGCAGATCGGCCAGTTCGGCCCTGGCGGCCCGTGCCTCGGCCTCGTGCCGGCGCGCCGCGCGCCGCCAGCGCCGCTGACCGACCCAGACGGCAGAGCCGCCCGCGAAGACGCCGAGGACGGCGATCAGGATCAGGAGCAGGAACAGCGGCAGCGTGACCGACAGTGACGGGTCATTCGCAACGAAGGGGTCGAACGAAACCGTGATGAAATGCCGGTTGGCGACCGCGAAGGCCACCAGGATCACGCTCAGCGGAATGACGATCAGCGCGGTCAGGAACTTTCGCATCTCGCTTCGCTCGCCTTGAATCAAGCTTGCGGCCGCATCTTGCGACCGCAGGAAACCATGACGCTAGACTCAGTCCGGCGCGCCGGGATCCGGATGGTCGCGATTCAGCCGCTCGCGCATTTCCTTGCCGGTCTTGAAGAACGGAACGCTCTTCTGATCGACGGGCACATGGGCGCCGGTGCGTGGATTGCGCCCGGCGCGTGCAGGGCGATGCTTGACCGAGAAGGCACCGAAGCCGCGCAGCTCGACGCGATCACCGCGCGCGAGGGCCGCTACGATCTCTTCGAGAATCGCATTCACAATGTTCTCGACATCCCGCTGGTACAGATGCGGGTTGTGCTCGGCGATACGCTGAACAAGTTCGGATTTGATCATCGAGAGATAGGACCCGGGAGCGTGCGGATGACCATTTCCGTGAAAATACCTTGATCTGTCAAGACGCTAAATCAAGGTTGAGCGGCGTGAAAATGCGTGACAAATGCCGAAAAAGCGGGCTGCCCCGGCACCCGCCCCGCGGGAAAACCCTCCGCCGCTCGCCTTGACTCCGCTCAGTTTGACGCGGCCGGCTGCCACAGGGCCAGCATTCCATCCATTCCGAACCGATCAACCGCCTGCACGACGCCGGTTTGCCCGATTTGATGGGCAATCGAGCCCAAACCAAGGGCTTCCAGCGCGACAGCGGTCGCCGTCTTGAGGAACGTCAGATCGCCGAGGCGCGGCTGGAGCTTGTAATCGCGCACGCTGAGGCCCTTCTTGACCCCCTTCTGCTCGACCAGCCAGGTCACCGCCGTCTTCTCGTCGCCGATCTGGTCGATCAGCTTGAGATCGATCGCCTGGCGCCCGGTGAAGACCCGGCCATCGGCCACTTTCTCCAGCTGCGTGTCATCCATGCCACGCCGTTCCTTCACCAGCCCCCTGAACCAGGCGTAGGAATCCTTCACCAGGGCATCGAGCGCGGCACGCGCCTCGGGACTGGTGGGCTCGTAACCGTTGGGCGCGGCCTTCAGGGGCGACGACTTCACCTCCTCGACCTTGACGCCGATGGTCTTCAAGAGCTCGCTGACGTTCGGATATTGGAACAGCACGCCGATCGAGCCGACCAGGGAGCTCTGCTGGGCGACGATGTGGTCGCTCGCGATCGCAGTGATATAGCCGCCGGAGGCGGCAAGGCCCTCGACCACGACGACGAGCGGCTTCTTCGCCTTCAGACGGGTGAGCGAGTCGTAGAGCTGCTCGGAGCCGGCGGTGGTGCCGCCCGGCGAGTTGATGTGAACGATGACGGCCGCAGCTTGCGAATTCTCCAGCCGCTCCAGCGCCTGGGTGCGATCGGAATCGCTGCGGATCAGGCCCTCGATATTGACGCGCGCGATGGAGCCGGCAGATGCGAACGTGCCGCGCGCACCGGGCGTCGCAATCAGCGCAAAGCTTGCAATCGCGGCGACCGCGATCAAAGCGGCCGTCACGCGCCAGAACGTCAGCTTGCGGCGAATTCTGCGGCGGTCGACGATGATGTCCGAATCGAGCGACATCTGGATATCTCCAAAATGAAAGGCCGGGCGCGTCGTGCCGTCACGGCGTGAGCATTAGCTTATCTCGATACATCAATTGCGGCGCAATTTGAAGAAAACAAGGCTCGGCGGCTACGTCGGCCGAGATGCCGCCACATCCTCCGCTGTCCTCCCGGAGTTACCGGATTGCGTCAAACCACTCCCTTTGGCTATGGCGCCCGGATCTAGGCGCGCTTTCGGCGCGCTTGTCCGGGACGACGACTGCGTTCGTGGGGACAACAAAAAAGCCCCGGCTCGCGCCGGGGCTTTGATGTCAGCGAAACGCAGGTTTCGCTTACTTGCTATCGCGGTTCTTGAGCGCGGTGCCCAGGATGTCGCCGAGCGTCGCACCCGAATCGGAGGAGCCGTACTGCGCGATGGCTTCCTTCTCTTCGGCGACTTCGAGCGCCTTGATCGACACCTGGACCTTGCGGGCCTTCTTGTCGAACTGGATCACGCGGGCATCGACCTTCTCGCCGACGGCAAAGCGTTCGGCGCGCTGGTCGTTGCGGTCACGGGCGAGCTCGGAGCGCTTGATGAAGGTCGAGAAGTCGGTGCCGGTGATCTTCACCTCGATACCGCTCTCCTTCACTTCGAGCACTTCGCAGGTCACGACCGCGCCCTTCTTGACATCGCCCGGCTCGGCGAAGGGGTCGCCTTCGAGCTGCTTGATGCCGAGCGAGATGCGCTCCTTCTCGACGTCCACATCGAGCACCACGGCCTTCACCATGTCGCCCTTCTTGTAGTTGTCGATCACCTGCTCGCCCGGAAGCTTCCAGTCGAGGTCCGAGAGATGGACCATGCCGTCGACGTCGCCCTCGAGGCCCAGGAACAGACCGAACTCGGTCTTGTTCTTGACCTCGCCCTCGACCACCGAACCGGTCGGGTGACCTTCGACGAAGACCTCCCAGGGGTTGCGCATGGTCTGCTTGAGGCCGAGCGAGATGCGGCGCTTGACCGAATCGACTTCCAGGACCTGCACGTCGACTTCCTGCGAGGTCGACACGATCTTGCCGGGGTGCATGTTCTTCTTGGTCCACGACATCTCGGAGACGTGGATCAGACCTTCGATGCCCGGCTCGAGCTCGACGAACGCACCGTAGTCGGTGATGTTGGTGACGCGGCCGGTGAAGCGGGCACCCAACGGGTACTTGGCTTCGATGCCCTGCCACGGATCGTCCAGCAGCTGCTTCATGCCCAGCGAGATGCGGTGCGTCTCGTGGTTGATCTTGATGATCTTGACCTTCACGGTCTGGCCGATCGAGAGCACCTCGGTCGGGTGGTTGACGCGGCGCCACGCGATGTCGGTGACGTGCAGCAGGCCGTCGATGCCGCCGAGGTCAACGAACGCACCGTAATCGGTGATGTTCTTGACCACGCCGTCGATGACCTGACCCTCTTCGAGGTTCTGCACCAGCTCCTGGCGCTGCTCGGCGCGGGTCTCTTCCAGCACGGTGCGGCGGGAGACGACGATGTTGCCGCGGCGACGGTCCATCTTGAGGATCTGGAACGGCTGCGAGTTGTTCATCAGCGGCGCAACGTCGCGGATCGGACGAATGTCGACCTGCGAGCGCGGCAGGAAGGCCACGGCACCGTCGAGATCGACCGTGAAGCCGCCCTTGACCTGGTTGAAGATGACGCCGTTGACCTTCTCGTTGTTCTGGAACGCCTTCTCGAGCTTGCCCCAGCTCTCTTCGCGGCGCGCCTTGTCGCGCGACAGCACGGCTTCGCCGAGGGCGTTCTCGATGCGATCGAGGAACACTTCCACCTCGTCGCCGACCTTCAGTTCACTGTCACGGCCGGGGCCGGAAAATTCGCGCAGGGCGACGCGGCCCTCGGTCTTCAGGCCGACGTCGATGACGGCCATGTCCTTTTCAATTGCAACCACCTTGCCCTTGACGACGGAGCTTTCCTGCAGGTTGCCGCCTGCGAAGGACTCGTCGAGCATCGCGGCGAAATCGTCGCGCGAGGGGCTATAGGTATCAGCAGAAGTCGAAGCCATTTGTTCTCCAATTGCGGATGTCGTGCCGGCCGTTGGGTTCATGGGCGCATCGCACGCGCAGTGTCGGAAGGTCCGCAAAACCTTCGAGCGACCGCTCGCTGCTCCGGCTCGCACCGAAACGGCGGAAGCGGGCCGGCTGGGCCCGCGCGTTCAATACGTGGAAATCTTTCGTCCGGAGCCTGGATCGCACCGGTCCCGAAACGAAGGACCTGACGTATCGACCTCAACGAGCGGGAGCGGGCACTTCCTCCAATGACGGCGGCGGCTTAACCCCGCGACCGGCCCGCTCGGACAGCCTCGATAATGTCGATGGCGGCCCGGACGCCGCCTTCTATATCCAGTTGGGAGTTATCTAGCAAGTAAGCATCCGGGGCCGGTTTCAAAGGCGCAATCGGCCGATTCTTGTCGCGTTCGTCGCGCTGGAGGATGTCGGCAAGCACGGCCGCCTCGTCCGCCTCCTCGCCCCTCGCCCTGGCCTCCATGGTCCGGCGGCGGGCGCGAACCTTGGGGTCGGCGACGACGAAGATCTTCACGTCGGCATGCGGGCAGATCACGGTTCCAATGTCGCGGCCATCCAGCACCGCGCCGGGCGGATCGGCCGCGAACTGGCGCTGGAAATTGACCAGGACCTCGCGAACCCTGGGGATCGCCGAGACGATGGAAGCGCCCTCGCCGGCCTTCTGGGTCTTGAGGGCGGGATTGCCGAACTTTTCGGGATCGAGCTCCAAAGCCGCCTGCACGGCGGCCGTCTCGTCGGTGAGATCGTGGCCGGACTGCATCAGGGCGTAGGCCACCGCGCGATAGATCACGCCGGTATCGAGATGACGATAGCCGTAATGGTGAGCCAGACGCTTGCCGAGCGTCCCCTTGCCCGAAGCCGCGGGCCCGTCGATAGCGATGATCATGAAAACTCGGCCCCTAGCGAACGCATCATCGGAATGAAATCCGGAAAGCTGGTGGCGATGAAGGCGGTGTCGTCGACGCTCACGGGCTGGTCGGAGGCGCAGCCCATCACCAGCGCGGACATCGCGATGCGATGGTCCATATGGGTGGCGACGGTGCCGCCGCCGGGAACGTGACCGCGGCCTTCGACAATCAGATCGTCGCCGGAGATCTCGACCTTCACGCCGTTGACGCGCAGCATGGCAGCGGTTGCCTCAAGGCGATCGGATTCCTTGACGCGCAGCTCGTGCAGGCCGCGCATGATGGTGGTGCCCTCGGCAAAGGACGCCGCCACCGCCAGCACCAGATATTCGTCGATCATCGAGGGCGCACGCTCCGGCGGCACCTCGACGCCACGGAGCTTCGAGGCCCGTACGCGCAATTGCGCCATCGGCTCGCCGGCGTCCCCGCGGACGTCGCGTTCCTCGATGGAAGCGCCCATCTCGCGCAGTGTGGTGAACAGGCCCGTGCGCAGCGGATTGGTCATGACGTCGGACAGGACGACATCGGAGCCCTCGACGATCAATGCTGCGACCACCGGGAAAGCCGCCGAGGACGGATCGGCGGGCACCACCACGGCGGCGCCGTGCAGCTCGGGCTGGCCCTTGAGCGTGATACGGCGGCCATGCGCGCCCTCTCGCGCCGAGGAAATGTCGGCCCCAAAATGCTTCAGCATCAATTCAGTATGATCGCGGCTGGCTTCAGTCTCGATCACGGTCGTGGTGCCCGGTGCGGCGAGGCCCGCCAGCAACACCGCCGATTTGATCTGGGCCGAGGCGACCGGGGTCGTGTAGGTGATCGGCAACGGATCGCGCGCGCCCTGAAGGGTCAGAGGCAGACGGCCGCCCTCGCCACCGGAAATGACCCTCGCGCCCATCTTTTCGAGGGGATCGAGGATCCGGCGCATCGGGCGGCTGCGGAGCGAGGCATCGCCGTCGAACACCGCCGAGATCGGACAGCCCGCGACGGCGCCCATGACCAGCCGGCAGCCGGTGCCGGAGTTGCCGAAATCCAAGGGCGCCCTGGGCGGGGCGAAGCCCGCGACGCCGACGCCGTTCACCTTCCAGGCGAAATCGCCGGTGCGCTCGACCCCGGCGCCCAGCGCCTGCATGGATTTGGCGGTGTTGAGAACGTCCTCGCCTTCCAGAAGGCCCGAAATCCTGGTCTCACCGACCGCGAGCGCACCCAGGATGAGAGCCCGATGAGAAATCGACTTGTCCCCGGGCACCCGTACTTTCCCGGTCAGGGGACCGCTGGCGCGAGACTGAAGCGGCCTCGGTTGGTCGGAATGAGTCAAGATTGTGTCCTTGGATGAGCCCCGAGGGGACTGCGGCGCAGGTACCACATGGCCCCGGCCCCGTCACGGGCATGTCGTTCTCCCGTAATGCGCTATTGACAGCGGCCCGCCAACTAGCCAAGTGAAACACCGCTTTTCAGACATTCCCAGGATTCCTGCCGTGGCCAAGTCCGAACTCGGAACTAAACGTATTTGCCCGACCACGGGCAAGAAGTTCTATGACCTCAACAAGAATCCGGTGATCTCGCCCTATACCGGCGAAGTGGTGCCGATCGCCCCGGTGGCGCCGGCGCGCGCGCCCCGCGGCGCCGAAGCCCGACACGCGGCGACGGCGGATGCTACGCCCGAGCCGGCAGAGGTCGAAGAGGTCTCGCTGGAGGAGGCCGACGCCGAGGAGAACACCGGCAAGGTCAAGGCCGTGGTGCCCGAATCCGAGGACGATATCGAGGTCGACGAGACCCTCGATGACGACGATGACGATGATTCGACCTTCATTGCAGACGAAGAAGAAGGCGATGAGGACGTGACCGACATCATTGGTGATGTCGGAGGTGATGAAGAGACTTGAGATCAGCCCTGATCTGTGAAAAAGGGTGCACCGCGCGAGTCACCAGGGCTCGCCGGCTGGGGTGAACCACCAGGGTTCGTCCCGCGAGGACTAAGGGGCCATAGCTCAGCTGGGAGAGCGCTTGCATGGCATGCAAGAGGTCGGCGGTTCGATCCCGCCTGGCTCCACCAGCCTTCGCTGGCTTCGCCAGCTACGGCTCGGCAGGCCAGCTCCGCTCTGTCGTAGCGAAGCTAGCGAAGGCTGCCGCGGCGTAGCCCGAAGGGCGAAGCCGGGCCTCGGCAAGCGCATGCATATCCAATAGGCTGAACGGCGGAGACGATCCGCCGTGAAGTACGTCTACATCCTTGAGACCCTCGATTCCCTCCACTTCTATGTCGGGATTACCGACGACCTGCGCGCCCGATTGACGAAGCACAATGCTGGCGAGGTACCTCACACCTCGAAATTCGGACCTTGGCGTGTTAAGACTTATGTCGCTTTCAGTAACGAAAAGCAGGCAATCGCGTTCGAAAGGTACCTAAAGTCAGCGTCCGGCCGCGCGTTCGCCAAGAAGCGCCTCTAACCTCCCCTACTCCCCGATCACCGCGTTCAGCCGATCCCTCAACGCCACGATCTCGTCCTTCATCGCCACCAACTCCGACACCGAGCAGTCCGACGCCGCCAGGATCGACTGCGGCACGGCCCGCGCCTTGTCCTTCAGCGCGTGTCCTTGCGCCGTCAGCGCGATCAGGACCTGACGCTCGTCCTCGCTCGAGCGGGTGCGCTTGACGAGATGGGCGGCCTCCAGCCGCTTGAGCAGCGGCGTCAGTGTGCCCGAATCCAGGAACAATCTTTCGCCGATGTCCTTGACCGGAACGTCGTCGCGCTCCCACAGCACCAGCATGACGAGATATTGCGGATAGGTCAGGCCGAGCCGGTCCAAAAGCGGCTTGTAGACGCGGTTGAAGGCATGCGCGGCTGAATAGACCGCGAAGCAGATCTGGTTGTCGAGCCGCAGCGGCGCGTCCGCTGCCGATGATTTTCGAGGCATGGAGAATCTCTTCAGGACTTGTCTCATTCTGGCGCCCCGCGCCGGCACATTCAATTGCGAACAATTAAATGTGAAGCGGTGCAATTTCAATTGCGCGCAATCTAATTGCCTGCGATATAGATCGCGTCCCAACGAACCCCCAAGGGAGACGACAATGTCCGTGAACGTCCTCTACAAGACCAGCGCCAAGGCGACCGGCGGCCGCGACGGCCATGCTGCAACCCTCGACGGCGCGCTCGACGTCAAGCTGACCACGCCGAAGGAGCTCGGCGGTGGCGGCGGCGCCGGCAACAATCCCGAGCAGCTGTTCGCGGCCGGCTATGCCGCCTGCTTCATCGGCGCGATGAAGTTCGTGGCCTCGCAGGGCGGCCCCAAGGTTCCGGCTGACGCCTCCGTCACCTCGACCGTCGGCATCGGCCCGCGCTCCGAGGGCGGCTTCGGCCTCGATATCGACCTCGCCGTCTCGCTGCCGGGCCTCGCCCGCGCTGAGGCCGAGGCGCTGGTCGAGAAGGCGCACCAGGTGTGCCCCTACTCCAACGCCACGCGCGGCAATGTCGACGTTCGCCTGACGGTCGTCTGACCGGAACGGTGGATCGGCCGGTCCGAAATCCCCCTCGGGCCGGCCGCTTCCGCCGATTTGCCATTCTGCGGGATGGCGCCGTGGCGGCGCGCATACGCCCCTGCCCGCGGGGCCATTGCCGGCCTGCACGAACCTCGCTAGGCCTGTGATCAATTGTCGACACAGGGAAAGCGAAGGCATGAGTTCTGAAGCCGCCACAGGTGCCATGAGTGGGCTGCGCGTCATCGATCTCACGCGCGTGCTCGGCGGACCCTACTGCACCCAGATCCTCGCCGACCATGGCGCCGACGTGATCAAGGTCGAGCCGCCCGCGGGCGACGAAGTGCGCGACTGGGGCCCTCCCTTCCACGACGACGACGCCGCCTATTTCATCGGCATCAACCGCAACAAGCGCTCGATCGGTCTCGACCTCGCCTCCGAGGGCGGCCGTGCCGTGCTGCTCAAGATGCTGGAGAGCGCCGACGTCCTGATCGAGAATTTCAAGCCGGGTACGCTGGAGAAATGGGGCATCGGCAACGAGGTGCTGCGCGAGAAATTCCCGCGCCTCGTGCACTGCCGGATCTGCGGCTTCGGTGCCGACGGCCCGCGCGGCGGCAATCCCGGCTATGACGCCATCATCCAGGCCATGACCGGCATGATTGCGGCGACCGGCTCGCCCGAGAGTGGGCCGATGCGGATCGGCGTGCCCCTGGTCGACATCGGCACCGGCCTCTATGCCGCGATCGGCATCCTGATGGCGCTGTCGGAGCGGCAGCGCTCCGGCAAGGGCCAGTTCCTGGAGACCACGCTGTACGAGACCGGCCTTGCCATCATGCATCCGCACACCGCGAATTATTTCATGCATGGCAAGCCGCCCTCGCTCACCGGCAACGAGCATCCCAACCTCGTGCCCTACGCGATCTTCCCGACCAAGACCGACGACATCTTCATCGGCGTCGGCAACGACGGCACCTTCCGCAAGCTCGCCAAGGAGATCGGCAAGCCCGAGCTGGGAACCGATCCGCGCTTTGCCCGCAACAAGGACCGCATCGCCAATCGCGAGGCGTTGCGCGCCGAGCTCGCCGCGGTGTTCAGCCAGCACGAGGCCGAGCCGCTGTGCAACCGCCTGCTCGCCGCAGGGCTCCCCGCAGGGCCCGTGCAGAAGATCGATCAGGCGCTGACGAACCCGCACACGATCGCGCGCGGCGATATCATCGAGAAGGATTGGTACAAGGGCGTCGCCTCGCCGATCCGGCTCGGCCGCAGCAAGCCGAGCCTGCGCCGGCTGCCGCCGAAATTCAGCCAGCACTCGGCAGAGGTGCTGGGCGAGTTCGGCTACTCCAAGGCCGAGATCGCCGCGATGGTCGAAAAGGGCACCGTCTGCGGCCCCGAGCGCAAGCGCTAGGGGCCCATCGCCTTCCTCCGGACGAACGATGCCGCACTGCGGCGTGCGCACGCATGTGCAGCGCGAACGGATTTGGCTACCTGCTCCGTCTTCGCCTATTTGACGACTTCCCTTTTCGAGCGCTTGCCGCTTTCGTTTCTCCCGCTTACACAGTCATGTGAACGTCATATGGCGCTGCTAGCGCAAGCGCTTCTTAGTGACGGGCAAGGGAGGTTTTCTTGATGGCTCTTCGACATTTTGGTGCGGCTGCCGCACTCGCGTTCACAGTTGGCCTGACGGCCTCGCCGGCCTTCGCTGTGACGGAAATCCAGTGGTGGCATGCGATGACGGGCGCGAACAACGACGTCATCGTCAAGCTTGCCAACGACTTCAACACGTCGCAGAGCGACTACAAGGTGATCCCGACCTACAAGGGCAACTACGCCGACACGATGAACGCCGGCATCGCGGCGTTCCGCGCCGGCAACGCGCCGCACATCATGCAGGTGTTCGAGGTCGGCACTGCCACGATGATGTCCGCCACCGGCGCCGTGAAGCCCGTCTACAAGCTGATGGCCGAGACCGGCGAGAAGTTCGATCCAAAAGCCTATCTGCCCGCGATCACCGGCTACTATTCGACCTCGAAGGGCGAGATGCTGTCCTTCCCCTTCAACTCGTCGTCGACCGTGATGTGGGTCAATCTCGACGCGCTGAAGAAGGCCAATGTCGAGATTCCCAAGACCTGGCCTGAGGTATTCGACGCGGCCAAGAAGCTGAAGGCGGCCGGCAGCGCCACCTGCGGCTTCTCCAACTCCTGGGTCACCTGGGTCAATCTCGAGCAGCTCTCCGCCTGGCACAACGTGCCGCTCGCCAGCAAGGCCAACGGCCTCGACGGCTTCGACACCGTGCTCTCCTTCAACGGGCCGCTCCAGGTCAAGCATCTCGAAAATCTGGTCGAGCTCCAGAAGGACAAGACCTACGATTATGCCGGCCGCACCAACACCGGCGAAGGCCGCTTCACGTCGGGCGAATGTCCGCTCTACCTGACGTCGTCCGCCTTCTTCGGCAACGTCAAGGCGCAGGCCAAGTTCGCCTTCACCGCGGTGCCGATGCCCTACTATCCCGACGTGAAGGGCGCGCCGCAGAACTCGATCATCGGCGGCGCCTCGCTCTGGATGATGGGCGGCAAGTCGGCCGACGAATACAAGGGCGTGGCGAAATTCCTGACCTTCCTCTCGGACACCGATCGCCAGGTCTTCATCCACAAGTCCTCGGGCTATCTGCCGATCACCAAGGCTGCCTATGACAAGGCCAAGGCGGACGGCTTCTACAAGGACCAGCCCTATCTCGAGACGCCACTGCTCGAGCTGACCAACAAGGAGCCGACCGAGAACTCCCGCGGCCTGCGCCTCGGCAACATGGTGCAGCTCCGCGACGTCTGGGCGGAAGAGATCGAGCAGGCGCTGGCCGGCAAGAAGACCGCCAAGCAGGCGCTGGACGCGGCCGTCGAGCGCGGTAACACGATGCTGCGTCAATTCGAAAAGACCGCCGTCAAGTGAGACGATCAGCGGCAGGCCGGTGACCCCGGCCTGCCGCTCTGGGGCATCATGCAAAAGCAAGCCATCTTCCAATCGAAGCTGTTGCCCTACGCGCTGGTTGCGCCGCAGCTGGCGATCGTCCTGATTTTCTTCTACTGGCCGGCCCTGCAGGCGGTGATCCAGTCCTTCCTGCTCCAGGATGCCTTCGGCCTGTCGACGACCTTCGTCTGGTTCGAGAATTATCTCGATCTCATGAAGGACGGCGCCTATTTCGAGGCGATCGTCCGGACCTTCTTCTTCTCGTTCGCCATCGCGGTCTCATCGCTGTCGTTTGCGCTGTTGCTCGCCGTGATGGCGGACAAGCCGCTGCGCGGCTCAATGCTCTACCGGACGCTGCTGATCTGGCCCTATGCGGTGGCGCCGCCGGTCGTCGGCGTGCTCTGGATCTTCATGCTGCACCCCTCGCTGGGCGTACTCTCGCGATATTTGCGCGCCCTCGGCGTCGACTGGAATCCGCTGCTCGACGGCGACCAGGCCGCGGCGCTGATCATCCTCGCCGCCGCGTGGAAGCAGATCTCCTACAACTTCCTGTTCTTCCTCGCCGGCCTGCAGAGCATCCCCAAGAGCGTGCTCGAGGCCGCGGCGATCGACGGCGCGCGGCCGATGCGCAGGTTCTGGACGGTGACCTTCCCGCTGCTGTCGCCCACCATCTTTTTCCTGCTCGTCGTCAATATCGTCTACGCCTTCTTCGACACGTTCGGCATCATCGACACCATGACCCGGGGCGGCCCCGGCAAGTCGACGGAGACGCTGGTCTACAAGGTCTATACCGACGGCCTGCTCGGCGGAAATCTCGGCAGCTCGGCGGCACAATCGGTGATCCTGATGATCATGGTCATCGTGCTGACGGGAATCCAGTTCCGCTTCGTCGAACGCAAGGTGACCTACTGATGGTGGAGGAAGAAGGCTTTCGGCGCTACATCGCCCACATCATCCTATGGATCGGGATCGCGATCGTCGCCTTCCCGGTCTATCTCGCCTTCGTCGCCTCGACCCAGGACAACGCGGTGATCGCCAACGGCCAGATGTCGCTGCTGCCGGGCGGCCATTTCCTGCAAACCTACTACCAGACCATCTTCGTCGGCACGAGCGGCTCGACCCGCGAGCCGGTCGGCAACATGATGCTCAACTCGCTCGTAATGGCGCTCCTGATCGCGGTCGGCAAGATCACGGTCTCGATCATCTCCGCCTATGCGATCGTCTATTTTCGCTTTCCGTTTCGGATGGCGATCTTCTGGATCATTTTCATCACCTTGATGCTGCCGGTCGAGGTGCGCATCTATCCGACCTACAAGATCGTCGCTGATCTGCACATGCTCGACAGCTATGCCGGCCTGGCACTCCCGCTGATCGCATCCGCGACCGCGACACTGCTGTTCCGGCAGTTCTTCATGACGGTGCCGGACGAGCTTCTGGAAGCCTCGCGCATCGACGGCGCCGGGCCCTTCCGCTTCTTCTGGGATACGCTGCTGCCGCTGTCGCGCACCAACATGGCCGCGCTGTTCGTGATCCTGTTCATCCTCGGCTGGAATCAATATCTCTGGCCGCTGCTGATCACCACGCGCGACGACATGCAGACCATCCAGATCGGCATCCGCAAGATGATCACCACCACCGACGCGCTGACCGAATGGCCGATCGTGATGGCAACCGCCGTGCTGGCCATGCTGCCGCCGGTGTTCGTCGTCGTCGTCATGCAGAAGCTGTTCGTGCGCGGACTGGTCGAGACGGAAAAGTAGAGACTTATGGCCAACGTCACCCTGCGCAACGTCCGCAAGACCTATCCCGGCGGCTTCGAAGCCATCAAGGGCGTCGACGTCGATGTCGGAGACGGCCAGTTCTGCGTGCTGGTCGGCCCCTCCGGCTGCGGCAAGTCCACGCTGCTGCGCATGGTCGCGGGGCTCGAAACGGTCACCGGCGGCGAGATCGACATCGGCGGCCGGATCGTCAACCAGATCGAGCCCGCCGATCGCGACATCGCGATGGTGTTCCAGAACTATGCGCTCTATCCGCATATGAGCGTGTACAACAACATGGCCTACGGCCTGCGCAACCGCGGCATGGCCGAGGCCGAGATCAAGTCCCGGGTCGAGGAAGCTGCGCGCATTCTCGAGCTCACATCGATGCTGGAGCGCAAGCCGCGCCAGCTCTCCGGCGGCCAGCGCCAGCGCGTCGCCATGGGCCGCGCCATCGTGCGCCAGCCGAAAGTTTTTCTGTTCGACGAGCCGCTCTCCAACCTCGACGCCAAGCTGCGCATCGCGATGCGCGTCGAGATCCGCAAATTGCAGCGCCGGCTCAACACGACGTCGATTTACGTCACTCACGACCAGCTCGAAGCGATGACGCTCGCCGACATTCTCGTGGTGATGAACGGCGGTGAGGTCGAGCAGGTCGGCAATCCCCTTGCGATCTACGAGAAGCCGGCGACCACCTTCGTCGCCTCCTTCATCGGCGCACCGCCGATGAATTTGATGTCGACGCGCCCCGAAGAGATAAAATCGCAGCTCGGCGGCAGTGCCGGTGAAGCCGGCATCCTCGGCATCCGCCCGGAGGATTTCGTCATCACCGACCAGACCCCGGCCGGCGGCGTCGCGCTGCCGCTGACGGTCGAGGCGATCGAGCGCGTCGGCGCAGAAACCTTCGTCTATGGCTCGCGCGAGCAGGAAGAGCAGCGCGTCGCCGCCACGCCCGGCGAGCTGCCACCCGGCGAGATCATAGTCCGCATTCCCGGAACCGAGGCCCCAGCCATCGGCGCGAGAATCCGGGTCGCAGCGGCGCGGGCAAAGCTGCATTTGTTCAGCGGTGACGGGCGGACGCGGATGGAGGCCTGAGGGTTCCGAGGCCTCCCAACTCAAAAACTGCGAAAACAACCCCATGCACAGTAGAACGGCCTTGTTATCGTTGGGATAAATCGCGCCCTAACTTCTTCATGCCCAGGTTGTCCCGCCTGGCCATGTCCAGAGGAAGCGGCAATCCACACTCCCCCGCTACCTGCTTGAACCAACATGGGAACATGCCCATATTGCTGATCAAGGGGTGCCTTTATGGGCCCTGATGCACCAAAGTCGCTTCGAGAGGACTTTGTAAACTATGTCTCGTGTTCCAACGCTCTCCAGTCCGTTCCTTCTGGGCTTCGACGAGATCGAGCGCGTGCTCGATCGGGTCGTCAAAGGCGCCGACGGCTATCCGCCCTACAATATCGAGAGGTGCGGCGGCGCGGACGGCCAGCCCGAGCGGCTGCGCATCACGCTGGCGGTTGCCGGATTCACCCGCGACCAACTCGATGTAACCATTGAGGAAAACCAGCTCGTGATCCGCGGGCGGCAGCAGGACGACAAGACCCGGCAATACATCCATCGCGGCATCGCCGCGCGCCACTTCCAGCGCACGTTCGTGCTGGCGGAGGGGATGCTGGTGCTGGGTGCGGATCTGAAGAACGGGCTGTTGTCGATCGATCTTGCCCGGCCTGAACCGGAGAGGATCGTTAAGACAATCGCTATCAATGAGCACGAATAATGGAACGAGTAGCGGACTCGACCGCTTAGTGTTCCAGAGGAGTCGAGACCATGAGTGAAGGTCACGTTGCGTTCGAATACGAAGCCAAGAACGTCTCGCCCGAGACGCTGGCAGCCCTCGGCGAAGGTCATATCGCCTATGTGAAGCAGATCCGCTCGGAAGACGTGCCGGGCCTGTTTCCCGAAGCGCCGAAAATCGCGCCGGGGCTGAAGCTCTTCGCGCTCCACGCCGCCGATGGCACGCCGATCATGCTGACCGACAGCCGCGAAGCCGCGATCGCCAACGCCTGGAGCAACGAGCTGCAAGCGGTGAGCGTGCACTGAGCGCGCGCACGTCGGACGAATAGAGTTTTTGAGCGGGCATGCCTTCGCAAGAAGGCGTGCCCGTTTTCATTGGGAGGCGTGAAGCGCTGCGGCGGGCGGAACTGAACGACCGACGCGGAGCGAGCCCAATCAGGTCAATCGCGCACGAATGTCCGGCTTCAGGACCTTGCCGACCTTGGAGCGCGGAAGATCGGCCCAGACCTCGATCTGCTTCGGCGTCTTGACGCTGCCGATCTGTGCCTTGACGAAGGCGGCGAGCGCTGCGGTGTCGATTTGCTGGCCGGCGCGGGGCTGCACCACGGCGACGATCCGCTCACCCCATTTCTCATCCGCCAGCCCGATCACGGCGCAATCCTGCACCGCCTCATGCGACCGCAGCGCATTCTCGACCTCGATCGAATAGACGTTGAACCCGCCGGTGATGATCATGTCCTTGGCGCGGTCGACGATATAGAGATAGCCGTCGTCGTCGATGTAGCCGATGTCGCCGGTGTGGTGCCAGCCATGCACTGAGGCTTCGGCGGTGGCTTGCGGATTCTTGTAATAGCCGTCCATCACCAGCGAGCCGCGCACGACGATCTCGCCGCGCGCGCCTGATGGCAGCAGATGACCGTCGCCATCCATGATGCCGGCCTGGACCAGCGGGCTGATCCGACCGGCTGACGCGAGACGCTGCATCGCGATGGTACCGTCGGCATTGTAGTGCTCGCTGGGTGCCATCATCGATATCATCATCGGCGCTTCGGTCTGGCCGAACAACTGCGCCATCGGGCCGATCCGCTGGAGCGCCTCTGCAAGCCGCAGTGCCGAGATCGGCGCGGCGCCGTACCAGAAACATTGCAGCGAACCGAGCTTGGCGCGATCAAGCCCGGGATGATCGAGCAGCATGTAGATCACGGTCGGCGGCAGGAAAGTGTGCGTGACCCCGTAGCGCGCGATCAGATCGAGGAACTCGCCGACGTCGGGGTGATTCATGATCACGATGCGGCCGCCGAGCGTCATGATCGGGAAGCACAGCACGCCGGCGGCGTGCGTCAGCGGCGCCAGCGCGAGATAGACCGGACGGCCCTTGAAGGGATAGCCCATCAAGGTCAGCGCCGTCATGGTCTCGATGTTGCGGCCCGACAACATCACACCCTTCGGCTTGCCGGTGGTGCCGCCGGTGCCCGGGATCATCGCGAGATCGTCGATCGTCTCGCGTTGATAAGGTTCATCTGCGAGGCCGGCGAGCCATTTTTCGAACGATGGCGCGAACGGCAGTTCGGTGTCGAGGCAAACGAGCGTGCGTAACTTCGGCAACTCTGGTCTGACGGCCTCGACCATCGGCGCAAAGCTCGAATGGAACAGAAGCAGGCTGCAATCGAACCCGTCGAGGATGAATTTGTTCTCGGCCGCCTCATTGCGCGGATTGATAGGGCACCACACCGCGCCGGCGCGCGAGATGCCGAACACACAGGCGAAGGCGACCGGATCATTTCCGGACAGGATCGCGACCTTGTCGCCGGGCGCAATGCCCGATCGGTCGAGCCCCCGCGCGATGCGATAGCTGAGCCGCTGCACCTCGCCATAGCCGAGATCGCGTCCATCCATGGTCAGGCACAGCGCATTGACGCCGAGCGAGGCACCCTTGTCGAGGTAATCGATGAAGCGCATGTTCGATCTCGCGATGAGACGGGTGGCGCATAAGTGCACCACCCGCGATCGTTTAGTCGTGTACGGTCAGGACCGGCTTGCCGACCAGACCAAAACTGCGCAATTGCCCAAGCAGCTCGTGATGGCCGAATGCCTGGCAGCCGGAGGCAAAGCCGACGCGCTTGGGCGGCTGCTGCAGCAGGTGCGCCGCGGCATAGGCCTGGAGCATGCCGGTCTGCTTGTAGTTGCTGTTGCCGTAGATGACACAGTGCGCGCGCCCGAGCGGACCGGACGCATGCACCGAATCCATCGACTTGTTGACGCGCGGGTTCTCGCGCGGCGGCATGGTGTTCATCACGCTGGCCGCGGTCTGCGCCAACGCGGCATAGCGGTCGTCGGGGTTCATGTTCTTGGTCGCCTCCAGCGCGCCAGCGACGATCTGCGGCACGCCCAGCATCAGCGCACGATTGAATACGCCGCCCAGCACCTTCACGTTGGCCACGCGCGGATCGCGCTTGAACCACACCGGATGCGAGGTCCCACCCCAGGGCAGGGCCAACGCCAGTTCATGCTGGCCGGGGATGGCGAGGTTGTAGAGACCGGCATCCGGCTGATGCTCGACGTATTTGTTCTGCTCCAGGTAGTAAGCCTTGGCCATCGCGGCATTGACCAGGATGGTCTGCGTCGAGGCGATCGTCGGGCTGCCGCCCCAGAACACGGCGATATCGAGCGTGTCGAGGCCCGGTGTCTCCAGGCACAGTTGGGCGGCGATCTCACCCGTCGTGTACATCTGCGCGATGCCCGGCGCCAGCAGCAGGCCGGCATTGGCGAACCTCGTGCCAAACTCCTGATCGAGCGTGATCAGCCAGTCCTGCTCGCCGGTGGTGTCGATGTAGTGGCACTTGGCAGCGAGACACGCCTGCACCACTTCGGTGCCGAACTTGGCAAAGGGGCCGACGGTGTTGAGCACCACGGAGGCGCCCTTGAACAATTCAGTCAGCGCCGCCACCGTGTGCGGCACCGTCGCCACCTCATAGTCGGCCGTCTCGATGCCGGCCACGTTCGACGTCATCGCGGCCTTGAGCTTCTCTTCGCTTCGCCCGGCCGCGATGAAGGGGATGTTGTATTCGCGTAGATATTCGCAGACCAACCGGCCGGTATAGCCGGATGCGCCGTAGACGATGACGGGCTTCTTGCTCATTGCGATCCTCCTGATGGGTGGTTGTTGGTTGACCGCGCTCACATGCCCATGCCGCCATCGACCGGCAGTCCGATGCCGGTGATGAAACGCGCTCGGTCCGAGCACAGAAACACCGCCGCTTCGGCGATGTCGCCGACTTCCGCGAGCTTGCCGAGTGGTGTCTGCTCCACCACCGAGCCGACCGCGGCGTTGACGTCGGGTGCCAGACCGATCTTCACGATGTCATTGGCAAGCTGCATGCCCATGTCGGTCGGGATCAGGCCCGGATAGATCGCGTTGACGCGCACGCCGAAGCCAAGCTTGCCGGATTCCATCGCACCGACCCGCGTCATGCGGTCGACCGCGGATTTGGTGCCCGAATAGACCGCGATGCTCGGGAAGGCGATCGTTGCCGCAACCGAGGCGATGTTGACGACGGCGCCACCTTTGCCGGCCGGCCCGCCCGGGCGCATGGCGCGGAAGGCATGCTTCATGCCGAGCACCGTGCCGACGATGTTGACGTCGCACATCCGGCGCGCATCCTCGGCCTTGACCTCGGAGATCAGCGAGGTGATCTCGATGCCGGCATTGTTGATCAGGATGTCGTAGCCGCCGAGCGTCGCGATCGTCGCAGCGGCCGCTTTCTCCCACTGCGCGTCGTCGGTGACGTCGAGATGCACGAAGCCGGTCTTCACACCGAGCTTGGCAATTTGACCGGCGCTGTCCTTGCCGACGTCGTCGAGGATGTCGCCGATCATGACCGCCGCGCCGGATCGCGCCAACGCCTGTGCAATAGCGGCTCCTATGCCGCGTGCTCCGCCGGTGACCAGGGCTTTGCGGCCATCAAGGCTCTTCTCACTCATCGCACGTCCTCCCTTTGTTGATCTCTTGGATCGATCTTTTGGACTGATCTTCGCTGATGACCGGTACGTGCTGCGGTCGGCAGCACGGTGCCGGCGCAGTGGCACAGCGGCATGCGCGTCCGTTCCGGCGGCACGGCGCCGGTGGGTGCATTTCCTCCATTTGCGAACGTCTTGACGACTGTCCAAATTCTCGGTGGGCACACTCCTCCCGCGGCTTGACAGTTGTCAAGGAGAAAATTTGACAGTTGTCAAAGAGGATGGTCTCTAGAGCGCGATGAGATCGGACGAATCCTCATCGCGCTTTAGGTCATGTTTGAGCATGATCTTTTCGGAAAACCGCTTCACACTTTTCCGGATCATGCTCTAGACGATGACGGGCGATGTGATCGTCGTGACGAAGAGACGGGAGACAGCGCGACAATGGCGCGGCGAGCGACAGGAGCGGCGAAGCGTGAGGCCGTGGGGGAGGTCGTGCGGGATGAAAAGTTCAACGCGCGACGGATCGAGCTTGCCGAGGCCGCGCTCGAAACGCTTGGCGAACTCGGCTTCGCACGCACCAGCCTGCGCGAGATCGCGCAGAACTCGGCCTTCACGCACGGCGTGTTCCACTATTACTTCAGCGACAAGCTCGACCTGATCTGCTGCTGCGTCCGTCACTATAAGGCGAGGTGCGTGACGCGGTATGACGATGTCGTAGCGACGGCAACGAGCCGCGAGGAGTTGCTCCAGGGTTTCCTCGCCAAGCTCGCAGCAACGTTGCAGACCGAAGCCCGCATGCACCGTCTCTGGTACGATTTGCGCTCGCAGGCGATGTTCGAGGCGGCGTTTCGCGAGGATGTGCTCGAAATCGACAAGAGCCTGGAAGCGATGATCTGGCGCATCGCGTCCCGCTACGCCGACTTCGCCGGCAAACGGCCGGCGTCGTCGCCCGCCGCGCTCTATGCGCTGTTCGACGGTCTGTTTCAGAGCGCGCTGCTCAAGCACCTCGCGGGTGACAGGACGGCGATTCCCGAATTGCTCGACGAAGTCCGGCGCCTGCTGCCGACGGTCTGCTGAAGCGCCGCAGCGGCGGTCACGACGGCGCGGCCGAAGATTCTGTCAGGGAATGGGCATGGCGAATGCGAGGCGTTACGCCGCCGTCGCCGGCGGCAGCGCCAGCACCGAATAGATCGCCTGGGCGTCGCGCGAGGCACGGAGCTTCTTGGCGATGTCCTGGTCGCGCAGGAGGCGGGCGATGCGGGCGAGCGCCTTGAGGTGATCGGCGCCTGCGCCTTCTGGGGCGAGCAGCAGGAAGACCAGATCGACCGGCTGGCCGTCCATCGCCTCGAAATCGATCGGACGATCGAGCCGCGCGAACAGGCCAAAGATCTTTTCGAGCTTGGGCAGCTTGCCGTGCGGAATGGCGACGCCGTAGCCGACCGCGGTGGTGCCGAGCTTCTCCCGCTGCAGCAGCACCTCGAACACGGAGCGCTCGTTCTGGCCCGTCAGCTCGGCGGCCTTGGCCGCGAGCTCCTGCAAGGCCTGCTTCTTGCTGTTGACCTTCAATGCCGGGAGAATCGCCTCGGGTGCGACCAGATCGGTAATCGGCATGGAGGCTTTCCGAGGTGAATTAAACCGTCAGGTTCCGATTTGGCCAGCTTGATAGACCAAGCTGAGCCGGCGTCAATAACATGAAGCAGAAGGGGGACTTAGCCAAAGTCCTGCCAAGTCCAGATGTGGGGGGCTTCTACTCCAACGCAATCCCGGTGCCAACTCCCGCGTGCGGCTTTGCCACGGTCATTGTTAAGGGCCGGGATCGTACGGGCTCCCGCCTCCTCCTAGCCGGCCTTGCCATCGACCTTGGCCCCCGGCGGATCGATCCAGCCCACATTGCCGTCCGCCCGGCGGTAAATGATGTTCACCCGGCCCGAAGACCCATGCTGGAAGACCAGGCAAGGCGCTCCGCTGAGATCGAGTTCCATGACCGCCTCGCTGACCGACAGCGGCTTCAACGAGGTGGTTTGCTCGGCGATGATGACGGGGCTGTAGCCGGTGACTTCCTCTTCGCCCTCCGGCGCCTCCAGCACATAGCTCGTCGCATCGAGCGCGGCCATCGCCTCGGAGGCGACGTGGGCCTTGCGGGCGGAGCGGTCCTTGAGCCGGTTCTTGTAGCGGCGCAGCCGCTTCTCGATCATCACCAGCGCCTGGTCGGCGCTGGCATAGGCGTCCGGCGCGTTCGAATCGGCCTCCAGCGTGATCCCCGAATCGAGGTGCAGGGCGCAATCGGTGCGGAAGCCGAAGCCGTCCTTGCTGAGCGTGATGTGGCCGGAATAATTGCCGTCGAAATATTTGCGCAGCACCTCGTCGGTGCGGTCGGCGACGCGGCCGCGCAGGGCCTCACCGACGCTGATGCTCTTGCCCGAAATCCGAAGAGTCATGGATGCCTCGCTTGGTTTGCTCCTCAGCTGCGACGATGCGTCATCGCCGCTGAAGTCGTTCCCTGCGCATGATCTTCCCACGAACCCTTGCCGCGTTCGTGGGGAGAGGAAAACGCCGTGCACTTTTCCAGATCATGCGCGTGCCTGGATCGGTTGCAAAGGGATGCCGAGAGTAACGCGATTTCGCGCCAGCGCAATCAGGCCGGTTCGGGGTTGCGGGAACGATCGGACAAGGCGGTGGAGAGGACGTTGCCAAGAGCGCTCTGCTTGTCGCGGCGGCGTTGCACCGAGGAGGGTATGCGCATGGCTTCGCGGTACTTCGCGACCGTGCGGCGGGCAATATCAATGCCCGAAGCGCGCAAGCGTTCCACGATGGTGTCGTCCGACAGGATCGCGGCCGGCTCTTCCGAATCGATCAGCTGCTTGATGTGGTGGCGCACGGCTTCGGCGGAATGCGCCTCACCGCCGTCGGCGGAGGCGATCGAGGCCGTGAAGAAATATTTCAACTCGAATGTGCCGCGATTTGTCGCCATGTATTTGTTGGCGGTGACACGCGACACCGTGGATTCGTGCATCTGGATGGCGTCGGCGACGGCCTTCAGATTGAGCGGACGCAAATGCGCCACGCCGTGGGTGAAGAAGCCATCCTGCTGGCGCACGATCTCGGTTGCAACTTTCAGGATGGTGCGGGCGCGCTGGTCGAGCGCGCGCACCAGCCAGGTCGCGTTCTGAAGCGCGTCGGTGAAATAGGACTTGTCGCCGTCCTTGCCGATCTTCTTCGAGAGCTGGGAATAGTAGGTCTGATTGACGAGCACGCGCGGCAAGGTGTCGCTGTTGAGCTCGACATGCCAGCCGCCGTCGGGACCCGGACGGACATAGACATCGGGCACCATGGTCTGCAGACGCGCCGAGCCGAACTTCATGCCGGGCTTGGGATTGAGGCGGCGAATCTCGCCGATCATGTCGGCGATGTCCTCGTCGTCGACGCCGCAGATCTTGCGCAAGGCCACGATGTCGCGCTTGGCGAGGAGATCGAGATGCTCGACCAGGGCCTGCATGGCGGGATCATAGCGGTCGAGCTCGCGGAGCTGGATCGCAAGGCATTCGCTCAAGTTGCGCGCACAGACGCCGGGCGGATCGAATTTCTGCAACACGGCAAGGACGCCCTCGACGTCGGCTTGCGATGCGCCGAGACGCTCGGCGGCCTGGCCGAGATCGCCCGGCAGATAGCCGGCCTCGTCGACGAGGTCGATCAGGTACTGGCCGATCATGCGCTGCGCGGGACCTGTGAAGGCGACCGAGAGCTGCTCGGCGAGATGGTCCGACAGCGTCATCTCGGCGGCGACGAAGGCTTCGAGATTGTAGTCCTCGTCGCCGGAGGCGCCGCCGCCCCATTCGGTATAGGTGGTCGGCGCTGCGTCCTGGGCATTGCGCGCCGCGGTCTCGGCCGGCTCCTCGGAGAAGACGTTGTCCAGGCCCGTGTCCAGGGTCTGCTCGATCTCGGCGCGGGTGCCGAGATCCTTGCTCATCCATTCTTCCTGGCCCGGCTCGAAGCCTTCGGCGCTGCCGCCAAAGCCGTCATCGCCCTGACCGTCACCCTGGCCGCCGGCCTCGTCGCCATCGCCGTAATGGCCGGCCTCGGCCGGGGCGTCGCCCGCGGGGGCCTCGTCATTGGCCCGTTCCAGCAGGGGGTTACGCTCGAGCTCTTCTTCCACGAACGTCGTGAGATCGAGATTGGACAATTGCAGCAGCTTGATCGCCTGCATCAGCTGCGGCGTCATCACCAGCGACTGCGATTGCCGGAACTCTAATCTCTGCGTAAGCGCCATGAAGCAAGAACCGATCCAAAAAGTTGGTCCGATTTTTGCTTATCCTAGTCGGAGCCCGATGTACACGTCTTGACGAAACACAAAAACGGGCTAGAGGCGGAATTCCTCGCCAAGGTAAAGGCGGCGCACGTCCGGATCGGCGACGATCTCATCCGGGCTCCCCTCGGTCAAGATTTCGCCGGCATAGACGATATAGGCGCGGTCGGTGAGGCCGAGCGTCTCGCGGACATTGTGGTCGGTGATGAGCACGCCGATGCCGCGATTGGTGAGATGGCGGACGAGATCCTGGATGTCCCCGACCGCGATCGGGTCGATGCCGGCGAAGGGCTCGTCGAGCAGCATGTAGTTCGGACGCGTCGCCAGCGCACGCGCGATCTCGACGCGGCGCCGCTCGCCGCCGGACAGCGCGATCGACGGCGATTTTCGCAGCCGTGTGATGTTGAACTCGTCGAGCAGCGAGTCGAGCTGTTGCTCGCGCTTCTTGCGCGAGGGCTCGACCACTTCGAGCACCGCACGGATGTTCTGCTCGACGGTGAGGCCGCGGAAAATCGAGGCTTCCTGCGGCAGATAGCCGATCCCGAGCCGCGCGCGCTGATACATCGGCAGCTTGGTGACGTCGTGGCCGTCGAGCTCGATCGCGCCGTGATCGGCCTTGATCAAGCCGGTGATCATGTAGAACACGGTGGTCTTGCCGGCGCCGTTCGGGCCGAGCAGGCCGACCGCTTCGCCGCGCCGCACATAGATGCTGACGCCACGCACGACCTGACGGCTGCCAAAAGCCTTTTTCACGCCATGCACAGCCAGGAAGCCCGGACGCTTCAGGAGCTGCGGTGCGTCCGCGCCATTGGACCTGGCGGCAGCCCTGACAGGGTGAACCGCCTGCGGCCGCGGCTCCGCTTGATAGTCGTCCTGATAGTCACCCTGGAACTGGTCGGGCGCGTGCAGCGCCTGGTCACGGGCCGTCGGCGACACGTCCCGGATCGGGCTGGTCACGAGCCCGCCGACGCTGTCACCGAGCGCGGTGATGTCCTGACGCGCAAATCCTGGCCGGCCGCGCTTGGCGGGGCGCCGACGGAACATGCTGAAGAGATCGACCATCCCCGCCTTCTAGCCTTTCGCGACGATCCTGCGCGAATTCGCGCGATCTGCCGCAGCGGCCTTTCGATTCGCCGATGCAGCATGAGTGAAGGGATGCCTCATGCCCAGTGAAACACGCCCAAAAGCGGCGGACCCCGCTTCGAAAGCCCTGCGCGCTAGATACAGTCTCGCCGGCCAAGCTTCAACCTCGGTTCGGTCGCATCCGAACCAAGCCATTGAGTTCATTTCGGTTTACTTGCACCGGGCAATTGCAGAGGCGGCGCCCCGCCGGGCTTGCCTTGCCCCCCCTGGCCGCAATCACTGCCAGCACCCTGTGGCAGCAGGACCTGAACCCGACCGGTGTCCGACTCCACGCGAGACACGCCGGTCGTCATATCGACCTTCAGCCGGTCGCCGCGCATCACGTTCTTGCACTGTGTCATCACCACTTGACCGGAGCCGCCGCCGAACATGGTGATGAGGTTGGTCCTGGTGTCGAACACGGCCGTTTCGCCCGTCACCACCTGATCCTTCTGGGTGACCACGACGTTGCCCCGCGCCTCGAGCCGCTTGATCGAGGAGCTTCCGCCGGGTCCCGGCTGCGCCGATTGCATCGGGGCGCCCTTGGTCCCCTTGGCCGCAGGCTGGGCCGTGGCCGGCTTGTCACCGCCACCCGAGTCGTAGAACACCACCAGCGTCTTCGAGGTCATGGTGGTGTCGCCCTGGATGACCTTCACGTTGCCGGAGAAGGTCGCCTCCTTCTTCTTGTCGTGCATCTCGAGCGCGGCGGCCTCGATCTGGATCGGCTGATCGCGGTTCTGCGTAAAGCCTTGCATCGCGTTGGGCGGAGCCTGCATGGCGCCTTGCGCACGCGCCGCACCCGTCGCGGCCAACGCGACGCCGATCGCCGCACCAAGAATGGCGCTCCGCTGATTGAGGTCGCGCGAAAAAAAGCCGGGCATGAAAATCACTTTGAATTGGCAGACTTGTTCTGAGGCGTACGTGTCTTCGCCGGCGGCGCGGGCTCGGATGGCGCAGGCTGCGCGGCGGCGGGCTCATCGAGCTTGTCCAGATGCATCACCACATTGCCTTCGAAGCGGATGACGTCGCCGCCTTCGGTGATGCGCAATTTATCCGCGGTCAGCGTGCCGTTGGTCAGCTTGACGTCGACGCGCTCGTCCGAGGAGACCGTGCCCTTGTTCATGTCGACGAAGGCGGAGTTCAGCCGCGCCTCGTAGCCGGTGGACGTCCGCAGGAAGATGTCCTTGTGCAGATCGAGCTGCTGCTTCTTGTTGTCGAAGCGGCCGGTGCGGGCATCGAGGAACAGGGTGGATTGATCCTCCATCAGCACTTTCGCGCGCAGGTCCTTGAGATCGACACGATCGGGGGCGGTGACGTCCTGGGTCGCGGTCTTGGCCCAGAGCTCGTAGGGGCGCTGGTCCGGCGTGAAGCCGGAAAGATGCGGCGACTCCATGGTGATCTTGGTGCCCGACACCACCATGTTTTCGACCGTGAGCGGCAGCTCCGGCATCCGGAATTTGTTGAAGAACGCGATGTAGATGATCACCGCCATGGCCACGACCACCGTCGCCGGCACCGAGACGCGTAGAATCCGCACCAGGCGGCTGTGGCGCGCCGCGCTGGCAAACTTCGCCGCAAGCGCGGCGTCGTAGGTGGGATTATGGGCCGAATTCACGGGGTTCCTGGGGTGTCGCTCGCCTGATCCGGTTAAAGGGCGCCCTATTGTACCCGTCCGCGCCAAAATATGCAGCCCGCGACAGGCTGTTATGAAAGTGTCCGAAACGCGGCGACAACTCCCTCCAGGAGGCTTCAGGAGTGCGCGAAAATGTCCTCCTCCGCCCAGCCCCCGAGGTCGAGCAGGGCACGGGTCGGCAGGAAGTCGAAACAGGCCTTGGCAAGCTGGGTGCGACCTTCCCGCACCAGCATGGCATCGAGCCGCTCGCGCAGGGCATGCAGATGCAGCACGTCCGAGGCGGCATAAGCGAGCTGCGGCTCGGTCAGGCTGTCGGAACCCCAATCGCTGGATTGCTGCTGCTTGGAGAGATCGACATTGAGCACCTCGCGCACGAGGTCCTTGAGGCCATGGCGGTCGGTATAGGTGCGGGTCAGGCGGGAGGCGATCTTGGTGCAGTAAATCGGCCCGGTCATGACGCCAAACGTCTGGTACAGCACCGCGACGTCGAACCGCGCGAAGTGGAAGATCTTGGTGTTGGCGGGATTGGCCAGCAGCGCCTTCAGGTTCGGCGCGTCGGTGTGGCCCTTGGGGATCTGCACCACGTCGGCGCTGCCGTCACCCGGCGAGAGCTGCACCACGCAAAGCCGGTCACGGTGCGGGTTCAGCCCCATGGTCTCGGTATCGATCGCCACCGCTCCGGTGTAGCGGGACAAGTCGGGCAGGTCGCCGCGGTGCAGGCGTACGGTCATGGCGTTTCAAAACCTCGGGTCGAATCGGTTGCTTCGGCACAATAGCGAATTCGGATTGCCCGCGATGTAGCCATTGCCGGCGGGCCGCGCAAGCACGGCTCGGTCAGATCGCGGCCAGCATGATGCAGATCATCGCCGCGACCGTGATCCGGCTGGCGCCGTCACGGAAGGTGTAGAGAATTGGATCATCCGGCATCTCGCGGCGATGCGCCATCATCAGGGCGCGGCCGAACCAGTAGAGCAGCAGCGGGTTGAGCAGCCACAGCATCCAGGGCCGGCTGTACAGCGGCGTCACCGCGCTCGAGGAGACGTAGAGCGAGAACACGGTCACCGCGTTCATTGCGCTCGCCGCCGCCATCGCGCCGATGACATGCAGATCGGTGACGCGATAGTCGCGGTTGGAGGGATCGGCGAGGCCCGCGCTCTCGCGCATGCTGAGCTCGCTGAAGCGCTTGATCAGCGCCAGCGAGGTGAACACGAACAGCGAGAAGATCAGCAGCCATTCCGAGAGCACCACGCCGACGCCGACCGCGCCGGCCACGATGCGAAGCGTGTAGAGACCGGCGAGCGTGACGATGTCGACCAGCATCTTGCGCTTGAGCACGAGCGAATAGGCGATCGTCGTGGCGAGATAGGCGCAGAGCACGCCGAGGAACAGCGGCGAGATGCAGAGGGCGGCTGCGGCCGCGAACAGCCACAGCGCGGGGATCGCGAGCAACGCGGACGAGATCGGCAAGTCGCCGGCCGCGAGCGCGCGATGGCGCTTGGTCGGATGCTGCCGGTCGGCGGCGAGATCGAGCAGATCGTTCATCAGATAGGCGCCCGACGCGCAGGCCGAGAACGCCAGGAACGCCAGCATCGCGGAGCCGAAGCTGGCAAGGTTCAGCTGATGCGCGGTGATGACAGGCACGAACACCAGCGTGTTCTTGGCGTATTGATAGACGCGCAGCGCCTTGGCCCAGGTCTTGAGGCTGGCTCTGCTTCTATCGCGGTTTTCGACGTGCTCGATGGAGGCACGATCGAACGGCAGGCTGCCCGCAGCGAGATCGGCCGGGGTGACGACGCCATCAAAACCGAGATGCGTCGCGATGCCGGCGGCGTGCTCGGCGAAACGATCCGCGACGAGGTAGATCTTCCCGCCCCGCGCCCGCGCCGCCAGCGCCCGGTTCAGCACGTCGGAATCATAGGGCAGATGGGCGTAGTCGATCTCGGCCCGCGCCAGGATATCGGTGAGCGCCGCCATGCCCGGTCGTCCACCGGCACCGAAGCGGGCGAGCATGAGGGCGGGCCGGCTGAAGAGCGCTTCCATCAGCAGCTCCGAGCGCAGCAAGGCGCCTTCGAGATCGATGACGAGCGTCCGCGCAGCCGCCGGGGTTGCCGACGGGGTCGATGCGCTAGAATCGTATTGCCGGGCAGGCTGCTCCATCCGAAAGCGCTTCTGGTGACCTCAACATGACGGCATTCAGCCGGGGGGAGCAGGGAAATGGACGGCCGCGAGCCTAGCGGGCATTCGCTAAGGGCGGCTTAATCGGGGCTGCAGGAGCAGCGGAAACACGGTTTTGGGGCGCCCGTCAGCTCGGCGACAAATGCAGCTTTATCAATGAGATAGGCCCAAGCAAACGATCATTGCACCTTCTTTTGCGCAGGCGCGGCTGGCTTGACGGGCGCCACCTGGGCTTGCGGCTGCGCCGCTGCGGATTCCGGCGTCGCGATCGCGATCGCGAACAGACGCCATTGCCCGCCCACGACCTGAAACGTGAGATCGAACTGGATCTGCTGCGGCCGGGTCGGAATGTAGCCTGCAAGGCGCAGCATTCCGCGCTGATCGAGCGCCGGCGCCTCGCTGAATTGCGGCGCCAGCAGTGCCGCACCATAGAGATCGAAGTTGCGGCGCCGCAGGTCGAGAAAGTTCAGCCCGAGATCGGCGGCGGTGTTGCGCGCTTGGAAGTCGGGCGCGGCGAGGTCGCGCAGCACCGTGTAGTTACCGGTGCGGTTGGCATCGTTGAGCGTGAGCAGCGTCGAGCGGATCAGGTAGAGTGCCTTCTCCAGCGTGACCGGCAGCGACGATTGCGCCGGGGCCGGCTCGGGCGTCTTCTGCTGAGCCATCGCCCTGTCATTCGCACAGGACAGCAGCAGCGCCAGTGCGATCAGAGCTCGCGCAATCAATTGCATGGAACGGCCCTGCTACCTTCACCAGCCGACGCGCATGCCGACGCGGCCGCCTAATCCGCCGCCATTCGTGCCATAGGTCAGCCCGCCACTGGCCTGCACGTGCTCGCTGACGCGCAGCGCCGCGCTCATGGAGAGCGCATTGGTGTTCTGGAACGTTCCCCAGTTCATGCTCATCGCGATCTTCTCGGACGGCATCAGCCACGGCGAGCCGGACATCGCAAAGGCCATCGCGACACCGTTGATCGCCTTGCCGGTCCTGCCGTCGAGGTCGTTGAGGCGGGCATTGATGCTCGCGAGCTGGCTGTTGATGCCCGCGATATCCGCAGGGCTCGCAAACCCGAGCGCACCGAGCGAGGTGGCGGCGAGATTGCCGGCAGCGTCCGTCGTGACGAGCTGCACCGGCCCGGACTGCGCGGCCGCGCTCGCTGCCGAGGTAACGCCTGACATCGTGTAGGTGTTGCTCGCCGTCCCGTAGACCTGCTGGTTGGCGCGCGTCGCGGTTGCGCCATTGCCGATCGCTGTGGCATTCGCGAAGGTTGCCGATGCGCCATTGCCGAACGCCGACGAATTCGCGCCGGTGGCGTTGGCGCCGTTGCCTACCGCGGTGTTTGCAACACCGTTTCCGTTCGCCTTGGCGCCGTTTCCGACCGCAATGTTGAAGCTGCCGGTCCCGCTGGCATTGGATAGCGCCCCGTTCGCGATATTCCCGGAGTTGGAGCCGCTGGCATTCGCCAGATAGCCGGTCGCCGTGTTGAAGCTGTTGGTGCCAAATGCGACGGCGGCGTTGCCGGTGGCGACGTTGTTGCTTCCGGTCCCGCTCGCGTTGGTATTCACGCCGGTCGCGATATTGAAGCTGTTGTCGCCGGTCGCGTTGGAGTTGGGGCCGGTCGCAATGTTGCCGCTGCCGTTGCCGAAGGCGTTGGCGTTGGTCCCCGTCGCGGTGTTGGCGCTGGCGTCCCCGTAAGCCCTGGCGACAAACCCGGTCGCAACATTTCTGCTGTTGTTGCCGGAGGCATTGGAACTGCGCCCTGTCGCGACGTTCCTGCTGTTGTCTCCGTTGGCTAGGGCGGTCAGCCCGGACGCAAGATTGCCGCTGTTGTTGCCGCTGGCGTTGGCGCCCGCGCCGGCCGCGATATTGGTACTGTTGTCACCGCTGGCTTGCGCGTTATTTCCGGACGCCATGTTTTTGCTGGCTTCACCGCTGGCAATGGCTCCCGCTCCGGTCGCGCTGTTGAAACTGTTGTTGCCGCTGGCGTTGGCATTGTTTCCCGTCGCGGTATTGGAGCTGCTGTGGCCGCTGGCATTGGCGGAACCGACGGCAATATTGCTGCTGGCATTTCCGTCAGCGTAAGCGCCGCTCCCGATCGCGGAGTTGTTGCTACCCGCACCCGGAGCGGAGGCGGAGGGCCCGCAGGCAAAATTGCCTGCAGAGCCGGCCGCACTGGCGCCTTGATCGGACAAGGTACCATCCACGCAGATGAACTGGGCCCGGGCTTGCGGCGCGCCGGCACAGACCGCGATCGCGGCAAGCAATGCCGTCGCGAGACAGGCGGCGATTCGCGCGCGCAACGAAATCATCATGTTGGTCCCCCCACCCCGTCTTCCAACCTTGCGACCGGCAAGTGGCGCGAAGAACGAAGACCGCCGTCATTTCCAGCCGCGGCCACCACAGCGTAAATGCGATTGACGCTTCCGGGGCACGCGACATTCAAAGCATGCGGGCCATGGCCTTGGGAAGACGCCGATGCGCGGCGGACCGCGCGGCATTCAGTCCCCCCATGTTCATGGGGTGCGGGCGGTGCGCTCGGCTTCTCAATCCGCGCACTCTCTTCTGGCAAAGAAGCCGGACGGCTCGTCGGGCGGGGGCTGTTGCCCGGATCCCACAAGCCGGCGCGAGTTCAGGTTTCCGGCGGGATGAGAGCTATCCAACCCGTGAAAATCGTGCCGGCCCACCCCATCTGCCAGTTTCTCTCCCCGCTCCGGACGAATCGAGACCCATGACCGAACAGACGCTCGCTGCGCCGATCGACGACCCATCGAAACGCCCGCGCGGCTTCTCCCGCTATCAGGCGCTTCTCATTGCGCTGCTCGCGTTCACGCAGTTCACCATCATCCTCGACTTCATCATCATGTCGCCGCTCGGCGCCATCCTGATGCCCGCGCTCGACATCACGGCCGGGCAATTCGGCATCGCGGTGTCGGCCTACGCGTTCAGTGCGGGCATTTCGGGGGTGCTGGCCGCGGGCTTCGCCGATCGCTTCGACCGCAAGCGCCTGCTGCTGTTCTTCTATGTCGGCTTCACGCTCGGCACCATGCTGTGCGCAGCGGCGCCGAACTACCATGTGCTGCTGATCGGCCGGATCGTGACCGGGTTGTTCGGCGGCGTAGTCGGCTCCGTCGTGCTGGCCATCGTCACCGATTTGTTCGCGCTGCATCTACGCGGCCGCGTGATGGGCTTCATCCAGACCGCATTTGCCGCGAGCCAGGTGCTCGGCATTCCGGCCGGGCTGTTTCTCGCCAATCACTGGAGCTGGCATGTCTGCTTCATCGCGATCGTCATCGTGTCGATCGCGGCGATCGTCATCATCGCGTTCGCGATGGAGCCGGTCGATGCGCATCTGAAGCTGAGGCAGGACAGAAACCCGTTTCGCCACCTGGTCGCGACGATCGGTGAGCCGCGCTATACGCTGGCCTTCGCCGTCACGACATTGCTGGCGACCGGCGGATACATGCTGATGCCGTTCTCCAGCGCCTTCACCGTGCACAATCTCGGCATCGACATCACGCATCTGCCGACGATCTATCTCGTCTCCGGCCTGTTCAGCATCGTCACGGGACCGCTGGTCGGCAGGGCCAGCGATGCGTTCGGCAAATATCCGACCTTCGTGTTCGGCTGCGTGATGACCGTCATCATGGTGCTGATCTACACCCGTCTCGGTCCCGTCTCACTCACGACCGCGATCATCGTGAACGTGCTGATGTTCATCGGCATCTTTTCACGGATGATCCCGTCGCAGGCGCTGATGTCGGCGATCCCCGATTCCACCCAGCGCGGCTCATTCAGCGCGGTCAGCGCCTCGCTCCAGCAGCTCTCCGGCGGGCTCGGCTCGGTGCTCGCCGGCGCGATCATCGCGCAAGGGCCCGACGGCGCGCTGATCCATTTCGACCGGATCGGCTACGTCGTCGTCACGACGACGATGGTCACGCTGGTGATGATGTATTTTGTGCAGAAGGCGGTGGCGGAGCGGGCAGGGAAGAGGATGGTGTGAGGGGACGGTCCTCAGGTACCCGTCCCGCGCGTGCGACGAGAGCGCCATCTCTATCGGTCTAAGGCAGATCTAATCCTGTTCCACATTGCAGATCTAATCCTGTTCCACATTCAGGTGAACCAACGCAGCGCCTTCCATGACCAAAGTTGCATGTATCACCTATTGGTCGAAAACCTCGTAAGTCGGGTCAAGACGCATTCGCAGGCATTGATCGAAGAGGGCGTTGTCCAATGAAGCTCAAACTTGCCGCCGCGATGCTCGCCGCAAGCCTCCCGCTCGCATCGATGGCTTTCGCCCAGGGCGCCGCGCCAGCCGAACTTGCAGTGATCGATGGCTGCCTGAAGACCGCGGAGAAAACCGGCGGTTTCGGCGGCGCGTGCGTCGGGCTCGTCGCCGACCCCTGCATCAAGGCGGCAGATGGCGCGAATGACGACGTCGCCAAATGGAAAGCCTGCGCGGCGCGCGAACTCGCCGTTTGGACGCAGAAAACAAGTGAGGCGCTCAAGAGGGTCAAGGCCGGCGGGTTCACCGATGTGATCAAGGCCGCTGAGGAATCCCAGAAAACTTTCGCCGCCTCGCGTGATCGCTTCTGCGCGGCCTTCGACAAAGTCGATCCCGGCATGTACAAGGGCGGCGCGAGTTACTGCCGCCTGCGCGAGACCGCGAACCACGCGCTGAGCCTGATCAAGCTCGGCGCTGCGGTGAGCGAGCACTGAGAGGGATCCTGGACCGCGGACCCACCAACCCTCAGATTTCGGGAGGGATCTAAGGCAAAGATGGTGCCCAGGAAAGGACTCGAACCTTCACGGCCGTTAAGCCACTGGCACCTGAAGCCAGCGCGTCTACCAATTCCACCACCTGGGCATGCCGTTTGGGGCACGGAGGCGGTTACTACGGTTCGGTGACGCCGTTGTCAATTCATGCTTGCAGCCCGGTTCGGGATGCCGATTGCGCATCGCAAACCGGCCCGATACAAGCCTGACAGACGCACGCTTTTTTCCGCAGGAACGGCTCCCATGGCATCGAATCTGGAAACTCTCGTCACGGTTTTCGGCGGATCGGGGTTTTTGGGCCGGAATGTCGTCCGTGCCCTGTGCAAGCGGGATTACCGGGTCCGGGTCGCGGTGCGGCGGCCGGAACTCGCCGGCTACCTCCAGCCCTCCGGCAAGGTCGGACAGGTCCATACCGTGCAAGCCAATTTGCGCTACCCGGCCTCGGTCGAGGCGGCGCTGCGTGATTCGCATGCGGTCATCAACCTCGTGGGCGTCCTGACCGAGAGCGGCGCGCAGACCTTCGACGCGGTCCAGGCCCGGGGGGCCGAGACCGTCGCCAAAGCGGCGGCCGCGGCCGGCGCCGAGCTGGTCCATGTCTCCGCAATCGGCGCCGACGCCGAATCGCCCTCCCACTACGCCAAGGCCAAGGCGGCCGGCGAGGCGGCGGTCAGGGCCGCGGTACCGTCGGCGACGATCTTCCGCCCCTCCGTGATGTTCGGGCCGGAAGACCAGTTCACCAACCGCTTTGCGGCGCTCGCCCGGATGTCGCCGGTGCTGCCGCTGGTCGGCGGCGATACCAGGATGCAGCCGGTTTATGTCGGCGACGTCGCCACCGCGATCGCCGAGGCTGTCGACGGCAAGGCCGTCGCGGGCGCGACCTACGAGCTCGGCGGGCCCGAGGTGCTGACGATGCGCGAGATCATCGAGACCATCCTCGAGATCACCGACCGCGAGCGGATGCTGGTGCCGCTGCCGTTCGGCCTCGCCCGCTTCAAGGCCGCTTTCCTGCAATTCGCGCCGGGCGCGTTCAAGCTGACGCCGGACCAGGTCACGATGCTGGAGCGCGACAATGTCGTGTCGGACGCGGCCAAGGCAGCAAGCCTGACGCTGGAAGGGCTCGGGATCACGCCGGATTCGCTGGAAGCGATCGCTCCGCAATATCTCTGGCGCTTCCGCCCGCAGGGCCAGTTCCAGCGCAAGAGCGCGTGAGGTTCTCACCTCTCCGCTTGCGGGAGAGGGAGCGCTCCGCGCTGCCTGGCTACGGCGTCAAAACTTCAGCTTCTTGAACACCGCTTCCGGCAGCGCCTTGATGATCAGCATCACGAGGCGCCATTTGCCGCTGACATAGACGACGTCGTTCTTGTTCTCGACGGCGTTCAGGATCGCATCACCGACCACCGGCGCCTCCACCGTGAGCGGGCCGATCAGCTTCATGCCCTCCGTCATCCTGGTGCGGACGAACCCGGGCTTGACGGTGACGACGTGCACGCCGCCGCGGCTGGCGCGGGCGCGCAAGCCGGAGAGGAACGCGGAGAAGCCGGCCTTGGCCGAACCGTAGACATAGTTCGAGGCCCGGCCGCGATCGCCGGCCACGGACGACACGCCGACCAGCGTCCCGCTGCCGCGCGCCAGGAATCTTTCCGCGAACAGGCCGAGGATCAGCGCGGGCCCTTCGTAGTTCGAGCGCATGATCGCGGTGGCGTGGGCAAGGTCGCTCTCGGCATTCTCCTGCGTCCCGAGCAATCCGACGATCGAGACGACGACGTCCGGCAATGCCGGAAGGCTACCGACAAAGCTTTCGAACGAGGCGGTGTCGAGCACGTCGAATTTGTAGAGACCTACCTCGACAATGTAGCGCGCGCGCAGATCGGCGGCGTCAGGCTCCAGCGCGGCGACATCGCGGCCCGCGAGGCCGACATCGTATCCGGCTTTGGCAAAAGCGCGCGCCGCGGCGCGGCCGATGTCGGAGGAGCCACCGAGCACCAATACAGACTTGCGTGATGTCACGGCCTAGACCTCATCGAACAGACGCTGTGAAAGTTTCGATCGGATGTTGCCGGCGGGATCGAGCGATTTGCGGATCGCGTTGAAACGCTGCAGGGCAGGATAGCCGGCCTCGAAGGTCGCGCGCGACTGACGTGCGTCTTTCGCCAGATACAGCCGTCCACCGGCGGCGACGACCAGACGATCGATCACGTCGAGGAAATTCAGGATGTCGCCCTTCATCGGGAAATCCAGCGACAGCGTGTAGCCGGGCAGCGGGAACGACAGGATACCGTCGCCCTGGCCGAGCTTCTTGAGCACGGCGAGGAAGGACGCATCGCCGCGCCGTGCGACGCGATCGAGGATCTCGCCGAGCACGGCGCGCGCGCCAGATTCCGGGATCACGCATTGATGCTGGAGGAAGCCGCGCTTGCCATAGATGCGATTCCACCCACCGATGCCGTCGAGCGGAAAGAAATACGGATAGAGCGAGACCACATGGCTGCCACCGGCGCGCCGCGCGCCCATGCGGTAATACAGCTCGTTGAAGGCGCGGACGCTGGTGCGGTTCAAGGCCATCGACGGCAGATCAACGGGCACGCTGAGGCCGGGATCCTTGCCCACCGGAAATGCATCGGCGCCGTCCGCCAGCTCGTCTTTGCCAGCATGCTCGCCGAGATAGATCAGCGAACGGCCGAGATCGCGCCCGCGTGCCACGCAGTCGATCCAGGCCACCGAATAGGTCGCGTCATCGCTCGCCTCGAGCGCGCGCATCGCCGCATCGAGATCGGACGCGGAGATCACCCGCTCGCGGATCCATCCGGTGTCGACCCGCCGCAGCCGCACCGTCGCTTCCAGCACGATGCCGGTCAGGCCCATGCCACCGACGGTCGCGAAGAAGGCGTCGGAGTTCTGCTCGCGCGAGGCCTCGATGACCTCACCCTGTCCGGTGCGCAACAACAGGCTGTCGACATAGCGGCCGAAGCCGCCCTCGCAATGATGGTTCTTGCCGTGCACGTCGGACGCGATGGCGCCGCCGATCGAGATGAAGCGAGTGCCGGGTACGACGAAAGGCAGGAAGCCGCGCGGGCCAAAAGTGTCGATCAGGTCCGACAGCAGCACGCCGGCCTCCAGGCGAATGCGGCCCGTCACCGGATCGAACGACCTGACCCGGTCGAAGCCGGTCATCGCGACGGTCCTGACAGCACCGATCGCGGCATCGCCATAGGCGCGGCCGTTGCCGCGCGCGACCGTGCCGGCCGCGACAGCCTCGCCGACCGCCGCGAACGAGCGCGGCCGCAGCAGGTCGCTATCGACGACCGGGAAGCGCCCCCAGCCGCTGACGAGGGTCATGGCTCAGCTCCTGTGCGGGCGCGCGCCGCCCGGCGATGGAGACTGACTAGCGATCAAAAGCTTATTTTGCGTTGAAGGCGCGAGGAAGTTTTCGAGAAGTTAACGCCCCAGCGCCAGCGCGATCAGCCCGAGCGTGCCGACGATGACGCGCCACCAGGCGAACACCACGAAGCCGTGCCGGGTGACATAGGTCAGAAACGTCTTCACGACGATGATCGCGGTGATGAACGAGACCACGAAGCCGATCACGACGATGTTGATGTGATCCATCGTCATGTCGGCGCGGCTCTTGTAGAAATCGTAGGCGAACGCACCGATCATGGTGGGAATGGCGAGGAAGAAGGAAAACTCCGCCGCCGCGCGCTTGTCGGCACCGAGCAGCATCGCCGCCACAATGCTGGCTCCGGAACGCGAGACGCCCGGGATCATCGCCACGCACTGCGCGATACCGATATAGAGGTACATCAGCAGCGGAAATCTGGTGGCCTCATGCTCGCGCGGCTTGAGGTCGAGCTTGTCGACCCAGAGCAGGATGGCGCCACCGACGATCAGCGTGAAGCAGATGACCCACGGGTTGAACAGCAGGAGCTTGATGTACTTGCCGGCGACGAGGCCGACGATCACGGCCGGCAGGAACGCCACCAGCACGCCGATCACGAACCGGCGCGCATAGGCATCACCCGTGAATACGCCGATGACGACATCCCACAGCTTGCGGAAATAGAGCCCTACGATGGCGAGGATCGCGCCAAGCTGGATCAGGACCGTAAACGAATCCCAGAAGGCGCCTTCACCGAGATGGAAGAACCGCTCCGCAAGCAAGAGGTGGCCGGTCGAGGACACGGGAAGGAACTCGGTCACGCCCTCGATGATGCCGAGGATCACTGCCCGTACTGCATCTGACATATTTACGGTCCATTTCGGCTGGAAAAGCGGGGCCCTTCTCGCCTATTCGCCCCCATGCCGCAATCGCAAAATGCGACATCACGCTCTTGCTTCGCGGTTTTGAAGGACTAGTGTGGCGCCGCACAAACATTGATGGATTCTTAAGCACCATCAAATAGTCAAAGGCTTCATGTTTACGCTGTTTCATCATCCGTTCTGTCCGCATTCGCGCTTCATCCGTCTGATCGCGGGCGAATACGGGCTCGACCTGAAACTGGTCGAAGAGCGCAGCTGGGAGCGGCGAGAGGCGTTTCTGTTGCTCAACGCGGCCGGCACGACGCCCGTGATGGTGGACGACGAGCAGCCGCCGATCCCGGGTGCGGCGATCATCGCCGAATATGTCGACGAGGCCTATGGTGCCGAGATGGGACCCAAGCGCCTGATGCCGGAAACGATCTCCGAGCGCGTCGAGGTGCGCCGGTTGATGGCGTGGTTCAACGAAAAGTTCTTCGAGGAGGTCTCGCACCCTCTCGTCACCGAACGCATCTACAAGCGCTTCATGAGTGAGGAGAACGGCGGCGGGCCACCTTCGGCCGACGTGATGCGTGCCGCCAAGGCCAATGTGCGCTATCATCTGGCCTATATCGGCTGGCTGGCGCAGACGCGTAATTTCCTCGCCGGCGACCGCCTCACTTACGCGGATCTCGCCGCCGCGGCGCACCTCTCGGCGATCGACTATCTGGGCGACGTGCCATGGAGCGAGGACGATTCAGCAAAGGCGTGGTACGCGCGGGTGAAGTCCCGCCCGTCGTTCCGTCCGCTGCTGAGCGAATGGCTGGCCGGCGTGCCGGCGTCGCGGACCTACGTGGACCTGGATTTCTGAGCTCCGATCCGACTGCACTGAAAACGGCACTTGCGCGCGAAGCGCGCGCGCTCGGCTTCGATTGCATCGGCGTCACACGACCCGGTACGATCGAGAACGCCGGAAAATACTTCCTCGAATTCATCGCCTCGGGCGGTCACGGCGACATGGACTGGCTCGCCGCCCAGCCGGAGCGCCGCGTCGATCCGCGCGGGCTGTGGAGTGACGTGCGCAGCGTCATAATGCTTGGCGTCAATTACGGTCCCGCCTCCGATCCGCTCGCGGTCCTCAAGCAGCGCACACGCGCGGCGATCTCGGTCTATGCGCAGGGCGACGACTATCACGACCTCATCAAGAAGCGGCTGAAGGCGCTGGCCCGCTGGCTGGTCGCAACCGCGCCGTCGGAGGTGAAGGTGTTCGTCGACACCGCGGCGGTGATGGAGAAGCCCTTGGCGCAAACCGCGCATCTGGGCTGGCAGGGCAAGCACACCAACCTCGTCTCGCGCGAATTCGGCTCGTGGCTGTTTCTCGGCGCGATCTACACCACGCTGGAGCTGCCGCGCGACGACGCCGAGATCGATCATTGCGGCTCGTGCCGGGCCTGCCTCGACATCTGCCCGACCGCGGCGTTCCCCGCGCCCTACAAGCTCGATGCGCGGCGCTGCATCTCGTACCTGACCATCGAGAACAAGGGGCCGATCCCGCGCGAGTTTCGCAAGGCCATCGGCAACCGCATCTATGGCTGCGACGACTGCCTTGCGGCGTGTCCCTGGAACAAGTTCGCGCAGGAAGGACGCGAGGCCAAGCTCGCCGCGCGCGACGAATTGCGCGCGCCCGGACTTGCAGAGCTTGCGCGGCTCGACGACGCCGCGTTTCGCGCGCTGTTCACGAAGTCCCCGGTCAAGCGCATCGGCCGCGACCGGTTTTTGCGGAACGTGCTGATTGCGATCGGCAACTCGGGTGATGCGGCGCTGGCAGAAGAGGCGCGGCGATTGCTCGATGATGCGAGCCCGCTGGTGCGTGGCGCCGCGGTGTGGGCGCTGGGGCAGTTGCTGGAACGGGCGGCGTTCGAGGCGATGAAGTCTGCCGCTGCGAACAGCGAGCCCGACGAGAGCGTGCGTGAGGAGTGGCGGGCTGCTTCCTAAGTCTACGCTGTCATTCCCCGCGAAGGCGGGGAATCCAGTACGCCGCGGCCTATCGATTCCATCACTGCTGCCGCGGCGTACTGGATCGCCCGGTCAAGCCGGGCGATGACACCTTTTGTTTGGCGGGCATACACGCTCTCACCACCCTTGATTTCCCCATCCATTCCCGCAATCTCGCGCGTCATGACAAACATCCCTTTCTTCACCCGCGACGGCGACACATTCCATCCGACGGAAGTAGCCAACGGTCCGTGGGATCCGACATCGCTGCACGGGCGCGTCATCATCGGCCTGCTCGGCTTCGCCATCGAGGAACGCCATTCCGGCCCCGAATTCGTGCCGGCGCGGCTCACCGTCGACATGTTTCGGCTGCCGACCATCGACAAGCCGATCGAGGTGACGACGCGCCTGGTGCGCGACGGAATGCGCATCCGCGTGGTGGAAGCGGAGTTCGTCTCCGGCGGCGTCGGCATGGCGCGCGCCTCGTGCCAGCTGCTACGCAAGACGCAAAACCCCGAAGGCAATGTCTGGTCGCCGCCGAACTGGGATGCGCCGAAGCCGGCCGACATTCCCAAGCCCACCGACCCCAGGCTCGGCATGAACGGCAAATGGACGACGCGTCCCATCGTCGGCCATATGGGCTCGCTGGGTCCGCGCCGGCTGTGGATGAGCGAGGTGCGCGAGCTCGTTGCGGGCGTGCCGATGACGCCGTTCGTCCATGTCGCCACCGGCGCCGATTTCGCCAGCCCGTTTGCGAACGCCGGCGACAAGGGACTCGGCTACATCAACAGCGACGTGACGATTTATCTGCACCGTCTGCCGGTGACGAACTGGATCGGCTTCGAGGTGGTGAACCATCACGCCACCGATGGCGTCGCGATCGGCGAATGCTGGCTCTACGACGAACAGGGCCCGATCGGCACCGCGACGGTGGCGGCGCTGGCGCAGCGAAAGCCGATCGTGAATCCGTCGAAGCGGTAGAGTGGCGCGCCCTACTTCAGATGCCGCCGCATCTCCGGCCGCGCCTTCAGCTCGGCGCCCTGCCTGGCGACGATCTTCGCAATTCTTTCAGGCGCAAACTTCAGATCGACGAACGCCGGCGCGGTGTTGGCGACCTCGTGATAGCCAGCGATCTTGCCGTCCTTCAGCGTCATGATCGCCACACCCTCGAACATCGCCCGCGCGCCGTTCGCTTCCGGCAGGGTCGAACGATAGCTGAAGGTGTAGCGCGCATAGAGCGTGGTGCCGTCCGACACGGGCTCATGCATGTCCCAGCGGAAATCGGTCGCCGTGCGATAGAACCAGTCGTCGATCAACTCGGCGATCTTGGGGCGGCCGGTGAAGGCGCCGTAGAAGACGTCGTGATACACGCCGTCCTCGGTGAACAGCTCGGCAAACGCGCGGCCGTTGCGCTGCTCGACCGCATCGCAGAACGCGCGCAGCATGGCGGTGGTGGTCATTGGAGCGTCTCCCTTCTCATTCTCCGTCATGCCCCGCGCAGGCGGGGCATCCAGTACGCCGCGGCTTTTCGGTTCTATCGCTGCCGTCTCTGGAATACTGGATTGCCCGCCTTCGCGCGCAATGACAGCGAGTTCACCCGATCTCGGCGACCGCGGCAAGAAGGCGCGCGATGTCCTGCGGGCGGGAGAGGCGATGATCGCCATCCTGGATCATGGTCAGCACGACGTCGTCGGCCGGCAGGCGGTGCGTCAGCGCGAAGGCGTGCTGCCAGGGCACGTCGGGATCCTTCGCGCCTTGCAGGATGCGGACCGGGCAGCCGAGATCGATGGCGCTGCCGAGCACGAGATGATTGCGCCCCTCCTCGATCAGGTTTCGCGTGATCGGGTAGGGCGAGCCGTCGCCATAGTCCGACGGCCTCATCCAAACGCCCTTGGCCTCGATCTCCCGCTTCACCGCGGGCGAAAAATTCTTCCACATCAGCTCTTCGGTGAAGTCCGGCGCCGGCGCGATCAGCACGAGTCCGGCAAGCGAGGCCTTGGCTTGTTGTTGCTCTTGCCGCTTCTTGATCTCGCGCGCGAGCAGCAGCGCCATCCAGCCGCCCATGGACGAGCCGACCAGGACCTGCGGGCCCTCGCAGAACCGCTCGAACACAGCCACGCTCTCTTCGAGCCAGCGCCCGATGGTTCCATCGGCGAAATCGCCGCCGGATTCGCCGTGACCGGAATAGTCGAACCGGACCATTGCGCGACCGTGCTCCCGGGCCCAGCCGTCAAGCGCCACGGCCTTGCCACCCTGCATGTCCGACTTGAATCCGCCCAGCCAGACCAGTCCCGGACCTTTTCCGGCGCGGCGGCGCACCGCGATCCTGCGTGCCGACGGGCCCTCGCCCACTTCGATGAAGTCAGGCACGGCATCGGGAATTATATCGGTCATGGAACGTTTACTCTGGCTGTGCGGTTTGACCTCTCCGGGGTGCCTCCTGCGACGCAACCGGATGCGGCATTGCCCGTTTGGGACGCTTGCGGAACAGACACAAGGTGTCTATGTCGGTCAGCGTGCCCAGGCGTGGCCAAAATACCTCGCATTTGAGGGTTTTTCGCGTCTCGCACGAGCGACTTGCTTGCCGGCAACCGCATCTTCCTTCAAGATAGCCGCTTCTTTCACAACTTTGGAGAACCACCCATTCGCCGTCCTAATAAAGCTCCGCCCGCTGCCAGCAAAGACGGGCCGCGCATCAATGATGATATCCGCAATGCGCAGATCCAGCTGATCGATCAGACCGGTGACAATAAGGGCACGGTCGAGACGGTCTTGGCCATCAAGATGGCCCAGGAAGCCGGTATGGATCTGGTCGAGATTTCGCCGAATGTCAGCCCTCCCGTCTGCAAGATCATGGACTACGGGAAGTACAAGTACTCGGCACAGAAAAAAGCCGCCGAAGCCCGCAAGCGGCAGAAGACCGTCGAGATCAAGGAGATCAAGCTCCGTCCGATGATCGACGATCATGATTACGACGTGAAGATGCGCGCGATGCAGCGGTTCTTCGAAGAAGGCGACAAGGTCAAGATCACGCTGCGCTATCGTGGCCGCGAAATGGCGCACCAGGAGATCGGCACCAAGCTTCTGGACAAGATCAAGACCGACGTCGCCGAGCTCGCCAAGGTCGAGCAGGACGCACGCTTCGAGGGTCGCCAGGTCGTCATGGTGCTGGCGCCGCGCTGACGCCGGTTTGTTTGGAACGAGAGAGTTCAACGGCCCGTCCGGATCTCCGGCGGGCCGTTTGTGTGTCAGGTCCGCGTCGCCTGCCAGGTGCCGCTGCACTGGTCTCCGAAAATGATCCCCTTCCACGACCCGGTGCCGTTCACACGGGCGAGCCGGCCACCGCCGCTGGCATGGGACGCGCCGACCGAGACATGGACCGCGACTGCACCGCCGCGATTGACCCTGCCGGAAACCCGGCCGCCGCCGGCGGACGAGACCCGGCTGCCGGTCACGGCGAACGGGACGCTGTAGCCCGAGCTGCAATTGCCCCGCGTGGTGGCGAAAGTGACATTCCAGACGCCGTCATAACTGCCGACGCGGGCGTCGGCGGTCGACGGCAACGCAGCCGTTGCCAGCACGACGAACAGCGCCAGACGGCGCGGGCGGGCGAACGCGGTCAAAGACGGAAGTAACTGGGAAAAATGGGCCATTTTGGTCCCGCTCCGGGCGACAGACTTGGACATGAGACTCGGGCATGAGAGACGCAATTTCCGGATAGTCGCCGGGCAGGTTCCGGCGGTTCATCGTTGCCAATGGGCTTGTCCTCTGGCATAAGCCCAGCCTTCATCGCCCGGCTGATTAAGGGCTGCCGTGGCGGTGTTTCGTGCGGGTTTCGCGCTTGTTCGTAAAAACCTGAGCACAATCAACGCTCTAACGAGCATTTTGACGGCCAGCCGCCTTCGCGGGCGGATCTCTGTGGCCATTAGGAGAGCCAAATGCCCAAGCTGAAGACCAAATCGGGCGCTAAAAAGCGCTTCAAGGTGACTGCCACCGGCAAAGTGATGCACGCCCAGCGCGGCAAGCGTCACGGCATGATCAAGCGGACGAAGAAGCAGATCCGTCAGCTCCGCGGCACCCGCGTGCTGTTCAAGACCGACGGCGACAACGTCAAGAAGTACTTCTTGCCGAACGCCTGATCGCGTCCACGATCATTGCCAACCGTGCCGCGTCATGCGCGGCAATCCGATAACCAAAGTCATCTCTGAAGGATTTCGTCATGTCTCGCGTCAAACGCGGTGTGACCGCCCACGCCAAGCACAAGAAAGTCTACAAGGCCGCCAAGGGCTTCTACGGCCGCCGCAAGAACACCATCCGCGCCGCCAAGCCGGCGGTCGAGAAGGCGATGCAATACGCCTTCCGCGATCGCAAGCGCAAGAAGCGGACGTTCCGCGCGCTGTGGATCCAGCGCATCAACGCAGCCGTCCGTCCGTTCGGCCTGACCTACAGCCGATTTATCGACGGCATGGCCAAGTCCGGGATCACCGTGGACCGCAAGGTGCTGTCGGATCTCGCGGTCCACGAGCCCGCCGCGTTCCAGGCCATCGCCGAGAAGGCCAAGGCCGCGCTGGCGGCGTAAGGCTTGCGCTAGCGGGCCTTCTGGCCCGCAGCCTGCAGCGCGCGTTGCGAGTAACGCTGGGCGACCTCCGCCCGGCAGAATGCCGTAAACGACCGATACATGGTGCCGGACTTGCTCCGGTACTTGACGTCGCATGCGTGCATCTCGCGCTTGTAGGCCTGCGCCCGCGCGGCGCTGAGGCCGGGCTTGAAATCCGCCTCGCACTTCGTCTCGACGGCGGCGCCGAGCTCGACATCGCCGCTCGCGGTCAACTGGCAGTCCCTGAAGACCTTCATCGCGCTTTCGCAACTCTTCTGGCTGCTGATGGCGGCCGCGACCTCGTCCAGCGTCATCGATTGCTCCATGCAGACCATGGCGCGCGCCGGGGTACCGGCAATGGACAGAACAGCGGCCAGAACGGCCCAACAGCATTTCGAAGGCATCGCGAAGGTCTCCTCGTATCCTTCCTTGGTGGCCCGCGCTCTCGCGAGGTTCACCCCGGCCAAGCGGGAGCCCCAAAACACCGGGTTTTTGCTTGACGTTACGCCCTTCCGGCGGCGACAACCCAGCCGAATTTGGAGCCAAGGATTTGACTGTGTCCGACCTCGCAACGCTCGAAACATCCATCCTCGACCAGATCGCCGCCACCGGCGATGAAGCCGCGCTCGAAGCGGTGCGCGTCGCAGCCCTCGGCAAGAAGGGCTCGATCTCGGCGCTGCTCGCCACGCTCGGCAAGATGTCGCCCGACGAGCGCAAGACGCAAGGCGCGGCGATCAACCAGGCCAAGGACAAGATCACCGAGGCGCTCGCCGCACGACGCGATGTGCTGAAGTCCGCGGCGCTCGATGCGCGGCTGGCGTCGGAGACCGTCGACGTCACCCTGCCGCTGCGCGACGCGCCGACCGAGGCCGGCCGCATTCATCCGCTGAGCCAGGTCTGGGACGAGCTGACCACGATCTTCGCCGACATGGGCTTCTCGGTGGCCGAAGGCCCGGATATCGAGACCGACGATTACAACTTCACCAAGCTGAATTTCCCCGAAGGCCATCCCGCGCGCGAGATGCACGACACCTTCTTCTTCCATCCGAAAGAAGACGGCTCGCGCATGCTGTTGCGCACGCACACCTCGCCGGTGCAGGTGCGCACCATGCTGAGCCAGAAGCCGCCGATCCGCGTGATCTGCCCGGGCCGCACCTATCGCATCGATTCGGACGCGACCCACACGCCGCAATTCCACCAGGTCGAGGGCCTCGTCATCGACAAGACCTCGCATCTCGGCCACCTCAAATGGATCCTGCACGAGTTCTGCAAGGCGTTCTTCGAGGTCGACCACATCAACATGCGCTTCCGGCCCTCGTTCTTCCCGTTCACCGAGCCGTCGCTGGAAGTCGACATCCAGTGCCGCCGCGACAAGGGCGAGATTCGCTTCGGCGAGGGCGAGGACTGGCTCGAGATTCTCGGCTGCGGCATGGTGCATCCGAACGTGCTGCGCGCTTGCGGCATCGATCCCGACGAGTATCAGGGCTTCGCCTGGGGCATGGGCATCGACCGCATCGCCATGCTGAAATACGGCATCGCCGATCTGCGCCAGCTGTTCGACAGCGACGTCCGCTGGCTGTCCCATTACGGCTTCAAGCCGCTCGAAGTGCCGACGCTTGCCGGAGGGCTGAGCTCGTGAAATTCACTCTTTCCTGGCTGAAGGACCATCTCGACACCGACGAGCCGCTGGACAAGCTCGCCGAGAAGCTCACCATGATCGGGCTCGAGGTCGAGAACATCGAGGACAAGGCGAAGGCGCTCAAGCCCTTCACCATCGCGAAGGTGATCTCGGCCGAGCAGCATCCGAATGCGGATCGGCTGCGGGTCTGCATGGTCGACACTGGCGACGGTGGCGCGCCGGTCCAGGTGGTGTGCGGCGCGCCGAATGCGCGCGCGGGCCTCGTCAGCGTGTTCTCGCCGCCCGGGACCTATATCCCAGGCAAGGACATCACGCTCGGTGTCGGCACCATCCGCGGTGTCGAGAGCCGCGGCATGCTGTGCTCGGCGGCGGAGCTGCAGATCTCCAACGATCATGACGGCATCATGGAATTGCCGGCCGATGCGCCGCTCGGCGCTGCTTACGCCGAATGGGCGGGGCTCGGCGATCCCGTGGTCGAGATCAACCTGACGCCGAACCGCCAGGACTGTACCGGCGTGCACGGCATCGCGCGCGACCTCGCCGCCGCCGACATGGGCAAGTTCAAGGACCCCACCGTCAAGCCGATCAAGGGCGAGTTTCCCTGCCCGGTGAAAGTCACGGTCGAGGATTCCGCGCTCTGTCCGGGCTTCGCGCTTCGCCTCGTGCGCGGCGTCAAGAACGGGCCGTCGCCGGAATGGCTGCAGAAGCGGCTGACCGCGATCGGGCTGCGGCCCATCAACGCGCTGGTCGACATCACCAACTTCATGACCTACGACCGCGCGCGTCCGCTGCACGTGTTCGACGCGAAGAAGGTGAAGGGCAATCTCGTCGTGCGCCGGGCTCGCGACGGCGAGAGCCTGCTCGCGCTCGACGGCCGCACCTACAATCTCGATCCGTCGATCTGCGTGATCGCGGACGAGCACGGCGTCGAATCGCTCGCCGGCATCATGGGCGGCGAGGCCTCGGGCTGCGATGAAAACACCACCGACGTGCTGATCGAATCGGCGCTGTGGAACGAGATCAACATCGCCCAGACCGGCCGCAAGCTCGGCATCAATTCCGATGCGCGCTATCGCTTCGAGCGCGGCGTCGATCCGGCCTTCATGGTGCCGGGCCTCGAGCTCGCGACCAAGCTGGTGATGGAGATGTGCGGCGGCACGCCGTCCGAAACCGTCGTGGTCGGCAAGGCCTTCGGCGACGATCATTTGATCGAATTCCCGATCACCGAGGTCAAGCGTCTGTCCGGCATCGAGGTGCCGCAGCCGGAGATGAAGCGCATCCTGACCCATCTCGGCTTCATGATGGCAGGCCCCGGTCCGGTCGTGAAGGTCGCGGTGCCTTCGTGGCGCTCGGACGTGCACGGCAAGGCCGACATCGTCGAGGAAATCGTCCGCATCTTCGGCGTCGACAAGGTGCCGATGACGCCGTTCGAACGCGGCGAGGACGCACGCAAGCCGGTGCTGACATCGCTTCAGCTGCGCACCCGCCGCGCCAGGCGCGCGCTCGCAAGCCGCGGCATCATCGAAGCGGTGACATGGTCCTTCATCACGAAGTCCGCAGCGCAATTGTTCGGCGGCGGGCAGCGCGAGCTCGAAGTCGCCAACCCGATCGCGTCGGATCTCTCCGACATGCGTCCGACCCTGCTCGCGGGTCTGATCACGGCCGCGCAGGCGAATGCCAATCGCGGCGTGAGCGATGTGGCATTGTTCGAGGTCGGTCAGGTCTTCAAAGGTGATCGCCCGCAGGATCAGTTCATGGCTGCAAGCGGCGTTCGCCGCGGCTTTGCCTCGTCGGAAGGCCTGGGACGGCACTGGTCCGGTTCGACGCAGGCAAATGTGTTCGGCGCCAAGGCGGATGCGCTGGCGGTGCTGGCTGCCGCAGGCGCGCCGATGCAGGCGCTGCAGATCGTCGCGGGCGGCCCGAAATGGCTGCATCCCGGACGATCCGGCACGATCCAGATCGGTCCGCAAAACGTGCTCGGCACTTTCGGCGAAGTGCACCCCAGAGCGCTCGAGGCGCTCGGCGCCGATGGGCCGCTTGTCGTGTTCGAGGTGATCCTCGACCGCATCCCCGAGGCGAAGAAGAAGCCGACGCGCGCCAAGCCCTTGATCGAGCTCTCGGCGTTCCAGCCGGTGTCGCGCGACTTCGCTTTCATTGTCGACCGCGCCGTCAAGGCCGGCGACATCGTCCGCGCGGCGCAAGGCGTCGACAAGAAGCTGATCACCGGCGTCAATGTCTTCGACGTCTACGAAGGCAAGGGCATCGACGACGGCAAGAAGTCGATCGCCATCGCGGTCACGCTTCAGCCGCGCGAGAAAACCCTGACCGATCAGGAGATCGAGGCCGTCGGCGCCAAAATCGTGGCCGAGGTCACCAAGAAGACCGGCGGCACGTTGCGCGGATGAGTCCTGCTGACTTCCTTCCGAAGGACGTCAACCTCACGATCGCGGCGGCGCTCTGCGCCGTCGCTTTCGTTTCCGGCACCGCGCGCGGCTTTTCCGGCTTCGGCTCGGCGCTGATCTTCATGCCGCTGGCGAGCAGTATCGCGGCGCCGCGGCTGGTTGCCGCCCTGCTGCTCGTCATCGATTTCATCGCGGCCGCGCCGCTGCTGCCGGACGCATGGCGGAAGGCTGACCGCAAGGCCACCGCGGTGATCGTGCTGGGTGCGCTGGTCGGCGTCCCCGTCGGCACTTATTTCCTCAGCGTGCTCGAGCCCGTCACGACGCGCTGGATCATCTCCTGTTTCGTCGCCGCGCTGTTGCTTCTGCTGCTGTCGGGCTGGCGCTATCGCGGCAAGGACCACGCCTGGCTCTCGGTCGGCATCGGCAGCCTCTCTGGCTTCTGCAGTGGCCTCGCACAGACCGGCGGTCCGCCGATCGTCGGCTATTGGCTCGGCCGCCCCATCGCTCCGATCGTCGCCCGCGCCAATATCGTACTGTTCTTCGGCGCGTCGGATTTCTTCTCGATGGTCAGCTACGCGGCCACCGGCCTGATCTCGCGCGAGTCGCTGCTGCTATCGCTCATCGTCGGCCCGGTCTATGCGGCGGGTGTCGCGTTCGGAGCCTCGCTGTTCGGCCGGGCCAGCGAGCGGGTGTTTCGCGGCATCTGCTACGCGCTGATTGCGATGGCGGTGATTGCCGGGCTGCCGGTGCTGGACGGGCTGTTGCGATAAACCGCTGCCGTCGTTACTGCGAACGCAGGGACGACAGCGGAGTGTTTTGGCGACTTAGTTGCCCTATTGCCGCGGCGCCCTACGCTTCTTCGTCGACTGCGTCGGTGCATCCGCCGGATCATCCTTGAGCGCGCCGATCTTGCGCAGGGCCGCATCCGCGGCTCGTTCGCCGCTTTCCCAGGCGCCATCGACAGTGCCCCACAGCGTCTCATGGGTTGCCTCGCCGGCGAGAAACACATTGCCTATCGGCTCCGCCAAGACCCTTCGCGAGAGTTGACCGCCGGGGGAGGCCGCCGACATGGCGCCCATCACGAAAGGCGAGGCATTCCAGCGCGTGGCGCTGGTCTTCTGCACGGCGGAAGCGGCCTCGCTGCCGAATAATTTCGCGATCCATTCCCTGGCGAAGGACGCCATCGCCTTTTCGCCCTGCTCGGAGAGATCGCGGCCGAACGCGCCGCCGACGTCGATGGAGCAGAGCGAGGAGCCCCCGATATTGGCGAACATGAGCGCCGTGCGCGTCGAATTGCTCTGCTCGATCAGGATATCGTCGCGCGACAGACCGAGCGGATTGCCCGGCAATTGCAGCATGATACGATCGTAGCTGCCGAGGCCGAGTTTTGACGCCGCATCCAGCGTGCGCTTGGGGATGTCGGGCGTGAACTTGATCGCGCCTGATATCAGCACATTGGTCGAGACCGTGACGATGACCGCGCGCGCGGCAATCTTGCCGGCCTGCGTCTCCACGCTGACGTCGCGGTTGCTCCAGGCGATACGGCTCGCGGGCGTCGACAGCGCCATCGGCGCCTGCTCGCCGAGCTTCGTGATCAGCGTGCCCAAGCCCTGACGGCAGGCGATCGCCGCGTTGCGATCCTGCGCACGTCCCTTGTCGATGGCGGACAGCTCCTTCAGGTCCTTGCCGGCGAAGCCCGCGCCCAGCATGAACTCGGCCGTGCCCGCCCAGTCGCCGAGATCCTTTGGCAGCACGGACGCGCAAGAGCTGTCCAGCTTGGCCCGCGCGGCCTCGTCGATGGCACGGTTGGCCCGCACCAGCGCAGCCAGGAATTGCTCGGTCTCGCCGGCGCGCGCGTTGCGGCGGCCGATGCGCATCTTCTGGCCCGACGGCGCCGGCAGCACGTCGAGCCCCGCGCTACGCGCCAGCCGGATCATCGGATTGGTGTCGGGATTGTGCATCCAGCGCGCGCCGCGGTCGAACGGCGTGTCGAAGGTCGTGCTGTCGGTGATGCAGCGGCCGCCGATCTGGGGCGCCGCCTCCACCACGATGACCTTGCGGCCCGTGGCCATGATACGCCGCGCCGCAGCGATGCCGGCTGCCCCCGCTCCGATCACGGCGATGTCAGCCTCGCGCGGCAGCGGCGCGGCGGTTGCCCGCAGGACCGGCATCGCGGCAAGGACCGCCGACGCCGAAAGGAAACCGCGGCGCGTGATTGTCATGTCATGGTTTCCGAGGACTTGCGGCGAACGGGAACAGTCAGCGAACCTTGCCGCATCTGATGTTGCACAGCAACCATCATGGTGAATCAATCGTGCTTGACCTCACGGAGTGATGAACCGAATTGCAACACGTTTCGACCATGATAGAGAAGGGAAAAAGACGGCCGGAAAAGGCCGTGGGGGGAGTTTGAAATGGGGACGGTCCTAGATTCTGTCGGCAAGCTGATTGCCGCGTACCTCTCCAAGGAGGTGCCCGGCTATGAGCCGTTCACGCCGAGCGACCCGGAGCACCTGCGCGGCGTCGTCGAGCCCGGTGACGTGCTGCTGGTCGAGGGCAACAACCGCATCTCCGGCATCATCAAATATCTGACGCAATCGACCTGGTCGCATGCCGCGCTCTATGTCGGTCCGATCGAGGGCGCGGAGGAGCCGGACGGCGAGCCGCATGTGCTGATCGAAGCCAATATCGGCGAGGGCGTCACGTCGGCGCCGCTTTCGAAATATTTCCCCTATCACACCCGCCTCTGCCGCCCGGTCGGGCTGTCCTATGAGGACCGCACCACGGTCTGCCGCTATGCGATCAACCGCATCGGCTTCGGCTATGACACCAAGAACATCGTCGATCTCATGCGATTCCTGTTTCCGCTGCCGGTGCCGCAGCGCTGGCGGCGGCGCATGATCGCGCTCGGCTCGGGCGATCCGACCAAGATCATCTGCTCGGCGCTGATCGCGCAGGCGTTCGATGCCGTGCGTTACCCGATCCTGCCCAAGATCACCAAGGCCGGCAGCCGCGCCGCCCGCCGCGAGATCCTGCACATCCGCGATTCCTCGCTCTACATGCCCCGCGACTTCGACATCTCGCCCTATTTCGAAGTCGTCAAACCCACCATCGTGCACGGTTTCGACTACACCGCCCTGCACTGGGCCGACAAGCAGAAGCCGCTCGAGGAGGTAGCGGGCACATTCAGTGTGTTTCCAGAAACGCTCCGTGCGCCGCCGCTCGTTCCTGAGGCGATTGACGAAGAGGCGTCGGGTGAGAATCCGACTGAAGAAGTGACGGCGCAGCCTGCGGAGATGCCCAGCAATTTCTCCGAGCATTTTGTGCACCTGAACGAGCTCGCGATGTACCGCGCGTGGCGCCGCAGAGCCAAGTGCGAGATCGCGGCGTAAGCGTCACCGTCGTCCCTGCGTTCGCCGGGACGACACCTGGGTGGTGCGGGACGTCGGCTCAACAACCGTCGTTGCGAGAAGCGCAGCGACACTGAGAACTACCGCTCCGCCCTTCCAATCACCGCCATCAGCTCCGCGATCTTCTCGCGCTGATCCGCCTTGTCGCCGCTCGCAATCGCGTGCTCGACGCAATGGGCAACGTGGTCCTTCAGGACCTCCTCCTCGACCCGGCGCAGCGCGGCGCGCACCGCCGAGATCTGCGTCACGATGTCGATGCAGTAGCGGTCTTCCTCTACCATTTTCGAGAGGCCGCGAACCTGGCCCTCGATCCGGCCGAGGCGTTTTCCGACCGATGCCTTGATGTCTTCGCGCATGAGGCCTATATACCCCCGTAGGGTATATATTGCAAGGCCGGAGCGCCGCCATGAAAGACGCCGAACACGGGCACCATCACGAGCCGGAAACCCATTCCGGATGCGGCTGTTCCAGCAAGGCTGCGCCGGCGGCCAAGCCGGCGGAGGCCTCCTGTTGCGGCGGGCACGGCGATCACGCCGGCCACGCCCATCATCACGCGCATGACCATGGTGCTGGCGCGGCAAAGGTCCTGGACCCCGTCTGCGGCATGAGCGTCGATCCCGCGACCTCGAAGCACCGGTTTGACCATCACGGCGAAACCTTCCATTTCTGCTCGGCCGGCTGCCGCACCAAGTTCGCCGCCGATCCCGCAAAATATCTCGCCGAGGACAAGGCGCCCGCGCCGGAGATGCCCGCCGGCACGATCTACACCTGCCCGATGCACCCCGAGATCCGCCAGGTCGGACCCGGCAGCTGCCCGATCTGCGGCATGGCGCTGGAGCCGGAGGTGGCGAGCCTGGAAACCGGTCCCAATCCGGAGCTTGCCGACATGACGCGGCGGTTCTGGATCGGCGGCGCACTTGCGCTGCCGGCCGTGGTGCTGGAGATGGGCGGCCATCTCGCAGGCTCGCACAACTGGATCGATCAGACGCTGTCGAACTGGATCCAGCTCGTCTTCGCCACACCCGTGGTGCTGTGGGCCGGCTGGCCGTTCTTCGTTCGCGGTTGGCAATCGCTGCTGACGCGCAACCTCAACATGTTCACGCTGATCGCGATGGGCACCGGTGTTGCCTATGTCTACAGCATCATCGGCACCCTCGCGCCGCAGATTTTTCCTGCCACCTTCCGCGGCCATGAAGGCGCGGTCGCCGTCTACTTCGAGGCGGCGGCGGTGATCACCGTGTTGGTGCTGCTCGGTCAGGTGCTGGAGCTGCGCGCCCGTGACGCGACCTCGGGCGCGATCAGGGCGCTGTTGCAGCTCGCCCCGAAGACCGCGCGCCGCGTCGATGCCGATGGCAGCGAGCATGAGGTCGAGATCGATGCGCTTCATGCCGGCGATCACTTGCGCGTTCGTCCCGGCGAGAAGGTGCCGGTCGACGGCGTCATCCTGGAGGGGCGCTCCTCGCTCGACGAATCCCTGGTCACCGGGGAATCCATGCCGGTCACCAAGGAAACCGGTGCGAAAGTCATCGCGGGCACGCTGAACCAGTCGGGCAGCTTTATCATGCGCGCCGACAAGGTCGGACGCGAGACGCTGCTGTCGCAGATCGTGCAGATGGTCGCGGACGCGCAGCGCTCGCGCGCGCCGATTCAGCGGCTGGCCGACCAGGTCGCGGGCTGGTTCGTGCCCGCCGTGATCGTCGTCGCCATCGCCGCCTTTGCGGCCTGGTCGTGGTTCGGTCCGGAGCCGCGGCTCGCCTTCGGTCTCGTCGCCGCCGTCAGCGTGCTGATCATCGCCTGCCCCTGTGCGCTGGGGCTCGCGACGCCGATGTCGATCATGGTCGGCGTCGGCCGCGGTGCGCAAGGAGGCGTGCTGATCAAGAACGCCGAGGCGCTGGAGCGGATGGAGAAGATCGACACGCTGGTGGTCGACAAGACGGGAACGCTGACCGAGGGCAAGCCCAAGGTGGTCGCGATCGTGCCGGCGGCCGGACTTGCGGAAGACGACATCCTTCGGCTTGCGGCCAGCGTCGAGCACGCCAGCGAACATCCTTTGGCTGACGCGATCGTGCGCGCGGCCAAGGAGAAGCAGCTCGTCTTCGGCGAGGTCGAGCAGTTCGACTCGCCGACCGGCAAGGGCGCCACCGGCAAGGTCGACGGCAAGACCGTCGCGCTCGGCAATGCCAGATATCTCGCCTCGATCGGGATCGACACGACGGCGCTCGACGCCGAGGCTGAGCGGCTTCGCGGCGACGGCGCCACGGTGATCAACATGGCCGTGGATAGCCGACTTGCCGGCCTGTTCGCGATCGCCGATCCCGTCAAGGCCTCGACGCCAGAGGCGCTGAAGGCGCTGGCTGCCGAAGGCATCAAGGTGATCATGCTGACCGGCGACAACCGCACCACGGCGGAAGCGGTGGCGCGCCGGCTCGGCATCGCCGAGGTCGAAGCAGAGGTGCTGCCGGATCAGAAGAGCGCGGTGGTGACCAAGCTGCAGAAGGCCGGCCGCATCGTCGCGATGGCCGGCGACGGCGTCAACGACGCACCGGCGCTGGCCGCCGCCGAAGTCGGCATCGCCATGGGCACCGGCACGGACGTCGCGATGGAAAGCGCGGGCGTGACGCTGCTCAAGGGCGATCTCATCGGCATCGCCCGGGCACGTAAACTGTCGCAGGCGACCATGAGCAACATCCGCCAAAACCTGTTCTTTGCCTTCATCTACAATGCCGCCGGCATTCCGATCGCGGCCGGCATCCTCTATCCGGCCTTCGGCCTGCTGCTGTCGCCGATCATCGCCGCGGCGGCGATGGCGCTGTCCTCGGTGAGCGTGGTCGGGAATGCGCTGCGGCTGCGTGCGACGAAGTTATGAATGAGCTGGCAGCCCGGATGGAGCATTCGCGCCATTCGGGCTACGGTTCATGGTACACAAGCGCGACGCGGGGAAGGTCTGATGCAGCGGATTACGATCACGATCGAGGACGATCTCCTGGCGGAGATCGACGCGGCCGCGGAAGCGCGCGGCTATCAGAACCGCTCCGAGATCATCCGCGATCTCGCCCGCGCCGGCCTGCAGCAGAGCACCGAGGGGACCGCCCAGACCGGCCCCTGCGTCGCCGGCCTGGTATATGTCTACGATCATGCCGCCCGCGATCTGTCCAAGCGCCTGGTGCAGGAATTCCACGGCCATCACGACCTCGCGCTGGCGACCCTGCACGTCCATCTCGACGACAACAATTGCATGGAGATGACGGCGCTGCGAGGCGATGCCGCCGAAGTCCGGCATTTCGCCGACCACATCATCGCCGAACGCGGCGTGCGCTATGGCCGCGTGGTGATGATCCCGACCGGGGAAGGCAAGCAGGCGAAGGCGCGGAAACCCGGGCATCGGCACGGGTAGCTTGCGTGCCCCCGGACACAGCCGTGCCTTGGGCAACCACCCTCCCTTGCCGAAACCGCCGTGCATCTCTACTTCTCGCGGGTCGTTTCGTGAAAGGACCCCCCAATGCTGGATGCCGCCGTGAAGGCGCTGTCGCAAATGATCTCGCCGCCGATGCGCTCGATCCTGTGGCGCTCGATCGGGCTTGCGCTCGTGCTGATCACCGTGCTGGCGATCGGCTTGCAGCGGCTGCTCAGCTGGTTTGCGACCTCTGGTGAGGTCTGGCTGGAGGGTCTGCTCGGGCCGGGCTGGCATACATCGATCGAAATCCTCTCCTGGATCGTCTCGATTGCGGCGGGCTTCGGGGTTGTGTTCGGCGGCGTCTTCCTGATGCCGGCAATCACCTCGCTGGTGGCCAGCCTGTTCGTCGACGACGTCGCCGACATCGTCGAGCGTGAGCATTATCCGGCCGAGCGGCCGGGCACGGCGCTGCCGTTCAACCAGGCGATTTTCGAAGGCATAAAGACCGCGCTCCTGACCATCCTGATCTATCTGATCGCGTTGCCGCTGGTGTTGTTCGCCGGCGCAGGCTTCCTGATCTTCTTCCTCGCCACCGCCTGGCTGCTCGGCCGCGAATATTTCGAGCTCGCGGCGATGCGCTTTCGCTCGCCGCAAGAGGCCAAGGCGATGCGGCGCGACAACGCCGCCACCATCTTCACCGCCGGCCTGTTCATCGCCGCCTTCGTCTCGATCCCGATCGTCAATCTGGCGACGCCGATCTTCGCCATGGCCTTCATGGTCCACATGCACAAGCGGCTGTCAGGCCCACGGCCCGAGCTGATCGAGCCGGCGCGGCAGGTGCGGTGACGCTTACGTCACCGTTAGTCCGCATTTGCGCAGCAGCATCCTGGCGAAGCCGAACGGCGCGGGCGTGAATGGGCCCGTCGGCGCGCGGGTGACCAGCGCGACGATTGCGAGCGCGGCTATCGCCAGCCAGAAGCACAGCCAGAAGCCGTCGATATAGGCGAGCACATTGGCCTCGCGCTGGACGATGCCCGCTAGCGTGCCGACCGCGCGCGGCTGCGCCGATCCCGTTCCGTGGACGGCGAAGTGATCGGCGAGCTGCTTCAGTCTCTGCACCACGTCGGCATCGCCGACTGCAAGGTTCTGGCCGAGATAGAAGGAATGGACCTGCTCGCGCACGCGCAGCCATGTTCCCATCAGCGCCACGCCGATCTCGGCGCCGCCGAGCCGCATGATCTGGATATAGGCGGCAAAGGAGGTGGCACGGCTCAGATCGGAGTTGGACAGCAACGTGATGATCAGCGGCAATAGCGTCAGCGACTGCCCTATCGCCTGGAGCAGCACGATGCCGGCGAAATCCTCGCGCGCCCAGGCGTGGGTGAGTTGCGTACCCCAGAGATTGGCCGCGGCGAAGCAGGCAAAGCCCATGACGACCACCGTCCGCGTATCGAAATGCCGCAGTAGCCAGATCGAGACCGGCACCAGCACGAACATCGGCAAGGCGCCATAGGTCAGCAGCAGCATGCCGCTCTGCTCGGGCCTGAGCAGCGCGATGGTGGCGAGGAAGTTCGGCACCAGCGACGCATTGGACAGGCTGGTCAGCGTGTAGAGCAGGATCAGGACCAGGCCGAAGCCGATGTTGCGCGAGAACAGCACGTTCACATGCGCCCAAGGCTGCCTGACCAGCGATTCGTTGACGAGGAAGGCCAGAAACAGCACCGCGCCCGCTGCGAGCAGTGCCATCACCGTGCCGGAGCCGAGCCAGTCCAGCCGGTTGCCCTGGTCGAGCCCGGCATAGATCATCGAGACCGAGGCGCCGAGCAGCAGCATGCCGCCCCAATCGGCCTCGCGCAGCAGCGCGCGGTTCACCGGCTCGTTCGGCGTGCCGAGATAGACCATCAGGCCCATCAAGGGCGCGATCACCACGCCCTGCCAGTACAGCCATTGCCAGCCGAGATGGTCGACATAAAAGCCGACCAGCGAGGTCGATGTGTCCAACGCGAAGCCGACGCGGATCGAATAGATCGAGATTGCCGGCAGCCACCAGCGGATCGGCAGATTGCGGAACACGATCATCAGCGTCGCCGGCACGAAGGTGCCGAGCAGGAGGCCGTGCACGACGCTGAGCACGAGCAACGTCGTGTAGTCGTGCACGAAGGGAATGACGAACGAGACGGCGGCATAGACGAGGCTGGGGATGCCGAGGACGCGGCGCAGGCCGAACACCGTGGCGAGCCAGGCCACCGCAGGCGCGATGAAGATCTGCGAGCCGATGCCGGCGGTCGAGAGCCAGGCGCCCTCGTCGAAGCCGAGCGAGAATGCGCCGCGCAGGTCGGGCAGACCGACCGTGGTCAGCCGGCTGTCGAAATTGGCGAGGAACGAGCCGAGCAGCACCGCCGCGACGGCGAACATGGGCTGCGGCGCGACGCCGCCGCGCGAGACCGGCCCGCGATCGGCATCGTCATTTTCCGCCATTTGCGCCCTTGGTGTCGATGCTGGTGACGACCGACATGCCCGGCACGAGGCGCGCCAGCAGCGGTTGGCCATCGTCGAACTGGATCCGCACCGGAATGCGCTGCACGACCTTTGTGAAATTGCCCGTTGCGTTGTCGGGCGGCAGCAGCGCCACCTGTGCGCCCGTCGCCGGCGCAATGCGCGCGACCCTGCCGCGCAGCGTCTCGCGCGGAAAACTGTCGACCGTGATCTCGACCGGCTGGCCCGGTGCAACATGCGTGAGCTGGGTCTCCTTGTAGTTCGCGATCACATAGACCTTGGGCAGCGGCACCACGTTGATGAGGTTGGTGCCGATATTGACGTAATCGCCGGGCTGCACCTGGCGCTCGCCGACAACGCCGTCGAACGGCGCGGTGATCTTCGTGTAGCCAAGCTTGAGCTTCGCGCCCGCCAGCGTCGCCTTGGCCGCCGCGACATCGGCGGCGCGCTGCTTCCTGGTGCCTTGCAGGACCTCGAGCTGATGCTGCTGGGCCGCGATCACGGCGCGGCTCGCGCGCACGTCGGCCTGCGCCTTGGCGTAAGCGGCCACTGCCTGCTCGAGGCGCTGACGCGTGCCGGATTCGGTCTGCGACAGGGATTGCTGGCGCTCCTGCTCCTGTCGCGCCTCCACTTCCATGGCTTCCGCAGAGAGGCGGGCAGCCTGGGCCTGCGCGATCGTCGCATATTGCAGCTCGATCTGGTTGGCGAGATTGTCGAGCGCGGCCTGCGCCGCGACGACGGCGGCTTCGGCCTGCGCGACTTGCGCCTCGTAATCGGCGGGATCGATCTGGATCAGGAGATCGCCGGCCTTGACGCGCTGGAAATCGGTGACCCCTACGGTGAGCACTTCGCCCGAGACGCGGCTCGACAGCCGCGTCAGCTCGGCGCGCACATAGGCGTCATTGGTGGTCTGGATCACGGCATTGCCGACCCATTCGTCGAAGCGCAACGTCGCCAGCGCGACGAAGGCGAGCGCAACGACGACGGCAAACAGCGGGATCGCGAGCCGGCTCCAGAGCGAGGTGGCGGGGCGCTGCGTCGGCTTCGGTGGTGGGGCAGGCGCTGCGGCGGGAGGCGACGATGGAACTTGCTCTTGTTGACTCACGACTGAACCTCAAACGAACTCACCGCGATCTCACACCGTCTTCTCCGGCCACCGGCAGAGATCGTTGATCAGGCAGACCTCGCAGCGCGGCTTGCGCGCGAGGCAAGTGTAGCGGCCGTGCAAAATCAGCCAATGATGGGCATGCAGCATGAACTCCGCCGGGATCACCTTTTCGAGACCGAGCTCGACCTCGAGCGGCGTATTGCCGGGCGCAAGCCCCGTGCGGTTGCCGACCCGGAACACATGCGTGTCGACGGCCATGGTGTGCTCGCCGAAGGCCATGTTGAGCACGACGTTGGCGGTCTTGCGACCGGCGCCGGGCAGCGATTCGATTTCGGCGCGGGTGCGCGGCACCTCGCCGCCGAATTCGGTCAGCAGCTTTGCCGACAGCGCGATCACGTTCTTCGCCTTGGTGCGATAGAGGCCGATCGTCTTGATGTATTCGCGCAGGCGCTCCTCGCCGAGATCGAGCATCTTCTGCGGGGTGTCGGCGATTTCGAACAAGGCGCGCGTGGCCTTGTTGACGCCGGCATCGGTCGCCTGCGCCGACAGCACCACGGCAACCAGCAGCGTGAACGGATTGACGTGCTCGAGCTCGCCCTGCGGTTCCGGATTGGCCTTGCGGAAGCGGGTGAAGACCTCGCGGACCTCGGCGGGCGTCCAGGGTTTTGCAGCTTTGAGCGATTTCTTCGCAGGCGCTTTCGGTTTGGCCGCGACCGGCTTTGCCTTTTTATTCGGCACCGCCGCTTTGCGCGGGGCGGGCTTGCGGGTGATTTTCGCCATGATCGGGATATACTGATGGAGGATGAGCACAGGCAACGAAATAGAGCGCAGCGATTCCCAAGACCCGCGCGACGTGCAGATCTTCTCTGCGCTGCTGACGCCACACCGCTCCCTGAACCGCACCGGCTTCCTCGCCTTGATGCTGTTCGTGAGCGTGGTCAGCTTCGTCGCGGGCCTCGCTTTCCTGATGATGGGGGCGTGGCCGGTGTTCGGCTTCTTCGGGCTCGACGTGCTGGTGATCTGGTGGGCCTTCAAGGCCAATTTCCGCGCCGCGCGCGCCCGCGAGGAAATCGTGGTGACCCCGTCCGAATTGCGCGTGCGGCGGATCAGCCATCGCGGCCAAGTCGCCGAATGGACGTTCAATCCGCTCTGGGTCCGCCTCGACATGGAGGTCGACGAGGACTTCGGCATCGAGCATCTCTATCTGATCGCGCGCGGCCGCCAGATCCAAATCGCGCGCTTCCTGGGGCCAGAGGAAAAGGCTAGCTTTTACAAAGGCTTGGTTGAGGCACTCAATGCCGCCAAGCGCGGCCCGACCTACAATCCGCTTCGCTGATCTCACGTCGGAAATCGGGTGGTTTCGCGCCCGTCCCTCCCCTACATTTCCGGTCATGATGACACTCGCCATACATGACCAGCGCCTGACCAAGCCGGGCCCCCAGCACGCCGCGCTGCGCGACTATGATTCGGTACGCCGGGCGATCGCCTTCATCTCGGAGAACTGGCGCGCGCAGCCGACCATCGAGGCGATGGCGGATGCGGCCGGCGTCACGCCGGATGAGCTGCACCATCTGTTCCGCCGCTGGGCCTCCATCACGCCGAAGGCCTTCATGCAGGCGCTGACGCTCGATCACGCCAAGGGCTTGCTGCGAGACTCCGCGAGCATTCTCGATGCCGCGCTCGACTCCGGCCTGTCAGGCCCGGGGCGGCTGCACGATCTCTTCGTCACGCATGAGGCGATGTCGCCGGGCGAATGGAAGAACGGCGGCGCCGGCCTCACCTTGCGCTATGGCTTCCACCCTTCGCCGTTCGGCACGGCGATCGTGATCGCCACCGATCGCGGCCTGTCGGGCCTTGCCTTCGCGGACCACGGCGAGGAGAAGGTCGCGCTCGCCGACATGACGCGGCGCTGGCCGAACGCAACTTACGTCGAGGACCACGAGGGCACGGCGCCGCTCGCGGCCCGGATCTTCGACACGAAACTCTGGCGGCCGGACCAGCCGTTGCGCGTGGTGATGATCGGCACCGACTTCGAGGTGCGGGTGTGGGAGACGCTGCTGAAAATCCCGATGGGGCGCGCAGTGTCCTATTCCGACATCGCCTGCAACATCAACAGCCCGAAGGCCTCACGCGCCGTCGGCGCGGCGGTCGGCAAGAACCCGGTCTCTTTTGTCGTGCCCTGCCACCGCGCACTCGGCAAGAGCGGTACGCTCACCGGCTATCACTGGGGGATCACCCGCAAGCAGGCGATGCTGGGCTGGGAAGCCGGGCAGCTGGGGGTACAGTAGATCTCTGCTGGAGATGCAGAACGAAACTAAGCTGCTCTCAAGAAATGCCGTGATCGGCCAAACGCGTTCTAGCCGCTTCTACAATCTCCGGAGAGAATTCGCTTGAATATTTAATAACGAGTGCCTCCGCGGACAGTTCCTTGGCCATTCCAAACTCGACCAACTTCAAGAAGCCTGTCGAAGGCGTCGGCTTCATTGCCAAATCAGCCAATGTTTGCCTTACGCCAACTCTGTTCAGCTTTTGACGAGTTCTGCTCAGACGCTTTGCTTTACCGCTCTCTTCCGACAAAGCTTCTTCTAGGGCCCGCATTACGACTGCAAATTCAGACTCAAGAGGATCGTCGATATTACGGCCCTCGATTCGACAAAGCTGACGGAAAGCCGCTTGGTAAACATCATCTCGTTTTTGCCGTTTGGCGTTCGCCATCCAATTGCGCAGCTTTTCTTTGTCCCATTCGTTCGACAGGTCAGGAAGTTGCATGCTCAATTTTACCCCGCTAGATCCAGCTTCGACGCTACCGTCGAATCCGCATTCAGCCGGTAAATGATCGGCACACCCGTCGCGAGCTCGCGCTTCAGAATGCCTTCGGGCGATAGCTTTTCCAGCACCATGATCAGCGCGCGCAGCGAATTGCCGTGGGCGGCGACCAGCGTACGCTTGCCGTTGAGCACGCCGGGCAGGATTTCCTGCACATAGTAGGGCAACGCGCGCGCGAGCGTGTCTTTCAGGCTTTCGCCGCCGGGCGGCGGCACGTCGTAGGAGCGACGCCAGATCAGCACCTGGTCCTCACCCCATTTCTTGCGGGCATCGTCCTTGTTGAGGCCGGAGAGATCGCCATAGTCGCGCTCGTTCAGCGCGAGGTTCTTCGAAGTCGGCAGGCCGGTCTGGCCGAGCTCGCTGAGGATGATATCCAGCGTGTGTTGCGCGCGCGTGAGCACGGAGGTGTAGGCGACGTCGAACTGAAGACCCTGTGCCTTCAGCTTGCGGCCGGCGTCGGTCGCTTCCTTCACGCCGAGCTCGGTGAGATCAGGGTCCTTCCAACCCGTGAACAGGTTCTTCAGATTCCATTCGCTCTGGCCGTGGCGCACGAGCACGAGAAGACGTTCGCTCATTGACTGCTTTCCGTTGCTGATTGTCGACTAGATATCGGCAAGGCCGAGCACGTCGGCCATGGAGTAGTGGCCCGGCTTCTTGCCATGCGCCCACAGTGCCGCCTTCAGAGCGCCATGGGCGAACAGCATGCGGTCCTCGGCCTGATGTGACAGCGTCAGGCGCTCGAACGGGCCGAGGAAGGTCACGCTGTGGTCGCCGGCGACGGTCCCGCCGCGCAACGAAGCGAAACCGATATTGCCCGGCCGACGCGCACCGGTGATGCCGTCACGGCCGCGCTCGGAATGGTCATCGAGGGCGACGCCGCGACCGCTAGCGGCGGCCTGGCCCAGCATCAGCGCGGTGCCCGAGGGCGCGTCGATCTTCATGCGGTGATGGGTTTCGACGATCTCGATATCGAAACTCTCGTCGAGCGCCCTGGCGACGCGCTTGACCACGGCGGCGAGCAGATTGACGCCCAGGCTCATATTTCCGGATTGCACCACGACGGCACGACTGGTGACACTCTTGATCACGGCGTTGTCGGAGCCCGACAGCCCCGTGGTGCCCACGACATGCACGATACCGCGCTCGGCCGCGATGGCGACATTGGCGATGGTCGCCGCGGGCACGGTGAAATCGAGGATGCCGTCGGCCTCCTTCGACATCGCCCAGAGATCGCCGGAAAGCGTGATGCCGTTGGCGGGCAGCCCCGCGAGCACGCCGGCATCCTTGCCGAGCAGCTCGGAGCCCGGCGCCTCCAGCGCGCCGGCCAGCACCGCACCTTTGCTCTCGGCGATCGCCCGCACCAGCGCGCGCCCCATCCGGCCGCCGGCCCCAGCAACAATCAAGCGCATGTCGGACATGGTATGATCCTCTTCGGAGGCCGTTTTAGCGGGGGGAGCCAGTTCCGGCAACCGAGGGGATCAGGCAGGCTCGCCTGCGGCGGGCCCTCAGGATGAAGTCTCGTGTCGCGGCAAGATATCAGACCTCGTGGTGAGGGCCGGCCGCAGGCGGGCGTCTCGAGCCATACAGGCCGAGGTCGCGCCTCAACCGTCCGACGGCTGCGGGCCGTCATAGCCCTCGATGATGATGAGGTCGGCGACCGAGTGCGGCTGGCGCACCTTGATGTTGGCCTGGTATTCCGGTGAGTTGTAGCAGGCCATGGCGGTTTCGTAGTCCGGGAATTCGATGACGACGTTGCGGGTGCGGCTGGCGCCCTCGACGGTGGTGAACTTGCCGGCGCGCACGACGAAGCGACCGCCCCATTTCTTGAAGATTGGACCGTTGGCGACGGCATAGGGCTTGTAGCCCTCGTCACTGCTCACATCGACGCGCCCGATCCAGTAGCCTTTTGCCATTGTACTTCTCCCTGTTGTTGCTTGAGGTGATTTCTATTTGAGCATGATCTGATCGGAAAACCGCGTCACACTTTGCGCTAACGCGGCCTTCGGGTCCGGATCATGCTCCGAGCGCCTGCGCGATCTCGGCCTGGATGGCTTCCGCAATCGCCTTCGGGTCGGCGGCTTCGACGATCGGCCGTCCGACGACGAGATAGTCGGCGCCGGCGGCGATCGCGCGGCCCGGCGCCATGATGCGCTTCTGATCGCCGGTCGCCGAACCGACCGGCCGGATGCCCGGTGTGACGAGATGCATCTGGTGGCCGACGATCTTGCGCAAGGCTCCAACTTCCTCCGGCGAGGACACCAGTCCGTCGATGCCAAGCACCTGCGCCTGCTGCGCGCGCGCCTCGACCAGCTCGGAGACGCCGAGCCGATAGCCGGCCGCATGCAGATCGTCCTCGTTGTAGGAGGTCAGCACCGTGACCGCGAGAATCCTCAGGCTCGAATTGCCGCGGCCTTCGACCGCGCCCTTCATGGTCTGTGGGTAGGCGTGCACGGTGAGGAAGGTGGCGCCAAGCCTGGTGATGCTCTCGACGCCTTGCGTCACGGTGTTGCCGATGTCGTGCAGCTTGAGATCGAGAAAGACCTTCTTGCCCTTGTCGGCGAGCTTGCCGACCAGCGGCAATCCGCCGGCATAAGCGAGCCGGTAACCGATCTTGTAGAAGGTGACGCTGTCGCCGAGACGGTTGATCGTCGCCTCCGCGGCATCGACGCTGGGAAGATCGAGCGCGACGATCAGGCGGTCCTTGGGAGCGATCTCGGCTGGCGTCATGTCACCTCACATCATGCGTTGGGAAATATCGATCAACTGCGCGACCAGCTCCTTCAACGCGGCGATGTCGCCCTCGTTCTTGAGCCTGTCCATATCGTCATAGGCCTGATCGGCAAAGGCGAGCGTGAGCTGGCTGGCTATCACGTTGGCGTGGCACGAGGTCAGGATCAGCCGCAAGGCCTGCAGCGCACGCGCCGCACCGAGCCGGCTCTGCGAGGCGCCGGCGAGCGCGAAGGCGCGGCTGCGGAACACCTCGCCGCGCGCTTCGTTCAGCTCCTGCACGCGGCTGACCCAGTCGATCGCGTTCTTGAGCAGCGGCGGCACCGAGGCGTTGTATTCAGGCGTGACGAACAGCACGCCGTGATGCGCGCCGATCATGCGCTTGAGATTGATAGCGTGCTTCGGGATGCCGGATTTGGCCTGAAGGTCGCCGTCATAGATCGGCAGCGGGAAATCGGCGAGCGATATCCGGGTGACATCGACGCCGGCCCGGACGAATTCATGGGCTATGACCGCAGCCAGCTTCGCATTGTGCGAACCGGTGCGCAGCGAGCCGGGAATGATCAGGATTTTGGGTGCGGACATCCGATCCCATGCGTTCGGCGAAACGAGCCCGCCGTGCACAATGGGAAGCCGGCGGAATTAGTCCTTGCGATACACCCAGACGCGGGCCGGCGGAAGGTTCATCCAGATCCGTTCCGAAGCCTCTGTGGACACGCCAGGCAGCGATTTCGGGATCGGCGGCACCACCGCATAGGTGAACTGGACGAACGGCGCCCCGGGCGCGAGCGCCGTGAAGGCGTCGCGGATCAGCCGCAGGCGCGTCAGCATCGGTTTTGTCACGAGCGGCAGGCCGGAGACGACCGCGGAGGCCGGCGCGCTCAGCACGTTCCAGAGCGTGTCGCGCAGGCGATAGGCATCGCCCTGCACCACCTTGGCCTGCGGATAGCGGTCGCGCAGCAGCGCGCAGAAACCGGGATTGTATTCGACGAGGACGAGACGCTTCTGATCGACACCGCGCTCGACCAGGGCCGAGGTGATGGCGCCGGTCCCGGGTCCAAGCTCGACCACAGGCGCATCCGAATCGACATCGACGTAATGGGCCATGGTCCGGGCCAACAACTTGCCCGATGGCATCACCGCGCCCATGTGCAGCGGCTTTTCGATCCACGATCTGAGAAAACGCACCTCGTCATCGAGACGAGGCTTCTTCAACGCACGCGCGGACGATGGCAATGGCATGTCTGGACCGGACGGGACCGCAAGACCGCGGCGTGTCAGAAAATGGTCATAAAGACGTATAGGCCGAAGGCGGCACGGTCAAGCCGGGTCAACTCGCCCGATTACCGAAGAAATCCTTGACCTTGGCGAAGAACCCCTCGGACTCCGGCTGGGTGTTGCCGCTTGACAGCTTTTCGAACTCGGCCAGCAGTTCCTGCTGCTTCTTGGTGAGGTTCTGCGGCGTCTCGACCACGACCTGAACATACATGTCGCCCATCTGGCGCGACCGCAGCACCGGCATGCCTTTTGATGCAATGCGGAATCGGCGGTTCGACTGGGTCCCGGCCGGTACCTTCACCTTGGCCTTGCTCTTCTCGATGGTCGGCACCTCGAATTCGCCGCCCAGGGCGGCCGTCACCATCGAGATCGGCACACGGCAATGCAGATCGGCGCCGTCGCGCTGGAAGAACTGGTGCTGGACCAGCGACAGGAAGATGTAGAGGTCGCCGGGCGGACCGCCGCGGACCCCCGCCTCACCCTCACCGGCGAGCCTGATCCTTGTGCCGTCCTCGACACCCGGGGGAATGTTGACCGACAGATTTCGCTCGCGGGTGACCCGGCCCTGACCCGAGCAGGACGGGCAGGCGTCCTCGATCATCTGGCCGCGTCCCTGGCAGCCGGGACAGGTGCGCTCGAGCGTGAAGAAGCCCTGCGACTGCCGCACGCGTCCGGCGCCGCCGCAGGTCGAGCAGGTCTTCGGCTTGGTGCCGGCCTTGGCGCCGATGCCCGAACAGGCCTCGCAGGTGACCGAAACCGGAATCTCGATCTGCGCAGTCTTGCCGCCAAAGGCTTCCTCGAGCGTGATTTCCATGTTGTAGCGCAGGTCGGCGCCGCGCTCGCGACCGCCGCGGCCGCGCTGCCCGGCCATACCGAACAGATCTTCGAAGATGTCGGAGAAAGAGGATGCGAAGCCCGCGCCGAACCCGGCACCACCGCCGCCGCCCTGCTCGAAAGCAGCATGACCGTAACGGTCATAGGCGGCGCGCTTGTCCTTGTCCTTGAGGATCTCGTAGGCCTCGTTGATTTCCTTGAATTTGACTTCGCTGGTCTCATCCCCCGGATTGCGGTCGGGATGGAATTTCATGGCGAGCTTGCGGAACGACGACTTCAGCTTGCCTTCGTCGGCATCGCGTTCGACCTCGAGGGTCTCGTAGTAGCAGCGCTTGGTGGACGTGGACATGTCGGACTCGGTCTATCCAATCGCGATTCAAGTCGGAGCGAAACAACGTCGCCACGCGACAACATAGGCGGCCTTCCGCCTGGCGGCAGAGGGCTGCATGGCAGCGTTCAGCATAGCGGCGGGAAATTGATTGATCGTAACGGGCGCCCGTCCCGTCGAGCCCGACACGACGGCCTCCCCCGCAGGGGAGGAGGCCGGTAGCGCGTGTGGGGTCCAAGCCGTCCGCATCATCACCCTCTTGGGGTTTAAGCGGACTTCTTGTTGTTCTTGTCGTCGTCGACCTCGGTGAATTCCGCATCGACGACGTCGTCCTTGGCCGCGTCCTTCTTGGCGTCGGCCTCGGCCTGCTGCTTGTACATGGCTTCGCCGAGCTTCATCGAAGCCTGGGCCAGCGTCTGCGTCTTGGCCTTGATCGCCTCGGCATCGTCGCCCTTCAGCGCTTCCTTGAGGTCGCCGACGGCATCCTCGATGGCGCGGCGCTCGGTCTCGCCGACCTTCGAGCCGTGCTCGGCCAAAGCCTTCTCGGTCGAATGCACCAGACCGTCCGCCTCGTTCTTGGCAGTCACGGCCTCGCGGCGCTTCTTGTCCGCCTCGGCATTGGCCTCGGCGTCCTTGACCATCTTCTCGATGTCGGCTTCCGACAGGCCGCCGGACGCCTGGATGCGGATCTGCTGCTCCTTGCCGGTGGCCTTGTCCTTGGCCGAGACGTTGACGATGCCGTTGGCGTCGATGTCGAAGGTCACCTCGATCTGCGGCATGCCGCGCGGCGCCGGCGGAATGCCCATCAGGTCGAACTGACCGAGCATCTTGTTGTCGGCCGCCATTTCACGCTCGCCCTGGAAGACGCGGATGGTGACCGCGTTCTGGCTGTCCTCGGCGGTCGAGAACACCTGGCTCTTCTTGGTCGGGATCGTGGTGTTGCGGTCGATGATGCGGGTGAACACGCCGCCCAGCGTCTCGATGCCCAGCGACAGCGGCGTCACGTCGAGCAGAAGCACGTCCTTGACGTCGCCCTGGAGCACGCCGGCCTGGATCGCGGCGCCGATCGCCACGACTTCGTCCGGGTTGACGCCCTTGTGCGGCTCCTTGCCGAACAGCTGCTTCACGACTTCCTGGACCTTCGGCATGCGCGACATGCCGCCGACCAGAACCACTTCGCCGATCTCACCGGCGGTGACGCCGGCATCCTTGAGCGCCTTGCGGCAGGGCTCGACGGTCTTCTGGACGAGGTCGTCGACCAGCGCCTCGAACTTGGCGCGGGTGAGCTTCATCGTCAGATGCTTCGGGCCGGTCTGGTCCGCGGTGATGAAGGGCAGGTTGATCTCGGTCTGGGTCGTCGACGACAGTTCGATCTTGGCCTTTTCAGCGGCTTCCTTCAGGCGCTGCAACGCGAGCTTGTCGTTGCGCAGGTTGATGCCCTGCTCCTTCTGGAATTCGTCGGCGAGATAGCCGACCAGGCGCATGTCGAAGTCCTCGCCGCCGAGGAAGGTGTCGCCGTTGGTCGACTTCACCTCGAATACGCCGTCGCCGATCTCGAGGATCGAAATATCGAACGTGCCGCCGCCGAGATCGTACACCGCGATGGTGCCGGTCTTAGTCTTGTCGAGGCCATAGGCGAGCGCAGCCGCGGTCGGCTCGTTGATGATGCGCAGCACCTCGAGGCCCGCGATCTTGCCGGCGTCCTTGGTCGCCTGACGCTGGGCGTCGTTGAAGTAGGCAGGAACGGTGATGACGGCCTGGTCGACCTTCTGGCCGAGATGGGCTTCCGCGGTCTCCTTCATCTTCTGCAAGATGAACGCCGACACCTGCGAGGGCGAGTAGGTCTGGCCGTCGGCCTCGACCCAGGCGTCGCCGTTGGAAGCCTTCACGATCTTGTAGGGAACGAGCTTCTTGTCCTTCTCGACCATCGGGTCGTCGTAGCGGCGGCCGATGAGGCGCTTCACTGCGAAGAAGGTGCGCTCGGGATTGGTGACAGCCTGACGCTTGGCCGGCTGGCCGACGAGGCGCTCACCGTCGTCCGTGACGGCGACGATCGAAGGCGTCGTGCGCATGCCTTCGGAATTCTCGATGACTTTGGCGTTCTTGCCATCCATCACGGCGACGCACGAATTCGTGGTGCCGAGGTCGATCCCAATGACCTTTCCCATGGTCCCGATATCCTTCTTTTTGCAGCAGGTTGGCTGGGCCCAGAAGGCACCCAAACCGAAACCCCCTAAGATCAAACATCCGCGATATTGCGATGATTGAGGCTCATATAGGAGGGGGGGAGGGGCCCGCAAGGACCGAAGTCGGGTTTCTGCCGCGAAAACATTGGGTTTTGGAAGATCATATCCGGGCTTCACCGCCCTTGCGGGTGAGGAATTATTAACAGGTTCAAGCCTCGGCAAGCCCCGCTGCCGCGGCCGATCCTCGCCCTGTTACAGCACGCCTAAACCCGGTAAAAGGCGGACCGGCCGGGCAGCCGCCACGGCTGCTTCGCGCGACAAAGCGGCCCGGTGTCCGACCATCGAACGGCCTCAATGTGAACCAATCAGAGTGCCCATGAAGCTGACCCGTCCCCTCGCCGCGCTCGCCCTCTTCATTACCTCCGCGTTTCCGGCCGTTGCCGCCGACGCCGTGTTTCCGCCCGGCTTGCGCCTGGGCATGGTGCCGTTGGTCGGCCTCAACACCGCAAAAACCTTTCCGGGCTTCGAGAGCGAGGACGGCGGCGTCAAGGTGCTGATCACCGAGCTGCCGCCGGCGGCCTATGGCGAGGTCGTGAGCGCCTTCAACTCCAATCCGGCGGGCGCGAATGGCGTCAAGCAGGACAAGGTCGAGACTCCCGCGGGCCTCGCTTATTTCACCACCGAAAGCGGCAAGGCCGGCGACACCCTGGTGAAGCGCTATTCGATGATCGTGCCGGGCGCCGGCTTCTCGGGTTATGTCGCGGTGCAGATCCCGGAGAATGCGACCAAGATCTACACGGATGAAGCGGTGCGGCAGATGTTTGCTACCGCCGTCACCCGCAAGCGGGTCTCGGCCGAGGAGCAGATCGCGCTGATGCCGTTCAAGATCACCGATCTCGCCGACTTCAAGGACATCCGCACGCTGGCGCCGGGCTCGAGCATCATCCTGGCCGACGGCGACGAGAGCACCGGCTATGAGACGAAGCCGTTCATGATCCTCGGCCTGATCGGCGCCACCCCGCAAGCCGCGGGCGACCGCGCCCGCTTCGCCCAGGAGGCGGCGCTTCAGATCCCCGGCGTGCGCGAATCGCGCGTCACCATGTCCGAGCCGATCCGCATCAATGGCCAGCAAGGCTTCGAGACCCGGATCGACGGCGTCAGCGGCAAGGACAAAGTCCCGGTGACCGTGGTGCAGTGGATCCGCTTCTCGAGCGGCGGCGCCTCGCTGCGCATCATCGCCAGCGCCCCGCGGGACCAGTGGCAGCCCGCCTTCACCCGCTTCCGCGCCGTGCGCGACGGCATCCAGCCGAAGGGCTGAATCGTTCGGCATACGCGGTGTCGTTCCTGCGCACGCAGGGACGACAGTGAGTTTTGGGGCCGGCAGCCCAACCCCTCACCAGGACGGCTGCATTTTCGGGCTTCTGTTCGTATACGAACGGAACTAGGCTTCGCTTCCGTTGGATCATCCCAAGGGAGGCGAATGATGCTGGACCGACGACAAGTCTTCGCAATGCTCGGAACGACGGCGCTGGCGAGCCTCGCGCCGACCGCACTCTTTGCAGCGGCACCGATCAAGCCTGACGAGACCTCCGCCCTGCTCGTGATCGACGTGCAGAACTGCTTCCTGCCCGGCGGCAGTCTCGCGGTGAAAGAGGGCGAGCAGGTGGTCCCCATCATCAACAAGATCTCGAAAGCGTTTGCGAATGTGGTGATGACGCAGGACTGGCACACGCCGGGCCACGTCTCGTTCGCATCGGTGCATTCGGGCAAGAAGCCGTTCGAGACCGTCGACCTTCCCTACGGCAAGCAGGTGCTGTGGCCGGACCATTGCGTGCAGGGCACCGAGGGAGCCGCGCTGTCGAAGGACCTTGCGATCCCGCACGCCGAGCTCATCATCCGCAAGGGCTTTCACAAGAACGTCGACAGCTATTCGGCCTTTCTCGAAGCCGACGGCAAGACCTCGACCGGACTTGCCGGATATCTCAAGGGGCGCAAGATCAAGCGCGTTTTCGTGGCGGGTTTGGCGACGGACTTCTGCGTTGCCTGGACCGCGCTCGATGGGCGCAAGGCAGGCTTCGAGGTTTATGTGGTGGAAGACGCCTGCCGCGGCATCGACACGCAGGGTTCGCTGGCAAAGGCCTGGGCCGATATGGCCAAGGCCGGCGTCAAGCGGATTCAGTCGGCGGATATCGCGGTGAGCGCGTAGGCGACGCGCTCTATCCTCCCGTCATTCCGGGGCGCGCGTCAGCGCGAGCCCGGAATCCATTAGACGGTTGTCTCCGCTGCGCGATGGATTCCGGGCTCGCGACTACGTCGCGCCCCGGAATGACAACCAAACTCAGTTCGGCGCGTCGCTGGACTCGTTGTTGTTCGCCGCCGGCGCTGCCTTCGCGCCGCCCTTGGCGACACCGACCAAAGCCGGGCGCAGCACGCGCTCGCCGATGGTATAGCCGGCCTGCATGATCTGGACCACGGTGCCCGACGGCACCGACGGATCGGGGACTTCGTACATCGCCTGGTGGAAGTTCGGGTCGAACTTCTGGCCCTGCGGATCGAGCTTCTTCACGCCGTGCTTTTCCAGAGCGTTGAGCAGGGACCGCTCGGTGAGCTCGACGCCCTCGATCAGCGAGGTCAGACCGGGATCGGCCGTGGCGCGGGCCTCGGCCGGGACGGCATCGAGCGCGCGCTGGAGATTGTCGGCGATATCGAGCACGTCGCGGGCAAAGCCGGTGATGCCATAGAGGCGGGCGTCGGCGACCTCCTTGGCGGTGCGCTTGCGCAGATTCTCCATCTCGGCCAGCGTCCGCAGCATGCGGTCGCGCGCTTCGGTGGCTTCCTTCTGCAACGTTTCGACCGAGCCGGGCTCGGGATCGTCGGGCATGATGTAGGGCTTTGACACCACGGGCTCAGGCGTCGGCGCGGTCGTGTCTTCGGGTTGCCGGTCTCGATCGGTCATCGGCTCTAATCTCGAACTCGTTTCCAGGATTGTTGGCCCGGATATCGTGCCTGAGCGCGCGAAAATCAAGCGCCCGTGATCGGCGGAAACGCCTGTCAGCCTCCCAAAAGGCGGCTGACGATGCGGGCGGCATAATCCACGGTCGGGATCACACGGGCATAATTCAGCCGCGTCGGGCCGATCACGCCCAGGACGCCGACGATGTGGCCGGCGGCATCCCGATAGGGCGAGATGATGGTGGAGGAGCCTGACAGCGAAAACAGCTTGTTCTCGCTGCCGATGAAGATGCGCACGCCTTCCGCAGTCTCGGCCCGGCCCAGGAGGTCGATGACGCCGCGCTTGGTCTCGAGATCGTCGAACAAAAGACGCACCCGCTCCAGATCCTCCAGCGCGTGCAGATCTTCCAGCAGATTGGCGTGGCCGCGGACGATGAGCTGGCGGTCCTCGTTCTCGCCGCCGGACCAGCTTGCGATTCCGGCCGAGATCACCTTCTGCGTCAGCTGATCGAGTTCGGCGCGGGCTTCCCCGAGTGCCGTCTCGAGCTCGAGCCGGGCCTCGGCCAGAGTGCGGCCGCGGATGCGTGCATTGAGGAAATTCCCGGCCTCGGTGATCGCCGAGGAGGGAACCCCGGGCGGTAGCGACAGCACGCGGTTTTCGACCTGGCCGTCCTCGCCGACCAGGATGACCAGGGCCTTCTCCGGTTCCAGACGGACGAATTCGATGTGTTTGAGCCGCGCATTGGATTTTGGCGTCAGCACCACAGCCGCCGCCCGCGTGAGTCCGGACAGCCGCGTCAGGGCTTGGTCCAGCGCCGCCTCGACCGAATGCGCCTGGCCGACGGATGTGAGCTGGCTCTGGATCGACTGGCGCTCGGCCTCATTGAGGTCGCCCACTTGCATCAGGGCATCGACGAAAAAGCGCAAGCCCAGTTCCGTCGGCAACCGGCCGGCAGAGGTATGAGGCGCGTAGATCAGGCCGAGCTGTTCCAGGTCGGCCATGACGTTGCGAACCGAGGCCGGCGACAGCGGCATCGCGATGAGGCGCGAGATATTACGTGATCCCACGGGCTCGCCGGTCGCGAGATAGCTCTCGACAATTTGCCGAAAGATGTCGCGGGAACGCTCGTTGAGCTGGGCAAGGCCTGCGCGCGGCGCGATCAGATGGATCGGATCGTGATGGGTCACAAACAGTAACTCCTCTCAGATACACGTAATTTGTCTATCCCGGGCGCTTCTGACAAGCGTGGCGTTCGCGGCCACGAAATCGGGGGGTGAAAAAACCTTGCCGCCCACCCTCACCCCCCCTACAAGCACCGCGAACAGCCCTACACCTGCGAGTTTTGGAGGATTTCCCATGCGGCCAAGCCGCCGTGCGCCCGACGAACTGCGCCCCGTGACACTGGAGCGCGGCGTGGTCAAATACGCGGAAGGCTCCTGCCTCGTGAAATTCGGCGATACCCATGTGCTGGTCACCGCCACGCTGGAAGAGCGCCTGCCGCCCTGGCTGAAGGGCCAGGGCCGCGGCTGGGTCACCGCCGAATACGGCATGCTGCCGCGCGCGACCTCGGAACGCACCCGTCGCGAGGCCTCCGCCGGCAAGCAAAGCGGCCGCACCGTCGAGATCCAGCGCCTGATCGGCCGCTCGCTTCGCACCATCGTCGACCTCGAAGCGCTCGGTGAGCGCCAGATCACGGTCGATTGCGACGTGCTCCAGGCCGACGGCGGCACCCGCACGGCCTCGATCACCGGTGCCTGGGTCGCGCTCGCCGATTGCATCAACTGGATGAAGGCGCGCAACATGATCAAGGCCAATGTGATGCGCGACAACGTCGCTGCGATCTCCTGCGGCATCTACAACGGCACGCCGGTGCTCGATCTCGACTACGCCGAGGACTCGGAAGCCCAGACCGACGCCAATTTCGTCTTGACCGGCGACGGCCGCATCGTCGAGGTGCAGGGCACGGCGGAACGCGAGCCGTTCACCCAGGACGAGTTCCTGAAGTTGATGGCGCTGGCCCAGAAGGGCATCGCGCGTCTGGTGGACTTGCAGAAACTGGCTGTGGCGTAGTCAATAGGCCCATGCACCGCCGAATCACGGACAAGCTCGTCATCGCGACCCACAATCCCGGCAAGCTCGCCGAGATGCGGGAGCTGCTTGCGCCGTACGGCATCGCGGCGGTGTCGGCCGGCGAGCTCGGCCTCGGCGAGCCGGACGAAACCGGCGGCGATTTCCGCAGCAACGCGGCGATCAAGGCGATCGCGGCGGCGCAGGCGACCAAGCTTCCCGCCTTCGCCGACGATTCCGGCATCGTCGTCGACGCGCTGGACGGCGCGCCCGGCATCTACAGCGCGCGCTGGGCTGGTCCGAGCAAGGACTTCAACGCGGCGATGGCGCAGATCGAGCGGCTGCTGCAGGAGCGCGGCGCCACCACGCCCGACCGCCGAAGAGCGCATTTCGTCTCCGCGCTCTGCGTCGCCTGGCCGGACGATCATCTCGAAGAGGTCGAGGCGCGCGTCGACGGCACGCTGGTCTGGCCGCCGCGCGGGACGGCCGGCTTCGGCTACGATCCGATGTTTTTGCCCGACGGCCACGACCGCACGTTCGGCGAGATGGAAAGCATCGAGAAGCATGGGCTGCCGCCGCTTGGGCTCGGCCTGTCGCACCGCGCCCGCGCCTTCGTGAAACTGGCGGAGATCTGCCTTGAGCCGCGATAGAGCGTTTTCGAGCGAAGTGGATACCGGTTCGCGCCAGGAAAACGCGTCAAAACAAGTATCCGAAGCTTTCGGCGTCTACGTGCACTGGCCGTTCTGCCTGTCGAAATGTCCCTATTGCGACTTCAACAGCCACGTCCGCCACGCCGCGATCGACGAGGCGCGCTTCGCCGCCGCCTTTGCACGTGAGATCGAGACGACCGCGCAGCGTTCGCCGGGCCGCGAGGTCACCTCGATCTTCCTCGGCGGCGGAACGCCGTCCCTGATGCAGCCTGCAACCGTCGGCGCCGTGCTCGACGCGATCGGCAAGCATTGGACCGTCGCAGGCGACGTCGAAGTCACGCTGGAGGCGAACCCGACCAGCGTCGAAGCCACGCGCTTCGCCGGCTATCGCAGCGCCGGCGTCAACCGCGTCTCGCTCGGCGTGCAGGCGCTCGACGATGCCTCGCTGAAGGCGCTCGGCCGGATGCATAGCGCCCGCGAGGCGCTCGATGCGGTCGCCATCGCGCGCCGCTCGTTCGATCGTTACTCGTTCGACCTGATCTACGCCCGCCCCGACCAGACACCGGCGATGTGGGCAGATGAACTCCGTCTCGCCATCGATGAAGCGGCCGAGCATCTGTCGCTCTATCAATTGACGATCGAGGAAGGCACGCCGTTCTTCGGCCTGCACCAGGCCGGCAAATTGAAGACACCGGACGAAGCGGTCGCGCGGGCGCTCTACGACGTCACGCAGGAGACCTGCGAGAAGCTTGGTCTTCCGGCTTACGAGATCTCCAACCACGCGCGGCGCGGCGCCGAGTGCCGGCACAATCTGGTCTATTGGCGCGGCGATGAATATGCCGGCGTCGGTCCCGGCGCGCATGGCCGGCTCGACATCGACGGCGTGCGCCATGCCACGGCCACGGAGAAGCGTCCCGAGGCCTGGCTGCTGCGGGTCGAGACCAACGGCCACGGAATCGTCACCGACGATCTCCTCAACAGCGAAGAACGCGCCGACGAATTCCTGCTGATGGGGTTGCGCCTCGCCGAGGGCATCGACCCCGAGCGCTACAAAGGCCTGTCCGGCCGGACGCTCGATCCCAAGCGCATCGCCATGCTGCGCGAAGAAGGCGCGATCACTGTGGATGCGACGGGACGGCTGCGCGTGACCAGCAGCGGATTCCCGGTGCTGGACGCGGTGGTCGCGGATCTCGCGGCGTAGGCCCGAGCCAGATCGGCGGTGCGCTCCTCGCCCGCAAGCGGGAGAGGTGAACGATCACGCCCCAAAGCTCTTCGGCGAGCCCGCGACCGCAACGCCGCCGCCCTGCGTCACCTTCATCACCGCGAGGCCCCGTTCGTTGGTGCCATCGGCGCGGAAGCGGAACAGGCCGTCGATGCCGGCGAAGCCGGAGGCGTTGGTGAGCACGTCCGGCGAGAAGCGCGTCGTGCCCTGCGTGCGCGCGAGGGCGGCGACGAGGGCGACCGCGTCGTAGGCGAGCGTCGCGGTCCGGATCGGCTCGGCGCCGTATTTGGTGCGATAGCGGCCGGAGAATGCGCGAAAGCCAGCCGGGTCGGGCGCGGCATAGAGACCGCCTTGCAGGGCAGCGCTGGCATAGACGCGCGGACTGTCCCACAGGCCGGTGCCGAGCAGCTGGATGTTGCGCAAATTCGCGCCCGCCGCAGTCATCGCATCCGCCACCGACACGACGGCATCGCCGTCATCGGCAATGAACAGCGCATCCGCGCTGCCAAGCTGCTGCGCCACGGTCCGCGCCGGCGTGGCCCGATCGGCGCCGTATCTCTCGAAGGCAATGATGCGCCCGCCGCGCCGCGGCACCGCGGCCTTCACGGCGGCCTCGACGACATTGCCATAGGCATTGTCGGGCACCAGCACGGCGACGGAGCGCTTTCCGATGCTGGCGGAATATTCGACGATGCGATTGACGTCGGACTCCGGCAGGAACGAGAGCAGATAGACGCCGCGTCCGGCGATGCTGGAATCGGTCGAGAAGGCGATCACCGAGATGCCGCGCGTCCGCGCGACCTGCGCCACCGCCGGCACCGATTGGGCGAACAGCGGCCCGAGGATGATCTCGGCGCCCTCGTCGACGGCCTGCTGCGCGCTGGCCTGCGCGCCTTGCGGGCTGCCATTGTCGTCCTTGATCAGGAGCTGGATGTTCGGGTTCTGGAACTCGGCCAGCGCCATCTCGGCGGCATTGCGCATGGATTGCGCGGCAAGGCCGGCATTGCCGGCGGCCGAGAGCGGCAGGATCACGGCAACCTTGACCCCACCGGTGCCGGCGGTCGTCGCCTGCTGCGGCGGGCCGGCCGGCTGGGCCGGCGGCGCGGAGCTCGAGAACGGGTTGGAGAACTGGCTGAGACTCTGCTGCACGCCCGCGCAGGCCGACAGCAGGGGCGCGCCCAGCAACAGGCCGAGCGCACTCCTTCGAGTCGCCCCTGACATCAGGGACCCCGGAACGGGAGACTTTGGATAACGCGGGCCCACCATGGCAGCTTCTCTTCTGACCCGCCGTCTCGCCGGCCGGTCACGACATTCCTTCCACGACACAAGCCGCGGATTCAGACATATTGTCGGCAAATAGTTAACCAAAACAAAAGGATAATGGCCGCTTAACGCGGCCGCCTTTCCGTCCCGGCAGCTGTTCGCCGTCGCTCATGCAGCATCAAGGCGGCGTTTCCGTCGCGAATATGGCGCGAGGGCCCTCGCTCCCTCTCGACGTGATCCCGATTGATCACATTCCCGTCCGTTCCTCGCCCCTCACTTCGGCACGATCTTTTTCGGCGAGCCGGTTCCCAGCCCTGCGGATCGTGCCTAAGTTGATCTCATTATGCGCGCAAAGCCGGCCCCGATAAATACGCCTGAAGCTCAAGACGCCGCCTCGCGCGGTTTCTCCATCGATGCCCACCGGATCGCGGCGCCGAAAGCGGCCCCGGGCCTGCATCTGGTGGCGACGCCGATCGGCAATCTCGGCGACATCACGCTGCGTGCGCTCCAGACCCTCGCCGGCGTCGATGTCATCGCCTGCGAAGACACCCGCATCACACGGCGCCTGACCGAGCGCTACGCTATTACCGCGCAGCTCAAGCAATATCACGAGCACAACGCCGAAGTCGCGCGCCCGAAGATCCTCGAGGCGCTTGCCGCAGGCGGCTCGATCGCGCTGGTCTCGGACGCCGGCACGCCGCTGATCTCCGATCCGGGGTTCAAGCTGGTGCGCGAGGTCTGCGCCGCCGGCCACGCGGTGTACGCGCTACCCGGCCCGTCCTCGGTGCTCGCCGCTCTGTCGGTGGCGGCGCTGCCGACCGACCGCTTCTTCTTCGAAGGCTTTTTGCCGGCCAAATCCGCCGCGCGCCGCGCACGCCTTGCCGAGCTCGCCCGCATCGATGCGACGCTGGTGATGTTCGAATCCGGCAACCGCGTGCAGGATACGCTCACTGAACTCGCCGAGATCATGGGCACGCGCGAGGCCGCGATCTGCCGCGAGCTGACGAAGCTGCACGAGGAAATTTCGCGCGCGACGCTGGCCGATCTCGCGCGCGATGCCGACCGGCTGGAAACGCGCGGCGAATTCGTGCTGGTGATCGCTCCGCCGGCAGCCGACGCCGAGGTGCTGACACCGGATGCGCTGGACGGTCTCTTGCGCGAACAGCTCGCCACGCACAGTGTCAAGGACGCGGTGGCGCATGCCGTCGCGCTCTCGGGACGCCCGCGCCGCGAGGTCTATGCCCGCGCGCTCGAGCTCGCAAGGGATTCACAGGGCGGCGATGGCGAAGACTGACAGCCCGAGGGAACCAAAGGTCGCCTCGCCGGAGCGGCTCGCCGCATTCCGCACCGGCATCTCGGCCGAGAGCCGTGCCGCCGCCTATCTGATGGCGAAGGGCTATCGCATCCTCGCCAAGCGCTACCGCACCCCGCATGGCGAGATCGACATCGTGGCGCGCCGGCGCAATCTGATCGCCTTCGTCGAGGTCAAGGCGCGGGCGACGCTGGACGACGCCGCTTTCGCCGTGACGCCGCGCCAGCAGCAGCGCATCATCGACGCCGCGCAAGGCTGGCTCGTGGCGCATCCCGAGCATGCCGAATTCGAATTGCGATTCGACGCCATGCTGATTGCGCCGCGCTCACTTCCGCGCCATGTGTTGGCGGCATTCGACGCCTCGACCTGAAAGGCAGACCATGAAACTGAACGTCGCTGTCCAGATGGACCCCATCGCCCGCATCAACATCAAGGGCGATTCCACCTTTGCGCTGCTTCTGGAGGCGCAGAAGCGCGGCCATGGCCTGTCCTATTACACGCCCGACAAGCTCTCGATGGTCGGGGAGGAGATCGTCGCTCCGGTTCAGCTCCTGACCGTGCGCGACGAGCCTGGCAACCATTTCACGCTGGGTGAGTCCAGGCGCGAGGCGCTCAACGGCTTCGACGTCGTGCTACTGCGCCAGGATCCGCCGTTCGACCTGGCCTACATTACCTCGACGCATCTTCTGGAACGCATTCATCCGAAGACGCTGGTGGTCAACGACCCGGCCTCGGTGCGCAACGCGCCGGAAAAGCTGTTCGTGATGAACTTTCCGCAGTTGATGCCGCCGACCCTGATCTCGCGCGACCTCGACGAGATCAACGCGTTCCGCGACAAGCACGGCGCCGTCGTGATGAAGCCGCTGCACGGCCATGGCGGCGCGGCAGTGTTCCGCGTGATGCCGCAGGACATGAATTTCGGCTCGCTGTTCGACATGTTCTCGGTCACCTTCAGGGAGGCCTGGGTGATCCAGCAGTTCATCCCCGAGGTGAAGCACGGCGACAAGCGCATCATCCTGGTCAACGGCGAGTTCGCGGGCGCCGTGAACCGCGTGCCGGCCGCCGACGACCTCCGCTCCAACATGGTGCGCGGCGGCGCCGCACAGGAGACCGAGCTCACCCCGCGCGAGCGCGAGATCTGCGCCACGGTCGGCCCGGCGCTGCGCGAGCGTGGCCTGTTGTTCGTCGGCATCGACGTCATCAACGGCAATCTCACCGAGATCAACGTGACCTCGCCCACCGGCATCCGCGCCATCGCGCGACTCGGCGGTCCTGACGTTGCGGCAAAGGTCTGGGACGTGATCGAGCAGAAGCGGAAGAAGTAGCTTGTACTGGAGAGCCTGAAATCTCTCCTCAATGTCGTCCCGGACAAGCGCAGCGCAGATCCGGGACCCATAGCCCCAGGAAGATGTGGTTATGGGGATTTGGAGTTACCTTTTCGCACCGCAACTTCTCCCTGTGGTTATGGATCCCGCATTCGCGGGGACGACAGCGATGTTGTGCAGGGCTTCTGCGGATCTCATTGGCACCCTCGCACCACCCATCACTAACCACCCGTTCACCATGACGCGCCGCCTCCCTCGCGCGCTGAGCACTGCGTGAAACTACGGGGCCGCCGGCCGACCGAATAACGCCGCGTTCACCATCTGCCGAGAACCAGCATCGTGGCTGGTCATCGCGTTCGGCCTCGCAACACCCCTTATACTTTTACTCCCTACTCATCGACACGGGGGAACACGCCAGGTGCGGTTCGAGTGCCCCGCGTATGAGTAAGAGCGTATGAATACCGCACGCATTGTCGTTCTCGTCATCGCGCTGGCCGCCGGCGGCGTCGCTGCGTATCTCGCCAGCAGCTATCAGAATGCGCCCGCGCCCGCTGTGGCCGTCGCCGAGAAGCTGCCGACGGTCGAAGTCCTCATCGCCAAGAACGACATTCAGCTCGGCCAGGCCCTCAAGCCCGACGACCTCCAATGGCAGACCTGGCCGGCGGCGACTGCGAGCAGCGCCTTCATTCGCCGCGATAGCAGGCCCGAAGCCCAGACGCAGATCGCCGGCTCGATCGCGCGCGTCCCGTTGATGCAGGGCGAGCCCATCCGCGAGCAGAAGCTGGTCAGGGCCGAAGGCTCCGGCTTCATGGCCGCGATCCTGCCGTCGGGCATGCGCGCCGTCTCGACCGAGATTTCAGCCGAGACCGGCGCCGGCGGCTTCATCCTGCCGAACGACCGCGTCGACATCGTCCTGACCCGCCGCCTGAAGAATCCCGATGGCGCGCTCGCCGGTAACGACCTGATCCTGTCCGAGGTCATCCTGACCAATATCCGTGTGCTCGCGATTGATCAGGCGCCGAAGGAAAAAGACGGCCAGACCGCCGTGGTCGGCAAGACCGTTACGCTCGAGCTCAAGCCCGAACAGGTCGCCACGCTCTCGGCCGCGCGCCAGGGCGGCACGCTCCAGCTCGCGCTGCGGAGCATCGTCGATGCCAACGCGGTGGAGGGCACGGTCGAGGAAAAAACGGCCAAGGTGGCCGACGGCATCAACGTCATTCGTTTCGGGGTGCCGGCGCGGCAACTAACGTCACAGAAGTGATGGGGGCATCATGAACTACGAGGATGATCGGACGGGCCTGCGCATTCGGGGGAAGCGCGCGCGCTCGTTCCTGACGGGGATGATGCTGATGACGCTGGGGCTGCTCGCGGCCCCCGACGCCGTCAGCGCCGCGGATCGCCCGGTGGGCGACCAGGCGCCGATGCAAGCTCCGGATCTCGAGGTGTCGTCGGTCGCGACGATCGCGCCCGCGAGGTCGCGTTTTCTCTCGCTTGGCGTCGGCAAGTCCGTCGTCATCGACCTGCCGCGCGAGGTCAAGGACGTGCTGGTGGCCGATCCCAAGATCGCCAATGCCGTCATCCGCTCGGCCCAGCGCGCCTATATCATAGGCGGCCAGGTCGGCCAGACCAATGTCGTGTTCTTCACCGCCGACGGCCAGCAGGTCGCCGCCTATGACATCGCGGTGAAGCGCGATCTCAACGGCATGCGCGCGGCCCTTCGCCAGTCCCTTCCCGGCGTGCAGATCGAAGGCGTCGGCGACAGCGTAATGCTGACCGGATCGGTGTCGAGCCCGGTCGAGGCACAGCAGGCCGGCGACGTCGCCGCCAAGCTGGTCGGCGGTTCGGACAAGGTCGTCAACAACATCGTCGTGCGCGGCCGCGACCAGGTGATGCTCAAGGTCGTCGTCGGCGAGGTGCGCCGCGACATCGTCAAGCAGCTCGGTGTCGATCTCAGCGCCAGCCTGAACGCGGGCACTGCGGTGGTGAATTTCAACAATTCCAATCCGTTCTCGGTCTCGGGCGGACCGATCGTCGGCAGCAATGGGCTCGGCGTCGCCGGCCTCGCCAAGGGCTTCGCCACCGTCAGCGCCACCATGCGCGCAATGGAAAGCGCCGGCGTCATGCGCACGCTCGCCGAGCCGAGCCTGACGGCGATCTCGGGCGAATCCGCCACCTTCATCGCCGGCGGCGAATTTCCGATTCCCGCAGGCTATTCCTGCGATCCGGTCACCCACGTCTGTACCACCCAGGTCACCTACAAGAAGTTCGGCATCTCCCTGAACTTCACCCCGGTCGTGCTCGCCGAAGGCCGCATCAGCCTGCGCGTGATGACCGAGGTCTCGGAGCTGTCGAATACGAACGCGATCACGCTGACGCAGGCGGTGTCCTCGAACTCGAGCAACTCGATCACCATCCCCTCGATCCAGACCCGCCGCGCGGAGACCACGCTGGAAATTCCCTCGGGTGGCTCGATGGCGATGGCCGGCCTGATCCAGCAGAAGACCAAGCAGGCGATCAACGGCCTGCCTGGCGTCGACCAGGTGCCGATCATCGGCGCGCTGTTCCGCAGCCAGGACTTCGTCAACAACGAGACCGAGTTGATGGTGATCGTGACGCCCTATGTGGTGCGCGCGGTCGCCCAGAAAGAACTGGCACGGCCCGACGACGGCTTCGCGCCGGCATCGGACGCGCAGTCGGCGCTGCTCGGCCGCATGAACCGTCTCTACGGCATCGCGCGCCGCGTCGATCCGATCGCCGGCACGCCGGACGATTTCGGCTTCATCATCGACTGAGACGGACGGTTTGGGGACCGGACAAGGAACGGGGCAAGAGGGGACCAGGCGATGACGACAACATCAGCCGATCGACGCCGCAACTTGAGGGTCGCGCTTGCACTGACGGGCCTCTCCGTCATGCTGGGCGCCTGCAACACCACCGGCGAGATCGTCACCCAGACGGTGCCGACCGACTATCGTCAGCGCCACCCGATCGCAGTTCAGGAAGGCAAGAAGTCGATCGTGATCTTCGTCGGCAAGGCGAGGGGCGGCCTTTCGGCCGCGCAGCATTCGGACGTTGCGGGCATCGCGCGGGACTGGGTGCGCGAAGGCACCGGCTCCGTCATCGTCGACGTCCCCGTCGACAGCGCGAATTCGCGCGCGGCGGCGGCGACCTATCGGGAGATCCGGTCCGTGCTCGCATCCGGCGGCGTGCCGCCGCGGGCCATCGTTCAGCATCCCTATCGCCCTGAAGATCCCGGGCTGCTGCCCACCATCCGCCTGAGCTATTCCAGGATGGCCGCGGTCGCTGGTCCCTGCGGGCTGTGGCCGGAAGACCTCGGACCCAACATCCTCGATCCCGGCTACAACGAGAACCGGCCCTATTTCAATCTGGGCTGCGCCAGCCAGCGCAATCTCGCGGCGATGATCGACAACCCCGCCGATCTCGAGCAGCCGCGTGCCGAGACCCCCGCCTATACCGCGCGACGCGACATCGCCTTCGAGCGCTACCGCAAGGGCACGCCGATCGCGACCCCCTCACCCGACTCCGACAAGGCCAAACTCAGCGATACCGGCAAATGACACGTCTCCACGACGACGACGCGAACGATCCGCAACACCCCGAGGAACACATTGCGCCGGTTCCTCGGATCTCCGTGCAGGCCTTTTGCGAGACCGAGAAGACGCTCAAAGCGGTGACCGCGGCGGGAGAAGACCGCCGGCTCGCCAAGGCGCACCTCACCGCCAAGGACGGTGGCCTTGCCGCGGCGATCGAAGTCTATGAGACGATGCCGACGCCGAACGTGATCGTGATCGAATCCGACGGCACGCGCGACATCCTCGAGGGGCTCGACGACCTCGCCGGCGTCTGCGACCCCGGCACCCGCGTGGTCGTGATCGGCAATCCCAACGACACCGCGCCCTATCGCGAGCTGGTGCGCCGCGGCGTCAACGACTATGTGGTCGGACCGGTCGAAACCCTCGACGTCGTCCGCTCGATCTGCAGCCTGTTCTCGGCCTCCGAGGCCATCATCACCGGCCGCGTCATCGCGGTGGTCGGCGCCAAGGGCGGCGTCGGCGCCTCCACCGTCGCGCATAACGTGGCCTGGACCATCGCCCGCGACCTCGCGCTCGATTCGGTCGTCATCGACCTCGACCTCGCCTTCGGCACCGCGGGCCTCGACTACAATCAGGACCCGGTGCAGGGCATCGCCAACGCAGTGCTGTCGCAGGACCGGCCGGACACGGCGCTGATGGAGCGCCTGCTTTCCAAATGCACCGAGCGCCTCGGCCTTCTCGCGGCGCCTGCCACGCTCGACCGCGTCTACGATTTCGGTGCCGAGGCCTTCGACGCCATCTTCGACACGCTGCGCATGACCACGCCCTGCATCGTGCTCGACGTTCCACACCAATGGTCCGGGTGGACGCGGCGCGCGCTGGTGAATGCCGACGACATCGTGATCGTCGCCGAGCCCGATCTCGCCAATTTGCGCAACACCAAGAACATGCTGACCGTGCTGAAGGCGGCACGACCGAACGACCGGCCGCCGCTGTACTGCCTCAACCAGGTCGGCATGCACAAGCGCGCGGAGATCGAGGTCAAGGCCTTCGCCAAGACCATGGAGAGCCAGCCGCTCGCGGTGATCCCGTTCGATTCGAAACTGTTCTCGACCGCGGCCAATAACGGCCAGATGATCGCGGAGGTCTCCAAGAACCACCGCACCACCGAGCTGTTCCAGAACATGGCGAACCGCCTCGCTGGCCGCGGCGAGGTGAAGAAGCCGAGGCGCTCGTTGCTCGAGCCGCTGCTGAAGAAGCTGAAGGGCAAGCCGGGGCGCGGATCAGCCCCTCATCGCAAGGCGTCGTGAGGCGAGAGGCCTTTTCGCGCGAAGCAGAATAGGAGGGCGGGCTATTTGTCCGCCCGTTGCTGCTGTTTCTTTGCCAGCAGCTGCCGCAGCGCAGTGACCTTTGCCGCGGCCTGATCGGGCGGCAGGTCGGCCTTCACGAGGATTTCGGCCTCGGCCTCGCGGCCTTGCAATCCCAGCACGAGCGCCAGATTGGCGCGGACCCGCGCATCGTTCTGATTGCGCTGATGAGCGCGGCCGAGCACCTGTTCGGCCTTCGACAGATTGTTTTGCAGCATATAGGACAGGCCAAGATTGGACAGCACGGTCGGCTCGTTCGGCACGATCTTCAACGCCGCGGCGTAATATTGCTGCGCTTCCTCGTTGCGGCCGAGTTGATCGAGCGCCGCGCCCTGCGCCGACAGGATGCGCCAATCGGGATCCTCAGGCGAATGCGCGCGGCCGAGGACGTCGAAGGCCTGCTGGAAATTACCGTTGTCGGCGAGCGCGCGGCCATAGCCCGCGAGCAGCGCCTTGTTGCTGGAATGACCGAGCACGGCCTGCTCCAACACCGCAACCGCCTGTGCGCGCTGGCCGCTCTCGCGCAGCGCCTTGCCGTAGGCGAGCGCAATGTCGGGATCACCAGGCTTGGCGCGATAGCGCGCACGCAAAGCGTCCATGTCCGGCGTGGGGTCGGCCTTGTCAGCCGTTTCCGACCTGGCGCCGAGCGCGCCGGTCACGTCCTCGATGCCGGCGGTCTGGCAACCGCCGAGGGTGAGCACCAGGAGTGCGGGAAGCAGCAATCTCGCCGCAGCAAAGGCGAGGGACGAACGCTTGGGCATACTCTGATCACTCGGCAACTGATCAGAGATGCTTACCGATTAACGCTAAAGTCCCGTTAAGGAGCGCGACCCGGACGGCCTAATCGGTGAATTCGGCGCCGAACTCGCAGCCGATGCGCCAGCGCAGGCGGCATTGGCGGGAATAATCGGGCGCGAAGATGATGGTGAATTGCGGCGGCACTTCCAAGAATTCCGCCACCACTTTCACGCCGCCATCCGAGATATCCGTGATCGTGCAGTCCCGCGGCAGCGACCCCGCGCCAAAATGGATCTTGGCGAGCCGGCTGCACATCCGACGTTCGCTTCTCCGGCGATTTGCAAGCATTTGAATTGTTCACCCGTTGACCACGGCCCATCCCGCAGCCCTAGGAGTAGCGGACATTCGTTGGAATGTGCTGAGGACAGAAGCCGGCATTCGAGGCGTACTGTCGGATTGGTGTTTACCCCTGATTAAAGGTTTGCTCGCCCTCCCAAGATCGTTCCCGTATTGTTCTTGCGGAAAGGGCCGGGCTCTGCTACCCCTGATTGTGCGAGAGGGGCAGGCTGGTTTGAGCATGGTTCAGCGGGTTTCCACCGTCGCCTTTGAGGGAATCGAGGCCCGCGCGGTCGACGTGCAGGTGCAGGTCGCGCCGGGCCTGCCGGCGTTCGCCATCGTCGGCCTGCCGGACAAGGCGGTGTCGGAGGCGCGCGAGCGGGTGCGTTCGGCGCTGATCGCCTCTGGCCTCGCGCTGCCGGCGCGGCGGATCATCGTCAATCTGGCGCCGGCCGACCTGCCCAAGGAGGGCAGCCATTACGATTTGCCGATCGCGCTCGGCCTGATGGCGGCGATCGGCGCGATCCCGCCGGATGCGCTGAGCGGCTTCACGGTGCTCGGCGAGCTCGGCCTCGACGGCTCGATCGCGCCCGTGGCCGGCGTCCTTCCCGCCGCCATCGGCGCCAATATGCGCGAGGAAGGGCTGATCTGCCCGGCGTCCTGCGGCTCCGAGGCGGCGTGGGCCAGCCCGGACATCCAGATCATCGCCGCAAGCTCGCTGATCCAGATCGCCAACCATTTCAAGGGCACCCAGGTGCTGTCGCGCCCTTCGCCGAAGGTGCACGAGGCCGCCGCCTCGACGCTCGACCTCCGCGACATCAAGGGTCAGGAAAGCGCCAAGCGGGCGCTGGAGATCGCAGCCGCCGGCGGGCATCATTTGCTCATGATCGGCGCACCGGGCGCCGGCAAATCGATGCTGGCGGCACGCCTGCCCTCGATCCTGCCGCCGCTCTCGCCCGGCGAGCTGCTCGAGGTCTCGATGATCGCGTCCGTCGCCGGCGAGATCGAAGGCGGCGCGCTGACGGCACGGCGGCCGTTCCGCTCGCCGCATCATTCCGCGAGCATGGCCGCTCTCACCGGCGGCGGCATGCGCGCCAAGCCCGGCGAGATATCACTCGCGCATCAGGGCGTGCTGTTCCTCGACGAATTGCCCGAGTTCGATCCGCGCGTGCTGGATTCGCTGCGGCAACCGCTGGAGAACGGCGAGGTCGCCGTATCGCGCGCCAATCACCGCGTCACCTACCCTGCCCGCTTCATGCTGGTGGCGGCGATGAATCCGTGCCGCTGCGGCAACGCGTTCGAGCCCGGCTATGCCTGCAAGCGCGGTCGCATCGACCGCTGCACGGGCGATTACCAGGCACGCATCTCGGGGCCGCTGATGGACCGTATCGATCTGCGCATCGAAGTGCCGGCCGTGACCGCGGCCGATTTGATCCTGCCGCCGCCGGCGGAGGGATCGGCCGAGGTCGCCGCGCGCGTCGCGGCGGCGCGCGACATCCAGCTCGCGCGCTATGCCGATGCCGGTCTGCCCAATGTCCGCACCAATGCCGAGGCGCCGGCCTCCGTGTTGGAAGAAATCGCCAAGCCGGATGCGCAAGGCGCCAAATTGCTGCGCGACGCCGCCGAGACGATGCGGCTGTCGGCGCGCGGCTATCACCGCGTGCTGCGGGTGGCCCGCACGCTGGCCGATCTCGATTCCGCCGACAGGATCGGCCGGCTGCATCTGGCCGAAGCGCTGTCCTATCGCGCACTCGCGGAGGATGTGCGGCAGCTGGCTTGATCACGCCACGCATCAACCTGGCGGTAACGAGTTTCCTTTACGCTCTGCAAACCATAAGGCCCGATGAGTTCCCGAGCGGCCTTTGCGAGTAGAGCGTCATGTTGCGTTTCAAGATCCTGGCCTCGGTTGTTCCCCTCCTGGCGGCTGTCGCATTCGGTCGCGGCGAGATCGGATCGGTCTCACATCCCTGCATCGCGCTCGGCGACACCTCGGTCGAGCTGACCTCGCTGTTCTGGACGGCCGGTGTGCATGTCGCCTTCACCGAGGATCCGGAGCGCGCCACCGTGCGGGTTCAGATCACCGATGATGCTGACGCGGCGGACTTCACCGTGGTGGACGGCGGCTCCGGCTCCGAGCCGGACTCCTGCCAGGCCAATCCCTCGAGGCGGCTTGTGTCGATCGCCGCCGAGCCCGTCGACGGCGGCCAGGTGATCTATCTCTCCACCGAGGGGCCGGCGGATTACCGCATCTATGTGCGCTCGAAATCGTTCTCGCAACGCGAGGCGGCGGCGCTGATCGTCGGCGCCCGCGGCAGCCACCGCCATCTCCAGGCCGCCTCGCTCTGAGCCGTTAACACGTCGTCAACCCTGTTTGGAGGCGGCACCGGAGCTTCAAACTGTTCGCAAGGTCGGCGGGCCATCGTCGCACGCGGCAGTGGTGGGTCTCGGACAAGAGTCGGGGTGACGATGGGTCGGACGTTCCGGATCAAGGTGCGCATGCGCCGCTTCAGGCGACGGCACCCCCGAATTGCCTTTGCGATCCGTTCCTTCATGATCTTCTCGGCGACCTTCGGCGGCGCCTATGGTTTCGTGACCGGCAGCCGGTCCGACAATTCCGGCTACGATCCCCACGCCTTCGCGATCGGCGCGAGCTTCCTGTTCGCGCTCGCCTGCCTCGGCCTTGCGACGCTGAGCATGCGCCTGCGCTTCGTCAATAAGCGGCTGCGGACGCTCGCGGCCCACAACGAGGCGCTCATCGACCGCAATTGGGAGCTGAAGGAGGCCGAAGAACGCGCCCGCAGCCTGTTCGAGCAGCAGGGCGACCTCATCGTGCTGCGCGACACGAGCGGCCGCATCACCTTTGCCAACGAGGCCTATTGCACACTCGCCGGTCAGGCGCGCAGCGCGCTGGTGGGTACGCGTTTCGACTTCGATATTCTGGAGCAGGGCGACAGCGCGCGCGAGAGCAACGGCACGCGCGTCCACGACCAGAAGATCGCGACCCCGCTCGGCGCGCGCTGGATTGCGTGGCGCGAGGGCTACGTCCGTCACGATGCCGGGCAACCCGCCGAATTGCAGAGCGTGGGACGCGACGTCACCGACCGCACCGAGACCGAACGTGCGCTGTCCGACGCGCGCGACCAGGCCGACGCCGCCAACCGCGCCAAATCGCGCTTTCTGGCGATGGCCTCGCACGAGATCCGCACGCCGCTGAACGGCATCATCGGCATGGGCGGCCTGTTGCTCGACACCACGCTGACGCCGGAGCAGACGACCTACGCGCGAGCGGTGAAGACGTCGGGCGAAGCCCTGATGGCGCTGATCGAGGAGCTGCTCGACTATTCCAAGATCGAGGCGGGCAAGCTCGATCTCCAGCTGCGTCCCTTCGCCCTGTCCACGCTGATCGAGGAAATCACCGAGCTGCTGGCGCCGCGTGCACAGGCCAAGGACCTCGAGATCGCATCCTATATCGACGAGCGCCTGCCGCTCGAGGTGGTCGGCGACGCGGCGCGGTTGCGCCAGGTGCTGCTCAATCTCGCCGGCAACGCCATCAAGTTCACAAGCAATGGCGGCGTCGCGCTGATCGTCGAACCCGGCATCTGGCCGAACGAGATCAGCTTCCTGGTCCGGGACACCGGCATCGGCATCGCGCCGGAAGCGCAGCAACGCATTTTCCGAGAGTTCGAACAGGCCGACGAGCGCGTCTCCCGTACCTATGGCGGCACCGGACTTGGACTTTCCATCAGCGAGCGCATCGTCAAGCGCATGGGCGGCCGGATCACGCTCGCGAGCGAGCCGGGCAAAGGCTCGACCTTCGAGGTCGCAATGCCGCTTCCGCCGTCGCAAGCCGGCGCGGGACAGACCGCCTTTCCGAGCCCTGACCTCGGCGGCAAGTCGATGCTTCTGGTCGCGGACGGAATCGAGGCCTCGCTGATCGCGCGGCGTCTGGAGCGTTGGGGCGGCCAGACCTGCATGGTCTCGGATGCGGCAGTTGCCGAAGCGCTGCTGCCCGAACGCTCATGGCACGCAGTGCTGATCGATCGCGCGATCGGCCCTGCCACCGCCGACCATCTGGGCGAAATGGCCCGCGCGCATGCAGCCCAGCGCCTCGTGCTGCTGACGTCGGGCTCGCGCCATGAAAAGCTGTCGCCAGCCTTCACAGGCTTTCTGGTCAAGCCGCTGCGGGCAGCCTCGCTCGCCGCGCGCCTCGCGCTGACGCCGGAAGTCGCCTCACCCGATCTCGCGCCGGAGCCACCGGTTGAAGCCGCCGGCGCGACGCAGGCAAGGAGCCTGTCGATCCTCGTCGCCGAGGACAACGAGATCAACGCGTTGTTGATGCGCTCGCTGCTGACGAAGCTCGGCCATCGTGTCGTCATCGCCGTCCACGGCGAGGCCGCGCTGGAATCCTGGCTCGCCGCTTCATCGGCCGGCACGCCCTACGATCTCGTGCTGATGGATATCCAGATGCCGCAGCTCGACGGCATCGAGGCGACCAAGCATATCCGCGCGCATGAGGCCGCCATTGGCGGCCATCACACGCCGGTCCTCGCGCTCACCGCCAATACGCTGGAGGAGGATCGCTATGCCTGTTTCGAGGCGGGCATGAACGGATTTCTGATCAAGCCGCTCGACCGGGAAAAATTGGAAGAGGCGCTGGCGGGTCTGGCAGCCCCCCGGCACCTCGCGGTCTGATCCAGAGTTTCAGAGGGAACTCTGGCCCGGCGGCCAAACGACAATTGAAATACGCGGCGTTGCGCGTCACCATACGTAGGGGTCTTTTGCAATGAAGGACTTTGCGCATGAATGTGCTTTGCCGCCTCGCACTTGTTGTTTTCCTCGTTGGGTTATCCCGACACGCCGCAGCGGATACACCGGAACTCATCGCATCGCTCAAGCAGGGCGGCTACGTGCTGGTGTTTCGGCACACCGCCACCGACGACAGCCAGAAGGATGTCTACCCCTTCAAGTTCGAAGACATGAGCGCCCAGCGCCAGCTCAGCGAAAAGGGCAGGGACATGGCGCGCCAGATCGGGACGGCGCTCAAGGACCTCGCGATTCCCATTGGCGATATCTACACCAGCCGGCTGAACCGGGCGGTCGAGGCTGGCAAGCTGATCTCGGGACGCGAGGTCAAGCCGGTCGATGCGTTAACGGACAGCAGCAACGCGAGCGCGTCGGGAATGGCAAACCCGACGGGTGCAAATGCTAAGGCGGGTCAGGCGGTGCGTCAGCTCGTCGATGCGGCCCCGAAGGCCGGCACCAACACTTTCCTTGTCACCCACAAGACCAACATCGCCGACGCCTTCGGCAAGGAGGCCGGCGACGTCCAGGAAGGCGAAGCTTTCGTCTACAAGGCCGGCAGCTCCGGCCCCGCGACCTTCGCCGGGCGCATCAAGCTCGCCGACTGGGGCGCGAAAGCGGGCAAGTAGGGGCCGGTCGTCAGCGCCGAGCTGGCAGCGCCGTCCCGCCCCGGGTCATGGATTGAGCTGCATGCTTTGCGCTACGCGGATCATTCGGATCCGGATCATGCGCTAAAGCGCGATGAGATTTGGAAGAATCGTCATCGCGCTTTAGGTTGTCGTCCACGCATGATCTTTCCGGATCATGCTCTGGCGAGCAGAAGGCTGCGAACACGTGAGTACCTCGGAAGACCGTTCTTTCCTCATCCTGCTTGCTGCGATCTCGGTTGCGTTCGCCTGGGTGCTTTGGCCGTTCTCCGGCGCATTGCTGTGGGCCGTACTGCTGGCGATCATCTTCGCGCCGCTCTATCGGCGCACTCTGGAAGCGCTCCCGGGCAAGCACAATCTTGCAGCACTGTTCACTGTCGTCGTCGTCGTCGTGATGGTCCTGATCCCGGTCGCCATCGTCATCGCTTCCCTCATCGATCAGGGCGGAGAGCTGTATCAGCGCATTCAGAACGGAGAAATCAATTTCGCGCATCCCCTGCAGCAGCTGCGATCCGCGCTGCCCGACTGGACGGCTTCCCTGGCGGATCGCCTAGCGTCCATCGATCTTTCCTACATCAAGGAACGCCTGTCGAATCTGGTCGTCCCCGCCGGTCAACAGCTGGCCGGACATGCGCTCAACATCGGGCAGGTAACGCTGGAGTTCGTCGCGAGCCTGTTCGTGATGTTGTACCTGCTGTTTTTCATGTTGCGCGACGGTGACGAGCTCAACGCACGCATCCGCGACGCGCTGCCGCTGCGCCCGAGGCATACTGCCGAGATTCTCCATGCATTCACCCTCGCTGTTCGCGGGACGATCAAAGGGATCGTGCTCGTTGCCCTGATTCAGGGAGCGCTGGGCGGGCTGATCTTCTGGCTGCTCGGCCTGACTGCGCCGCTGCTGGCGGGCGCGCTCATGGCCCTGCTCTCGCTCTTGCCCGTGCTCGGCTCCGCCATGGTTTGGGTTCCGGTCGCGCTCTACCTGCTTGTGGCAGGTTCGGTCACGAAGGGACTCGTCCTGCTCGCATTCGGCACCTTCGTGATCGGTCTTGCGGACAATTTCCTACGCCCGATCCTGGTCGGCCAGTCGATACAAATGCCGAGCTACGTCGTGCTGCTTGCCACCCTGGGCGGGTTGGCCACGTTCGGCGCGAACGGCTTCGTCATCGGCCCGCTCGTCGCCGCCATGTTTCTGACGGCGTGGCAGATCTACGTTGGCTCGAAGATGCAACAGGAGGTCCGGAAATGACCTCCTATGCGGCATAGGCAATGAACCGCGGGGCCGAGAGCTTATCGGGCGGCGTCTGACTGCCCCTGAAGATGGTGTCGGCCTTGGCCGCGCGCTTGCAATGCGGGCAGACGAAGAGATGCGCGATGATCGGGGTCGGCTCGTCCGCGAGCAGCTCGGAGCGGAACCACTTCATCTCGACATGGCAGTCCGGGCAGATCGGCGCTTCGAGCTGTTCCGCAGCGCTTCTGAGACGATCAACCATGATGCCGTTCCCGCCGTTTCCCAAGGAATAGCGGATTACCAGCTGCCGGTCTGCAACAAAAGATACCTAGCTCGAAGCAGCCAGCACGGTCACGACGCGATCAGAGCCGTCTGAGCGCCACGCTCTCCACCGTGTGGTCGGCCCCCTTCTTCAGGATCAGCGTTGCGCGGGGGCGGGTCGGCAGAATGTTGTCCTCGAGATTGGCGAGGTTGGTGCGCTCCCAGATCGCGATCGCCGTGGCGGTGGCTTCCTCGTCCGACAGCAAAGCGTAGCGGTTGAAATAGGATTTCGGGTTGGTGAAAGCGGTGTCGCGCAGCGCCAGAAAGCGCTTGATGTACCATTGCCGCAGCGCCGCCTCGTCCGCGTCGATATAGACCGAGAAATCGAAGAAGTCGGAGACGACGGGCACCGCCTTGCCGTCACGCGGCAGTTTGCCGGTTTGCAGAACGTTGACGCCCTCGACGACCAGGATGTCGGGCTGGTCGACCTCCGCCCACTGGTTCGGCACGATGTCGTAGGTCAGATGCGAATAGACCGGCGCGCGCACATGACGGCGGCCGGACTTGATGTCGGAAAGGAAGCTGAGCAGCAGCGGCAGGTCGTAGCTCTCCGGAAAGCCCTTCTTCTGCATGATGCCCTGCCGCTCGAGCACGGCGTTGGGATAGAGGAATCCGTCGGTCGTGATCAGTTCGACCTTCGGCCGGGGCGACCAGCGCGCCAGCAGCGCCTGAAGCACGCGGGCCGTGGTGGACTTCCCGACCGCGACCGAACCGGCGACGCCGATGATGTAGGGTACCTTGCGGTCGCGGATGTCGAGGAATTGGCGCTCGGCGTAATACAGGCGCTGCATCGCGTCGACGTAGATCGAGAGCAGGCGCGACAACGGAAGGTAGATGTCCTCGACCTCCTGGAGATCGAGGCGGTCGTGCAGCGAGCGCAGCCGGTCGAACTCGCCCGGCTCCAGCGTCATCGGCGTATCGTCGCGCAGCCGCGACCACTCCTCGCGCGTATAGACGCGGTACGGATTATACTGCTGCTCGGGTGCGCGGATATCCATGACGCGACCTCTCCACTCGGCTAGTTGCCGCCCTTGCGCGACGCCTTCTCTTCCAGGCCCGACATCGTCGTTCGCTTCTCGAGCGCCGCCTCGACCTCTTCCAGCTTTACGCCGCGGGCCTTGAGCAACACAAGGAAATGGTAGAGCAGGTCGGCGCTCTCGGCGACCAGATGCGCGCGATCGTTTTCGACTGCTGCGATTACGGTTTCGACTGCTTCCTCGCCGAACTTCTTGGCGCAATGCTCGGCGCCCTTGTCCAGAAGCTTGCGGGTATAGGAGGTCTCGCCATCGGCGGCGGCGCGGGCGTCGATGGTCTCGGCCAGATCGTGGATCGTGAAGCGCGGCATGCAATCTACTCGGAAAACGCGATCCGGCCGTACGAGCCGGTCCCCACCGGCTCGTGTAGCACTTTTATGAACGGGAGTCGTCAGGCATCGAGGCGCATGGGTAGTCCGCGCCGGGCCATGTGCTCCTTGGCTTCACGGATGGTGAATTCCCCGAAGTGGAAGATCGAGGCGGCCAGCACCGCCGTCGCGTGCCCGTCGCGGATACCGTCGACGAGGTGGTCGAGATTGCCGACGCCGCCCGAGGCGATCACCGGAACGGGAACGCTGTCCGCGATCGCCCGGGTCAACGGGATGTCGAATCCTTGCCTCGTGCCGTCGCGATCCATCGAGGTCAGCAGGATCTCACCGGCGCCGAGCGCGACGACTTCCTGGGCATATTCGATGGCGTCGATGCCGGTCGAATTGCGGCCGCCATGGGTGAAGATTTCCCAGCGGTCGCCGCCCGGGCGCTTCACCCGCTTGGCATCGATCGCAACCACGACGCATTGTTGACCGAATTTCTCAGCCGCTTCCTTGACGAACTCGCGCCGCGACACCGCCGCGCTGTTGATCGAGACCTTGTCGGCCCCGGCGCGCAGCAGCGTCTTGATGTCGTTGACCTCACGCACGCCACCACCGACGGTGACGGGCATGAAGCAGGCCTCCGCCGTGCGGCGGACCACGTCCAGCATGATGCCGCGATTCTCGTGGGTCGCAGTGATGTCGAGAAAAGTGAGCTCGTCGGCGCCGGCCGCGTCATAGGCGATCGCGGCTTCGACGGGGTCGCCGGCGTCGCGCAGATCGACGAAGTTGACGCCCTTGACGACGCGACCGTCCTTGACGTCGAGGCAGGGGATCACGCGCACCTTGAACATGTGTCAGCTCCCAGGCGCGCGTGCGCTGCGGATCAGAGTGAGGGCGGCGGCTGGATCGAGCCGGCCGTCGTAAAGCGCGCGGCCCGCGATCGCGCCGGCGAGTTTCTTGGCGCGCGGCGTCAGCATCGCCTTGACGTCCTCGATCGAGGCGAGACCGCCGGAGGCGATCACCGGAATCGAGATGCTGTCCGCCAGCGCAATGGTCGCATCCAGGTTCAAGCCCTTGAGCAGGCCGTCGCGCGCGATGTCGGTGAAGATGATCGCGGCAACGCCGGCGTCCTCGAAACGCTGCGCGATCTCGAGCACCGTCACCTGCGAGGTCTCCGCCCAGCCTTCGACCGCGACCTTGCCGTCGCGCGCATCGAGCCCGACCGCAACACGGCCGGGGAATTTCTTCGCCGCGGCCTTCACCAGCTCGGGATCGCGCACTGCGGCGGTGCCGATGATGACGCGGGTGATGCCCTTGTCGAGCCACGCCTCGACGGTTTTGAGATCGCGGATGCCGCCGCCGAGCTGCACCGGAAGCTTGATCGTCTTCAGCATGGCCTCGACAGCCCCGGCATTCACCGGCTTGCCGGCAAAGGCACCGTCGAGGTCGACGACGTGGAGATACTCAAAACCCTGCTCGGCAAAGCTCTGCGCCTGCGCGGCGGGATTGAGATTGAACACGGTCGCGCGCGCCATGTCGCCCTGCTCGAGGCGCACGCATTGGCCGTTCTTGAGGTCGATCGCGGGAAAAAGGATCACGGTTTCCATCGCAAGAAGTTCGAGATCAGAGCGAGGCCAAAGCGCTGGCTCTTCTCGGGGTGAAACTGCGTGCCGATGGCGGTGTCCTTGCCGACGATCGCGGTGACAGGTCCGCCGTAATCGGCGCGCGCGAGCACGTCCGCCTCGCTGGCGGGGTTGAGGTGGTAGGAGTGCACGAAATAGGCGTGCTGGCCCTTGGGGCCGAGCGGCAGCTTGTTCAACACCGGATGCTCCCTGAGCACCTCGAGCGTATTCCAGCCCATATGCGGGATCTTCAGGCTCTCGTCGCGCGGCGTGATCTTCTCGACGTCGCCGCCGATCCAGTTCAGGCCTTCGGTGATGACATGCTCCTTGCCGCGGCTCGCCATCAACTGCATGCCGACGCAGATGCCGAAGAACGGCCGCGCCTTGACGCGCACCGCTTCGGTGATCGCCTCGACCATGCCGTTGACGGCATCCAGCCCGCGACGGCAATCGGCGAACGCGCCGACGCCCGGAAGCACCAGACGATCGGCGCCATAGGCCTGGTCCGGATCGCTGGTGACAAAGACCTTCTGCGGATCTTCCAGGCTGCGCGCGGCGCGCTCGAAGGCTTTCGCGGCGGAATGCAGGTTGCCGGAACCGTAATCGATGATGGCGACGCTCATCTTGACCCTCCCGGTTCTGGAAATAATCCAATGATGCCGCCGGCCGGAATGGGCGGCGGGCTCGAGAATTGCTGACCCGGTGTGTTGCGGGTCGGCGGTGGGCCGCCGCGATCGACGGCCCATTGATCGTTGACGATGCCGTGCTGCTTCTGGCTCCAGCGCTCGAAGAAGCGGCGCTCGGCTGTGTCCTCGTCGTCGGCCACCACGACGTCGAGCTGCCGCCATTTGCCGCGCGACAGCGTCCAGCGACGCAGGCTCGAGGCCTCCAAACCCATCAGCAGCGCGACGATGAGATCGGCGAAGAAGATCGAGCCGCGTCCGACACCGAGGCTGGACAGCCCCACATTGAACGCGGCCACGAAGATCAGATAGCCGATCAGCGCCAGCCACAGCCGGTTCCACAGCAACCAGAACGGGCCGAAGATCATCGCCCAGAAATGAAAGCCGTCGCGCACGAACACGAACTTGTCGGTCGCGCGCAGATCGGCTCCAGCGGGGGAGGGAGCATGAACTGTGTAGACAGGCATGGTGCTGCCCCGTTCTTAGGGATTCAGTGATACCGCAAGCGGCGCGTGCCGCCGCTGGCCGGAGACGTCAGCCGCCGAGCGAGCCCTTGGTGGACGGGATCTCGCCCGCGGCCTTCGGATCGATCGCGACCGCGGTGCGCAGCGCCCGCGCCAGACCCTTGAAGCAGGACTCGGCGATATGGTGGCTGTTATCGCCATATAGGGTCTCGACGTGGAGAGTCACGCCGGCGTTGATGGCGAAGGCCTGGAACCACTCGCGCACCAGCTCGGTGTCGAACTCACCGATCTTGTCGCGGGGGAAGTCGGCCTTGAACACCAGGAACGGACGGCCCGAGATGTCGATGACCACGCGCGACAGCGTCTCGTCCATGGGCATGTGCACGCCGGCATAGCGGGTGATGCCCGCCATGTTGCCGAGCGCCTGCCTGACAGCCTGGCCGAGCGCGATGCCGGTGTCTTCGGTGGTATGGTGATGATCAATGTGCAGGTCGCCCACCGCCTTGACCGTGAGGTCGATGCGGGAATGGCGGGCGAGGAGATCGAGCATATGGTCGAAAAAGCCGATGCCGGTCGCGATATTCGACACGCCGGTGCCATCGAGGTTCACGGTGACCTCGATGTCGGTTTCCTTGGTCTTGCGCTTGATCGTCGCGGTGCGCATTGAAGGCTTTCGCTGGGGTTTTGGGCCTGAAACGCCAGTCTATTAACAGCCAAATGCCCCCTTCGCTACTGCGGGAACGGCTGGCGGGGCCTCTACTTCTGCCTATGGTGAGTGAAATTCGGCCCGGAACGGCCGGTTGTGCGCCAGTTGTCCCTTTGGCCCCGACCGCCTAAATCAGGCCGGACAACGAGGTACTTCATGCAGGACTCCCAGAACAGCTCCCCGGGCTGGCACGGCACCACGATTTTGACGGTCCGCAAGGGCGGCAAGGTGGTGGTCGGCGGCGACGGCCAGGTCTCGATCGGCCAGACCGTGATCAAGTCCAACGCCAAGAAGGTCCGAAAGCTGGGCAGGGGCGACGTGATCGGCGGCTTTGCCGGCGCGACCGCCGACGCCTTCACCCTCTTCGAGCGCTTGGAAGCCAAGCTCGAGCAATATCCGGGGCAGCTGACCCGGGCCGCGGTGGAGCTGGCCAAGGACTGGCGCACCGATCGCTATTTGCGGCGGCTGGAGGCCATGATGATCGTGGCCGACAAGGACGTCTCCCTGGTGCTGACAGGCACCGGCGACGTGCTGGAGCCCGAGGCCGGCGTGATGGCGATCGGCTCCGGCGGCAATTACGCACTGGCGGCGGCCCGGGCCCTGCTCGACACCGACAAGGACGCCGAGACCATCGTCCGCCGCTCCATGGACATCGCCGCGGATATTTGCGTCTACACCAACCGGAATTTGACGATCGAGAGCCTGGCGACGGGGTAGGACCGACCTGTGACTGAATGGCGGCGCTCCGGGCTGGCTGTAGCCTCTCGCGCTTGCGGGAGAGGGAGCGCAGCACCGCCGTGGCCGATAGAATGACCCCCACCTACACCTTCCGCCCGATGACCCCGGTCGACATGCCGCTGATCCGGCGCTGGCTGGCCGCGCCACATGTCGCCGAATGGTGGCATGATCCGGAGACGCTCGCGTTCGTCGGCGGCGACCTCGATCATCCTGACCTGGCGCAGTTCATTGTCAGCCTTGATGGCCGGTCTTTCGCCTATCTGCAGTGCTACCAGATCGGCGATTGGCACGTCAGCTTCGGCCCGCAGCCGGTGGGTACCCGCGGCCTCGATCAGTTCATCGGCGAAGCCGACATGCTCGGATGCGGCCACGGCTCCGCTTTCATCCGTGCCTTCATCGACCAGCTCTTTGCCTGCGGCGTGCCTCGCATCGTGATCGACCCCAGCCCCGCCAATCCGCGTGCAATTCGTGCCTATGAGAAAGCCGGATTCGTGCCGCAGCACGAGATTGTCACGCCCGATGGCCCCGCACTCCTGATGATCCGAGACAGATGACGCTTGCCGCGACCCCCACCGCCAAGACCGCATTTCCGCCGCTCGCCTGGGTCGGAATCGCGCTGCTGCTGCTGGCGCTTCAGGCCTCGATCCTGCTTGCGATGGGGCGGGTACCGATCTGCACCTGCGGCACTGTCAAGCTGTGGCACGGCGTGGTGAACAGCTCGGAAAATTCCCAGCACATCGCCGACTGGTACACCTTCTCGCACGTGCTGCACGGCTTCCTGTTCTACGGCCTGACCTGGCTGCTGTTCGCGCGACTGCCTTTCCTGTCTCTCTCCTGGCCAGCCCGCCTGATCGTCGCGATGCTGATCGAAGGTGCCTGGGAGATCGTCGAGAACTCGCCCTTCATCATCGAGCGCTACCGCGCCGGCACGATCTCGCTGGATTATTTCGGCGACAGCATCGTCAATTCGGTCTCCGACAATCTGGCCATGGTGCTGGGGTTCCTCGCCGCGCGCATGCTGCCTGTGTCCGCGACCGTCCTGCTCGGGCTCGCCTTCGAGATCATGCTGGCGCTCCACATTCGCGACAATCTGACGCTCAATATCCTGATGCTGATCCATCCGATCGAGGCGGTGAAGCAATGGCAATCCGGCCCGCCGATCATCTAACAGCCGAAAAACCGGCTTGTCCTGGCCCGCAACTGACCCTAGCTAAGGTCCCATGACAGACTTCTCTCCCCGTGAAATCGTTTCCGAACTCGACCGTTTCATCGTCGGCCAGGCCGATGCCAAGCGCGCCGTCTCGATCGCGCTGCGTAACCGCTGGCGGCGGCAGCAGCTCACCGGCTCCTTGCGCGAAGAGGTGCTGCCGAAGAACATTCTGATGATCGGCCCCACCGGCGTCGGCAAGACCGAGATCGCGCGGCGACTGGCAAAACTGGCGAATGCGCCGTTCCTGAAGGTGGAAGCGACCAAATTCACCGAAGTCGGATATGTCGGCCGCGACGTCGAGCAGATCGTGCGCGATCTCGTCGAGGTTGCGATCGCCCAGGTCCGCGAGAAGAAGCGCAAGGACGTGCACGCTCGCGCGCAGCTCGCCGCCGAGGAGCGCGTGCTCGACGCGCTGGTCGGTGCCAATGCCAGCCCTGCGACGCGTGAATCCTTCCGCAAGAAGCTGCGCGCCGGCGAGCTCAACGACAAGGAAATCGAGGTCGAGACACAGTCGTCCGGTAGCGGCATGCCGATGTTCGAGATCCCGGGCATGCCGGGCGCGCAGATGGGTGCGATTTCGATCGGCGACATCTTCGGCAAGTTGGGGGGCCGTAGCAAGACGCGGCGGTTGACGGTGGAGGGCTCGCACGAGATCCTCGTCAACGAAGAGTCCGACAAGCTGCTGGACACCGATCAGTTGACACTGGAGGCGATCAGCGCGGTCGAGAACAACGGCATCGTGTTCCTCGACGAGATCGACAAGATCTGCGCGCGTGACGGCCGCGTCGGCGGCGACGTCTCGCGCGAGGGCGTGCAGCGCGATCTGCTGCCCTTGATCGAGGGCACCACGGTCTCGACCAAGCACGGCGCGGTGAAAACCGACCACATCCTGTTCATCGCCTCGGGCGCCTTCCATGTCGCCAAGCCGTCCGACCTGTTGCCGGAATTGCAGGGCCGCCTGCCGATCCGCGTCGAATTGCAGGCGCTGACCCGCGACGACATGCGCCGCATCCTGACCGAGCCCGAGGCCTCGCTGATCAAGCAATATGTCGCCCTGATGCAGACCGAGGGCGTGACGCTCGACATCACCGACAGCGCCATCGACGCGCTCGCCGATGTCGCGGTCGCCGTGAACTCGACCGTCGAGAACATCGGCGCGCGGCGTCTGCAGACCGTGATGGAGCGGGTGCTGGACGACATCTCCTTCACCGCGCCCGACCGCAACGGCGAGACCGTCAAGGTCGATGCGGATTTCGTGCAGAAGCACGTCGGCGACCTCGCCAAGAACGCGGATCTGAGCCGGTTCATTTTGTAATTTCGGGCGGTCACGCTATTGATGCGGCGTGACCGTACGCATCCTGCAAAATCCCTGGCGCTTCCTGCTCGCGATCAACGCGGCGGTCATCATCGGCGTCTTCGTCCACAAGATCCAGCTTCCGCCCTACGTCCCCTACATTCACCTCCTCGTCGACTATCATTTCGGCTTCATCAAGCGCGCGTTGATCGGCGCCATTGTCGCGCTGTTCACGGACAAGGTGCCGGTATGGTCCGTGTTCGCGATCGGCGGCGCAACGTGGCTGGTGACATCAGGCCTTTACGCAAGGCTGTTTCAGAAGACGTTCGGCTTCACCGCGAAAACGTTGCCGCTGTTCGTCTTCATGGCGGGCTCGCCATTCTTTCTGAAGAACTTCATGCACACGCTCGGCCATTTCGACATTTATGGCTGCGCGCTAGCGCTCGTCCTGCTGCTGATGCCGGCGGGATCGCTGCTGTTTGTGGCTTTGGCTGCGCTGTTCTCGATCGTTCTCGTGCTGATCCACCACATTCACCTGCTGATGTATGTGCCGACGATCGTCACCATTGTCGTGATCAGGCACTATCTCGCTTACGGGCTCAATCGCGGTAACGTCGCCGTCGGCATCCTCGCCTTGCTCACGGTCGCCGCGCTGTTCTTTGCCGCGCAATTCCTGGGAACGATGCCGATCCCGGAAGCGGATTTCGTCGCGTATCTGAAAACGCGCATGGCCGATCCATCCCGCACGGATCTGCTGCAATTCAGCTACATCTGGTACCAGCCGCTGGCGAAGGAGGTCTCGGACACCTGGGGGCGCCTGCCGCACAATATCCTCGGCGTGCCCGTCTTTGCGCTACTGATCTGGCTGCATACGCCGCTGTGGCGCTATTTTTCGAAGCTGATCGGCGCGCTCGCCAGCGAGACGCACCGCCGCCTCGTGATCGCGGCGCTGATCGGAATCAGCCTCGCCTATGTCGTGATGTTCGCGATGGTGTTCGACTATTCCCGCTGGATCTCGAACTGGGCGGTCTGCATGTTCCTGATCCTGCATGCGGTGAAGATGCTGCCGGCTGCGCGCGAGACGTCGTTGATTCCGGTGGAGGATCGGAGCACCAACATCCTCGGCCTGATCCTCACGCTGATCCCGCGCGTCGGCATCATCCGGCCGTTCTAAACCCTCGCCCGCCTGATCCTCACATACAACGCTCCCTCGCCGCCGTGGCCGATATGCGCGGTCTCGAAGCCGACGACGAAGGTGCGGAATTCCGGCAGGCTCAGCCATTCCGGCACCAGGCGGCGCAGCACACCGCTTTCGCCGCCGCTGCGGCCCTTGCCGGTGATGACGAGGACGAAGGTCAGGCCGTCGTGATGGGCGCGGTGCAGGAATCCGGTCAGCGCGCGATGGGCGCGCGTCTGGGTCATGCCATGCAGATCGAGCCGCGCCTCGATCTCGCTGCGGCCACGCGAGAGTTTTGTCCGCTCGCGCTTGCTGAGCGGCGCCAGAGGCGGAACGGACGGCTTTGCGACGCGCAGCGCCGGTGCGGCGGCAACGGGGCGCAGCGATGGTGCCGGCCTCACGGCCGGAGCGACGGGCGAGGGTTCGCTGCCGGGCGCCGGCGGCGCCTTGATCACACCCTTTGCCGCGCGATGCTTCCTCAGCGGCTTGACCTGCTTTGCGACAGAGTCCCACAGCGCGTGCTCCTCCGCGCTCAGCGCGCGGCGACGCGGCGAGGGGCGAGGCTCCAGCACGGGCGGACGGGACGATCGCTTCATTGCTGATCGGAACGACGATTCACGCGCTTGCGCTGTTCGCGGTCAGGCTTGATGTTGGGACGCGGCTCGGGCAACGGCACCGGGTTCGCCACCGCGACGGCGGCATCCTTGGCTTGTGGCTCGGCAGGCGAGGCCGCGCCGGCCTTGTTCGTCTCCCCCGGCTTCACGGCGGCCGCCGCGTTCTTCGGATCCTTGCTGGAATCTCTGGCGGGATCGGTTTGGGGAAACAGCTTTGCGATCTTCTCCGACGGCCGCGGATCCGGCACCGGCAGCCGTGCAGCGCGCTTGGCGGGATCGAGGCTCTTCGGCACCAGCATCACGAATTGCATGGGATGGCGCAGCCGGCCGGAGACGCGGCCGGCCTCCTGGCCAGCGCCGAAAAAGAGATCGGCGCGCGCAGGGCCGATGATGGCCGAGCCGGTGTCCTGCGCGATCATCAACCGGCGGAACGGCGTCTTGGCCCGTTCGGACTCGATCGGCAGCTCGCCTTCAATGAAGAAGGGCGTGCCGTAGACATGCAGGGACTTGTCGACCGCGATCGAGCGTCCCGCGGTCAGTGGAATGCCCTGCGCGCCCACCGCCTCGTCCTTGTCGGAGAGATTGACCTCGCGGAAGAAGATGTAGGCGCGATTGGCGCGGCGCAGCTCCTTGGCGCCGTCAGGGTTTTGCGTCATCCATTCCCTGATCTTCTGCATCGACATCTCTTCCCTCGGGATGATGCCGCGCTCGATCAGGATGCGACCGACGGCCGTATAGGGGTAGCCGTTATAGGCGTCGTAATTGAGCCGAACCGAGCTGCCGTCGTCGAACTTGATTCGCGCCGAACCCTGGATCTGCGCGAACAGGAGATCCGTCGGATCCTTCAGCCAGGCGATCTCCAGCCCGCGGCCGGCAATCTTGCCGTCCTCGATCTCGCCGCGATCGTAATAGGGCACCAGCTTGCGGCGGCCGATCTTGCGATAGACCGGGCCCTTGTTGGGCAGGCTGAGCGCGTCCTGCTTGTAGCCGCGCACGAACAGGTTGGACGGGCGGCGATAGACCGGAACGTTGTAGATCTCGGTCTGCGTGCGCGATCCCTCCAGCACCGGCTCGTAATAGCCGGTGACGAAGCCGTCGGGCTCGCCGAGACGGGAGATGCGCAGCGGTGCAAAATTCTCTTCGAAAAAGGTCTTGGCCTTGGCGTCGTCGGTGAGCTCGCGAGATTTGGCGAGCCGGCACGGCTCATTCAGCGAGCCCGCCAAGGCCTTCGGCTCGGCCGCGCCGGTCTGCGCATTGATCGTCCGACAGCTGGCGCGGAACGTCTTGTAGGCGGCGAGATGATTGTCATCGCCCCAGCCCTTCATGTCGGCCCAGGCCAGCGGCAGATATTGCGCGCCTGATATTTCGAACGGCAGCGGGAGCTGCGGATAGGGCAAGGCCCGCGGCGGAGCGGCAGGCAAATGCGGAAGATGATGGTGGTGGCTGCGATAGTGGCGGCGCGCCGCCTCGGCGCCGAGCGAAAACGACGACAGCGCGACGACACCTGCGCAAAGCGCGGTCGCGCTGGTCTTCAGAATGACCTTAATTCGCGCTTCCGGTGCCAACCAGCTTCCAGTTCGGATCGCGAGAGGTGATGTCGCGGGCGAAAGTCCAGATGTCGGTGATGTCGGCGACCGTATCGGCGCTGCCGTCGACGATGTTGCCTGTCTTGTCGCGCGTGGCGGAGATCATCTGCGAGACGAAGCGGATCGTGAGCTGGGCGGTGCGGTCGCGCAGCTCGGCGCCGACGAGCTCGGCCTTGTCGATCGAGACGAAACGCGTCTCGGTCTTCTGCTCGTTCTTCTCGCGCTCCTTGATCGCTGCGTCGAAGCTCTCATAGACGTCCGACGACAACAGGTCGCGCAGCGCGCGGCGGTCGCCATTGGCGAAGGCGAGCACGATCATCTCGTAGGCGCCCTTAGCACCGGAGATGAAATGGCGCGGGTCGAAGGTGGAATCCTTCTCGACAATGGCGTCGAGACCCTGTGCAAGCGGGGTGCCCGGCTCGGTCAGGCCCTTCCAGCGATCGGCAGGCGGGGTCGGGTCGGCCGTGGGCGCCAGCGGGGCCTGGTCGATCACCTTGCCCGGCATGGTCACGACGTTGTTGTCCTGGGTACCCCCCAGCGCATTGCGGGCGGCGGTTCGATCGAACGGCGGCCGCTCGTTGCCGGTCCGCTGTCCAAGCACGCTGCGCAGCCGCAGAAAGATGAAGACCGCCAGCGCCAGGAAGATGATGGTATAGATGTCCACGTCGTATTCGCTTTCTGGTCTTTGGGTCTTCGCTCTGGGGTCGTCGCCGGGAAAATCAATCCGGCCAGTAGACCGTTCCATACGGGAACGGCAAGTCTACATCGCCTTCTTGGATCCGCGTGTCAGGTCCGTGGGATGTAGGCACGAAATCTTGCCGGGCCAATGGCGCCTTTTGGCACAGCGCCGAGTGTAGCGCGTTTTATGCTTAAGGGGAAACCCGATCCTGCCCGGAAATCGCGCATCTTCAATCGTTTAAGGCGCGATTTTGCGGAAAAGTCGGGGTAAACGTCGCGGTTGCGGGCGCGGCCCGAATTCCTCCTCCGGGACCGTTCGTCCTTGTGGAACGAGGCGGCCCTATGTTAGCCAACCGCCGCGAAATTCAGCCCAAATCGGGTAAGGAGAGACTCTCATGACCAACGGTAACGGCACCCCTCCCGAGGCGGCCCAGGCTCCCCAGCTCAACGTGCTGGCGCAATATACCAAGGACCTTTCGTTCGAAAACCCGAACGCGCCGAGCTCGCTCCAGCAGCAGAGCCAGCCGCCCCAGATCAACATCCAGATCAATGTCAGCGCCAACAATCTCAGCGAACACGAGTTCGAGGTGACTTTGTCGGTCGAGGGCAAGGCCGAGACCGCGGGCAAGATCATGTTCTCGTTCGAGCTCGCCTATGCTGGCGTGTTCCGCATTGCCAACGTGCCGCAGGAGAATCTGCATCCGCTGGTCATGATCGAGTGCCCGCGCCTGCTGTTCCCGTTCGCCCGCGAAATCATCGCGACCGCGGTGCGCGACGGCGGGTTCCCGCCCCTGATGCTCGATCCGGTCGACTTCGTCGGCCTCTATCGCCAGAACATGGAGCGGCAAATGGCCGCTCAGGGTGGCCAGACCGGCCAGGCCTGAACCGGGCCTGAATCAAGGCTAGCCAGCCGGAGGGACAGCTGGAGCGGCGAGATACTCGTTCCAGATCGCCTTGTCGCCGAGCGTCGCAATGAAGGCTTGGTGGGCCTCGCGCTCGGCGTCCGAAGTTCGCGGCGCCAGCGGCACCAGGCGCTGCCGCCGCGGCGCATCGCCAGCCGCATTGACGCGAATCTCCTGAGCGTCCGACGCCAGGAGCAGCTGCGACTGCCGCGCCCCGACCAGATCGACATAGACCTCGGCCAGAAGCTCGGCGTCCAGCAGCGCGCCGTGCTTCGTACGGCGTGAATTGTCGATCGCGTAGCGCGAACAGAGATCGTCGAGCCGGTTGGACACGCCGGGATGCTTGCGACGTGCCAGCAGCAGCGTATCGACCAGCCGTTCGCGCGGAATCGCCGCACGCTTGATGCGATCGAGCTCGGCATTGATGAAGCCGATGTCGAACGAGGCGTTGTGGATCACCAGCGGCGCATCGCCGATGAATTCCAGGAACGCGTCGACGACCTCATGGAACAGCGGCTTCGTCGCCAGGAATTCGGCCGACAGTCCATGCACTGCGAACGCTTCCGCCGGCATGTCTCTCTCGGGGTTGATATAGACGTGATACGTCTGCCCCGTCGGCATGCGGTTGAGCATCTCGACGCAGCCGATTTCGACCAGGCGATCGCCGCGAAGCGGATCGAGGCCGGTGGTTTCGGTGTCCAGAACGATTTCGCGCATGTCTTGATGTCAGAGTCGTGAGAGCCGCGTGGGACGACGAATCAGGCTCGCCGCTGCGGCATCTTAACGACCTCGGCCAGGATGTGCGCGATTTGCGCGCGCACAGGCTCGAGTCCGTGCGACGTATCCACCACGAAATCGGCGCGCTTGCGCTTCTCGGCGTCCGGCGTCTGCTTGGCGATGATCGCGTCGAGCTTCGCTTCGTCCATGGTGCCGCGCGCCAGCACCCGCTCACGCTGGAGTTCCGGCGAGGTCGAGACCACGACCACGGCATCGACCCGCTTCTCGCCGCCGGTCTCGAACAGCAACGGGATATCGAGAACCACGACCGGCGCCTTGGCCGCTTCCGCCTCGGCGAAGAACTTTTGCCGGGAGGCGCCGAGCATAGGATGAACGATCTGCTCGAGCTGCTTGATGGCGGCGGGATCGTGCACCACGCGCGCCGACAGTTTGGGCCGGTCGACCTTGCCGTTCACTGTGGTACCGGGAAAGGCGGCCTCGATCGCGGGGGCGGCTTCACCCTCATAGAGCTGATGCACGGCGGCGTCGGCATCGTAGACGGGCACACCGGCCTCCGCGAACAGTTTCGCGGTGGTGGATTTTCCCATCCCGATCGAGCCGGTCAGTCCCAGGATGCGCATCAGCCTACAGCCATATCCGTCATTTACACCGCAACTAGCCGCTCGCTGCGCAGGAACGCAAGCAGCCGCAGCAAAGGCAGGCCGAGAATGGTGAAATGATCGCCTTCGATGCGCTCGAACAGATGGATGCCCAGCCCTTCAAGCTGATAGGCGCCGACGCTGGTCATGACGGCGTCGCCGGCGGCATCCAGATAGGCTGCAAGCTCGTCCTCGGTCATCTCGCGCATGGTCATGCGGGCGATCGAGACGTCTTCGAACACGATCTTGCCGTCATGCGCCACGGCCACCGCGGAATTCAGCTCGTGGCTGTTGCCGGCGAGATCGCGCAATTGCGCCAAGGCCTGCGGACGCCCCACGGGCTTGTTGAAGAGACGGTCGCCAAGAGCCAAGGTCTGATCGGCACCGATCACGTAGCTCCCGGGATGATCGGCGCAGACCGCCTTGGCCTTTTCGCGCGCCAGCAGCAGAGCGATCTCTCGCGGACTCGACAGCGCTGAAGCGGCTTGAACACCGCGTTCATCGATATCAGCGGTGATGGCCTTGAACTCCAGCCCGGCATTGGCGAGCAGCATTTTTCGCGCGCTGCTCTGCGAGGCCAGGATCAACGGAGATTTGCCGAGCCACAGACCCATCGCGAAGACTATCCGGAAGGCCGGTTGCGCTGGCGATCACTGTAGAGCTTCATGATCGCCGCCGCTGTTTCCTCTATCGAGCGACGCGTGACGTCGAGCAGCGGCCAATCATGCTTGGCGCTGAGCTTGCGCGCAAAAGCCACCTCCTCGGTGACCGACTGCCTGTCGGTATAGGTGTCGTTGCCGGAGTCTGAGCCCATGGAGAGCAGGCGGTTCTGGCGGATCTGGATCAGGCGTTCCGGTGTCGCATGCAGGCTGACCACCAGCGGCCGGGTCAGCGTCTCCAATTGCGAAGGCACCGGAATGCCGGGAACCAGCGGCACGTTGGCGGTGCGGATGCCGCGATTGGCGAGATAGATCGACGTCGGCGTCTTCGAGGTGCGGGACACGCCGACCAGGACGACGTCGGCATCGTCGAGGCCTTCGACGTGCTGGCCGTCGTCGTGGATCATCGTGTAGTTCAGCGCGTCGATACGCTTGAAATATTCCGCGTTGAGAACGTGCTGAGCGCCGACGCGGCCTGTGGTCGCAGCCCCGAGATAGGCTTCGAACAGCTGCATCACCGGGCCGATGATCGACAGGCTCGGAACGTTGATCCCCTTGCACTTGTCCTCGAGCCTGGAGACCAGATCCTTCTCGAGCAACGTGAACAGCACGATCCCCGGCGCTTCCTCGATCTCGTCGAGCACCCGATCGAGCTGCTTCTGGCTGCGCACCAGCGGATAGACATGCTCGACCGGCGTCACGTTGGCGTACTGGGCCGCGACCGCGCGCGCCACCGTGATCAGCGTCTCACCGGTGGAGTCGGAGACGAGGTGCAGATGGAAATAATTGTTCGAGGTTGGCACAAAAACTCTTTGTATGAAGGCGGTGTGGTTTGTGGATTTCTGTGGAGCTTAACCCCTCGGAAAGGGATGTGCGACACCAGGGTCGGGACAAGTGCCAATTTTCTTCACACCGCTGCCCGTCTGAACAAGTTCGCCGGCCTGTCGGCACGGAAACGGGATTGCGCGGACAACCCCCTTGATAAGCTGCCGACAGAAAGGCGCAAGCCTTTGAAGCTAACGGACTTATCGAAGAGCGCCAGGAGCGGTCTGGGATATGTTGATGGATGTGAACAAGCGCGCGTGAACCCGCGGACGGAATTGCATGAGTCCAATCCACGGTCACATAGACTCAAACCTTAAGAATCTAAGATTCTAGATTTGAGGAAGGCGCTTCGGACGGATATGTGTGCACGGTGAGACCTTAACGAGTTCTTACTATCCCCAGTTCCTTTCGCTGGGCAGAAACCCGGGCCGCGAAAATGTTCGAAGACGTCTATCTCTGGATCAAGGCGCTGCATGTGATCGCGGTCATCGCCTGGATGGCCGGCATGCTCTATCTGCCGCGACTGTTCGTCTATCATTCCGAGGCCGAGATCGGCTCGAAGCAGTCGGAAACGTTCAAGGTGATGGAGCGCCGGCTGCTCAAGGCGATCATCAACCCGGCTATGACGATCACCTGGCTTGCCGGTCTCTATCTCGCCTGGTCCGGCCACTGGTTCTCGTTCGGCTGGCTGCACGTAAAACTTGCACTGGTCCTGGCGATGTCGGCGGTCCACGGCTTTTTTTCCCGCTGGCTGAAGGATTTTGCCGCCGACCGGCGTCCGCGATCTCAGAAATTCTATCGTATTATCAATGAGGTGCCGACCGTCCTGATGATTTTGATCGTCATCATGGTGATCGTGAAGCCGTTCTAGGCAAGGCGCCTGACGATTAGCTCAGCGCTTCGGCTTGCGGAGCAGGAAGCGATTTTCTATATTGGCGATATCCCACCCAACGCAGGCGGATGTGGTTGTGTCTGAGCTTTCCAGAGGCCGGACACCGCATCAGGTTTGAAGCCTCACCGGCACTTAACCTTGCCAGACCTGCGGACCTTACCTTCTCACGTCCGCATTTCAGAGCCTCCTCGCACCCCCTCCCAAGGTTACCCCACAGGACCACCCCAATGCGGGAAATTAAACTCGAAGACCTCAAGTCCAAAACCCCGGCCGAGCTCGTCTCGTTTGCGGAGGAGAATGGGGTCGAGAACGCCAGCACCATGCGCAAGCAGGAGCTGCTGTTTGCCATCCTCAAGCAGCTCGCTCTCGCCGAGACCGACATTGTCGGCCAGGGCGTCGTCGAAGTGCTCTCCGACGGCTTCGGCTTCCTCCGCTCGCCCGATGCGAATTATCTGCCCGGCCCGGACGATATCTACGTTTCGCCGTCGCAGATCCGCCGTTTCGGCCTGCGCACGGGCGACACCATCGAAGGCCATATCCGCAGCCCGAAAGAAGGCGAGCGCTATTTCGCGCTGCTGAAGGTCAACACGCTCAACTTCGAGGATCCGGAAAAGGCCAAGCACAAGGTCAATTTCGACAACCTCACGCCGCTGTTTCCGAATCAGCGTTTCCGCATGGAAATCGACGATCCGACGCGGAAAGACCTGTCTGCACGCGTGATCGACATCGTCGCTCCCATCGGCAAGGGCCAGCGCGCATTGATCGTGGCGCCGCCGCGCACGGGTAAGACCGTGCTGATGCAGAACATCGCGCACTCGATCACGCACAATCATCCCGAGTGCTATCTGATCGTGCTTCTGATCGACGAGCGTCCGGAAGAAGTTACGGACATGCAGCGTTCGGTGAAGGGCGAGGTCGTGTCGTCGACCTTCGACGAGCCGGCGGTGCGTCACGTCCAGGTCGCCGAGATGGTGATCGAAAAAGCCAAGCGTCTGGTCGAACATGGCCGCGATGTCGTGATCCTGCTCGATTCGATCACCCGTCTCGGCCGCGCCTACAACACGGTCGTGCCGTCATCCGGCAAGGTGCTGACCGGCGGTGTCGACGCCAACGCGCTGCAGCGCCCGAAGCGCTTCTTCGGTGCCGCCCGCAATATCGAGGAGGGCGGCTCGCTGACCATCATCGCGACCGCGCTGGTCGATACCGGCAGCCGCATGGACGAAGTCATCTTCGAAGAGTTCAAGGGCACCGGTAACTCGGAACTGATCCTGGACCGCAAGGTCTCGGACAAGCGCACCTTCCCGGCGATCGACATCTCGCGCTCGGGCACCCGCAAGGAAGAGCTCATCACCGATCCGCAGGTGCTCAAGAAGATGTACGTGCTCCGCCGCATCCTCAATCCGATGGGGACGATGGACGCGATCGACTTCCTGCTCGACAAGCTGCGATCGACCAAGAGCAATTCCGAGTTCTTCGACTCCATGAATACCTGAGTGCACTGCAACACAGATCGCACAGGTTCAGAGGGCGCCTTCGGGCGCCCTTTTCATTGTGCGGCTTTGTTGCAGCGAACGTGCAGCATGGAAGCCGCCTCAATGCCGGAGCGACCTCTTAATTAAGCTGTTGATTTATCATATAATAATTCAAAGTCGCGCTGTCCCTTCCGGTCCGCGCTAGATAAAAGCGCAGCAAAATCTTGGAGTTATATTGCGGTGCAACATGGTTGTTTGCTGCAGCAAACAGCGCAGCAAGCTGTGCCCTCTTTTCATTCGGACGGACATTTGCCTTTTCGCCGGCAGCCGGACAAATAGGCCATGCATCCGCGAGACCAGACCATCTTTGCATTGTCGTCCGGCCGGGCGCCGAGCGCCATCGCCGTGGTCCGCGTGTCGGGATCGCAGGCCGGCCAGGTGCTGACGACCCTGGCTGGCAAGCTGCCGGCGCCGCGGCAGGTTGCTCGGCGGCTGCTCCGCGACCAAGCGGGCCGGCCGATCGACGAAGCGGTCGTGCTCTGGTTTCCGGGGCCGGCCAGTGCGACCGGCGAGGACGTCGCCGAATTCCACGTCCATGGCGGACGCGCGGTGCTGGCGGCGCTCGTCTCCTCGATTTCTGTTATTCAGAATACGCGGGCGGCCGAGCCGGGTGAATTCACGCGACGGGCGTTCGAGAACGGCAAGCTCGATCTGACCGAGGCCGAGGGCCTCGACGATCTCATTCACGCCGACACCGACCGGCAGCGGCGCCAGGCGCTGCGGCAATTGCAGGGCCTGCTCGGGGATCGCGCACGCGACTGGCGCGATCGGATCATCGAGGCCTCCGCGCTGATCGAGGCCGGAATCGATTTCTCCGATGAGGGTGACGTGCCGGCAGAGCTGATGGCGCCGGCGGTGAAAGCGATCAAGGCTCTTCACGACGAAATCGCAGAAGTGCTTGCGGCACAGGGACATTCTGAACGCCTGCGTGACGGTATCGTGGTTGCCATCGCAGGCCATCCGAACGTCGGCAAGTCGACGCTGATGAATCAGCTCGCGCGTCGCGAGGTTGCGATCGTCTCGCCGCATGCCGGCACCACGCGTGACGTGATCGAGGTGCAGCTTGATCTCGACGGCTACCCCGTCACGGTCATCGATACCGCTGGCATCCGCGAGACCGACGATCCCGTCGAGCAGGAGGGCGTGCGCCGGGCGCGGGCCCGGGCTGGGAGCGCCGACCTCGTGTTGTGGCTGGTGGAGGGTGGACAGGCCGCCGATCTGACGTCCAGCGCTGCGAGCGATCTGTCCGGTGGCACGGTCTGGGTCGTGCGCAACAAGATCGATCTTGGTGAGGTCGGGGCGGTGGAGCCGCAGGGGGAGTTCGGGATCTCGGCGAGCCGGGGCGACGGCATTCCAGATCTGGTCGATGCCCTGGTGAAATTTGCCGCGGAGTTCTTCGGAACCGGTGAGGGTGCGTTGGTAACCCGGACCCGCCAGCGGGATCTCCTGCGCCAAGCGTCTGACAGCTTGCGACGGAGCCTGGAGCTTGTAGAAGAGGGCGAGGAGCTTGCGGCCGAAGAGCTGCGTGCCGCCGCTTATGCCCTCGGTCGGTTACTGGGACGGGTGGACGTCGAGGACGTCCTGGGAGCCATTTTCCAGAAGTTCTGCATTGGGAAGTAGCTCTAGTTCTTCATTGTAGAACTAGAGCTTGTTCCATTGCTTGCGTTTCACGTGAAACCGCGGAGCGCTTGGTTGGCAACAAGTTCCGGGTATTTCACGTGAAACAGGATGGACCCGAGAGCCCTTCGTTTCACGTGAAACGCCGCCGATCAGCGGTCCAAAACCGCAAACGAATCAACGCCTCTTGTACTGTGCAGGGGTTGTTTTTGCGAAAATCACATTCGGGCGCCGCAAGAGCAGCCTCGTTTCACGTGAAACATCTGCCGCCTGAGTTTCTACTTCCGGCTTTCACGCCTCTGAGTTAGAAGTCCGGTTATGCGACCAGAGCGAGACAGCTTCGACGTCATTGTGATTGGCGGCGGCCACGCCGGCTGTGAAGCCGCGGCTGCCTCTGCCCGGATGGGTGCAACGACCGCTCTGGTGACGCATCGTTTTTCGACGGTCGGCGCGATGTCCTGCAATCCCGCCATCGGCGGTCTCGGCAAGGGACATCTGGTTCGCGAAGTCGATGCGCTCGATGGTCTGATGGGACGCGTGGGCGATGCCGGCGGCATCCAGTTTCGCGTGCTCAATCGCCGCAAAGGTCCGGCGGTCCGTGGTCCCCGGGCGCAGGCCGACCGAAAACTCTATGCCGCTGCGATGCAGGCAGCGATCCTGGCGACTGAAGGTTTGTCCGTTATCGAAGGTGAGGCCGACGAGCTGATCGTGGCCGAGGGCCGGGTGACGGGTCTTCGCCTGGCGGACGGCCGGGAGCTTCGGGCAGGAGCTGTGGTCGTCACCACCGGCACCTTCCTCCGCGGTCTCATTCATCTCGGCGAGAAGAATTGGCCCGCCGGCCGTGTCGGTGAGGCTCCCGCGACCGGTCTGTCCGCTTCCTTCGAGCGTGCCGGCTTCACCCTTGGGCGGCTCAAGACCGGCACTCCGCCGCGTCTGGACGGCACCACGATCGACTGGTCCACGGTCGAGATGCAGCCCGGAGACGAGCCGCCGGAGCCATTCTCGGTGATGACCGAGCGGATCACGACCCCGCAGATCCAGTGCGGTATCACCCGGACCACAGCCGCCACGCACGAGGTGATCCGGGCGAATGTTCATCGCTCTCCGATGTACTCCGGTCAGATCAAGAGCTCCGGCCCGCGCTATTGCCCGTCGATCGAGGACAAGATCGTCCGCTTTGGCGACCGCGACGGCCATCAGATCTTCCTGGAGCCGGAAGGCCTCGACGACAGCACAGTCTATCCCAACGGGATCTCAACCTCGCTCCCCGAGGAGGTCCAGCTCGCGATCCTCGCCAGCATTCCTGGCCTGGAGCGGGTGAAGATGGTCCGTCCGGGCTATGCCATCGAGTACGACCACATCGATCCCCGCGAGCTCGACCCAACCTTGCAGACCAAGCGCATGCGGGGTCTGTTCCTGGCCGGGCAGATCAACGGCACCACCGGATACGAAGAGGCCGCCGGGCAGGGCATCGTGGCCGGCCTGAACGCTGCGCTCTCCGCGAGCAGCGCCGCGCTGGCGGTTTTCGATCGGGCCGACGGCTATCTCGGCGTGATGATCGACGACCTCGTCACCCGCGGGATTAGCGAGCCCTATCGGATGTTCACATCGCGAGCCGAGTACCGGCTAACGCTGAGAGCCGACAATGCCGATCAGCGCCTCACCGAGAAGGGGATTGCGCTCGGCTGCGTCGGCAATGCCAGGACCCGGCATCATCGCACCAAGATGGATGCGTTGAACGCGGCCAGGGCGCTGTCGAAGTCACTGACGATTACCCCGAACGAGGCAACCAAGCATGGCCTGTCGCTGAATCGGGACGGCCAGCGCCGGTCGGCCTTCGAGCTGATGGCCTATCCGGAGATCGGCTGGAGCCAGGTCCGTGCGATCTGGCCGGAGCTTTCCGCGATTGAGCCCGTCATCGCGACCCACCTCGAAATCGACGCCAAGTACGATGTCTACCTCGAGCGCCAGAGCGCCGACGTCGAGGCCTTTCGGCGCGACGAGGGAATGGTGCTGTCAGAAGTCGATTACAGCCTTGTCCCCGGTCTCTCCAACGAGGTCCGCGCCAAGCTGGAGAAGGCACGGCCGTTCACCGTCGGGCAGGCTGGCCGGATCGACGGCATGACGCCCGCCGCGCTCGGCATCCTCGCGGCCTATCTCCGCCGCGAGGCGCGGAAGACCTCCAAGGCAATCGCATAGGCGTTTCACGTGAAACAGCGCGGACCGGGCGGGGACAGGCCGCTATCGCGACGACCAGGAACGGGTGAGGGCGCGGGTCGATCCGAACCGGCTCCAGCCAAACCGAGGATCGATAAGGCCAGCGCCAACGATCGGGCGCTCGATTCGATCATAGCCGCCGACAAGCGCGAGGCCTTGAGGCTCGCGCCCGTTTCACATGAAACGGAAGCCCGGCTCGATCGCTACATCGCACTGCTCCGGGAGTGGCAGGCCAAGACCAATCTGGTCGCGCCCTCGACCCTGCCGAACCTCTGGACCCGGCACATCGCCGATTCGCTCCAGCTCATCGATCTCGCGCCGTCGGCAAAACGATGGGCCGACCTCGGCAGCGGCGGCGGTTTTCCCGGTGTCGTGCTGGCCTGCGCTATGGCCGGGACGCCGGGTGCGAGCGTCCATCTCGTCGAGCGGATCGCCAAGAAGGCCGCGTTTTTGCGCGAAGCGGTTCGCGTCACCACATCTCCGGGAGTCGTACATCTCGCTGAGATCGGGGATAATGTGGATAGAATCACAGGCCCCATCGATTGCGTCACCGCGCGCGCGCTGGCTCCGCTACATCAACTCATCGGCTTTGCGGAGCCGCTGATGCGCCAGGGCGCAAAGGCGTTATTTCCTAAGGGTCAAGATGTAGAGGCTGAATTGACCGAAGCCGCTAAATATTGGAATATTCAGCCGCAGCTCCATCGAAGCCGTACCGGCGATGGTTGGATAGTCGAGCTGATGTCGGCTGAACGGCGCGGGTGAGGCGTTCAGGGGCGAGTGGGGAAATTCGATGACCGTGATTGACGAGCCGCAGCAAGAGCAGAGTCGGGAACCGACCAGCGAGGTCCCGCACGGCCATCCGCGTATCCTGGCGCTGGCGAATCAGAAGGGCGGGGTGGGTAAGACAACCACAGCGATCAACCTCGGCACGGCACTCGCGGCGATCGGCGAACGTGTTCTGATCGTCGATCTCGATCCGCAGGGCAACGCTTCGACCGGCCTCGGCATCGACCGCCGCAACCGGTCCTGCTCGACCTACGACGTGCTGATCGGAGAAGCTCCGCTGCGTGAAGCCGTGGTCTCGACCGCTGTGCCGCGGCTTCACATCGCGCCCTCGACCATGGATCTCTCCGGCCTCGAGCTCGAGCTCGGCACCACGCCCGGCCGCGCCTTCAAGCTGCGCGACGCCATCGGCGCGCTCAACAACAACGTGTCGCCGGATGCCGACTACACCTATGTGCTGATCGACTGTCCGCCCTCGCTGAACCTGCTCACGGTGAACGCGATGGCAGCGTCCGATGCGATCCTGGTGCCGCTGCAATGCGAGTTCTTCGCGCTCGAAGGTCTGTCGCAATTGCTCCAGACGGTGGAGCAGGTGCGCTCGACACTCAACCCGAACCTGTCGATCCACGGCATCGTGCTGACCATGTTCGACTCGCGCAACAATCTCTCGAACCAGGTCGTTGCCGACGTGCGGCAGTTCATGGGCGAGAAAGTCTACAAGACCATGATTCCGCGCAACGTGCGCATCTCGGAAGCGCCGTCTTACGGCAAGCCGGTGCTGGTCTACGATCTCAAATGCGTCGGCAGCGAAGCTTACTTGCGGCTCGCCACCGAAGTGATCCAGCGCGAGCGTGAGTTGCGGACGACGCATTGACGGAGAGATCCGCAGGGCGGGTCAGCGCAGCGTAACCCGCCGAATCTCCCGCCTCGACAAAGCCATGGCGGATGACGCTTCGCTCATCCGCCCTACGACCCGCAATTCGAAATTCAGTTCTGGAGTGCTGCACCGTGAATCCAAGGGAGCTGGCGATGGCCGATGAAGCGCGTTCGCGACTGGGCCGGGGTCTTGCAAGTCTGATCGGCGATGTCGGCGGCGAAGCCCAGCACGTCGACCGTCCGCGGGCGCAGCGCAAGGTGCCGATCGAGTTCATCAAGGCCAATCCGCGCAATCCGCGCCGCACTTTTTCGGACGCCGAACTGAAGGAGCTAAGCGAGTCCATCAGGCAGCACGGCGTGATCCAGCCGATCGTGGTGCGTCCGGTGAAGGGCGCACAGGATCGCTTCGAGATCATCGCTGGCGAGCGGCGCTGGCGCGCCTCGCAGATGGCCGGCCTGCACGAAGTGCCGATCGTCCCGGTCGACATCAGCGACAGTGACGCGCTGGAGTTCGCGATCGTCGAGAACGTGCAGCGCGAGGATCTCAACCCGATGGAAGAGGCGCAGGGCTATCACGCGCTCGCCAACGAATTCAAACGCAGCCAGGAGGACATCGCAAAAGTCGTCGGCAAGAGCCGCAGCCACGTCGCCAACATGATGCGGCTGACGAAGCTGCCCGCCGAGGTGCAGGCCTTCATCGCGACCGGCGAGCTGACCGCCGGCCATGCCCGCGCGCTGATCGGCGTGCCGGATCCGCTCGCAGCCGCCAAGCGCATCGTCGAGGAAGGCCTCAACGTCCGCCAGGCCGAGGCGCTCGCGCATGAAGAGGGCGTGCCGGAGCGCAAGCCGCAAAAGGCGCGCAGCACGGGGGGCAAGGATAAGGACCCCGACACGATTGATCTCGAAAAGCGCGTCAGCGACGCGCTCGGCCTCAAGGTCACCGTCAATCACCGCGATCCCGGCGGCTCGGTCCAGATCACCTATCGCAACCTCGATCAGCTCGACGAGGTGATGAAGCGGCTGGCCAAGGGCGCGCTGTAGCGACGATCGTCGTTGTCGCCCCCTGCGAACGCGGGGATGACGGCGGGTGTCCGGGACGCGAGAAAGCGCAGGCCTATCCCCGCCGCTTCGCATTCGCGGCGATCGCCATCAGCGTGCGTTGCGCGATGGCGGCGGCGAGGGTGGATTGCTTGCGGGTGTCGAGCGCCGCGGTCGCCAGCTGCTCGATGATGGCCGCGAGCCGCGCCACGCTGAAATTGCGCAGCGCGGTTTCGACCGCGGGCTTTCGTGAAAAGTGCAGGCGCGGATAGCCGCTGTCGAGCACCGTCGAGGCCGGCGTACCGTCGGCGATCGCGAGCGCCGATTTGTGCAGCCACGCGGCCTGGCGCTGCGCCGCCGAGATGATCACGCCGGGATAGGTGCCGGCGATCATGGCCTTGGCGAACTCGGTCTCGACGATGTCGGGCCGACCGGCGAAGGCGCCGTCGACGATCGGATCGAGCTTCAGCTCGGAGGCATCGGCGACCACCGACATCACATCGTCCAGCGTGATCTCGCCTTTGCCATGCGCATAGAGCGTGAGCTTGCGCAGCTCGTTGCGCGAGGCCTGGCGATCGCCGCCGAGGAACGACATCAGCGCGGCGCGAGCGTCCTGCGCGATGCGCAAATTGGCGATACGCAGCTCGTCTTCCATCAGCTTGGCGAGATCGCGCTCGGTGTCGGGATAGCAGCCGATCGCCACAGCCGTCTTGGCCTTCTCGCAGGCTTTGCGCAGCGGCGATTCCGGGCGCAGCTCGCCGGCCTCGATCACGATGCGGCAATCCCTGACGCTCATCTCTGCGAGAGTGTCGACGCCGCTGGCAAAGCTGCGCGAGCCGGCCCGGATGCGGATCGCGCGGCGGCCGCCGAACAGCGGCACGGTCATGGCTTCGTCGACGAGGCGGGACGGCTCGGCAGAAAGCTCGTCGCCATCCAGCTTGACCAGTGAAAAGGGATCGTTGGGATCGTCGACGGCGGAGGCGATCAGCGCATCCGCGCGCTCGCGCACGAGGCCGGCATCGGGGCCGTAGAGCAGGACGATCGGACGACCCGCATCGGGACGGGCAAGGAAGGCGTCGATCTCTTTTCCGCGTAGCGCGACCATGTTGCCCCGACGGCGTCATTCCGGGGCGGCTCGAAGAGCCGAACCCGGAATCTCGACCCACAATCTCTGGATTCTCAGGTGCGCAATTGCGCACCATAGTTCACGCTTCGCGCACCCTGGAATGACTGGAGTGATCTTACGTGCCGGCGGTGAAGAACGAGGCGAGCCGGGTCGTGATGTTCTCGGCGATCTCGTTGGCGGCCCGATCCTCGGCATCGCGCATGGCGCGGGTGCGCGAGAAGCGCTGATAGGACCCCGGCATGTCGTAGGACACGCGGGAGAAGGTCGAGCCGGTCATGACCGCCGCGCCGGTCGCGACATCGACCAGCCTATACTGGGCGTCGATGCCAAGATTTTCGCTGGTCGGCAGGCCCGTCGTGGAGCTGACGATCAGCGAGGAACGGCTGGTGGTGAAACGGATGTCCAGCTTGTGGGTCGGCGGCATGCCTGTCGCGCTGCCGTAAAGCTTGAAGGCCAGCGCGTTGCGGATTTCGACGCCGACCCGGGCCTCGCGGGAGGCATTGGGCTTGGTGATCGGGGGCAGCTCGATGCCCATCAACTTCTCGCGCAGGCCGGGGGTGCCGTCGCTTCGCTCGGCATACATCGGCCGGAAGCAGCCGGCCGTCAGCGCGGCCAAGGCGGCGACCGCCAGCAAGCGGGCTGCGATGCGGATCCTAGCCGACAACATTTACGATCCTCTTGGGGACGATGATCACCTTGCGGACGGGCTTGCCATCCAGGGCCAGCTTTACCGCATCGAGGGCCAAAACGGCAGCCTCGATTTCCGGATTCTGGGCCGCTGTTGCAACTGTGACCTCACCCCGCTTCTTGCCATTGACCTGGACCACCAGGGTCACGCTGTCTTCAACCAGCAAATCGCGTTCGATTTGGGGCCAATTGGCCTCCGAAACCAGCCCGCTCTGGCCCAGAACCTGCCAGCACTCCTCAGCGAGGTGCGGCATCATCGGGGAGAAAAGCTGGACCAGGATCTGGCCGGCTTCCCGGATCGCCCAGGCCAAGTCCGGAGCCAGGCTCGCGGCGGACTGGCCGGGGCGCTGCAGGATCTCCGAAAAGGTATTGGCGAACTCGCGGATATGGGCGAGGCAGACGTTGAAGTGCAGCCGTTCGATCCCGGTCGTGACCTTGTCCAGCGCACCATGGGCGGCCTTGCGCAGGGCGGTGGCGTCGGGGCCGAAGCTGGTGGGGCGGGCCGCCGGCGCGCCCTTGCCGAACTCGACGGAATCGTTCACCAGCCGCCACAGCCGCTGCACGAAACGCGAGGCGCCCTGGACGCGCTCGTCGCTCCAGATCACGTCGCGGTCGGGCGGGGAGTCCGACAGCATGAACCAGCGGGCGACGTCGGCGCCGTAGGTCTCGATGATGTCGTCGGGGTCGACCGTGTTCTTCTTCGACTTCGACATCTTCTCGATCGGTCCGATCTGGATGTCTTCGCCGGTGGCGAGCAGCGTGGCACGGCGTCCATTGCCGCCGACCTCGACCTTGACCTCGGCCGGCTGCACATAGGTGCCGTCGGCCTTCTGGTAGGTCTCGTGCACCACCATGCCCTGCGTGAACATGCCGGCGAACGGCTCGTCCAGCGCAATGTGGCCGGTCGCCTTCATCGCGCGGGTGAAGAAGCGGCTGTAGAGCAGATGCAGGATCGCGTGTTCGACGCCGCCGATATACTGGTCGACCGGGAGCATCCGGTTGGCGACTGCGGGCGTCGTCGGCGCGTTCTCGTTCCAGGGATCGGTGAAGCGCGCGAAATACCAGGACGAATCCACGAAGGTGTCCATGGTGTCGGTTTCGCGGTTAGCGCTGCCGCCGCATTTCGGGCAGGTGACGTGCTTCCACGTCGGATGATGGTCCAGTGCGTTGCCCGGCTTGTCGAAGCTCACATCCTCCGGCAGCACCACCGGTAGGTCGGCGTCCGGCACCGGGACCACGTCGCACTTCGGACAATGGATGACCGGTATTGGGCAGCCCCAATAGCGTTGGCGCGAAATGCCCCAGTCGCGCAGGCGGAAGTTCACCTGCCGCTCGCCGACCGGCATGTTGCCGCGCAGCTCGTTTTCCAGGCGTTTTGCAACTTCGTCCTTGGCCTGGTCGATCGTCATGCCGTCCAGGAAGCGCGAATTGATCATGCGGCCGTCACCGTCATAGGCGGTGTCGGTGATGACGAAGGTTTTCGGGTCCTGGCCCTCGGGGCACACGACGGGCGTGTTGCCGAGATTGTATTTGTTGACGAAGTCGAGGTCGCGCTGGTCGTGCGCCGGACAGCCGAAGATCGCGCCGGTGCCGTATTCCATCAGCACGAAATTCGCGACATAGACCGGCAGCTTCCAGGAGGGATCGAACGGGTGCACGGCGCGGATGCCGGTGTCAAAGCCCTGCTTCTCCGCCGTGTCGATGATCGACTGCGCGGTGCCGATCTTCTTGATGTCCGCGATGAATTCCGCGAGTTTCGGGTTCTTTGCGCTAGCTGCCTGCGCCAGGGGATGATCCGCCGAGATCGCCATGAATTTCGCGCCGAACAGCGTGTCCGGGCGCGTCGTGAAGATCTTCAGCTCACTCTCGCCGGCAGGCGTCGTCGCCTGATCGAGCGCGAAGCGGACCAGCAGGCCTTCCGAGCGGCCGATCCAATTGCGCTGCATCAGCCGCACCTTGTCGGGCCAGCGGTCCAGCCCATCGAGTGCCGACAGCAATTCCTGCGAATACTTCGTGATCTTGAAGACCCACTGGCTCATCTCGCGCTGCTCGACGATCGCACCGGAGCGCCAGCCGCGGCCGTCAATCACCTGCTCGTTGGCGAGCACGGTCATGTCGACCGGATCCCAGTTGAGCTTGCGCTTCTCGCGCTCGGCGAGGCCGGCGGCGAGCATGTCCAGGAACATCTTCTGCTGATGCTTGTAGTAGCTGGGGTCGCAGGTCGCGAATTCGCGTGACCAGTCCAGCGACAGCCCGATCGAGCGGAGCTGCTTCTTCATCGCGGCGATGTTGTCGTAGGTCCAGGCCTTCGGCGCGACCTTGCGCTCGATCGCGGCATTCTCGGCCGGCAGGCCGAAGGCGTCCCAGCCCATCGGGTGCAGCACGTTGAACCCCTTGGCGCGCATGAAGCGGGCCAGCACGTCGCCGAGCGTATAATTCCGGACATGGCCGATATGGATGCGCCCGGACGGGTAGGGGAACATCTCGAGCACATAATATTTCGGCCGCGAATCGTCGTTCCTGGAGACGAAGATCGCCTGCTGGTCCCAGAGGCGTTGCCAGCGCGGTTCGGCGTCGCGGGCGTTATAGCGTTCGGAGGTCATGGAATCGTTGGGTTTTCGTGGGTTCGGCCGGCTCAAGACGGCGGACTAGGCCATAAAAGTCCGTAACGGGTCAATGGGTTGCCGAAAACCGTTAGAATCCCCTCGGTCACACCTCTGGACTCCCGGTCCATTACGGAGGAGGCTCTATTTCTAAGGGTGATTGAGGCCGCGGGGCCAAGTTGTGGGAACCCTGAGGCCGGGACCTTGCGCCAAGCTCGCCACCGCTTCCGACCAACTCGATGATGACGGCGCGGCGGCCTCCTTGGCCTCTCAGCGGCTGCAATCGGTGCTGCACAGTTTCAGCCGGGAGAAGCCATGAACGACCTGGTCGAATGCTGCGACCGCGCGCTCTATCTCGTGAAAAGAAGTGGCCGCAATCGCGTAATTGCCGAGACGGAGCTCGATCGGGAGATTGCGGCGGTTTAGCCCGCCATCGCGATCGTGGCGGCGCCGTGGTCGATCACCATGATGCCGTGCTCGACGACGGTGTTGCGGCCGCGGTGTTTTGCGGCGTAGAGCGCGGCGTCGGCGGCTTCGATCAGGTCGCCCGGACGCAAGCTCTCGTTGGGTTTCGTGGCGGCAACGCCGATCGAGACCGTGACGATCATATGGGCTGACGTGATGTGCGGCAGGCACAGCTTCAGCACGGCCGCGCGCACCTGCTCGCCGATTTCGACGGCGCGCGTCACGTCGGTGTTCGGCAGCAACAGGCAGAATTCCTCGCCGCCATAGCGCGCCGCGAAGCCCATGTTGTCGGCGGCAATGCCAGACAGGGATTCCCCGAGCCTGGTCAGGCAGGAATCGCCTTCGAGATGGCCATAGGTGTCGTTGAACAGCTTGAAATGGTCGACGTCGATCATCAGAAGCGCAAGGTCGCTGCCATATTGCTGCGCGCGCATCCACTCGAAGTCGAGCCGGCTCTGGAAGCCGCGCCGGTTGGCAAGCCCCGAGAGCATGTCGATCGAGGCCATCACCGTTAGGCGGTCGTTGCTCGCGATCAACTCGCGCTCGCGCTGGCTAAGCTGCGCGGCCATCGCGTTGAACGCGCGGGCCAGCGGCACGAACTCGGCCGGCAGGCGGTTGCGCGCCGCGCGGGCCGAAAGATCGCCCTCGCCGAGACGTTTGGCCATGTCGACGAGCATCTCGATCGGCTTGATGACGAGTTTCTCGGCGGCGATCAGCGCGCCGAGCAGGACGAACACGACGACGAAAGCGAGCTGGAGATAGGCGGTGCGGATGTCGCGGCTGACCGCCGCGGACACCTTGTCTTCGTCGATGCTGGCGATCAGGCGGGCATTGGTGCCCGCGATGCGGATGTAGCTGACCGCGCGGCGGGAGCCGTCGGCGGCGAGGAAAGACAGCGTGCCTTCATCCTGGTCCGACCGTAGCGCGCGATCGGCGATCGCGGACATAAGCGGCAGATTGTCGAGGGGCCGGCCGACCGCGGCGTGCTGATCGGCGGGGGCGGCCAGCACGGTGCCTGCGCTGTCGACCAGCACGGCGGTGATGCCGGCGCGGCCGCCCAGATTGCTCATCACCTTCGACATCCAGTCGAGATTGACCGTGGCGAGCACGACGGCATCGGGCACGCCGCTGAATGCGGACACCGGGTAAACCGCCATCACGGTCGGTGTCAGCACAGGCCGCGACAGGATGAAATCGCTCAGCACGAAGCGGCCGCTCTCCTGGGCCTGCTGAAAGTAGGGCCGGTCGCTCAGGTCGAGGCCGACATACATGTTGTTGGTGGCGCATTGAATGCGCCCGTCCTGGCCTGCGATCAACAGCGTGCGGATCCAGGGCAGGTTCGACGGCAGGCTCGCGCGCAGCACGTCGCAGCTCTTGCTGACGCCGCCGGCAGAGGCGCGGATGAAAGCTTCCGATTTCAGGATGGTCTCGACCGACGAGATCACCTGGCGCTGCGCATCGGCGCTATGCCTTGCGACGGTGGTGAATTCAACCGTGGCCTGCGCGATCTGCCGGGCGCGGGTGTCTTCGAGCGAACGGATGCGCTCGAGCATCAAGGGCGCCACCAGAATCACCGCGAGCAATGCGAGCCGCGCCCGGATTCCGAGAACCTGCTTGAGTTTCGCCCGTTTGCGGTTGAGACTGATGCTTGCCATCTTCGCTACCCACCCCGTGGGCCAAGGTAAAGCGAAGGGTTCAAAAACTCTTGCTTGAACTCGGTAAAATTGGACTTACCTCCGGTTACGAGCACAACCAAACGACGTCATGACAGAAGCCAATGCCGCGCCGGTAACCGGCCATTCACCAAACGCGCTTGCGGCGGTCGAAGCCGAAATCACCCGCGCCTGCAGGGATGCGCGACGCGATCGCGCCTCCGTGACGCTGATCGCGGTGTCCAAGACTTTCGCCGCGGATGCCATTGTCCCGATCATCGACGCCGGACAGCGCGTGTTCGGCGAAAATCGGGTGCAGGAGGCCAAAAGCAAGTGGCCTGCGTTAACGTCTGTTTACTCCGACATCGCGCTGCATCTGATCGGACCACTGCAATCCAACAAGGCGAAAGAGGCGGTCGCGCTGTTCGACGCCATCCATTCGGTCGACCGTCCGAGCATTTGCCAAGCGTTAGCCAAGGAAATCGAATCCCAGAACAAGCACCCGCAGCTCTTCGTCCAGATCAACACCGGCGAGGAGCCGCAGAAGGCCGGCGTCCCGCCCGGCGAGGCCGACGCCTTCCTCGCCAGCTGCCGCGACACCTATGGGCTGACGATCTCCGGGTTGATGTGCATTCCGCCGGTCGACGAGCCGCCGGCGGCGCATTTCGCGCTGACCGCCAAGATCGCCGCGCGCAATGGATTGACGAATCTCTCGATGGGCATGAGCGCGGATTTCGCCAACGCCATCATGTTGGGTGCCACCCACGTCCGCGTGGGCAGCGCGATCTTCGGGCATCGGTAGGAGCCGTTAGCCGGACACGTGCCTCGACAAGGCTGTTGAGTTCGTCATTGCGAGCGTAGCGAAGCAATCCAGAATCTTTCCGCGGATTTTGGATTGCTTCGTCGCAAGGGCTCCTCGCAATGACGGCGAAGTTTGAGCCCCTACACGAAGCCCACCGACACCTTCCCCAGCACGCCAAAGTCCGCGGCAAGATGATCGCCGGCCTGAATCGGCAGCGGCGGATGGCACGTGCCGGTGGTCACGACCTCCCCTGCCCGCAAGGTGATTCCGAGTCCCCGCAGCTCGTTGGCAAGCCAGGCGAGCGCGGCGCGGGGATCGTCGAGCACGTTCTTGCCGTGGCCGATATGGCGCTGGCCGCGCAGGGTGATCACCGGCCGCTCCTCGGCGAGATCCATCGCGCGCCAGTCGGCAGCCGTCGCCGCGCCCAGCACGAACAGATGCGCGCAGGCATTGTCGGCGATGAGCTGGGCCTCGCCCGCGCTGACGAAATCGGCAAAGCGCGAATCGGGAATCTCGATCGCGGGATGGAAGGTGTCGACGGCGGCGAGCACCTCGTCGACGCTGTAGGGCGCCGCGCGCGGCGGCAGATCGTGTCCCATGCGGAAGGCGAACTCCGGTTCGCCGACGCGCATCTCGTTGCCCTTCATCGACGCGATGCCGCCATCGGCGATCAATGTGTCGCTCATGATGCAACCGGCCAGCGGTCCCGTGACGTTGATGTGCTTCTGTCCTGATACGCTCGTGGCCGCGATCTTCCAGCCGAGCCGTTTTCCAAACGACTGGGTGTCGAGCGCAGCCTGGATGGCGTAGCCCTCGGCGCGGCTCTGCGGTCGCAATCGCGCTTCCAGCGCGTCAAGCTTGGAGCCGTCGCGCCAATGTTGAACGAGGACGCGCGATGCGGCCGCGATCTGATCCCTGTCGAGCATGCATCCTCACCCGATGATGATTCTTGTCCTTGGTCCCAGCCGCCGCAGCAATTGCAGCATCGCAGATTTCGTCATGGAGACGCAGCCCGCGGTCGGACCGAAATTGTCGCGGGCCAGGTGCAAAAATACCGCGCTGCCACGGCTGGCGATCCGTGGCCTCGTATTGTGGTCGATTTCGACGATGAAGTCATAGAGATGGTCGGCCCGCTTGAGCCGGTCACCGCCCTGCCCCTCGCCGAGCCGGATCGCCTGGTTGTAATGGCGGTCGCTGGGATCCTCGCACCAGGCGTCGGCTGCGGTGATGATCCGGGTCGGCAAGAAACTCTGCGGCCGGCTGTGGCGGTCGCCCCGCCACCACAACCGCCTGGGACGGAAGCTGCCCCTGGGGGTGCCGCCGTCGCCCTCGCGCTTGTTGGCCAGAATGCCGCCCCGCCCCAGCGCGACCGGTATGATCAGCGATCCCGCCGTCAGCCAACCTCGGCGCGGATTTCCGGCTGCAGGCTTAACGCGGATCGCGGAGAGCGGCCCGGCGCTTCGATTCATGGTGTAACCGACTGAAGATGCTTTGCTTTTCATGTGTAATTGCGGTGTCGAATTCATTACAGGACATTCATCAAAGCCGCCGGCTATTTTGGGTTAGAGTGGTTCTGGCTTGTGAATCGGTGACAGCCCACTACTTCAACACGAACAACAATAACAACAGCGACCCCCCTAAACTTCCCTCACGGCTGGGTGCAGCATGGATGCGCGCCGAGTCGGACCCCAAAAGGATGACCCCCTATGGCCAATGCCCGCAAGATCCTGATCGTGGATGACGATACCGATCTGCGAGACACGTTGGTGGAGCAACTATCGCTACACGAAGAATTCGAAGCCTCGGCCGTGGATACCGGCGCGAAGGGCGCGAGCGCCGCCAAGGCCAATGCCCCCGATCTCGTCCTGATGGATGTGGGTCTGCCCGACACCGACGGCCGCGAAGTGGTCCGCTCCCTGCGCAAGGGCGGCTTCAAGGCCCCGATCATCATGCTGACCGGGCACGACACCGATTCCGATACGATTTTGGGGCTGGAATCCGGCGCCAACGACTATGTGGCAAAGCCTTTCCGCTTCGCCGTCCTGCTGGCCCGCATTCGCGCCCAGCTCCGTCAGCACGAGGCCAGCGAGGACGCGGTGTTCTCGGTCGGCCCCTATTCCTTCAGGCCTGGCTCCAAGATGCTCACCGCCGCCAACGCGCGCAAGGTGCGGCTCACGGAGAAGGAAACCGCCATCCTCCGCTTCCTCTACCGCGCCGGCCAGATGCCGGTCTCGCGCGAGACCCTGCTCCAGGAGGTCTGGGGTTATAATTCCGGCGTGACCACCCATACGCTGGAAACCCACATCTACCGCCTGCGCCAGAAGATCGAGAAGGACGCCGCCAACCCGGAAATCCTGGTCACGGAAGCCGGTGGCTACAAGCTGGTGCCGTGATACGCTTGAAGGGCGTGCGAATCGTTTTAGATCGCATGCCCTTGAGCCTCGGATCTGAATGTCAATCGACGACGACGTAGCGCTTCTCGAGCGAGTCCCGACACTGCGCCTGTTGGGAGACGCCTCGTTGCGCATGCTGGCGATCGGCTCCGAGCAGCGTGACTTCGTCCGCGGCGATACTCTGTTCAATCTCGGCGACGATGCGGATGCCGGCTTCGTGGTCCAACGCGGCGCCTTCCGGGTCGACGACGGCGCCGGCGCCGAAATGATCGCCGGTCCCGGCGCATTGATCGGCGAGCTCGCGCTGGTGGTGCCGATGAAACGGCCGTCGAGCGCGATCGCGCTGGAGCACTCCTCCGTCATCCGCGTCGCCCGCAGCCTATTCCAGCGCGTGCTCGAGAGCGACCCGGCCGCCGCCGTGCGCCTGCGCGATGAATTCGCGGTGCGCTCCAGCCAGATCGCGAGCGATATTTTGATGGCGGGTGCGAAGCTGACGTCATAGGTCTTTCCGCCTGTCATTCCGGGGCGCGCAGAGCGCGAACCCGGAATGACGACAGGGACCTCACACCTCCAACGTCACCGTGACCGGCACATGGTCCGACGGCCGCTCCCAGCTCCGCGCATCGCGAAGAATCTTGAAATCACTGACCGCGTCTTTCAGCGCGCGCGAGACCCAAATGTGGTCGAGCCTGCGGCCGCGATCGCCGACGGTCCAGTCGGCGGAACGGTAGCTCCACCACGTGTAGACCTTCTCGGACATCGGAATGCGCTCGCGTGCGACGTCGACCCATTCGCCGGCCTGGAGCGCGGCCTGGAGCTTCTCGGTTTCGACAGGCGTATGCGAGACCACCTTCAGAAGCTGCTTGTGCGACCACACGTCGTTTTCGTGCGGGGCGACATTGAGATCGCCGACCAGGATGTGCCTGTCATCGCCGCGCGGATGCAGCGGCTCGCACGCCTTCATCTCGTCGAGGAAGCGAAGCTTGTGGTCGAACTTCTCGTTCAGCGCGGGATCGGGAATGTCGCCGCCGGCGGGGACGTAGAAATTATGCAGCACCAGCGGCTTTGCGATATTGGCCTTCTCGCCGAACGACACCGAGATGTGGCGCGAATCTACCTTGTCGCAGAAGGTGCGGATGTCCTTCGATTCGAATGGAATCCTCGAGACGATGGCGACGCCGTGATAGCCTTTCTGCCCGTTCAGCGCGACGTGCTCGTAGCCAAGCCGCTTGAAGCGCTTCAGCGGAAACGCATCGTCGATGCACTTGGTTTCCTGCAGGCACAGCACGTCCGGCCGCGCGCTCTTGAGGAATTTCGCGACCAGATCGATGCGCAGCCGCACCGAATTGATGTTCCAGGTTGTCAGGGAAAGACGCATGGGAAATGCGTCTTAGCATGGATTGGCGTGGGGAAAACGCTTGTCCACAACGAGCTCTCGTGGGTGGGCAAAGCGGAAGCGTGCCCACGTTCCTGCCACCGGGCGAGAGATGGTGGGCACCGCGCAAACGCGCCTTTGCCCACCTTACGGCAGCGGAGCCCTCAACCCGGCGACGGGCCGTAATTGGTGAAGTCGATCTTGAACATGCCGGGATCGAGCTTCTTGCTCGTATCGAGATTATAGACCGCGATCGTGGTGTCGTAGCCCTGCGGGTCGGTGACGGTCCACTGCTTCAACTGGCCGTCCTTGGCGCCGAACATCAACAGGAGACGGCTGGTGCCGACCAGCGCCTGCTTCTCCTCGATGGTGACGCTGACGAAGACGTCGTCGGCGGAGACGTTGACGACGTTGGTGTCCTTCATCAGGTCGATGCGGTCGGACAGCAGGAAGCGCAGCGGCGTCTGCGACAGCGGGTAGACATCCTGCGTCGCAAGCTTGCGGTCGCGCACCACCAGCGAGGACCCGTCGGCGACGATGTCGATCGGGCTCGGCGCGTCATATTCGAAGCGGACCTTGCCCGGCTTCTGAATGTAGAAATCGCCTTGGGTCTTGCTGCCGTCGGGGCCGACCTGGACGAAATTTCCGACCAGCGTCTGCAGCGAGGACAGATAGGCGCTGACCTTGGCCGCCTGAGCCTTCTGGTTCGCATCGAAGGTCTGGAAGATGCTGCTCGGCACGTTGCGGCGCGGATCCGGGATCACCGGATTCGGGGGCGCCTGCGTCGCGCCGGTGACAGCCGGCCCAGCGCCTCCGGATTGAGCACCATCACGGCCCTTCGGTGCGGGCTTCGGCACCGGCACGGTCTGCGCGAGCGACGTCGTGGTCACCATCGCGGCAGTGACGAGCAGCACGCCGGCCACCCGCGCGCTTCGCGCGGCGATGGTGGCAGCGAATCGAATGTCCGGATGTCTGATCAACGCGTCGTCCTGTATGGCTGGGCGTCTTTTAGCGTGGTTTCGGGCAAAAGCAGATAACGATTTCGCGTGAAATGATGTGTCGAGGCGGCTGCCTCACATATGGCTGTCTTCTTCCTCGACCAGAATCTCGCGCTTGCCGGCATGGTTGGCGGGTCCGACGATGCCTTCCAGTTCCATGCGCTCCATCAGTGAAGCGGCGCGGTTGTAGCCGATCTGCAGGCGGCGCTGGATGTAGCTGGTCGATGCCTTGCGGTCGCGTTTGACGATCGCAACGGCTTGCTGGAATAGATCGCCGCCGCCATCCCCGCCCATGCCGGTCGCATCGAACACCGCGCCGTCCTCGTCCTCGGTCGGCTCCTCGGCGGTAACCGCTTCGAGATATTCCGGTTGCCCCTGCGTCTTGAGGTGACGCACGACCTTCTCGACTTCCTCGTCGGACGCAAAAGGTCCGTGCACGCGGCTGATGCGGCCGCCGCCGGCCATGTAGAGCATGTCGCCCTGGCCGAGCAGCTGCTCGGCACCCATCTCACCCAGAATGGTACGGCTGTCGATCTTGGACGTCACCTGGAAGGCGATGCGGGTCGGGAAGTTCGCCTTGATGGTGCCGGTGATGACGTCGACCGACGGACGCTGCGTCGCGAGGATCACGTGCAGGCCGGCGGCGCGTGCCATCTGCGCGAGGCGCTGCACTGCGCCTTCGATGTCCTTGCCGGCCACCATCATCAGGTCGGCCATTTCGTCGACGATGATGACGATGTAGGGCAGCGGGTCGAGCGAGAGCTTCTCTTCCTCGTAGATCGCCTTGCCGGTCTCCTTGTCGAAGCCGGTATGAACCGTGCGCGTCGGCTCTTCGCCCTTGGCCTTCAATTCGAGCAGGCGTGTGTTGTAGCCGTCGATGTTGCGCACACCGAGCTTGGCCATGTTCTTGTAGCGCTCTTCCATCTCGCGCACGGCCCATTTCAGCGCGACCACCGCCTTCTTCGGGTCGGTCACGACGGGCGTGAGCAGATGGGGGATGCCGTCATAGACGGAGAGTTCGAGCATCTTCGGATCGACCATGATCAGCCGGCACTGGTCAGGACGCAGCCGGTAGACCAGGCTGAGGATCATGGTGTTGATCGCGACCGACTTGCCCGAGCCGGTGGTGCCGGCGATCAGCATGTGCGGCGTGCGCGCAAGGTCGATGATAACAGGGTCGCCGCCGATGGTCTTGCCGAGGCAGAGCGGCAGCTTCGCAACCGTGTCGGTCGCCTCCTTTGCGATCAGCAGTTCGCGCAAATAGACCTTTTCGCGATGCGCATTGGGCAGCTCGATGCCGATGGCATTGCGGCCGGGCACGACGGCGACGCGCGCCGACAGGGCGCTCATCGACCGGGCGATATCGTCGGAAAGGCCGATCACGCGCGACGATTTGATGCCGGGCGCCGGCTCCAGCTCGTACAGCGTGACGACGGGACCCGGATTGGCCTTCACGATCTCGCCGCGCACGCCGAAATCCTGCAGCACGCCTTCGAGCGAGCGGGAATTGGCTTCCAGCTCGGCCTTGCTGAGCGGTTGGCGATCGCCGGCCTTGGGTGCGGCCAGCACGGACACGGACGGAAGCTCGAACTTGTCGGAGGATTTCTTGGCAGGAGCTTTCGGCGCGGCCTTCTTGCGCGGGGCGCGCGCGACGGGCTCCTCCTCTTCCTCCTCTTCGACCTCTTCGTGCTCGTCCTCGTCGTGTTCGTCTTCGGGCTGCGGCGAGATCGAGGGCGCGGCGCGGCCGCCGCCGAGATTCGGCTCCTGGCGGCTGAATGCGGCGGCCTTGGTCTTCGGTCCGCTCGAGACCAGCGATCGATAGGCGGCGCCAAGCAGCCAGCCCAACCGTGCCTTGGTGCTCATCAGCGCATGGAATAGCCAGCCCAGCGACACCGAGCCGCGATCGTTCTCCTCGTCTTCGTCGAGCGGCTTGTCGTCATCCTCGATCTCCGCGAGGTCGTCGTCATGCTCACGGGCACCAAGACCGCAGGCGATCAGGAATGTCGCGGCCAGCGCGGCGAACAGGATCGTGCCGAGCACGATGCGATAGATCGTGCCGGCCGGTCCGAAAATTACCGCGGGCGCGCGCACCAGGGCGTCGCCGACCACGCCGCCGAGGCCGGTCGGCAGCGGCCATGCGCCGCCGTGGGGCCAGCAGCTGACGAAGCCCGCCGCAATCACCGTACAGAGAATCCAGGAGCCCAGCCGCAGCGCCTCGCGATCGAACGGGCGATGCGTCATCATGCGCCAGCCCCAGACCGCGACGGTCAGGACCAGCATGATGGCGCCGAGCCCGAGAATCTGCATCGCAAGATCGGCGCCGATCGCGCCGGCATAGCCGAGGATGTTGCGGATCGGCCGCGAGGTGGCGTGGCTGAGACTGGGATCCTGCACCGACCAGGTCATCAGCGCCGCCGAGGCGACGCCGGACAGTGCGATCAGGCCAAGGCCGGTGAGCTCGCGCATGCGCCGCGCCAGACCCTCACGGATCGAAGGCGGCAGATGGCCGACCAGTGGAATGACACGTTCGATTGCCGACATGCTCATGGGCCCCGCCTAACCCAGAGTCTCGACCAGGCGGTGCAGCGCCTGCGCCGTGGTCTCGCCATCCTGCACCAGCGCAAGGCGAATGTAGCCCGCGCCCGGATTGAATCCGTCAGGCTGCTGCCGCGCCAGAAAGCTGCCGGGCACCACACGCACGCCCGCTTCCTTGAAGAGCTTCAGACACACCGACACGTCGTCGCCGATCGCGGACGTGTTGAGCCAGACGCAGAAGCCGGCATCGGGCCGGCGATAGAAGTAGCGATTGCCGATGATCTGGTCGGCGAGATCGAACTTGATCCGGTAAAGCCTGCGATTCTCCTCGACATGCGCTTCGTCGCCATAGGCAAAGGTCGCGACGTGCTGGAGCGGCACCGGCACCTGGGGAGCGGCGATGTTGCGCAGCTCCAGGAACATCCCGATGAAAGTCTTGTCGCCGGCGGCGAAGCCGACACGCAGGCCCGGCAGGTTCGAGCGCTTCGACAGCGACTGGAACGCGGCCACACGGGTGAAATCCGAACCCGCGCATTCGAGCGCACTGCCCGGTGCTTCGCGGGTGTAAATCTCCGAATAGCACTCGTCGCTGAGGATCATGAAGCCGTAGCGATCGGCGAGGCTTTTCAGGCGCGTGAAATAATCGCGCGAGGCGACCGAGCCCTGCGGATTGGCGGGCGAGGCCAGATAGAACGCCACGGTGCGCGCCAGCGTCGCTTCGTCGATGGCGTCGAGATCGGGCAGGAAACCGTTTTCGACCGTCGTCGGCAGATGGACCGGCTCGCAGCCCGCAGCCAAGGCGCCGGCGCCATAGACCGGATAGAACGGGTTCGGCATCAGGATCGCGGGCTTGCCGGGACGCGGGCCGACGTAACGCTTCGCCACGATCGCGGCGAGGAACAGCCCCTCGCGGCTGCCATTGAGGACGAGAATCTCGCTTTTGGGGTCGAGTGGCCGCGGCAGCTTGAATCGCGACGACAGCCAGGTGCTGGCCGCCTGACGGAACGGATCGGTGCCCTGGTTCATCGGATAGCGGCCGAAATCGGCGATGTGCCTGGCCAGCACCGGGCCGACGAAATCAGGCACGGGATGCTGCGGTTCACCGACGGCAAGCGAAATCAAGGGCTTGCCGGGCTGGTGCGGCGCCAGCAGCTCGTTCAGCCGGACGAAGGGCGAGCGTTCGGTATCGGGGCTTCCACCGGCCTGCGGCGCGCGGGATGAAGCGGTCATAGCCATTCTGGGCGCCAGCACTCTTGGAACTGCCGGTTGCACCAAGGCACCGGCGGGAAGCGGTTCACTTCACCATAGATAGGGCGAGGTTAAGACGCGATTAACCATCGGCCGCCGCCCCCGTCCAGAGCAGGAATATCGAGGCCGGATGACAACGGGACCGGTGGCGACTTGTCTTGCCGGGACCCGATCGCGCCTCTGCCGGGCACGTGGATATTTCGGCAACGTCGTGGCCGGGATTGGCCAGCCATCCACGGTCTGCCCGGCCGGGCCAAAAGGGCGTGGGTGTCCGGGCCAAGCCCGGCCATGACGAGCTTGTGAATCAAACAGCCTCAATGCCCCGGCAGCTTCGCGAATGCCGGCATGCTCTCCGGGATCGCATGAAACGTCTGCCTGTCGCAGGTGTAGATCGCCATTTGCGGCTGGAACTGTCCCGGCTCGTCCAACGTACCAACCTTCACGACGACGACAGGCAAGCCCGGAACGTTGTTCGCCAGATGTGTGCCGCATTCGGGACAGAACTCCCGCGTGATGGCGCGTTCGAGGTCCTTACGCGTGAACTGTTGGGATTGGCCGGTGATGTAGGTAAAGCCAGCCGCCGGCATTGCGATGAAAATGTTGGGCGCGCCGCCGGTAATGTACTGGCACTCGCGGCAGTGACACTGGGCCTGCATGCTCGGATCGCCTTCGGCCACGTAGCGCACGGCGCCGCAATAGCATCCGCCTTCCAAACGCATGACGACCTCCACGATTATTGTTTCTTGTGGCCGATATTTCTGCGCCGGTGGCGTGCAATGGCAATCGTTTTCTTGCCCCGCATCGGGCCGAGAAAGAAAGGGGCTCCAGCTTGCGCTGGAGCCCCTCAACGGTCAGGGCATTGCCGGGTATGTGCCCGGACCGTAGTTGTGGACGCGGTCTCCGGGGAGACCGCGCCCGGGAGGAGACTTACATGTTGTAGGCGCGTTCGGTGTGCTCGGTGATGTCGAGACCTTCACGCTCGCTCTCGACATTGGTGCGCAGTCCGACGATCACGTCGACGACCTTGTAGAGGATCGCCGAACCGATGCCCGACCACACCAGCGTGGTGGCGACGGCCTTGATCTGGGCCATCATCTGCACGGCGAAGTCGTAATCGGCGACCTTCGGCGGGATCGCGGTGTAGTCGACGATGCCGGCGCCGCCGAGAGCGGGGTTGACGAGAATGCCGGTGCCGATGGCGCCGACGATGCCGCCGACGCAGTGCACGCCGAACACGTCGAGCGAGTCATCGTAGCCGAGCGCGTTCTTCACGACGGTGCAGAAGAACAGGCAGACCACGCCGACCACGAGACCGAGGACGATCGCGCCCATCACGCCGGAGAAACCGGCGGCAGGCGTGACGGCCACGAGGCCCGCGACGGCGCCGGAGATGACGCCGAGCACCGACGGATGGCCCTTGATGATCCACTCCGCGAACATCCACGACAGCGCGGCGGCTGCGGTGGCGACGAAGGAGTTGGTCATGGCGAGCGCAGCGCCGCCGCTGGCTTCCAGGTTGGAGCCGGCGTTGAAGCCGAACCAGCCGACCCAGAGCAGCGAGGCGCCGATCATCGACATGGTCAGCGAGTGCGGGGCCATCAGCTCCTTGCCGTAACCGACACGCTTGCCGATCAGGAGGGCGCCGATGAGGCCTGCGATACCCGCGTTGATGTGCACCACGGTGCCGCCCGCGAAGTCGATCGCGCCCATCTTGAAGATCCAGCCGGCGTCGGCGTTGAGCTCGTCGAGCTTGGCCTGCGCCGCGGTCTTTGCCGCCGCGTCAGTTGCGGCAGCGAGCGCCTTGGCGGCGTCCTGGAGCAGATCCGGACCCTGCCAGTACCAGACCATGTGCGCGATCGGGAAGTAGACCAGCGTGACCCAGAGCGGGACGAACAGCGCGATCGCCGCGAACTTCATGCGCTCGGCAAAAGCGCCGACGATGAGGGCGGGCGTGATCGCCGCGAAGGTCATCTGGAAGCAGACATAGATGAGCTCCGAGATGTTGGCGTCGACCGAGAAGGTCGCTGCCTTCGTATCGGTGGTCACGCCCATCATGAAGGCCTTGGAGAAGCCGCCGATGAAGTCGGAGCCGCCGGTGAAGGTGAGGCTGTAGCCGTACACGGCCCAGATCACGGTGACGACGCAGACGGTGTAGAACACCTGCATCAGGACGGAGAGCATGTTCTTGGAGCGGACGAGACCGCCATAGAACAGCGCAAGGCCGGGGATCGTCATCAACAGCACGAGCACTGTCGATGTCATCATCCAGGCGTTGTCTCCCTTGTTGACCGTTGGCTCGGCGTAGGCTGCGGTCGCAGCGAACAGGCCGACTGCAAGAGCCGCCAATCCCGCGCCATAGGGACGCTTAAACGTCATATTATTCACTCCTGAATTGGATAAGGTTGAGCGCGAAATCAGAGGGCCGCGGCATCGGCCTCGCCGGTGCGGATGCGCACCGCGTGGTCGAGGTTGATGACGAAGATCTTGCCGTCGCCGATCTGTCCGGTTTTCGCGGCAGACGTGATGGCGTCGATGGTCTTGTCGACCTGGTCGGAGGCGACAGCGACCTCGATCTTGATCTTGGGCAGGAAGCTCACGGCATATTCGGCGCCGCGATAGATTTCCGTATGACCCTTCTGGCGGCCATATCCCTTGACTTCCGTCACCGTGAGACCGTGAACGCCGATGGCGGTCAGGGCGTCCCGGACTTCTTCCAGCTTGAATGGCTTAATAATCGCCATAACAATTTTCATGGGTCCTATCCCCGCTTGGGCCCGGTCCGGACATGGCCGGGCGTTCTCGACTGGTTCGCCACGAGGGAGAAAGTTCACTACGCGGGCACAGCCGGGACCCATAGAATCAAATGCCGTGCCAGATCAGGCGTGTTGCCTAACGGACTATGAAAACGGGGGTTTTCGCGTTTGACGGGTATTGCGGTGCGGTGCGCTATTCCGTCGCGCCCAAAACGTGGTCAGGCCTGCTTAAAACGCGAGCACGACAGGCTGCCGACACAATGTTGCTCATGCGTCGGGCAGATCAGAGGTAATTACGTAGCGCCGACGCTCTATTGCAAGGCTTCGCCGTGCTGCGAAATATCCAGCCCCTCGAGCTCGTGCTCACGGGATACGCGCAAGGGCACGAACAGGCCGACCAGCTTGAGCAGGATGAAGCTCACGCCTGCCGACCAGACGAAGGTGACGGCGACGCCATAGAACTGGATCAGGAGCTGCTGCGGATGGCCCTCGAACAGGCCGGCGGTGCCCCCGATTGCGCTGGTCGCGAACACGCCGGCGAGCAGGGTCCCGGTCAGGCCGCCGATGCCGTGGACGCCGAACACGTCGAGCGAATCATCATAGTTGAAGCGGTGCTTCAGCCAGGTGCAGGCCCAATAGCACACGGCACCGGCAATGATGCCGATGACGATGCCGTGCCAGGGCGCCACGAATCCGGAGGCCGGCGTGATGGTGCCGAGGCCCGCGACCGCGCCGGAGATCATGCCGAGCACGGAGGGCTTGCGCCGGGTCGACCATTCGATCGCGGCCCAGGTCAGCGCGCCGGCGCAGGCGGCGAGATGGGTCGCGATGATCGCCATCACCGCGCGCGAATTGGCCGCGCCGGCCGAGCCGCCGTTGAAGCCGAACCAGCCGACCCACAACAGGCCGGTGCCCATCACCGCGAGCGACAGATCGAAAGGCGATAGATTTTCGCTGCCGTAGCCCTGGCGGCGGCCCATCACCTTCGCCGCAATGAGGCCGCTGGCCCCGGCCGACAGATGCACCACGAGACCGCCGGCGAAGTCGAGCACGCCCATGCTGTTCAGGAAGCCGCCGCCCCAGACCCAATGCGCCAGCGGAATGTAGACGAAGATGAACCAGGCGACGGAGAACAGGAGATAGGCGGAGAACCGCATCCGGTCGGCGACCGAGCCTGCGACCAGCGCCACCGTGATGATGGCAAACGTCATCTGGTACAGCATGAAAAGCGCTTCGGGGATGGTCTTCGCCGCCGGATTGACGCTGTCCATGGTCATGCCGGCGAGAAACCAGCGGTCGAGCGTGCCGATCCACGGACCGTCGCCGACGAAGCAGAGCGAATAGCCGAACGCGACCCAGAGAACGGAGATCATCGCCACCGCGGAGAGGCTCTGCGCCATGGTGGCGAGCACGTTCTTCTTGCGCACCATGCCGGAGTAGAACAGCGCGAGGCCCGGGATCGTCATCATCAGCACCAGCGCGGTGGCGACGATCATCCAGGCGGTGTCGGCGGAGTTGATCTCGGAGCCTGCGGCCTGCGCCGACGATGTCGTGATCGACGCAAACCCGATCGGCGCAGCCATGGCAGCTGCGCGGCGCAAATATCCCGCCATCTCGTTTCCCCCAGCACGATAATTACGTCGCACGCTGTGGCGTCGTTGCCCGGTGCGATCGAAGAAATTTTTTAGAGCGCGTCGCTGTCGGTTTCGCCGGTGCGGATGCGCAGCGCGTGGTCGATCGGCGTGACGAAGATCTTGCCGTCGCCGATCTGGCCGGTGCGCGCAGAGGCGGTGATCACTCCCACGGCCTTGTCGGCGATGTCGGAGGCGACCGCGATCTCGATGCGCAGCTTGGGCAGGAAGTTCACGACATATTCGGCGCCGCGATAGATCTCGGTGTGGCCCTTCTGGCGGCCATAGCCCTTCACCTCGGTCACAGTCATGCCGTGGACGCCGATCGCCGTCAGGGCCTGGCGGACCTCGTCGAGCTTGAAGGGTTTGATGATAGCGACGACGAGCTTCATGGTCAGGCCTATTCCCCGGGATGCGCCGCGCCGTATGTCTCCGGCGCAGCGTCAATCTGGCATCTTTCCGGGCAAATGGCATAAAAAAGTTGCAGGTTGAAGCGGAAAAACGTTTGTCCATGTGAACGGGCGCCTCTGTACAGGGCAGCCGTTCATCCTTCACAATGCATTTTTGGCATGGATGCGGTGAACCCAAGCATTCGCGCCCGTACATAAGTATGTTCGAGGGGGACGGTACATGGCGAGCTGGTTCTACGCATCCGAGGGCAAGCAGCAGGGGCCCTTTCCGGAGGGGCAATTCCGCGACCTCGTCGCCCAAGGCGTCGTGCGCCCGGATACCCTGGTGTGGACCGAGGGCATGGCCGGCTGGCAGAAGGCCGCCGAAATCCCCGGCCTGGTCGGAGGTGGCGGCGCGCCGCCGATGATGCAGGCGGGCGGCCCGCCCATGATGGGCGGAAGCAGCTACGGCGGTGCCGGCGGCTACGCTGGGGCTGGCAGCGGAGGATCGCTGGCGGTCGATTTCGGCATTCTCGAGTTCACCTGGCGCAGCATCGTCCTGCTGATCGGAATGATCTTCATCATCCCGGCGCCGTGGGCGTTCGTCTGGTACACGAAATGGATCGTGTCCTGCGTGAAGGTCCCGGGCCGGCCGAACCTCACCTTCGCCGGCAGCGCGATGACGCTGGTGCCCTGGTATTTCGGCTTCATCGTTCTGGCCATCGCGATCGCCTTCGTCGGCAGCGAGATCCTGAGCAATCTGTTGTTCATCGTGCAGATCGTTCTCTACTGGCTCCTGATCAAATGGTTGGTCGCGAATCTTGCTTCCAACGGACAGCTGCTGGGCTTGAGCTTCACGGGCTCGATCTGGGCCTATATCGGCTGGAGCCTGCTGTTCGCGATCTCGATCATCACTATCATCGGATGGGCCTGGGTCGCCGCGGCACAGATGCGCTGGTTCTGCCGCAGCATCGAAGGCACGCGGCGCGAGATCGTCTTCAAGGGCAGCGGCCTCGGCATCCTCTGGCGCGGCATCGTCGCTGCGCTGCTGTGCAGCCTGATCATCCCGATTCCGTGGGTGTATCGCTGGATCATGAACTGGTTCGCGTCGCAGACGGAGCTGGCTCCGCGCGGGTCGCAGGGCGCATGATCCGGAAAGCCTCGAACGCGATACATCGCGTTCGAGGTGATTATCCCTTCCGCTCGCGCACGGAGCCTTCCTGCGCGACGGAGGCGACCAGGGTGCCGTCCGGCTTGAAGATGGAGCCGCGGGTGAGGCCGCGGCCGCCGCGCGCGCTCGGCGAGTCCTGCGCGTAGAGCAGCCATTCGTCGGCGCGGAACGGACGGTGAAACCACATCGCGTGGTCGAGGCTCGCAGGCATCATGCGCTTGTCGAACAGCGTGCGGCCATAGCGCGCCATGATCGCATCCAGCAGCGAAAAGTCGGAGGCGTAGGCGAGCGCGCACATGTGCAGCGCCGGATCGTCGGGCAGCGTCGCGGCGGTCTTGATCCAGACGTGAATGCGGCCATCGTCGATCTTCTGGCCGAAGTAACGGCCGAGCTCGACCGGGCGCAGCTCGATCGGGCGATCGGATTCATAGTAGCGGCGGATGAAGTCCGGCATCTCCCGGAACATCGGCTGCTTCGCCACCTCTTCCGCCGTGAGTTTTTCCGGCGGCGGCACGTCAGGCATCCTGTCCTGATGGTCGAACGCACTCTCTTCCTCGGCATGGAACGACACCATGATCGAGAAGATCGCATTGCCGTGCTGGATCGCCGTGACGCGGCGTGTCGAGTAGCTCTTGCCGTCGCGCAGGCGCTCGACCTGGTAGATGATCGGGATCTGCGGATCACCCGGCAGCACGAAATAACAATGCAGGGAATGCGGCAGCCGCCCCTCGACCGTGCGGCAGGCCGCAACCATCGCCTGTCCGATCACCTGGCCGCCGAACACCCGCTGCCAGCTCGTCTTCGGGCTGTTGCCGCGGAACAGGTTCACCTCGAGCTGCTCGAGGTCGAGGATCGAAATGAGGTCGATCAGGCTTTTGGACATGACGGTGCTTTCAATTGTCTCGTCATTGCAGGGCATCGCGCTTTGCGCGCCCCGGAATGACGGGAACGAGGCCGTTCCGCCCTCGTTTCACCGCACTGTTTCGCCCACCTCAAGTCTGCTAGCAAGACCAGGATTTGGCCGGGAAGCTTGGTATGACGGTACAGGGTAGCATTGTCATTGGTGGCGGCGCGTTCGCAGGGCTTGCGCTGGCGCTGGCGCTGCGACAGGGGCTCGGGCCCGAGATTCCCGTCATCGTCGCCGATCCCGCGCTCGGCACCCGGCCGAGCCGCGACCCCCGCGCCACCGCGATCGTCGCCGCCTGCCGCCGCCTGTTCGAGGTCATCGGCGCCTGGGACGACGTCAGGAGCGAGGCGCAACCGATCCTCGACATGGTCGTCACCGATTCCAAGCTGGAGGACGCCACCCGTCCGGTGTTCCTCAATTTTGCCGGCGATGTCGCGCCGGGCGAACCCTTTGCGCATATGGTCGAGAATCGACGCCTGATCGATGCGCTGGTGGCGCGCGCCGAAGCCGAGGGCATCGACCTCCGCGCCACCGCGGTGACCTCGTACGACGCGCGTTCCGAGGGCATCGATGTGACGCTCGGTGACGGCAGCATGATCGCCGCCAGTCTCTTGGTTGCCGCCGACGGCGCGCGGTCGAGACTGCGCGAGCGCGCGGGCATCGTGACCCATGGCTGGGAGTTTGACCAAGCCGGCATCGTCGTCACCGTCGGCCATGAGCGCGGCCACGAGGGCCGCGCCGAAGAGCATTTTCTCCCCGCAGGCCCCTTCGCGATCCTGCCGCTCTCGGGAAAACGCTCCTCGCTGGTGTGGACCGAGGGCCGCGCCGAGGCCGCGCGCATCGTTGCGCTCAGCGACGAGGAATTTCACGCCGAGCTCGAGCAGCGTTTCGGCCTGCATCTCGGTGAGGTCAAGGCGCTCGACAAGCCGCGCGCGTTTCCGTTGTCCTATTTCGTCGCGCGCTCCTTCATCGCCCCGCGCCTCGCGCTGGTCGGCGATGCCGCCCATGTCATCCACCCCATTGCGGGCCAGGGTCTCAATATGGGCTTGAAGGATGTCGCCGCGCTGGCCGAAGTCGTCGTCGATGCCGCGCGGCTCGGCATGGATATCGGCGGAGCCGACGTGCTCGAACGCTACCAGCGCTGGCGCCGCTTCGACACCATGGCGATGGGCGTTGCCACCAATTCGCTGAACTTCCTGTTCTCCAACCAGTCGACGCTGCTGCGCACCGTCCGCGACATTGGCCTAGGCCTGGTCGACCGCGCCCCGCCGCTGAAGAACCTCTTCATCCGCCAGGCCGCCGGGCTCACAGGCGAGGTGCCGCGGCTATTGAAGGGCGAGGCGCTGTAGGCGGCAATTCTCCTGTCGTCCCGGGGCGCGATGACGACACCGAGATTGTTGCTCCGTCATCGCGCAAACAGGATCTCCGCCTCAATCGATCTTGCGCGCCTCTTCCGGCAGCATGATCGGGATGCCGTCACGGATCGGATAGGCGAGCTTGGCGCTGCGCGAGATCAGTTCCTGCTTTGCAGCATCGAACTCCAGCGGGCCTTTGGTCAGCGGGCAGACGAGAATCTCCAGCAATTTCGGATCGACGCTGGCGTCGGGACGGTCGGTGGGCGCGTTCATTGGGGTCTCCGGCAATCGGTTGCCTCTAACACAGAAATTCGCGCCCGCCCATCGTGGTCGCCAAAGCGACTTCCAGCGGAATGGGCGCGGGTGCACGTCAAGCCCGGCACCTACGCGGAGACCATCGCCAGGACCTCGTCGATCAGGGCCTGCAGCCGAGCTGCCGGCAGCGGCGCGCCTGAGAGGGCGAAGCCGAGAAACGTCCAGTACAGGATCTGTGCGCGGGCTTGCGCGGTTGCCGGGGCGATCGCGCGTTTTTCCAGCAGCCCTTCGATATAATCGAGCCTGCGGCGATCGATTGCGCGCACCGCCCCTTGCGCCGCCGCATCGAAGGCTGCCCAATTGCGCACGGCGCGTTCGAGATCGAGCCGCGCGCCGAACGACCTGCGCAGCAGCGCCTTGAGCGGCTCGTCGCTTGCGGCCTCGACATCGGCGATGATCTGCTCCGCCGCGATCTCGCGCCAGCGCCTCAGCACGGCCGCGTGGAACGCGCCGAGATCGGCGAAATGCCAATAGAAGCTGCCGCGCGACACGCCCATGGCCTTTGCCAGCGGATCGGCCTTGAGCGCCGTGAACCCGCTTTTGGCAAGTGCCTTCAGACCTTCCTTGATCCAGTCGTCGGCGGAGAGCTGTTCGGTCATGTCGCGTTCCCAAGCTGACCATACACTAGTGTATTGACAGGCGGCAGGCCAGCGCCTATCTCTCCATACAGAACTGTATGGATGAAGGAGGCGAGGTCTGCTGATGCGTGATCTGCTGCTGCAATGCGCCGGCGTCGCAGGAATCGTGGTCGCCCTGATCCATGGCGTGCTGGGCGAAGCCAAGGTGTTCGCCAAAGCGACCATCACCCCGGAACGCCTGCGCATGCTGATCCGACTGGTGTGGCAGGCTGGCACGGTGGCCTGGATCGGCGGCGGCGTGCTGCTGCTTGCGGCACCGACGTTGGGATCGGAGAGCGCGCGGCACTGGATTGTGGCGACCATCGTCGCTGTTTACGGCTTTGCCGCCCTCGCCAACGCCTGGTGGTCGCGCGGTCGCGGCTTTGGCTGGAAGGCTCTCACCGCCGTGGTCGCGCTCGCGGTCGCGGGATACTGAACCTGCCGATGCAATCTAAAGGAAGTGCGCGAGTCCTCGGGCCACCGACGATGGCGTGGCTCACGCCGACCGTCTATGATCGGCTTCACCGCATCGTCGGCTATGCGGTGCTCGGACTTCTGGCCTTCCGCCTGGCCTGGGGCCTTTGGGGAAGCCGCTATTCGCGCTTCCGCATGATCAGGGTCAGGCTCCGGGCTGCGCCAAGCTATCTCTGGAATCTGCGCCGCGGCATCACCGGCCGCTATATCGGACTCAATCCCGCTGGCACGGTGATGCTGGTCGTGCTGCTGGTCTCGCTCGCGGTCTCGGCGATCACGGGCGCGATGTCCGTGACCGTCACGTTCTTTGGCGTCTGGTGGGTCGAGGACACCCACCATTATTCGTCGGATGCGGTCATCGTTCTGGTCCTGCTGCACGTGCTTGGCGTGCTGCTGATGGGGATTCTCCAGCGCGAGAATCTGATCCGCGCAATGCTCACCGGCCGCAAGCACATTCGCAATCGCCCCTAGATACGTTGCCGATCGTTGCACGCCCTTCGCCCAGTTTGGGTGGGATTGCGATAGGAGGCATAGGAATGCCAGGCAAATTCGAATCGAATCCGAAGCATTAACGTGCCGGTAAGCATGCAACCGGACATTGCACGGGATTAACGCAAAGGACGCTTAGCCGGTCCACGATCCACCATATTGACGATGGAGCGGTACTGGATGTTCCGCATTTTCTCCTGTCTTACCGTAGAGCACGATTGGCGGCTGGTCCTGCTCGCTGGTCTGGTCTGCTTCGTCGCGAGCATCGTCGCGGTCAGTATTTTCCACCGTGCGATCGCGGCGCGCGCAAGAACGCGCCTGATCTGGATCGCGATCGCCGGCGCTGCGATCGGATACGGAATCTGGGCGACGCATTTCGTCGCCATGCTCGCCTACGAGCCCGGCGTCGCGACCGGCTACGGTCTCGTGCTGACGGCACTTTCGCTGGCAACTGCGATGCTTCTGACGTCGGGGGGCTTCGGCGTTGCGGCCGGTGATTCCGGCCGGTGGCGCGCGGGGACAGGCGGCATCATCGTCGGCGGCGGCATTGCCAGCATGCACTATCTCGGAATGTGGGCGCTCGAAGTGCCGGGCCGCATCGCATGGTCGCTCGACCTCGTGCTGGTCTCGATCATCCTGGGCATTTGCTTTGGCTATGCCGCCCTGGCTGTCGCGATCAAGTACCGGAGCTACCAAGGAACGCTCGCGGCGGCAATCCTGCTGACACTTGCCATCACATCGCATCATTTCACGGCGATGGGTGCGGTGCACATCACGCCGGATCCGGCGCGTGCGACGGATGCCCTGTCGCTGTCTCCGGGCGTGCTCGCTGTGGCCATCGCCGGAGTAGCACTGTCCGTGCTGGGCATGAGCCTGATCGGCGTGTTGGCCGATCGCCGCCTGGCAAGCAGAACCGCCAAATTCGAGGAGATCATCAGCCAGCTTTCCGACGCCCGGCAGCAGCTGGAAGGTTCGCAGCACGAATTGCAGGCGCAGACGCTCAGGCTGGATACGGCGATCAACCATATGGTCGAGGGCCTTTGCATGTTCGACGCCGACAAACGGCTCGTGATCTGCAACGAGCGTTACGCCAATCTGTACCGTCTGCCGCCGGAGCTGCTGCGCGCGGGAACGCCGCACGGCGACATCATCAGGCATCGCATCGTCAGCGGCACACTTAAGGGCGATACCAGCGACATTGCCGCCGAACAGCTGATCTCGAAGCTCGATGCCTTGCCGGTCAATGCCGTTTCGAGCCGGATCGACGAGTTCTCCGATGGCCGGTTGATCTGCGTGACGAGACAGCCGATGGCCGGCGGCGGTTGGGTGGCGACACATCTCGATGTCACCGATCAGCGCCGGTCCGAAGCCAAGATCACCCATATGGCGCAGCATGATGCGTTGACGGAGCTGCCAAATCGCGTGCTGCTGAGGGCGCGTCTGGATCAGGCCTTTGCCAGCACGCGGAAGGCAGACCTTCATCTGGCGGTCCTCATGCTCGATCTCGACCGCTTCAAGGAGGTCAACGACACGCTTGGACATCCTGCGGGCGATTCGCTGTTGCGCGCGGTAGCGGCGCGCTTGCGCCTGTGCAGCAGGGAGACGACGTTGATTGCCCGACTCGGCGGCGACGAGTTCGCCGTCGTGGACTATGTGACGAATCCGGTCGTGGAGGCGGCCACCCTCGCCGAGACGATCAAAGCGGCGCTCTGCGAGCCCTTTGATCTTGGCGACCATCAAGTCACGGTGGGAGCCAGCATCGGCATAGCCGTTGCGCCCCGCGATGGCGTCGATTCCGATGTCATTCTCAAGAGCGCCGATCTCGCCCTCTACGCGGCGAAGGCCGCCGGACGCGGCGCATTCCGCTTCTTCGAGCCGGAGCTGGACCAGCTCATCCACGTCCGGCGCAACCTGGAAAAGGATATGCGGAAAGCGCTGGCGCGGGGCGAATTCGAGCTCCATTACCAGCCGTTCGTGAGCGTGGAGAGCGGACGGATCTGCGGCTATGAGGCGTTGTTGCGGTGGCATCACCCCGAGCGCGGTCTGGTCCTTCCTGGCGAGTTCATTCCGCTCGCGGAGGAAACCGGCCTGATCCTGCCTATCGGCGAGTGGGTCTTGAGGGCGGCCTGCACTGAAGCCGCCAACTGGCCTTCCGATCTCACGATCGCAATCAACCTGTCTCCCGCCCAGTTCAGGAGCAAGGAGCTCGTCTCCATCATCGTCGGCGCCCTCGCGGCCTCGGGGATTGGTCCGCAAAGGCTCGAGCTCGAGATCACCGAGACGGTCATCATGCATGACAGCGAAGCGGTGTTCGCAGCCCTCGAACAGTTGCGTGAGCTCGGCGTGCGAATTGCCCTCGACGATTTCGGCACGGGCTATTCGTCACTGAGCTTCCTGCAGAAATTTCCATTCGACAAGGTCAAGATCGACCGCAGCTTCGTCAGCGAGCTCGCCAGCGAGAGGGAAGAGGCGCGTCGAATCGCCCGCGCCGTGGTTGCGTTCGCCGTCAGCCTCGGAAAGACGACGACCGCCGAAGGCGTCGAAACCGCGGACCAGTTGGCTATTCTGCGCGAAGAGGGCTGTGTCGAGGCGCAGGGCTACCACTTCAGCCGCCCCATGCCGGCCTCGCGGCTCGCGCAGCGCAAGGTCGAAGCGGCCATCTGCGCAGCCTGACTATATGGACCCTCACTGCAGCGGCGGATCGCCGCTGGTGCGCTTCTTGGCGAGGTCCATCTCGGTGACGGCGATCAGAATCTCGGCGCGCGTCTTCAGGTCGTGCGCCTCCAGCATGGCCTGCTTCTCCGCAGGGCCATAGGGCGACATCATCGCCAGGGCATTGACGAGCGCTTCGTTGGGCGCGCTTTCGACGCCTTCCCAGTCGACCTTGAGATTGTTGGCCTTCAAGAAATCTGCCAGCACGGCCAGCAGCGCCTCGCGGTCGACCTCGTCCTCGCCCATGCGGGCGGTGAAGTCGTCGACGAAGGCGAAGAAATCCACCTTGCACTGCCGGTAGGCGGTGAGCACTTCCAGCTCCTCAACCACCTTGAAGCGCGAGACGCCGGTGAGCTCGAGGATGTAGCGGCCGTCGCCGGATTCTGCGAGCTGGGTGATGCGCCCGACGCAGCCGACGCGGAACAGCGTCGGCTTGTCGGAATTTTTCGGTGAGTGCGCGACGTCAGGCTGGATCATGCCGATCAGGCGATGGCCGTCGCGGAAGGAATCATCGACCATCGAAAGATAGCGCGGCTCGAAGATGTTGAGCGGCATCTGGCCGCGGGGCAATAGCAATGCGCCCGGCAGCGGAAACACCGGAATGATCTCCGGCAGGTCGGCGGGCCCGCGATATTCGATGTTGATCGGCATCTGCCCGGTCCCCCTGGCGTTGCCAGTACCCTTACGAAAACAGGATCGTCGACAAGCGCTTGCGTCCCTCGACGGTTGCATCATCCGTGCCGCCCCAGGCCTCGAAGAACTGCACCAGCTGCTTGCGGGCGCCGTCGTCGTTCCACTTGCGGTCGCGCTTGACGATCTCGAGCAGCTGCGCGGTGGCAGCAGCGCGGTCGCCTTGCGCGTTGAGCGCGGTCGCCAGATCGAATCGTGCCTGATGATCGAGCGGGTTTGCGGCGACTTTCTGTTCCAGCTCCGCGACCGGACCCAGGGATTGGGCCTGCTCGGCGAGATCGATCGCGGTCTGCACGGCCTTCACCGCAGGATCGCTGCGCTTGGATTCCGGCACCATGGCCAGCGTCTGCTTGGCCTGCTCCATCGCCCCGGAGACGGCGTAGCACTTCGCAAGGCCCGCGAGCGCGGCGATATTGGTCGAATCGTGGTGAAGCACCTCCGCATAGATCTGCGCGGCGGCTGCGGGGTCGCCCTCGGCGAGCACGGCCTCGGCCTCCTGCAGGATTTCAGCGATATTCGGCTCGCCCGGCGCAGTCACGCCCTTGGTCAGCTTTTCGATGAAGGCGTTGAGCTGGCTCTCGGGCACTGCGCCCATGAAGCCGTCGGCTGGCTGGCCGTTGACGAAGGCGATCACGGCCGGGATTGACTGGATGCCCATCTGGCCCGGGATCGCGGGGTGCTGGTCGATGTTCATCTTGACCAGCTTGACCTTGCCCTTGGCCGCCTTGACCGCCTTTTCCAGCAGGGGGGTGAGCTGCTTGCAGGGGCCGCACCACTCCGCCCAGAAGTCGATCAGCACCGGCTGGCGCTTCGACTCCTCGATCACGTCCTTCACGAAGGTCTGGGTGGTGGTGTCCTTGATCAGATCGGCGGCGGCCGGGTTTGCGGCTCCGTTACCCTGGTCGATGATCGTCACGGGATCCCCTCGTCATGTCCTGGAATGGCGGCTCTTTAGCACGTCGCCGCTGCCTATGCTTGGTGTCGGCTCTAAATTGGGCCGAATGGGCCGAATTTCAATCCGCCCCGGCCGATTCGCCGGTTCCGGCGTGTTTTCGGGCGATTTCGTCGCATCCGGGGCCCATATGGGGCCACCGATTGCGAATTGATGCCGCCGGTAGCTGTTGCATTCCCCTCCCGCTTTTGGCATACGACACCCGTTGCCGGCGCGTCACGCGACCGACACAGGATGCGGGTGTAGCTCAGTGGTAGAGCACGACCTTGCCAAGGTCGGGGTCGAGGGTTCGAGCCCCTTCGCCCGCTCCAATTTTTTCCAGAGCATCCAGCCGATCCGGACGGAAGAGTGGTTCTCCACGCCGAGGTGGCTGTTTTGGGTCTCACATGACAATTCTGGTTACGGGCAGCGCGGGTCACCTTGGCGAGGCCATTTTGCGGAAGCTTTGGACGCGCGGGTCGCCCGCGCGCGGGATCGATCTGAAGCCATCGCCCTTCACCGATGCCGTCGGCTCGATCGTCGACGCGGGCTTCGTGCGGCGGCAGATGGACGGCGTCACCGCCGTGATCCACACCGCGACACTGCACAAACCCCATGTGGCGACCCACTCCAAGCGGGATTTCGTCGACACCAACGTCACTGGCACGCTCAATCTGCTCGAGGCGGCCGCGGCCGCCGGCGTGACGAGCTTCGTCTTCACCAGCACCACCAGCGCGTTCGGATCGCAGCTTCGGCCCGAGGCGGGGCAGGCCGCCGTGTGGGTCACCGAGGATTTGCCGCCTGTCCCGAAGAACATCTACGGCACCACCAAGCTGATGGCCGAAAACCTCTGCGAGCTGTTCTTCCGCGAACGCGGGCTGCCGGTCCTGGTCTTGCGGACCTCGCGCTTCTTTCCGGAGGACGACGACGATCCGGCGATGCGCTCGGCTTACGCACTGGACAACGCGCAGGCCAACGAGCTGCTCTACCGCCGGCTGGATATCGCGGACGCCGTGAGCGCCCATCTGCTTGCCGTGGAGCGCGCGCCGAAGATCGGGTTTGGCCGCTACATCGCCTCCGCGAGCAGCCCGTTCGAGCCGCGCCATCTCGCCGCGCTGGCGCGTGATGCGGCTCGTGTCGTGCGCGAGCTCTATCCGGATTGCGCGGAGCTCTACGCGGCGCGCGGCTGGAACCTGCTCCCCGAGATCGACCGCGTCTATGTCAACGAGCGTGCGCGGCGCGAGCTGGGCTGGCGGCCCGAATTCGACTTCGCGCATGTCCTGAGATGCCTGCGCGATGGCTGCGATTTTCGCAGCACGCTGGCACACGAGATCGGCTCGAAGGGCTACCATGACACGGCGTTTGAAGACGGACCCTACCCCGTCGCCTCGTGAGCGCCTCGTTCGTCATTTCGCTCGATGCATCAAATGCCTGTCCAATGTCACCGCGCACAACCCGGCCCGAGCCGTTCTGCTTTGCATGGGGTTGTTTTCGCATTTTTTGTTTGACGCCCCTTTGGGGCCTCGATTCCGCGTTGCAGCGAGAACGCCGCCGTCGCCGCGTTTGCCCTCATTGACATTCCGTCTCAATTTTTATTGAGCGCAACCGCGGCGCACGCGGCGCCCTTCTCAGCGCTCGCAGATGTGCTAGCCTTTTTGCGTCTGCTTCTCGGCAGACCCCAAACTTCGCCTCTCGATTAGCAAAATAAAATAAATCGCAGCCCTGACGGCTGCCTTAGGGGAGTGACGCGATGACATCGATGTTCCATCGATCCGTGTTTGCGCTTGCAGCCGTGGCCCTTCTTGCGGGGACCAGCGCGGGCTATGCGCAAGACAAGAGCAAGCCGCTGAAGAAATACGAATCCGGCACCAAGGAGTTCTGGACCCATCCACCGGATGACTGGTTCCTGGGCGACGAGACCGAGGCGCAGAAGGGCCTTGCGCCGCCCTCGGGTCCGCCGACCGGCGCCTCCGACGCCGAGCTGGCCAACATCGTCAAGAAGATCAAGCTGCCGGCGGGCTTCAAGATTGAGGTCTATGCCTCGGGCGTGCTGGCCGCGCGGCAGATGGCCTGGGGTGACAAGGGTACGCTGTTCGTCGGCTCGTTCGGCCTCGGCAACGTCTACGCCATCAAGGACAACAACGGAAAGAAGGAAGTCAAGACCGTCCTCAAGGGCCTGAACATGCCCACCGGTCTCGCCTTCAGGGACGGCGCGCTCTACGTCATCGCCGTCGACAAGCTGATCCGCTACGACAACGCGGAGGCCAATCTCGACAAGCTCGGCGACGGCAAGGTCGTCTATGACGACATGCCGTCCTATGCCGCGCATGGCTGGAAGTACATCGCGGTCGACAAGGAAGGCTGGTTCTTCCTGCCGTTCGGGCCTCCCTTCAACATCGGCATTCCGCCGACCAGCGTGTCGCAGATCCGGCGTGTCGATCCCAAGACTGGCAATGCCGAAATCTGGGCGCTCGGCGTCCGCAACTCGGTCGGCGGCGACGTCGACCCCCGCACCGGCAAGCTCTGGTTCACCGAGAATGCCCGCGACTGGATCAGCGATGATCTGCCCTCGGACAAGCTCAACATGATCAACAGGATCGGGGAGCATTTCGGCTATCCCTATTGCCATCAGGGCAATCTGCCGGACGACAAGTTCGCGATGGGCCACAAGTGCTCCGAGTTCACGCCGCCGGTGTTGAATCTCGGCGCGCATGTCGCTCCGCTCGGCATGAAGTTCTACACCGGCAACCAATTCCCCGCCGAGTACAAGAACAACATCCTGATCGCCGAGCACGGCTCCTGGAACAGGCACAAGTACCAGGGCGCCCGAATCGTGCGCGTGATCGTCGGGCCTGACGGCAAGAACCCCAAGCGGGAGGTCTTCGCCTCCGGCTGGCTCGAGGGTGACCAGGGTTATCTCGGCCGCCCCAACGACATCCTGCTCGACAAGGACGGCTCGATCCTCGTCGCCGACGATTGGGCCGGCGCGATCTACCGCATCAGCTACAGCAAGAAGTAGCGCGACGTCACGGAGAGGCTGCGAGCGGGCGACCGACGCAGCCTCTTTCATGTCAAGGCCGACGCGTCGTTCCGGATTGCGCGCCAGCGTAAGTCCGGAACCCATGACCCCGGATCGTGGTTATGGATTCTCAGATGCGCAATTGCGTATCTTTAGCTCGTGCTCCGCACGTCCCCATAGATCGGAATCGCAATCATGCGCCGGCAGTTCATCTCGCATGCAATCAGCACGATTGCGCTCCTGGCGCTCGGAGCTCTTCCGACAGGCGCCGCCGACAATTCTGCGATCAAGGAGAAGGCTTCGGTCTGCTCCGGCTGTCACGGCGATAACGGCATTTCGCAGACGGAGAACATCCCCTCACTCGCGGGCCAGCCCGATCAATTCACCCAGTGGCAGCTCGTGTTCTTTCGCGCGGGATCGCGCAAGAACGACCAGATGCAGCCGATCGTCGAGCAGATAACCAACGAGGACATCCGCAATTTCGGCGCTTATTTCGCCTCGTTGGCGCCGCCGAAGGGTCCGGAGGACGACGACCCCGATCTGTCGAAGAAAGGCGCGCAGGTCGCCGCCGGCCGCCGCTGCGCCTCATGCCATCTGGACACTTATGCCGGCACCAAGGCGGTCGCGCGGCTTGCGGGGCAGCGTGAGGAATACCTCGTCAAGGCGTTACGAGACTACAAGGCGGGACAGCGCGTCGGCGGCGGCGTCGCCGCGATGGCCGATGTCGCCTATCACATGAGCGAGGAGGAAATCACCGCCGTCTCGCACTATCTCGCGCATTTGAAATAGCAGTGATGCTGCCTCCGCGGCCCCCCGCCGTCGTCCCGGGTTCGCGCTATGGGCGCCCCGGCCCGACGGCGGAATGTGGGGTTACCATCTACCCCGCCCGCTGCTTCTCATACGCCTTCAAGTGCGTGTAGGCGATGCGCAGCTTCGGCACCGGCACCTTGGCGGCATCCGCGCGCGCGACGAGATCGCCGATGACGTGATCGGCCTCGACCGGCAGGCCCGCCTTGATGTCGCGGAACATCGAAGCGGTCATCGGCGAGCCGTCGGTGGTGAGCAGACCCTTGACGCGCTCGAAGAACGGCCCGCCCGGCGTATAGCCCGACGCGGCGGCGATCGCGCTGGTCTCATCCAGCATGCCGAGCAGAAAATCCCTGCCCCCGGGGGCGGCAAGAATGTTGCCGACGGAGGTACGCATCAGGCTGGTCGACGCCGCGAGCGAAGAAAGGAATACCCACTTCTCCCACATGTCCTGCATGATATTCTGGCTGGCGGTGGCGCCAGCGATGCCGCTCTTGAAGGCCTCGTCGATGGCCTTGACGCGGTCCGACAGCTTGCCGTCCCGCTCGCCGTAATTGATCGACTGCATCGGCTGGAGCTGCACCACCTCGCGCTGCTCGTTCAAGGTCGCGGCGATGGCGCAGAGTCCGCCGAGCACGCGCTCCTTGCCGAACTTGGCATCCAGCGTGTCGAGATGCTTCATGCCGTTCAACATCGGGATGATGGCGGTGTTCGGTCCGACGGCGGCCGCAAACGATTTGATGGCGTCGTCGAGGTCGAACGCCTTGCAGCTCAGGAGCACGACGTCGAACTTGTCCTTGAGCGCGCCGGCCTGCACTGTCGGTGGATTCTTCAGGGTCACGTCGCCATTCGGGCTCTTGATGACCAGGCCGTCGCTCGCAAGCTCGCCGGCGCGGCGTGGCCGCACCAGGAAGGTGACGTCGCGGCCGGCCTGCAACAGCCTGCCACCAAAATAGCCGCCGATGGCGCCGGCGCCGACCACGAGGATACGCATGGGGTGCTCCACTGTTGTTGTTCTTCAGACGGACGCGAATGGCGAATAGGGAGTAGCGAATAGATTAGCACGCCACGAAATGCGAGTAACGTTTCCACTACTCGTTATTCGCCATTCACTATTCGCCCTTCTCCAACACCATTTCCTCGACCTCGCGCAACTGCTCCTTGCCGAAGAACATCTCGTCACCGACGAAGAAGGTCGGCGAGCCGAATGCGCCGCGGGCCACAGCCTCTTCGGTGTTCTTGATCAGCTTGCTCTTCACCTCGGGTTCCCCGGCGCGGGCGAACAGCTTTTGCGCATCGAGGTCGGAGGACGCCAGCGCCTTCGCCGCAACTTCCGGGTCGTCCATCTTCTTCGGCTCGCGCCACATGTGATGGAAGGCCGCCTCGACATAGGGCTCGAACACGCCCTCGAGCTGCGCGGCGATTGCCGTGCGCATCAGGTTCAGGGTGTTGACGGGGAAGAAGGGATTCATGACGTAAGGCTGGACCTTGAAGCGCTTGATGAAGCGCTCGGTCTCGACCGCGTGGAATTCGCGCTTGTTCTTGATGCCGGCGAGGGTCTCCGCCGGCGACTTGTTGTTGGTCGATTTGAAGATGCCGCCGAGCAGGATCGGGACGTACTCGAATTTGACGCCTATGCGCTGCTCGATCGCCGGGATCGCCAGATGGCTGAGATAGGCATTCGGGCTGCCGAAATCGAACAGGAATTGCGGTGCGGTGCGGGTCAAAATTCGATCTCCCTGACTTCTCTTTCGCGCATTGTGGCGCAGCATACGCCACAGGTCCACCGTTTAATGACGGTCATAATACATAGCTGTCAGACCAGCCGGCCGATCGCGCGCTTGCGCCACACCAGGAAGTAATAGCCCATCTGCAAAACGAACATGGCGCAGAACACGATGGGATAGGCGGCCCATACGCCGGCAAGCCCGATCGTGTGGCTCAGGAACACGGCGGCAGGCAGCTCGATCGCGACAATCGCGACGATCGAGAGCAGCATCGGCGCCAACGCGACGCCCGCCGCGCGCATCGCCCCGGAGAACACCGTGGCGAGGCCAAACGGCACGGAGCTCCACAGGGCGATGTCGAGCAGGCCTTTCGCCAGTTCGAGCACGGCGCCGTCGGTGATGAAAAGGCCGAGAATGGCGCGCGGGGCGAGATAGATCAGCGCCACGAGCCCGCCGGTCAGGACGAGGTTGAAAGCGATCCCGATCCGCACGATGCCGTCGAGCCGGGCTCTGTCGCCGCCGCCGACCGCCTGCGCACCGAGGATCGAGACCGCGATCGAAATCGACATCGCCGTGAACTGCGTGTAGCCCATCACCTGGTTGACGGCGCCATAAGCCGCCGTGGCATCCGACCCGAAGCCGTTGACGAGGCCGAGCAGGACCAGCTCCGCGAGCGCCATCACCACCATGCCGATCGCGCTCGGCAAGCCGATGCCGAGAATCTTTCCGAGCATGGTGCCATCGAGCCGCAGGTGACGCAGCAGCGCCGCGTCCGGCGCGAGCGCGTGCTGCTTCCGCCGCAGATAGAGGGCCAGCGCCATCAGCGTGACCGCGTTCGAAACTGCTGCCGCCCATGCCGGACTGGTGATGCCGGCCGCCGGCAATCCGAACGCCCCCCGGATCAGCAGAGGTGTCAGGATCAGGCCGATCGCGGTCGACAACGCCAGCGCCAGCAGCGGCGTGAGCGCATCGCCGACGCCGCGGACCATCGCCGTCATCAGCAGGAAGACGAAGCCGAGCGGCATGGTGAGCAGCATGACGCGTGCGTAGGCGCTGGCTTGGTCGAGGATATCGGCGGGCGTCGCGAGTGCCATCATCAATTGGCGGCTGAAGATGCCGCCGATCAATGCAATCGCGATCGAGAACAACAGTCCAATCGCGAGCGCGGTGCCGACGACCAGCTTGATCCTGCCGTGCTCGCCTGCGCCAAAGGCCTGGCCGATCAGCACCGTGGCGCCGGTGCTCAGGCCCATGACGAACGCAAACAGGAAGAACATCACGGGGAAGAAGGCCGAGGCTGCGGCGAGCGCGTCGATACCGATCATCTGGCCGAGATAGACATTGCTGACGGTGCCGAACAGCGATTGCAGGGCGTTGCCCAGCATCAGCGGTGCAAGGAAACGAAGGAACGTCGTCCAGAGCGGTGGTGTGGCGGGCATCGGATCTGCCTTTCATCAGGGCGTGCGAAGCCGTTGCCGCGCGATGCGCGGCTCGGCCGTCGATGGGATTTTGCGGAGACGCGCCTAGGCGCGGTCGCTGTAGGCGAGCTTGACGATGTGGTCGCGGATATCGGTCGGCCAGTCCGCGATCAGCCCGGTGAAGCGCCGCCGGTCGTCCGCGAACAGCGCCCGCGAAGCTTCCTCGAATTGCGGCAGATTACCCGCCATGGTCGACATGAAATTATAGGCGGCCTCGCGCGCCTGCCGCGCGCGATCCTTGTCGCCGCTGGCGCGCCTCGCCTCGTCGACGAGCTTGCGCAACGCGACCGAGGCGCCGCCTGGCTGCGCACCGAGCCATTCCCAATGCCGCGGCAGCAACGTCACCTCGCGCGCGACCACGCCGAGCTTGGGCCGGCCGCGTCCGCGCGGCTCGCTCGGTGGCGTGCTCTCCTCGACCGGGGGCGGGACGAGCTTCGCGAGCCGCGCCAGCACTTCGCGATCGCCGCCGCGCAGATCGAAGTCGATCGATCGGCCGGTGCCGTCCTCGAAGATGATGATGGGCTCGTCCGGCCGCGAGGCCACGCGCTTGACGACCAGCGCGACCTCTCCGGCCGGCCCGGACACCAGACGGCGCGGGCCTTGGAAAGCGGTGAACATCTTCTGCATTGGAATCATTGCCATATTGACGAGGCTGGGTGCTTTAATATCCGGGTATATTTAGAAGGTCAATATACCCGGGTGAAAATATCCGTGGCGATGGCTCGACATTGCGTTCCCGGGCTGGCACGAACGGCGCGGCGGACCGACCGCGCCTAGAGCCACCACGCTTCCCTGGGGACCTCACCGATGTTGACCGTTCACCACCTCAACAATTCCCGCTCGCAGCGTGTGCTGTGGCTGCTCGAAGAGTTGGGCGTGCCCTATGAAATCGTGCGCTATCAGCGTCAGGCGGACATGCGCGCGCCGACGGAGCTGCGCGCCATCCATCCGCTCGGCAAGTCGCCCGTCATCACCGACAACGGCAATACCATCGCCGAGTCAGGCGCGATCATCGAATATCTCATCGCGACCTACGGCAACGGCCGTCTGATCCCGCCACCGGACACGCCGGAGCGGCTGCGCTTCACCTATTGGCTGCATTATGCCGAAGGATCCGCGATGCAGCCGTTGCTGCTGAAGCTGCTGTTCACGCTGATGCCGAAGCGCGCGCCGGCACTGCTCCGTCCGCTGGTGCGCAAGGTCTCGAACACGGCGCTGACCACGCTGGTCAACCCGCAGCTCAAGCAGCACATGGATTACTGGGAAGGCGAGCTTGCGAAGAGCGAGTGGTTCGCCGGCAACGAATTTACCGCGGCCGACATCCAGATGAGCTTTCCGCTGGAAGCTGCGCAAGCGCGCGGCGGGCTCGAGCAGGGCCATCCCAAAGCGATGGCATTCCTGGACCGCATCCACGCGCGGCCGGCTTACGCCAGAGCGCTGGAAAAGGGCGGGCCATATCAGGTGGGGCGGTAAGCCGCTCCCCCGTCATTCCGGCCATGCAGATGTCCCGCCTACTGCCCCGCTGCCTCCGCGCCGCGCGTGCGCAGATCGGGCGCGCCGAGCGGCCCGTTCGGCGTCACGAGGATCGAGTTGGCCGATGTCTGCCCCATCGGCTCGACGATGAGGTGGCCCATCGCCTTCAGTTCGCCCAGGACATCGCTGGGGAAGCCACTCTCGACACGTACCTCGTCCGGCAGCCATTGGTGATGCAGCCGTGGCGTTGCGACGGCGGCGGCCACGTCCATCTTGTAGTCGAGGACGTTCACGATCACCTGCAGCACCGTCGAGATGATGCGGCTGCCGCCGGGCGAGCCCGTCACCAGCACCGGCTTGCCGTCCTTGAGCACGATGGTCGGTGACATCGACGACAGCGGCCGCTTGCCGGGTCCCGGCAAATTGGCCTCGAAGCCGACAAGGCCATAGGCATTGGAAGCGCCGACCGCCGCGGTGAAATCGTCGAGCTCGTTGTTGAGCAGCACGCCGGTGCCGTCTGCGACGAGGCCGACGCCATAACTGAAGTTCAGCGTATAGGTGTTGCTGACGGCGTTGCCACGGCCGTCGACGACGGAGAAATGCGTGGTGTTGCTGCCCTCGCGCGGGGACGGGACCGCCGAAACCAGCTCCTTCGAGAGCGTGGCGCGATCCGCGGAGATGCCCGCGCGCAGCTTGACGGCGTAGTCCTTCGCGATCAGCGTCTCGATCGGTGCGTTGACAAAGGCGGGATCGCCGAGATGGCGCGCGCGGTCCGCATAGGCGCGCTTCATGGCTTCGATCAGAAGGTGCAGCGATGCCGGCGAGCCCTGCTTCAAATCGGCGAGTTGGAAGCCTTCGAGGATATTGAGCGTTTCCACCAGCACCACGCCGCCGGAGGAGGGCAGCGGCATCGACACGATGTCGTAGCCGCGATAGCTGCCGCGCACCGGCGCGCGGATCACCGCCTGATACGATTTCAGGTCGGCCGGCGTCATGATGCCGCCGGCATCAGCCACGGCCTTGGCGAGCTTTTCCGCGACCGGCCCCTCGTAGAAGCCGCGTGGCCCCCGTGCGGCGACGGCTGACAGCGTTTCAGCGAGATCGCCCTGCACCAGCCGGTCGCCTTCACCGATCGGCGTGCCATCGGGCCGCGAAAAGACTTTGGCCGAAGAAGGCCAGCGTGCGAGCCGCCGGTGCCAGCCCGGCAGCGTATCGGCCATGTCGTCGCTGACGACGAAGCCATCGCGGGCGAGCGCAATCGCAGGCGCGAGCAACTGGGCTAGCGTGAACTGGCCTGAGCCGTATTTCTCCAATGCCAGAGCAAGACCTGCGACAGTGCCGGGCACGCCGATGCCAAGTGCGGAATCCCGTGATTTGGCTACGTCCGGCTTGCCGTCGGGTCCGAGGAATATCTGCGGCGTGGTCGCAGCTGGCGCGGTCTCGCGATAGTCGATCGTGATGTCTTCATTGCGGTCCGCGGAATGGATCACCATGAAGCCGCCGCCGCCGATATTGCCGGCGCGCGGATAGGTCACGGCCATCGCAAAGCCCGTCGCGACCGCGGCATCGATCGCATTGCCGCCGCTGCGCAGGATGTCGGCACCGATTTGCGCAGATATCTTCTCCTGCGCAACCACCATGCCATGTTCGGCGGCCACAGCCCGCACCGTGTCGCGCGCGGGCGCGACATAGCCCCGCCGCGCATCCTGTGCCGTCGCGGGAGCAAGGCCGAGCGAAAGCGTGGCGATGACGGCCAAAAATGTCCGCCGTGTCGAATAAGAGGACATCATCAGAATATCCGTCGTGACGTGGGACCAGTTCACACCCGCCACCGCAATGCTATACGGTTTGCCCCAAGACAGGCAAAACTGTTCGTGATGAGGACCGCGTGATGACGACGATCGCCCCGGACGCGCGTATGGCCGGCGCGCCGCGGACCTATCCGCCGCGCGCTGCCGTCGTCAGCTGGATATTCTTCGATTGGGCCGTGCAGCCCTATTTTACGCTGATCACGACCTTCGTGTTCGCACCCTATTTCGCGACCGCCATCGCGCCAAATCCCGCCACCGGCCAGTCCTTGTGGGGCTTTGCGATGGCGGCCGCGGGCCTTGCCATCGCGTTGTTGTCGCCGTTGCTCGGAGCCATCGCCGATGCTTCGGGCCGCCGGAAACCCTGGATCGCAGGTTTCGGCCTGGTGCTGGTGCTGGCGTCCTGCACGCTGTGGATCGGCAAGCCCGGCGATGTCGCGATCATTCCGCTGCTCCTCACCGCGGTCGCGCTTGCCAGCGTCGGTGCGGAATTCGCCACGCTCTTCAACAACGCGATGATGCCGACGCTGGTGCCGCCGGAGCGGATCGGACGGCTGTCCGGCACCGGCTGGGCGACAGGCTATGTCGGTGGCATCGTCAGCTTGATCATCGTGCTCGGTCTCCTCGCCGCCAATCCCGAGACCGGCCGTACGTTGCTGGGTCTCTCGCCGTTGTTCGGGCTCGATCCGGTCAGCCGTGAGGGCGATCGCATCGTCGGGCCGCTGACCGGGCTGTGGTTCGTGATCTTCGTGACGCCCATGTTCCTGTTCACACCGGACTATCCGGCCAAGCGTCCGCTGGGCGAGGCGCTGCGCGAAGGACTATCGCAGCTGAAGCGATCGATCAGGGGGTTGCCGCAGCAGAAATCGCTCGCGGCCTTCCTGCTCGCCAACATGATCTACACCGACGGTCTGGTGTCGCTGTTCGCCTTCGGCGGCATCTATGCTGCGGGCACGTTCGGCTGGCACACGATCCAGATCGGCACCTTCGGCATCATGCTCGCGATCGCCGGCGCTCTCGGCGCCTGGCTCGGCGGCAAGCTGGACGATCGGCTCGGGCCGAAGCGTGTCATCGCCGGCAGCCTGCTGGTCCTGCTGCTGTCGGTGGCGGCGATCCTGCTGGTCGACAAGGACAGCGTGTTGTTCGTCAAGGTCGCGCCGCCGCAAGCCGGCGCTCCCTTGTTCTCGAGCGTGGCCGAGCGCGCCTATCTGGTGCTGGGCTGCCTCATCGGCGCGGCCGGTGGTCCACTCCAGGCGGCCTCACGCACGCTGCTCATCCGCCTCGCACCGAAAGACCGCATCGCCCAGTATTTCGGCCTGTTCGCGCTGACCGGGAAAGTGACGTCCTTCATCGGACCGCTTCTCATCGGCGTGATCACCGCGGTGACCGCAAGTCAGAAGGCCGGCATGGCCGTGCTGGTGGTGTTCTTCGTCACGGGGCTGGGACTGTTGATGCGGGTGCGGGAGTAGTCCGCAATTTGCTGTCATTCCGGGCTCGCGCCAAGTGGCGCGCCCCGGAATGACGGCGCGCTCAATGCCTGAAGTGCCGCGTGCCCGTGAACACCATGGCGATGCCGTGCTCGTCGGCGGCCTTGATCACCTCGTCGTCGCGCATGGAGCCGCCGGGCTGCACCACGGCGGTGGCGCCGGCCTCGATGCAGGCGAGCATGCCGTCGGCGAACGGGAAGAACGCATCCGAGGCCACTACCGAGCCCTTGGTCAGCGGCTCGGCAAGCTTCAGCTCGCTCGCCGCATCCTGTGCCTTGCGCGCCGCGATCCGTGCCGAATCCACCCGGCTCATCTGGCCAGCGCCGATGCCGACGGTGGCGAGATCCCTGGCGTAGATGATGGTGTTGGACTTGACGTGCTTGGCGACGCGGAACGCAAACTTCAGGTCGCGCATTTCGGCATCGGTCGGTGCACGCTTGGTCACGACCTTGAAGGTCATGTCGTCGACCACGGCATTGTCGCGGCTCTGCACGAGCAGGCCGCCGGCAACGGTCTTGGCGGTGAGGCCCGGCGCGCGCGGATCGGGCAGGCTGCCGGCGAGCAGCAGGCGCAGGTTCTTCTTGCCGCCGATGATGGCGATCGCCTCCTCGCTGGCATCGGGCGCAATGATCACCTCGGTGAAGATCTTTGTGATCTCGCGCGCGGTATCGGCGTCGAGCGCGCGGTTCATCGCGATGATGCCGCCGAACGCCGAGGTGGAGTCGCAGGCCAGTGCCTTGCGATAGGCGCTGACGAGGTCGGAGCCCTCCGCGACGCCGCAGGGATTGGCGTGCTTGACGATGACGCAGGCCGCGGTGCGCTTGGCGTCGAACTCGCCGATGCACTCATAGGCCGCGTCGGTGTCGTTGATGTTGTTGTAGGAGAGTTCCTTGCCCTGGAGCTGGCGCGCGGTCGAAACGCCCGGGCGCTTGTCCGGCGTCGCATAGAATGCCGCGGTCTGGTGCGGGTTCTCGCCGTAGCGCAGCGATTGGATCAGACGGCCGCCGAAGGCGCGGAAGTCGGGTGCGTCGATGTCGAGCTGGCGGTTGAACCAGTTCGAGATAGCGGCATCGTAAGCACCAGTGCGCGCATAGGCCTTTGCCGCAAGCCGCCGGCGCAGCTTCAGCGTGGTCGCGCCGTCGTTGGCTGCGAGCTCGTCGAGCACAGCCTTGTAGTCTTCGGCCTCGACCACGACCGCGACGTCGTCATGGTTCTTGGCGGCGGCGCGGATCATCGCGGGGCCGCCGATGTCGATGTTCTCGATGCAATCCTCGAAGCCGGCGCCTTTGTCGACGGTCGCCTCGAACGGATAGAGGTTGACGACGAGGAGATCGATCGGCGCGATGCCGTGCGCCTTCATCGCCTCCGCATGCTCCTTGTTGTCGCGGATCGCGAGGAGGCCGCCATGCACCTTCGGATGCAGCGTCTTGACGCGGCCGTCCATCATCTCGGGAAAGCCGGTGAGGTCGGAAACGTCCTTCACCTTGAGGCCGGCCGCAGCGATCGCCTTGGCCGTGCCGCCGGTCGAGACCAGCTCGATATCATGCGCGGCAAGCGCCTTGGCGAACTCGATCAGGCCGGTCTTGTCGGAAACGGAAAGCAGGGCGCGGGTGACGCGGCGGGGATGGTCAGTCATGAGCAAGATCCTCTGTTCAGGGAGTGTCTATGCCCAGGCGCGCGGCAGATACATCTCGCGCTTCCCGATGGTGCTCCATCCAAGGTCGCCAGTCGCGCGAGCGAGGGCTCGATAGCAGTTTCCGGCCGGTTTCACAACGCCAGACAGGACTGGCAGACACGCGTCTACAGCGGTAGTTCCGGCTCCCGCCTCGCATTTCTTCGGGCATTGGTGACGGCCGGCGACGCGGTGGAACGCACGAAACTCCAGCGGATCGAGGGGGCCTGCCGCGCGTCCTGCCGGATCACGATCTGGGCGGTGCGGCGCGGGCCGTCATTGCCGGCCAGGAACACGCTGTCCTCAAGGTCGACCTTGTCGTCCAGTGCTTCAAAGGTCCAGACGTCGCGGTTCGGCAGCACCAGCATGACGCCGCGCGCATCCGAGAGCCGGCTCGCCTTCACCGCCGGATGCAGATGGAAGCGCAGCGCGAAATCGGCATCCGCGCCCTTGAAGCGTCCGCCCTGCGGCGGCGACAGCGTGTCCTCGCCGTCGATGCGCGCCCCGTCATTGGCGATCATCAGCACGCGGCGATGGATCGCGCCGAATTTGGCGAGATAGCCGTCATGCGAGGTCGTAAGCAGCGTGCCGTTCTGCACGATCTCGCGGTAGCTCTCGACCTCAACGGGGCCGCTCGTGACCGGCGAGCCGTGCAGGAGCCGCTTCATCGCCGACATCTCGACGAACTGGCATGACGAGGCGCCATGATAGGTCAGCGTCGAATGCGCCGCCGTGCCGCGTGCGAACGGCCGCCAATTGTCGCGGCCCGTGGTCGGCATGCCGCAATTGGTCACGATGCGGCTGATGCCGGAAGACAGTTCGAACGACAGGCAGCCGGCATGGGCGTCGTGACTGACGCCGGCCGGCGGCGGCGGGCCGGTGTCGATGATCACAGTGGTCTGTCCGGCATCGAGGCGCTGAAAGCCGGTATGCGGCATGTTCGCCATCGGCACGCCGTGGGTATCGTCATAGGCGAGAAGCGTCGCGAGCAGGTCCGAGGACGTTGCGCTCATGCCGTTGAACAGCGCGAAATTTCCGTCGCCATGCCGGAAGAAACGCAGCATCGGCATCATGCGGTCGATCGCGTTGAGCAGTGCCGGCGGTGGCGCGATGTTGCGCGCGGCAAAGGTCTGCCGGAGCGGCAGCAAGTCGATCAAGAGTTCGATCAGCGCGCCCGGGTTGCGGGAGATGTGTCCGCCGTCGGGCAGGATCTGCCGCTGCAATTCGTCCGAAAGCTTCTTCGACGCGTTGCGGATGTGGCTCGCCTGGTTGGCGAGGCACAAGGCCGCATAGCACAGCGCGATCAGCACTTGGAGTTTCGGCACCCCGTCCGGAATGTTGACCATGGTGTAGCGCAGGAAGCGGATCTCGCGGGCGAGAGCGCGCAGATAGCGGCGGTAGAATTTGTTGTCGGTCTCGTTGAGCACCAGCGGCGCCTGCGACAGCAGCGAGATCACGCGCCGGGCGAGCACGTCGGCACGGCGCGCGACCGGGCGACGCTTGTTGGCGGGGTTGGCGATCCAGTCTTCGATCAGCGCGCGCGCATTCGCCCGTGTCAGCGCTGTGTCGGCGGCGCGCAAATGGCGCAGCCAGCCGAAGCCGAGCAGCGCGACCTCCCAGTCCTCCGACGGCGGCTCGAGATCGAAGATCGAGCGGCCGTGGCAATTGACGATCTTGCCGGCAAAGACGAAACGGCCGGCATAGATCTCCGCAGCGCGAGTCGCATCCGCGGTGCGCAAATCGTGCGGCGCGATGATCAGCCGGTCGGTGCGGCCGGGCCAGACCCGCGACAGCGCAACGGAACCGCCGCTCGCGCGCGCGAGCATGTTCCGCGCGAAGCGGTTCATGACCAGCGTCGAGATACGTCTGCGTTGAGCGACTGACACGCCTTGCCTTGAAGGGGGAGAGGATTCCGACGAATCCCTATTAATCCCAAAATCGGGCGTCGGACACCACCTTGAACGTGTGAGAATCAGCGTCGTGGTCGCAAAATCCGGTGCAAAATCAGGATTTAACGAGCCGGGCCGCGAAAAATCCGTCGAGCCCGCCGAGCTTGGGATCGGCGTTCGGCAGATGGCTGGGCAAAGTGCGCAGGTCGCCTTCGCCGGTGATGATTTCGTCGAGGCCCGCGACCTCTGACGCCTCGATCGGGACGCGGCGAAGTGCAGGCTCGGCCGCCAGCAGCGTCGCTACGGCCTGCTCGCCTTCCTCCGGTTCCAGCGAGCAGGTGCAATAGACCAGCGTCCCGCCCGGCTTGAGCAGCGACACTGATTTTCGAAGCAGCCGCTGCTGGAGCGCAGTCATGGCGGTGACATCGGATTCCTGCCGCAGCCAGGCCACGTCGGGATGACGGCGGATCGTGCCGGTCGAGGTGCAGGGCGCATCGACCAAGATACCGTCGAAGCCCTCGGGGGGGCCGGCCCATTCCACGGCGTCAGCGACGACAGTCTCGGCCTGGAGCGACAACCGCGTCAGGTTTTCGCGCAGCCGCGCGACCCGGGCCGGCGAGCGGTCGAGCGCCGTGACATGCGCGCCCGATAGCGCCAGCTGCGCGGTCTTGCCGCCCGGAGCGGCGCAGAGATCGGCGATGGATTTGCCGTTGATGTCGCCGAACAGCCGGGCCGGCAGCGCGGCGGCGGCATCCTGCACCCACCATTGTCCTTCGGCGAAGCCGGGGAGCATGGTCACCGAGCCGTGCAGCAGCATCCGCACCGTCCCGGTCGGCAGCGTCTCGCCATGGAGGCGGCTCGCCCATTGCGCGGCATCCGATTTCACGGTGAGATCGAGCGAAGGCTCGTGCCCAAGCGCCAGCGCCATGTCTCGTGCGGTCGCCTCGCCATAATGCGCGCTCCAACGCGCAAGCAGCCATGGCGGCAGGTCCAGTGATTGCGCGGTAACTTCCTCGACCAGCGCCTTGCCCTCGCGCGCGCAGCGGCGCAGCACGGCATTGACGAGGCCGGCATAGCGCGCGGCGCGCCGGTCGGATTGCACAAGGCGAACGGAGAGGTCGACGGCCGCGTGATCCGGCACGTCCATCCAGAGGATCTGCGCCGCACCGATCAGCAGCGCGCTCTGTGCGCGCGGCGCTTCGGAGGGAATGCCCTTGTCGAGCAGGCGCGACAGCACATGGCCGAGCGTGCCGAGCCGGCGCAGCACGGTGGCGACCAGGCGCCGCATCAGCGCGCGGTCGCGGTCGGCCAGCGTCTTCAGTCCGGGATGGGCGCCGCTGCCGTCGAGTTGATCGTCAAGGGTCCGGTGCTTGTGCAGCACGCCGTCGACGATATCGGCGGCAATCCGTCGCGCCGCAAGACCGGGCACTTCGGATGGAGGGGCGAAACGTTGAGATGGCATGCGGAAGCAAGGTTCTGAGCAAGCGGCAGTTCCGCCGCAATGGGCGCATGCCTTGAGAACTCGATCTCTGGCACGCGAATATGCCAAATGTAAGAATCGCTTCCGGCTTTTTCAGCCCTTCCCGGGCTGATTTCAGGAATGCGTTATTGGACGTCGCGTTGCAGGTCGTCCTGCGCTAGAAAGCCGGGCGATGAGTGACCAGCCGCCCGTTTCCGACCGCAAGCAGCTCACGCCGGCCGCCCAACGCGCGCTGGCCGAAGCCGAGGCGCGCCGGCAGGCTGCCGCCGCCCAGGCCAAGGATGAGGCCAGGGCCAAGGAGTTGCAGGGGCCGAAGGGCCCGGAGCCTACCCGCTACGGCGACTGGGAGCGCAAGGGCATCGCCTCCGATTTCTGAGGCCTCCGTGGGTACGGCGGATCGTGCCTGTCCCGGCCGCTACAGATAGTGATTGTCCCTGAGATAGCGCATGATGCGCTCGCAAGCGGCGTCGGTCGACAGCTCCGATGTGTCGATGGTGATCTCCGGGGCTTGGGGCGCCTCATAGGGATCGTCGATGCCGGTGAATGCCGCTAATTCACCGGCCCTTGCCTTGCGATAGAGTCCCTTGGGATCGCGGCGCTCGCATTCGACGAGCGGGGTCGCGACATGGATCTCGATGAACTCGCCCGCTTCGACTCGCTGGCGCGCCAGCTCGCGTTCACTGCGGAACGGCGAGATCAGCGCGACCAGCGCGATCATGCCGGCATCGACGAACAGCGCCGCGATCTCAGCAGTGCGCCGGACGTTCTCCGCCCTGTCCGTGTTGGAGAAGCCGAGGTCGCGGTTGATGCCGTGACGAAGATTGTCGCCGTCGAGCAGCGCCGCATGACGTCCGAGTTCGGCAAGCCTGCGGTCAACGAGATCGGCGATCGTCGATTTGCCGGCGCCGCTGAGCCCTGTGAACCAGAGCACGCAGGGCCGCTGCTGCTTCAGCCGCGCCCGCACGGATTTGTCGACGGCCAGCCGCTGCCAATGGATGTTGGTGGCGCGGCGGAGTGAAAGGTCGATCATGCCTGCTGCGGCGGTGCGGTGGCTGATCGGATCGACGAGAATGAAGCTGCCCATGTCGCGGTCGTCGCGATAGGCCTCGAATACCAGCGGTCGGTCGAGGCTGAGATGGGCGTAACCGATCTGGTTGGCGTCGAGCGTAGCGGCGTCTTCATGCGCCATGGTGTCGATGGCGATGCGGTGCTTGAGCGTCGTGATGACCGCGCCGGTCGAGGCCGCGCCGCATTTGAGCAAATAGCGCCGGCCCGCGACCATGGCTTCGTCATCGAACCAGACGAGATGGGCGGCGAGCTGATCCGAGACCAGCGGCGCGGGTCCCGCCGTCAGCACGTCGCCGCGACTGACGTCGATCTCGTCGGTCAATGTGAGCGTGACCGATTCGCCCGCAGCAGCCCGATCGCGCTCGCCGCCGGGCGTGAGAATGCGTGCGACGCGCGTCTGACGACCCGAGGGCTGCACCGCAATGGGCTCGCCTATCGCAATCGTTCCGCTGGCGATCCTCCCGCAGAAGCCGCGAAACTCCGCGTTCGGCCGGTTGACCCATTGCACCGGCAGCCGGAACGGCCGCTGCGAGACGTCGCCGGCCACGTCGACCGATTCCAGGTACGCGGTGACAGTCGGCCCCGTGTACCAGGGCATCCGCGCGCTCACTGTCACGATGTTGTCGCCGTCGGGCGCCACGACCGGGATGCACTGGACCTGCGAGATTCCGAGCTGTCCGGCCATGGTGAGATATTCGGCGGTGATGGCCGCAAAGCGGTCCCCGTCGAATCCGATCAGGTCCATCTTGTTCACGGCGAGCACGACGTGGTGAATGCCGAGCAGAGACAGGATGTGGCTATGGCGCCGAGTCTGCGTAATCACGCCCTTCCGGGCGTCGACCAGCACCACGGCGAGATCGGCGTTGGATGCGCCGGTCGCCATGTTGCGGGTATATTGCGCATGTCCCGGCGTGTCGGCGACGATGAAGCGGCGCAGCTTGGTGGCAAAGAAGCGGTAGGCGACGTCGATGGTGATGCCCTGCTCACGCTCGGCCTGCAAGCCGTCGACCAGCAGCGCGAAATCGAAATCGCCGCCAGTCGTGCCGACGGTCTTGCTCTCGGACGCCAGCGCGTCGAGCTGGTCGTCGAGCAGCGTCTTGGAATCGTACAGCAGCCGACCGACCAACGTGCTCTTGCCGTCGTCGACGCTGCCGCAGGTGACGAAACGCAGCGTCGGACGATCATCTTGATCCAACCGCGGCACATCGGAGGCGGCGATCGTGGGGGCCTCGTGATAGGACATCAGAAGTAGCCTTCCGCTTTCTTGCGCTCCATTGATGCCGGACTGTCCCGGTCGATCATGCGTCCTTGCCGTTCGGAGGTGCGTGAGGCCGTCATCTCCCGGACGATCTCGGGCAGGGTTGCCGCCGTCGAGACCGTGGCGCCGCTGAGCGGATAGCAGCCCAGGGTACGAAATCTGACCGAACGCCACAGCGGCTCTTCGCCCGCACGCAGCGGCATCCGTTCGTCGTCCACCATGATCAGCGCGCCATCGCGCTCGACCACCGGGCGCGAAGCCGCCAGATAGAGCGGAACAATCGGGATGTCCTCGAGCAGGATGTAGTCCCAGACGTCGAGCTCGGTCCAGTTCGACAGCGGAAACACCCGCATGCTCTCACCGGGCGCGAGCATCGTGTTGTACAGGCTCCACAGCTCGGGCCGCTGGTTCTTCGGATCCCAGCGATGCGCCGCGCTTCGGTGTGAGAATATGCGCTCCTTGGCGCGTGACTTCTCCTCGTCGCGCCGTGCTCCGCCGATCGCGGCGTCAAAGCCGTGAAGGTCGAGCGCCTGCCGCAACGCCTGCGTCTTCATGACGTCGGTGTAGCGCGCCGAGCCGTGGGTGAAGGGGTCGATGCCCTGGCTCAGTCCGTCTTTGTTGGTATGGACGATCAGATCGATGCCGAGCTCACGCGCGCGGCGGTCGCGAAATTCGATCATCTCGCGGAACTTCCAGGTCGTGTCGACGTGCAGCAGCGAAAACGGCGGCTTGCCTGGATGAAATGCCTTCATCGCCAGATGCAGGAGCACCGAGGAGTCTTTGCCAATGGAGTACAGCATGACCGGCTTGCGGAACTCGGCCGCGGTCTCCCGGAGGATATGGATGCTCTCCGCCTCCAGGCGTCGAAGATGCCTGACGGCGTGAAGCTGCTCGCAGCCCGTTCGTTCCGCGGAAGCGGGTTCGGCGGTCGTGAGAATATCCAGCATGCTGATCACGCAGCCTCGGCGAACCAGTCGCCGAACAGGTGCGCCGAAATCGCCGCGTTCAGGCCGAGATCGCGAGCGCAAGCCGCGACCGAGGCTCGATAGGCATCATTGACCCCGCAGCGCTCCAGAATCTCCAGCTGAGCTTCGCTCACCGAGGCCGTCGCGCGGCGCTGGTAGCGATAGGCGCTATCGGAGGTGTGCAGATTGGGCACCTTGTAGATCGTCGCTTCGCTCGGGAAGATGACGCGCGCGTTGCTTGCTTGCGCGTCCCCCGGGTCCCGCCACGACGTCACGGCGTTCTCGGTAAAGCTGCTGGAAAGGCCGAGGCGATCGAACAAGACGCGCACCGACGATACGGCCTCCTTGCTCACCTCGTAGACGTAGTGAGTGACGGGAATGCCCTCTCGCTGGGCGTAACTTGCGACCCGGGCCGCGCTGAGCGCGGCGACGACGTAGTGCCGCAGCAATGTCTCTTCCGGCGCGCGCGAAATCAGCTTGTCGAGCCAGGACGCCAGCGAGCTCGCCGGCTCGCGATCGAGCATGATGAGATGCAGTCGGTCCCGTGGATATCCCGCGTCGATCAGGAGCTGCAGTGGATTGAACAAGCTCTCGGCGAGCACGTAGGGCCCGATCGTTTCCTTGCTGAAGATGTGCGGCTCGTCGGTCGCCGAGGGGATGATCCAGGGCGTCAGCGGACGGCCAACGAGCGCCTCGCGCAAGATCGCCTTCAGCGGCTGATAATACGAAGGCATCCCGGTCATGCCGAACAGATTGCTGAGGGCGGTCGACCCGACCCTGGCTTTGCCGCATGCGAAATAGAGCATCGGAAAGTCGTGCGCGGGACGACGCAGGAAATCTTCTGCGAGACAGTCCGTCACTTCGCGCATCAACGTCGCCAGGGTAACGGCTCTGGTCTGGAATTCGCCGACCGGCGACAACGGCATGGTGTCGAGGGAACGATGCTGCTGCCGAACGAGGTCGGCCATCCGTTCGAGCGAATCGGCTGAGGTTGCGTCGATGTTCATGTTGGGGGCCCACTGCATGGGAGTTCCACGAGCAATTGCGCGTGCGATAGAACCCAACCTACAGTTGTTGAGCGTGCCGAACAATTCCGGGGAATCCCGGAGGCGCTATCCAGATGCGACGAGCGTCGGAGATATGTTGCCGCTTTCCAGATTCATGCTGCGCGTACGGTGTTGAGGAACTTCTCGACTTCCGCCTTCAGGAGGCTGCTTTCGCTCGACAGCGAGCGCGCCGATGCCAATACCTGTCCCGATGCAGCGCCGGTGGCGCTGGCGCCATGACTGACCTGGGCGATCTTGTCCGCGACTTCGACGGTTCCCTTGGCGGCCTCGCTGACGTTTCGTGCAATCTCCGCCGTTGCTGCGCCCTGCTCTTCGATCGTCGCAGCAATGGTCGTTGAAATGTCAGAAATGCGGGCGATGGTCGTGCTGATTTCCTTGATCGCTCCGACGGAGTCCTCGGTTGCCGATTGCATGCCGGCGATCTGCGTGCTGATTTCCTCGGTCGCTCGCGCGGTTTGCGCCGCGAGTGCTTTGACCTCGCTGGCCACGACCGCAAAGCCGCGGCCGGATTCGCCGGCACGCGCCGCTTCGATCGTTGCGTTCAGCGCCAGGAGGTTGGTCTGTTCGGCAATCGCAGTGATCAATTTGACGACATCGCCAATTCGGCCCGCCGCCTTAAGCAGTTCGTTGATCCGGACGTCGGTGCGTTCCGCCTGCCTGACCGCTTCGCCGGCGATGCGGCTGGAATCGTGGACTTGGCGGCCGATCTCGACGACCGACGTGCTCATTTCCTCGGCGGCGGACGCCACGGCTCCGACATTGGTCGATGCCTCCTCCGAGGCAGCCGCGACCATGCCGGAGAGCTCCTGAGTCTCTTCCGCGGTTCCCGACAGCGTCCCGGCGGCAGCCTCGAGCTGCTGGGAGGCCGCCGACACCGAGTCGATGATGCCGCCGACCGCGGCTTCGAACACGCCGGCGAGCTTGGTCATCTCCGCCTTGCGCTGAGCGACCGCAGCGGCTTCCTGATCTTTCTGCTCGGCTTCCATCCGTTCGATACGGATCAGGTTTTCCTTGAAGGTCTGGGCCGCGCGAGCGTTGTCGCCGACTTCATCGCCACGGCGCGTATAGGGAATCTCGACCGTCTTGTTACCGTTGGCGAGCTCGAGAAGCACGGCGCCGATGCGCCGGATCGGTCGGGCGATGTTCAACACGGAAAAGACGGCGGACCCGATCAACGTCAGGACGACGAATATGCCGACCACCAATGCGAAGTTCGCGACACGGTCCAGTTCGGCGAGCATCTCACCCTTGCGGCGCGCGGCGAATTCGTTGGCGACACCGACCAGATCGTCGATGCGTTTGCTCACTTCCAGCGCCGCCGGCCGCATACGCTCTGCGAGAATGGTCGCCTTCGTCGACTCGGCCGCCGTTCGGGCGCCGCCGGCCGCTGCGCCGATGACTGCCTTTTGCGCCCCCGCCAGTTCAATGCCGCTGGCCAGATACGCATCGACAAATTTCTTGGTCTCACGGTAGGCGTCCTGGGTGACCTTCCGGGTCGCCCGGTCTGTCGCGGCATCGATTTCCGCGCCGGCTTCGCCTGCCCGCGTGCGGAGCACTTCGAGCAGCTTGTCGACCTCTGCGGCTGACGAAGCGGAACCGATCTCGAGGGCTACGAGCTGCGCCCGCGCCATCGCCGTCTGCGCCGCCTGGGCATTGCCCTTGTTGAGATAGTTGATGGTGACCAGGCGATTGGATTCGGCAATCGACCGGTTGCCGAGCATCTGATTGGTCAGCATGCCGAAGACCAGCACAACGCTGACGCCCGTCACGATGCCGAGCTTTGTTCCAATGCGAAATCTGAATGACCCCACCACCATCTCCTTCGCGCTGACGTGTAACACGTATTCGCAACCAATGATTGAGATTTGGGTAATGTTCGCGGGCCTCCAGTAGTACTACGGCTGATGTATTCGAGAGGCGGAACTTTCCTGCAGGCTTGCACATCGGCCAGTGCGGCGCGTGCACGCCCATGCTTGTAGGTTCCCCCGACTCAGTCCTAGCGTGAGGCGATGCGTTTCCAGGATCGACCAAATATTCATCGGCCGCGGTTCGGCGGCTCGCCGTTCGGTCGGCACTTCTCGGGATTGTTGCCGTGGATGTTCGTGGTCGGCGTCGTGATGGCTGTCGTGCTCGGTTTCCGCCATGGGATGGACTGGCTTGTTCCGCATGAGAGCGACAGCCAATCCCAGGCGGCGGAAATCGTCCTGCAGCAGGCGGGTCATCCCGATGTGCGCGAGCCGGTCAATGTCGTTCGCACCATCGACGGCGACACCTTCCTTGCGCGTGTTCGTCAGCGCGACGGCCGCGATCTCGTCGTGCGTGTTCGGCTGCGCGGCATCGATGCGCCCGAATTGAAGGCATCGTGTCAGGAGGAGCTGGACAAGGCTGAAGCCGCGGCCCGCGCGCTGCGCAATCTGCTCGGCCAAGGCGATGTGACGATTTCCAATCTCGCGCCCGACAAATACGGACGCATTCTCGCCGATGTCGCGACCCGCCGGACCGCTAGCGTCTCGGCCGCGCTGCTCGCGGGCGGCTACGTGCGCAGCTACAATGGCGGCCATCGCGACGGCTGGTGCGCACGCGGTTGGCGCTTCTGGCAATGAAAAGCCGCGTCGAGCGACGCGGCTTTCGCAATCCTCCCGATCTTCTCGATCAGCGCGTCACGACCACTGTCGTTCCGACGGAGACGCGGCCATAGAGATCCGTGATGTCGTCGTTGAGCATGCGGATGCAGCCATAGGAGACGAAGCCGCCGATCGAACCCGGCACGTTGGTGCCGTGGATGGCGTATTCGCCGCCGGCCAGCGTCATCGCCGCGACGCCCATCGGATTGCGGGGCGAGCCGCCGGGAATGACATCCGGAATGCTCGGCTTGTCGCGCTTCACCTCTGCCGGCGGCGACCAGGCCGGATTTCGATACTTCCCGTCGATGCGAGTGGTGCCGGCCCACTGCTTGCCGGACTTGCCGACGCCGACCGGATAGCGCACGGCGTGGCCGTTATCGAGGACGAGGTAGAGCCGCCGCTCGCTGGTCTTGACCACGATGGTGCCCGGCGAATAGTCCGCCAGATGCGCCCCCACCATCTCCGGCCGCGCCTGTGCCGCCGTCGATATCAAGACCCCTGCCCCGATGGTGGCAGCCATCGCCGCCGCAATCCTCATCGACATCGATTTCCCCTTGCCCAACACGTATCGCCCAAAATCACGCAGAACCGGCAATCGCTGCCTCGCCCACCTATTCTTAACCGCGCCTGTTAACCGGATGGTTTCCAAGCGCGGCCACCAACGGCCAGCCAGCACGGGGAACAAAGGAAATGTTCGAAATAAAGTAAATGACCTGAAAACAACACTCGGCAGGAAAGATGCGGGCTCGCCTCGTGGGCCCCGACAAGGACGCGAGGGTATGAACGGCTGTTGTTACGCGGGCGTGGGCGCGGAGGCAGCCCCGTGTCCCGGACGCGCCGCGGCGCTCTTGCGCTGCTGGGCTACGTCCGGGGCACGAGAGCGATGCTTACGCTGACTTCCTGTTCTGCCGGTTCTTGACGAGATCATCGACCACGGAGGGATCGGCCAGGGTCGAGGTATCGCCCAGGCTGCCCGGCTCGTCCTCGGCGATCTTGCGCAGGATACGGCGCATGATCTTGCCGGAGCGGGTCTTGGGCAGGCCCGGCGCGAACTGGATCTGGTCGGGCGAAGCGATCGGGCCGATCTCCTTGCGCACCCAGGTCACGAGTTCCTTGCGCAGGTCTTCGGTCGGCTCGACGCCGGACATCAGGGTGACATAGGCGTAGATGCCCTGCCCTTTGATGTCATGCGGGAAGCCGACCACTGCGGCCTCCGAGACTTTTTCATGCGCCACCAGCGCGCTCTCGACTTCCGCGGTGCCCATGCGGTGGCCGGAGACGTTGATGACGTCGTCGACGCGGCCGGTGATCCAGTAATAGCCGTCGGCGTCGCGCCGGCAGCCGTCGCCGGTGAAGTACTTGCCCTTGTAGGTCGAGAAATAGGTCTGCTCGAAGCGGGCGTGATCGCCGTAGACCGTGCGCATCTGGCCCGGCCATGACCGCGTGAGACAGAGATTGCCGGTGGTCTCCCCTTCCAGCACCTTGCCGTCGGCATCGACGATTTCGGGCACCACGCCGAAGAACGGCTGCGTTGCCGAACCCGGTTTCAGCTTGGTCGCGCCCGGCAGCGGCGTGATCAGGATGCCGCCGGTCTCGGTCTGCCACCAGGTGTCGACGATCGGGCAGCGGTCGTCGCCGACCACGCGGTGATACCACTCCCAGGCTTCCGGATTGATGGGTTCGCCGACCGAGCCGAGCAGGCGGAGCGAAGCGCGCGAGGTCTTCTTCACGGGCTCGTCGCCCGACTGCATCAGCGCACGGATCGCGGTCGGCGCGGTGTAGAAGATGCTGACCTTGTGCTTGTCGATGACGTTCCAGAACCTGGAATTGTCGGGGTAGTTCGGCACGCCTTCGAACATCAGCGTGGTCGCGCCGTTCGCCAGCGGCCCGTACAGGATGTAGCTGTGGCCGGTGACCCAACCGACGTCGGCAGTGCACCAGTAGATGTCGCCGTCGTGATAGTCGAAGACGTATTGATGCGTCATCGAGGCGAACACGAGATAACCTGCGGAGGTGTGCAGCACGCCCTTGGGCTGGCCGGTCGAGCCCGAGGTGTAGAGGATGAACAGCGGATCCTCGGCATGCATGTGCTCGACCGGGCATTCCGTCGTCACCATCGCCGCCGCCTCGTGATACCAGAGGTCGCGCGTCGGGTTCATGTCGATCTTGCCGCCGGTGCGCTTGACCACGACGACCCAGTCGACGCCGTCGGCTTTCGTGAGGGCCGCGTCGACATTGGCCTTCAGCGGCACCTTCTTGCCGCCGCGCAGGCCTTCGTCGGCAGTGATGATGACCTTGGATTGGCAGTCATTTATGCGCTGGGCGAGGCTGTCCGGCGAGAAGCCTGCGAACACCACGGAGTGGATGGCGCCGATGCGCGCGCAGGCGAGCATCGCATAGGCCGCTTCCGGAATCATCGGCAGGTAGATGGTGACCCGGTCGCCCTTCCCGACGTTGCGGGTGCGCAGGATGTTGGCCATCCGGCAGACTTCGTCGTGCAGCTCCTTGTAGGTGATGTGCCTTGATTGCGAGGGATCGTCGCCTTCCCAGATGATCGCGGTCTGGTTGCCGCGCGTGTGAAGGTGCCGGTCGATGCAGTTATGGGCGACATTGAGGACGCCGTCCTCGAACCATTTGATCGAGATGTTGCCCGGCGCGAAGGAGACGTTCTCGATTTTCGTCGGCGTCTTCATCCAGTCGATGCGCTTGGCCTGCTCCGCCCAGAAACCGTTGGGGTCCGAGATCGAGCGAGCGTACATCTCCTTGTACTTGGCCTGGTCGACCCAGGCGCGCTTCGCCCACTCCGCGGGGACGTCATAGATCTTCTCGGACATGCTTTCCCTCCACCTACGGCAGGCCGAGCGCTAGCGACTGGCGAGCCGACTTGATCATTGACTGATTATGCGTCGGGCTAACCGGACCCGACAAGGAGCACAAGCTGGACCTTCGGCGGGCCGTCTGCCATGCGGAGGATCAAGGCCCGCGGCACGAGTGTCGCAGATCTGAAACAGGCCAGGGCCCCGGCCTTTCGGTATTTACCCAGACCGCCAAAATCAGCCGCGCAGGGTGCCCATGCGCCGCGGGCGGTATTTAGAAACCGCTTCTCACCGATTCGGGACTCGCAATGCGGTTCGGAACACCCTAAATGGCCAACCCGGGTCCGGAGAGACCCCTTGGAACAAAAATTACAACAGCGGCATTGAACGGTAACAGACAGGGTCAAGGCTTAACACTATGATGGATCAGCAGAATCTCGGGACGATGCGGCCCGCTTCAGCCGATCCTGCGGCCATTGCCCTCGCCAAGGCCCTCGGACAATGGCCGAAACCGGCCTCGTTCAGGCGTCCGAGCCCGAAGAAAGTCTTCGACACGGCGCCCGCGGCGACGGTCGAGGCGCTCGCAAGGGAGCTCGGCCTGCGGCTCGGCGACCAGAACGAGCTGACCATCCGCCGCATCAAGCGCGGCAAGGGCTATTCCTTCGTCCGTCCGAACGGCGCACACATCCGCGACGCCCGCACCATCCGCCGGCTGCATGCCATGGCGGTGCCCCCGGCCTATCGCGAGGTGCGCTACTCCGCCGATCCGAGCTTGCATCTCCAGGCGGTGGGACGCGATGCCGCGGGCCGGCTGCAATATCGCTATCACGCCGATTGGGAAAAGATTCGCGAGCATCGCAAGGCGCATCGCCTGGAAAAGCTCGTCGGCGCGCTGCCGAAGATCCGGCGCAAGGTCTCGGCGTTCCTCTCGGGCGACGAGCCGACGCGTGAATTTGCGCTCTCGGCCGTGATCGAGCTGATCGCGCGCACCGCGATCCGCCCCGGCAACGAATCCTACGCCCGCCTCAACGGCACCCGCGGCGCGACCACGCTGTTGAAGTCCAACGTTACGCTGGAAGACGACAGCTTCGTGCTGACCTTCAAGGCGAAGGGCGGCAAGGCCGTGCGGAAAGAGTGCGACGCCGCCAAGCTGGTGCGCGCCATCGGCATTTTGCAGGGCGTCCCCGGCAAGCGCATGTTCCAGTATCGCGATGCCTACGGCGTCGTGCGCGCGGTCAGCACCACGCAGGTGAACGCGTTTCTGCGCGAGATCGCCGGCATCAAGATCTCGCTGAAGGATTTTCGTACGCTGATGGCGTCTGCCGTCGTCGTGGAATCCTTGTCGCGGATCACGCCGGCAACCAGCCAGCGCGGCCGCAAGAAGCAGGTGCTGGACGCGATCCGCGCCGCTGCGGACAAGCTCTCGAACACGCCGGCGATCTGCCGCAAGAGCTACGTCCACGACACCATCGTCACCGCGTTCGAGGACGGCATCCTCGAACGCTTTGCCGCGACCATGAAGGGCCAGCGTTCGCAGGCGCGGCGCGAGCAACTGCTGGCGCAGGTGGTCGCGACAGCGGCGGTGTAACGTCGCGCTACGCTTTGTTGGAAATGCCCCGATCCGGGCCGGGATCGCCACCCGCCGCTGCGATCGTCAGCCGCTCCAGATAATGCGCCCACCCCGTCGCGTGCGCGGCGGCCTGTGCTTCGCTCGGCAGGCCGCTATGGGTCATGCGCAGCAGCGTGCCGCCATCGTGTTCGATCAGGTCGATCTCGATCAGGCTCGAGCCGGGCGGCACTTCCTGGCCGGCCTCCCAGCCGAACGTGTAGGCGAGACGATGCACCGGCACGACCTCGCGGAATGTGCCGCGGGCGCCGCCGTCGCGTGGGCCGACGCCCTTGAGCACATAGAGCCCGCCGGGATGCGGCTCCGTGATCGCGTCTGAACCCATCCAGCTCAGGATTTTCTCGGGATCGGTCAAATAGGCGAAGACGGTGGCGCGCGGGGCTGCAATCTGGGTCTCGCGTCGCACTACGAATTGCTCGGTCATCGGCGATCATCCCTGGGGCTGATACTGGCACATGGCGGGGCCGAAGCGGCCCGTCAAGGATTGCCCGTGACAAACCTGGCCGGCCATCGCCATGATCGAGCCATGCAGCTGTCCCCGACCCTCGCCTGGCTCGTCGATGCCGCCTCGGATTGCCCCGGGGCGGACCGGCTACTCGCGGAACTCGGCGCACATCTGATCGCGGACGGCGTGCCGCTCGCGGCGGGCGCCCTCACGCTGGAGGTGCCGCATCCACTGATCGCGAAGCGGACCTGGTTGTGGCGCGCCGATAGCGGTCAGGTGATCGAAGCGCTCGGCTTCGCGCCTGGTGGCCTCGCACCGGACCCGCCGACCGACGCCGGTCGCCGCTGGTTGCGCGACATCGCGCGCGGGGAAGTGCACGAAGATATCGTCGGACGGCAAGATGGGCCGCTGCTCGGCTGGATCGCGCCGCGGCCGTTCACCGCAGACGAGATCGGGCAATTGCGCCAGGCCGCGCGTTTTGCCGCGGCGCCCCTCGCCGTGCTCGCCGCCCGCGCCACGTTGCGGGCGACGCTGGATGCCTATCTCGGCAAGCGCAGCGCGGAGCGGGTGCTGGCGGCACCCTTGCGGCGCGATCTCGGCGAGACCATTCAGGCCGCGCTGCTCTATGCGGATTTGCGCAATTTCACGATCCTCTCGGAAGCCTCACCGCCTGGCGAGGTCATAGCCGCGCTCGACGCCTGGTTCGATCGTATCGCGGGCGCCGTCCACGCTTTCGGCGGCGAGGTGCTGAAATTCATCGGCGACGGCGTGCTCGCGATCTTTCCGGTGGTCGAGGCATCACCGCGCCGCGCCTGCGAGGCCGCTCTGCGTGCTGCAGGCGCGGCCGAGGCCGGGATGGCCTATCTCAACGCAGAGCGCGGCGCCAAGGGCCTGCCGCCGCTGGCGTTCGGTGCCGCGCTGCATCTTGGTGAGATGCTCTGGGGCAATATCGGCGCGGCCAACCGGCTCGATTTCACGGCGATCGGGCCCGCCGTCAATCTCGCCAGCCGCCTGGAAGGAATGTGCAAGCCGTTGGGGCGGACCGTGCTGGCATCGGGCGCACTGGCAGCCGAGACGGACATGCCGCTGGTCGCGCTCGGCCCGCATACGCTGCGCGGCATTGCTGCGCCGTGCGAGGTGTTTGCGCTGCCGGAGGCGCAAGCGAACGTATCGTAGCCCGCATGAGCGCCGCGATATGCGGGTAGCAGTGGTCCCGGGCGTCGCTTTCGCTTATCCCGGGCTACGCACCTGCAGCTACATTCCGCCCATCTTGCAGACGAGCTTCCACTCTTCCGCCGTCACCGGCTGCACCGAGAGGCGTGAATATTTCACCAGCGCCATGTCGGCGAGCTTCTTCTCGGCCTTGATCGCGGCCATCGTCACCGGCGTTTTCAGGGGCTTGTCGGCCTTGATGTCGACGCAGACGAATTTCTCGGTCTTGTCGGTCGGGTCCGGATAGGCCTCCTTGATGACCTCGGCGATGCCGACGATCTCCTTGCCCTCGTTGGAATGATAGAAGAACGCCTTGTCGCCCTTCTTCATGGCGACGAGGTTCTGGCGCGCGGTGTAATTGCGCACGCCGGTCCAGGCCTCGCCCTTGGCGCCCTTTGCCACCTGCTGGTCCCAGGACCACACCGACGGTTCGGATTTCACCAGCCAGTACGCCATGTTTATTCCTCTGCCTTGAAGGGGCGCGTCAGCAGCCCCGAGATCGCGGCGTCGATCGTGCTCCGGCCGCTCAGGATCGAGGCGACGGCTTCTGATACCGGCATCTCGATATCTTGCGAAGCTGCGAGTTGGATCAGGACCGGCGCGGTGAATTCCCCCTCGGCGAGTTTGCCGGCGGGCGGCTGCTCTCCGCGACCGAGTGCAAGGCCAAGGGCAAAGTTGCGTGATTGCGGGCTCGAGCAGGTCAGAATGAGATCACCGAGGCCGGACAGGCCCGTCAGTGTCTCGCTGCGCGCCCCCATGGCGCGGCCGAGGCGCGTCAGCTCGGCAAAGCCGCGGGTCGTCAGTGCAGCCTGGGCGGAGGCGCCGAGCTTGCGCCCGACCGCGATGCCGACCGCAATCGCCAGTACGTTCTTGGCCGCGCCGCCAATCTCGACGCCCCTGATGTCGGTGGAGTGATAGGGACGGAATGTCGGCGAGCCCAGTGCCTGCACGAGCGCGCTCGCCAAGGTCTCATCGCCTGCTGCCAGCGTCACCGCCGTCGGCAGGCTGCGCGCGACATCGTCGGCAAAGCTCGGGCCCGACAGAATGGCCGATTGGGCGTGGGGCGCGGCTTCGGCGATCACGTCGGTCATGAATTTGTGGGTGCCGTGCTCGATACCCTTGGCACAGGCAATGATCGGTGCAGGCCCTGGCAGATGCGACGCCAGCATGTTGACCGCGCTGCGGACATGCTGCGCCGGTGTTGCGATCAGCAGCATGTCCGCGCGCGCGGCGAGCGCCAGATCGTTTGTGACCACGATATCCGGAGCGATCTGCACACCCGGGAGCCGCGGGTTGTCGCGGGTCGAGGCGATCCGTGCGGCATGTTCGGCATTGCGTGCCCAGAGCGTCACGCTGCGCCCCGCCCGTGCCGCGACGGTCGCCAGCGCCGTGCCCCAGGCGCCCGCGCCGATCACCGCGACGGATTGGAACGCTGACATCGCTAATATCCCGCCCGCGTCTTGCCGTAGCCTGCCGGCGCTATTGCGTTCGCGTCGAGCAGCCACCTCGCGCGGGGCTGGGCGTCCATCGTGTCGGTCATGCCGAGCGCGAGGCGCTCGGCACCAGCCCAGGCAATCATCGCGCCGTTGTCGGTGCAGAGCGCGGGCGGCGGCATGATCAATTGCGTCCCGGCCTGCCTCGCGACGTCGTCGAGCGCGCCGCGTATGGCCTGATTGGCGGCGACGCCGCCGGCCGCAACCAGGGCGCTCGGCGCGCCGAACTTGTCGTGGAAAAGCCTGAGGCCGACGCTCAGCCGATCGGCCGTCGAATCGAGCACGGCGGCCTGAAAGCTCGCGCAGAGATCGCTGATGTCCTGTGGCGTGATCTCGGCGAGCCGGCTCGCTTCGCTGCGCACTGCGGTCTTCAATCCCGACAGCGAGAAATTGGCATCAGGGCGCCCCTGCATCGGCCGCGGAAACGCAAAGCGGGTGGGATCTCCGCTCGCCGCCGCGCGCTCGACCTGCGGGCCGCCGGGATAGGGCAGGCCCAGCATCTTCGCGACCTTGTCGAAGGCCTCGCCGATCGCGTCGTCCACGGTGGTGCCGAGCCGCACATATTGTCCGACGCCGATGACCGCGACGATCTGGGTGTGACCGCCGGAGGCGAGAAACAGGCAATAGGGAAACGCGATTCCGTCGGTGAGGCGCGGCGTCAGCGCATGCGCCTCCAGATGATTTACCGCGACCAGCGGTGTGTCGTGCACCATCGCGATCGCTTTCGCGGTGGTGAGCCCGACGATGACGCCGCCGATCAGGCCCGGTCCCGCGGCGGCCGCGACGCCATTGAGCTCGGCGAAGCCGATGCCGGCCTCCCGCATGGCGCGATCGACGATGCCGTCGAGCAGGTCGACATGGGCGCGAGCGGCAATCTCCGGCACCACGCCACCGAAACGGGCGTGCTCCTCGACCTGCGACCGCACGATGTTGGACAGGATCTTGCCGCTGCCGTCGCCCGCGCGCTCGATCACGGCCGCGGCAGTCTCGTCGCAGGTTGTTTCGATGCCCAGTACCAGCATTGGCGAATTGTTATCCAATTTGCGCCCTTGCGCTCATCCGTAAAGCAGAGTTCTGGTACGTCCGGTAGCATTCCGGGGACAGATTGCGCAATCGTCACGAAGCAATCCGTTCTCGTCATGGGTCACCGCCAATTGGTTCGGGAACACTTGCGATGTCCATTCTTGTCACACGGCCGCATCCCGACAACGAGGCGACCGCGGAAAGCCTGCGTGCACGGGGGCATGCGGTGCTTCTTGCGCCTGCGCTCAAATTCGAGCCGGTCGTCTTCCATGACGAAAGTCAAACGCCCTACGCCGCCGTCATCGTCACGTCGGCCAACGCGGTTCGTGCCGTCGCAGCACAATTGCGGGGCCTTGGCCTCCTGGAGCTGCCATTGTTTGCGGTCGGCGAGCATACGGCTGCAGCGGCGCGAGGCGCCGGCTTTGCCGAGGTGATCGTCGCCGGCGGCGATGCCGCGTCCTTGCGGGACAAGGTGATGCAGGCTGCGCGCGACAAGGTGCTGAAGAAAAAGTGCACGCTGCTTTATCTCGCGGGCGCGGATTTGTCGCGCGACCTTAGCGGCGAGCTCAGTGCGGAGGGTTTCTCCGTGGTCACGCGGACGACCTATCGCATGACGCCGGTCAAGCATCTGCCGCGCGAGGTCTGCGAGGGCTTTGCCGCCCACGGGGTCGAGGCGGTGCTGCACTACTCCCAGCGCAGCGCCCGGGCGTTCCTGGATGCGGCGAGGGACGAAGGCGTCGAAATCTCGGCGCTGGCGATACCGCAATGCTGCCTGTCCGAGACGGTTGCCAGTGCGCTACGCGATGCCGGCGCGTCGCAGGTTCTGGTCGCCGCGACACCGGACGAAAATGCCCTATTTGCCACCTTGGAGCGTGCGTTGCGTACCCGTTTGGCGTAAGAGGTCGGGCCGAATCCGACGTCATCGGGTCCCCTAAGGGCCCGTGCCCAAGGACTTAATGGTATGGAAGTGTGAGGAACCGTCACGATGGCCGACGACAAGCCTGAAGACGCAGGATTGGCGCCCGACAGTGGTCGTGCCAAGCGCACGCCGCCCACCATCGACCTCGAAGCCACCGAAGTCTCGACCCAGCCGCAGGAGCCGGCGGTCGGGGCCGAGGCCACGCCAGCGCCGGAACACGCCGGGCCTGAGCAGGCAAAATCCGACCAGATTGACGCAGAGCCGGAGCGTATCGAAGCGCAGGCGCCCGCGTCGTCCATTTCGCCCTGGGTCGTCGCGCCGTTCTCCGGCGCTGTCGCCGCGGTGGTCGTGATCGCAGTCGGCTGGATGCTGGGCTGGCCCGCCGTGCAGGCGCCGCCGGCCGCGCCGCAAGTCACCAGCGCCTCGGTCGATGCGCTGAGCGGCCGTGTAGCGGCGGTCGAAGCCAGGGCCGGCAAGCCCGTCGCCGATCCGGCCATGGCGGCGCGGATCGACGCGCTGGAGAAATCCGCAGGCAGCTTGCGCAGCGACGTCGCCAATCTGCGTACGCAGTTCGACAAGACCGCGAGCGCATTGAACGATGCGAAATCGGCGCCCGCCACGACTGCGCCCGATCTTTCCGCTCTCAAAGATCGCATCGCCCAGCTCGAGCGCGCCAGCAAATCCGAACGTGCCGAGCTCGCGCAGCAGGGCGAGAAGATCGCCGAGGCGAAAGCGAGGGATGACAAGCCGCTGCGCTCTGTGGTGGCGGCCGCCCTGCTCGACGTCGCCGTTCGCCATGGCGACCCCTATCAGTCGCAGCTGTCCGCGGCGCGTTCGCTCGCCGCCAAGCCTGATATGCTGAAGCCGCTCGAGACATTTGCATCGTCGGGTATCCCGACCCCGGTCGCGTTGAGCCGCGAGCTCCTCAACATCGTACCCAAACTGTCGCCGCCGGCGGAAGCTCAGACCAGCGGCACGGGCATCGTCGAGCGTCTCCAGGCGGGAGCGTCGAAGTTCGTGCGCATCGAGCGCACCGACGGCGTCGGCAACGATCGCGGCGCCATCGTCACGCGGGTGACGGCCGCGGCGCTTCGCAATGATTTCGTGGAAGCGCGGCGTGAGCTCAAGACGCTGCCGGAGGCCGATCGCGCGCCTGCGCAGGCCTGGCTCGACAAGGCCGATGCCCGCGACGCCGCGCTCGCCGCCTCCCGCAAATTCGCCGACGATGCCATGGCGGATCTCGCCAAATCTGCTCAATAGGATTCGCGCAATCATCGGCGCGTAACAGGGATCGCCATGCTTCGCATTGTCCTCTTCCTCGTCTTGATCGCGCTTGCGGCGGCCGGCGCGGCCTGGGTTGCTGACCAGCCCGGCGAAGTCGTCATGACCTGGGGCGGTTGGCGCGCCTCGCCGACCATTCCCGTGTTCGTGCTCCTTCTCGGCATCTTTGCCGTTGCGATCGTCCTGCTCTGGAGCATCCTGACAGCGACATGGCGATTGCCGGGCCGCATGCGCCGCCGCCGCCACGACAAGCGCCACGCCCGCGGCCGCCACGCCATCACCCACGGCCTGCTCGCGATCGGTCATGGCGACACGGCGCTCGCCCACCGTCATGCCGTGGCGGCGCGGCGGCATGCCCCGGATGATCCGCTCGCGCTGCTGCTGCATGCGCAGTCAGCGCAGCTCGAAGGCAATCGCGACGAGGCGCAGCGCGTCTTCCGTGCCATGGCCGAGCGCGAGGATACGCGCCTGCTCGGCCTGCGCGGCCTGTTCATCGAGGCGCAGCGCGCCGACGATGTGGTCGGCGCCGTGATGATCGCCGAGGAAGCGATCAAGCTGTCGCCGTCCTCGACCTGGGCCTCGCATGCGGTGCTCGGCTTCCGCTGCGCGCGCGGCGACTGGAGCGGCGCGCTCGCGATCCTCGATTCGAATCTGTCCGCGGGCCTGATCGACAAGCCGGCCTATCGCCGCCAGCGCGGCGTGCTGCTCACCGCACGGGCGCTGGAACTGCAAACCATGGACCGCGACGTCGCGCGCGAGAGCGTGATGGAGGCGATCAAGCTCGCGCCGACCCTGGTGCCGGCCGCAGTGCTTGCCGCAAAATTCGAGAGCGAGGCGCATCAGGTGCGCCGTGCCATGAAGCTGGTCGAGACCGCCTGGCTCGCCAATCCGCATCCCGATCTCGCCGATGCCTACGCGCATGTGAAGCTCGGCGATACCGCGTGGCACCGCTTGCAGCGCGTCGAGACGCTTGCGGCCAAGACGGCTGCGAACGCGCCCGGCCATATCGAGGGTCAGATCGCCATCGCGCGCGCCGCGATCGACGCCGCCGAGTTTGCCCGCGCGCGCGAGGTGCTGGCGCCATATGTCAGCGATCCGACCCAGCGCATAGCGCTGCTGATGGCCGAGATCGAGCGCACCGAGCACGGCGACGGCGGCCGCGCCCGCGCATGGACCTTGCGCGCGGTGCGCGCCCGCCACGATCCGGCCTGGACCGCGGACGGCTATGTCAGCGACCGCTGGCGTCCGGTCTCCCCGGTCACCGGCCGGCTCGATGCGTTCCAGTGGCAGACGCCGGTCGCGAGCCTGCCCTCGGACAGGGGCACCACGATCGAATCCTCCGCCTTCGAGGAAGCCATGCTGGCGGCGCCGCCGCCGAAGCGGGTGACGGCGACCCCTAGCGAAAGCGAGGTGGAACCGACGATGACAGCCCCGGCGCCGGCCGCCCAGGACAATTCGCCCGTGATCGTCAAAGAAGAGCCGGCAGTCGCGCATGCCGAACCGGCCCAACCGGCCCCCGAACCCACCGAATCAACGCCGCCGGCGGCAACGCCGGTGTTCAGGACCCGCGTCGACCTCGGCAAACCCGCGGCAGCGCCAATTCCAGCCGTCATCCCGATCGTTCGGGCTCCGGACGATCCTGGGATCGATGACGAGGGTCCGAGCGACGAATTTACGGAACAAATCGGTACACCCAAGGCCCAGGCCGGGGGCTGGCGCGGATTCTGGTCCCGCTGGGGCGCGTGAGCCGCATTTCGAACCCCGCTTGTCCTTGCCAATTCGGGCCATGCCCGATATCAGGAGCGCGCGTATCGGGGCCGGCATCGCCCAGGCCCCGGCAGGGTTAGCCGCAATAGCTCAGTCGGTAGAGCACGTCATTCGTAATGACGGGGTCGGGGGTTCGAATCCCTCTTGCGGCACCAGCGCCTCGGTTCATCCGGTCCTCCCAAACCAGCGCCAGCGCTTTGCTCCTTGAGGCCGGCACGCGCGTTGCGCTCCGCCCTTGTGTCACTACGATGCCTTAGGGACGGAAATCCGCGCAACGGGGCAAGTGGTGGGTACCGAGACGACGGCCAGGACGAATTGGAGCGCATGGCTGCGGATCTTCGGCTTCGTCAGTCTCGCCGCCGGCATCACCGCCATCGTCGCCTCGAGATCGCTCGGCGTCTCGCAGCTGCGCGGGCGGTTGTCCGTTCCTCCGCTTTATGACGACGTCTCCTATTTCCTGGATGCCATCAGGTGGATGAATGCGGTCGGTGACCGGAGCATCGCCGCAAGTAGCTGGACTCTGCTTCACGACCACGCGCCGTTTTCGACGATGGTGGCGATCACGGGGTTTGCGCTGTTTCCCGGCAGCTTCATCGGGCCTTATCTCGTCCACGCTGTATTGGTCTTTGCATTTCTGCTCGGGATCGTCTGGCTGGCGTGGCGGCGGCCCGTGCTCGAGATCGCGGCCTGCCTGATCGCGGTCGCTTGCGTCCCGGTGCTGTGGCACACGGTGACCGAGGCGCGACCGGATCTGCCCTCGGGTCTTGCCATTGGCCTTGCGACCGGGGCGATCGTTCACCGCGGCGTGCTCGATCGGAGCGCGCGTGCCCTGGCCGGTCTCGGCATTGCCTGCGCACTGGCCGTCAGCATCAAGCCGACCGCGTTCTTTGCCACGCTCGCTCTGCTCGGCAGTTCATTTGCGATCAGGTTGTTCGTCGATGGCCTGGAGGCCGGCGGATCGCGCATCTCGATCCGCCAGGCGCTCGCTGCGCTGCTGTGGTTCGTGTTGCCGCTGCTTGCGGCAACGGCGCTCTTGATCGGGCCTGCTCTGGTCGAGACCGTCACCTACATCCTTCACGTTTTCGTCGGCCAGCGCGACCTCTGGACGACAGGCGAAAGTTTCTCGGCCGGTTTGCTGCGCTTCTCGATCGGCGGAGAAGGTCAGTTCGGTCTGCATTACTGGTTCGCCGTCGGGACGGGCCTGATGCTGCTGCGTCTGGTGCTGGCGGCCATCTGCGGAAGCGCCGCGCTGCGCGACGCCGCCGTCCTGCTCGCGGCTGTGCTGATCGCCTATGCCATTCCATCCGTCGCGGCGATCAAGACCTATTATTTCGGCGCGATGTTCTATGGCGTGTTCATCGTCGCGATGGTGCTCAACGGCTGCGCCAGCATGGCGCTCATTGAAGAGCTGCTCATCCGCTTCGGCCTCCGCAACGACATCCGCCGCTACCTTCTCGCCGCCTGGCGGGTGCTGGCGCTCGCCTTTGTTCTTCAGCTCTTTCTCAGGCACGTCGTCATCGGTCAGATCAGCACGGCGACACCGCTGAGCGCGCAGCAGCAGGAGAGCATCCGCCTCGCGACCGGGCGGCTCTGGTCGCTGCTGCGCGAGATCAAGCCGCAAACGCCCGGCCCGCTCTATGTCGGCTTCTCCAGCCCTTATCCGGTGACGTCGGCGGCCATCCAGCTCTACGCGGCGCAGGCGAAGATGGATCTCGTCGTACGCGACGAGCTGTATTTCCGGAGCGCGCAGGAAACGGGCGATGCATTGTTGAAGTCGGAGATTCTCGTGCTCTCGAGCTCGATCCAGCACACGCTGGTCGGGCCGCGCGTTGGCGATGAGCTCATCGCCCGCATGGACGCGGAGAAGGGCGTTTGCCTGCTCGACAGCATGAGCTTTCCGGACGTGAGCTTTCCGGACGTGAGCTTGCGGGTCTATCGGCGCGGGTGTTGATCGCAGCCGGCGGGTCCGAAACTGTACCGCGATTGTGTGAGGCCAATCACTTAAACCCACGCGCACCCCCCGTAATGTCCCGGTCACGCCAACACGGGGAGACTTCCACATGCGCAAGATCATTCTGGTTGCCGCCATGGTGCTGACCGCCGCATCCGCCCAGGCGGACGGCTCCCGCAGCCTGTCGCTGTCAGCGTCGGGCGCTCAGACCCCGGCTCCGCTGACCGCGCCGACGTCGGCGACTACGGCACAGGTGAGCGAGCCAGCGCCGGCCACCGAGGCGCCGAAATATTCCGATCGTCCGCCGGCCGTGTCGCTCTCAGCGCCACCGGCCACCACGGCTGCACCTGCGGCGGCCGCGCCTGCCACCACCTCGGCGCCGGTCGCGACGAGCAAGCCCGCCACCAGGACCGCGGCGAAGGCAGACAAGCCGAAGCCCAAGCGCAGCTGGACCGAGCGCCGCATCATCAGCGAGCTGCACCGCCACGGCATCTATTGGTAAGTCGCTCACCCAAAGCAAATGGCCGGGCAAGAGCCCGGCCATGCGCGTATTGAGGGAGCCTTCGCTGGAGCTTACTGCGAAATCGTCTGCACCACGCTTGCGATCGGACGGGAGTTAGTGCCAGCGGTCGGCACCTTCATGTCCTTCATCAGCGCCTCGTCATATTCCGGCAGCGTCTGGAGGCTCGTCTTGGCCTTCATCTGCACGACCTTGTAGCCGCCGGCCTTGAGCCGCGCGAGCAGCGTCGGCATGGCGAGGCCGGTGTTCTTCTGGAAGTCGTGCATCAGGATGATGCCCTTGCCGAGCTTGTCGAGCCTGGTCATCACGGTCTCGACGATCTTCTCCGGGGTGGCACCCTTCCTGAAATCGAAGGAGTCGATTTCGGTCGAGAACATCGCGACGTTTCGGGTGCCGAAATAGGCCACCATCGCGGGGTTGTGCTGAAGCTGCGGGAAGCGGAAGAACGGCGCCGGGTTGGTGCCGAGCGCAAATCTCACTGCGCTGAAGCCCTTCTCGACTTCGTCCTTGACCTGCTGCTCCGTCATCTTCTTGCTGTTCAGGTTGACATGCGACCAGGTGTGCGTGCCAACCGTGTGGCCCTGGGCCAGCACCTGTTTCAGGATTTCCGGATGATAGGTCGCGTGCTTGCCGACCGAGAAAAACAGGCCCTTGGTGCATTCGTCCGCGAGTGCCTTCAGCACCGTGGGCGTATTGACCGGCCACGGACCGTCATCGAAGGTCAGCACGACTTCCTTCTCAGTGAGAAAGTCGAACTGCTTGAAGTGCTCGAAGCCGAAGCCGGGGCCGCCGGTGGTGTCGATCTCGACGACGCGGGACACGCCCAGCGCGTTCGGATTGGCGCAGACCTGCTTCGACTGCACCGGCATGACGGGGGCGGGTGCCGCCGCCGGGGCAACTGCCGGCTTGGCTGCGATCGTCGCGGTGGTCTGGACGTCGTCCTTGGCGGCGAGCTTCGCCGGTGCCGGCAACGGATCGGCAGCACGGGCGGCAACTGTCTTGGGGGCGCCCTGATCGGCGCGCGTGGAATAATAAAACCAACCGCCGGCGGCAATCACGACCGCCGCAACTACACTGGCCAGCATCAGGCCCAACGCATTACGCATCGCTATTCTTTCCAATTACGCAACCAAAGGAGCGGAATTTCCCGCGCGACGAGCCATTAATGCGAAGTAACAGTTAACGTGACACCAACACGACGGCGGTTGTGGAGGAATTTCAGGGAGGTGCGCCAAAGTGACCGAAGTCACACTCGGGGTGCGGCCCGTGACCATCATCACAGTGGAAACTGTTTTCCTGGAGCATCGTAGTTCCCATCAACAACGGGCGCCGTTGCGACGGCGCCAATGGGAGCTTCAAATGACCAAGTCCTGTTCTACGAAGTCCTTTTCGACCAAGTCTTCCTCCACCAGGTCCCTGACGAGCAAGATCCGCGACACCAGCCTCGCCCTCGGCTTTGCTGCCATCGTCTCGATCGCCTCGACGACCTCGAGCTTCGCCTTCTCGTCCGAGGCGCAGCAGATGTGCACTGGCGACGCCTTCCGCCTGTGCTCGGCGGAAATCCCCAACATCCCGAAGATCACCGCGTGCATGATCAAGCATCGTTCGGACCTGAGCGCCGGCTGCCGCGCGGTGATGGACAAGACTCTCGCCAAGGGCGCGTCGCGCAAGGTCGCTGACGCCCAGAGCACTCAATAAGGGCGCGCGCAACAACGATCGTCGCGCTGGTCAGCTCCCCTCGCGATGTGCCCCGGCGTCAAGCCGGGGCCACGCCGCTGCACTCTCCCGCTCGGCAATAAAGCCGTTGCAGCCCCGGGATCGTCGCACTAGCTTCCCCGCACATCTTTCCGGGTAAGAGGCATTACGCGATGACCAGATTTCTTTTCATCATTCCTTTGCTCCTGTGCGGCTCGGTCGCAACGGCGCAGCAGCAGCCCGGCCACGATGCCTGCGCGCGCGATGTCAGCCGCTTCTGCCGCGCCGTGATGAACAATGGCGATGGCGCCGTGCTCGCCTGTCTGAAGCAGAACCGCACGAAGCTGAGCAAGGGCTGCGACAAGGTGCTGACCGAGCACGGGCAGTGATCGTCATTCCGGAGCGCGCCGCCAGGCGCGAGCTCCGGAGCGAAAGCTATGTGCTGCTTCCCGCTGCGGTCGCGACTACCGGCAGCACCTCGGCGCTCGCACGATCAGGCGTCTCGTCCTTCCAGCGCACCGAGCCGAACGGGCGCTCCAGCATGCGGCGGATCCGCACCGGCTCGGGGCCGATGTGGAAGGCGATCGCCTCGAGGTGAAGCGCGCGTTCGGATTGCGTCGAGCGGTTGCGCTGACGCAGATAGTCGAACCAGGTCGGGCAGTGATAGCGCTCGGTCCACAATTCGGGATCGGCGATGTCGCGCGCGATCGACCAGCCATAGGCGCCGTTGCGCTGGCGCGAGAGCTGCACGTCCTGCATCACGTTGTGGAAGGCGCGCGCGTTCTCCTGGGCGACCCGGTATTCAATCTCGACCACCAGCGGTCCGCTGCGCCCCGTCAGCGACAGCTTCACCTCGGGATCGGCCAGCACGTCGGCATCCTCGTTGCGGGCGCCGACGCGCGGCATCGTCAGCCAGATCCCGAGCAGCGGCGAGATCAGCATCAGGCCGGCCGCGGTCAGCAGCGCGACTTCCACACCGGCAAAGTCGGTGAGACGGCCCCAGCCCCAGGCGCCGATCGCGATGCCGCCGGAAATCGAGGCCTGGAACGCCGCGAGCGAGCGCCCGGCAACCCAGCGCGGCGCCGAAAGCTGCACGCCGATATTGAACAGCGCAATGGCGGCCATCCATACCGCACCGGCCAGAACCAGCGCGGTTGCGGTCAGCACCGGCTCCGTGCTCAGAGCCAGCGCGGCCATCGCGAAAGCCATCGAGATGGTGCAGGCGCGGATCGCTGCCTCGCCGCTCATGCGCTTGCGCAATTCGTGGATGTTGAGCGCGCCGATCACGGCGCCCATGCCGAAGGCGCCGAGCATGATGCCATAGGTCTGCGCGCCGCCATGCAACAGGTCACGCGCGACCAGCGGCATCAGCGCCATGATGGCGCCGCCGATCAGGCCCATCACCAGCGTGCGCAACAGCACGATCTTGATCGGCGGCGAATTGGTGATGTAGCGGAAGCCGGAGACCATGGCGCGGTTGAGTTTTTCCCGCGGCAGGCGGGAGGGTTCGGTGCTGCGCCGCCAGAGCAGCAGCACCACCAGCAGCGGCAGATAGAGGATCGCGTTGCAGGCGAACGCCGCGACTGCGCCGAGCGAAGCGACGATGACGCCGCCCACCGCGGGACCGAAGCTGCGTGCGATGTTGTAGCTGATGCCGTTCAGCGCCACCGCGGACGCCAATGCCTCGGGCGGCACCTGTTCGCTGACCGAGGACTGCCAGGCCGGGCCGAACAGCGCATTGCCGCTGCCGACCACGAAGCAGAAGACGAGCAGCAATTCGGGGATGATCATGTTGAGGCCGGCCAGCAAGGTGAGCGCGCTCGCGCCGATCAAGGCAATCATCAGCGAGATCAGCGCAACTATGCGGCGGTCATACATGTCGGCGATGGCGCCGGCCGGCATCGAGATCAGCATGATCGGCAGCATCAGGGCGGTCTGCACCAGCGCGACCTTGTCGGCCGACGCCGCCATCTGCGTCATCGCCCAGGCTGCGCCGACGCCCTGGATCAGCAGGCCGAGATTGGAAAGCAGGCTGGCGAGCCAGATGCGCCGGAACACGGTGTACCGCAGCGGCGCGGTGATGCCGTCGGCGGCGATTTTCTGGCGGTTCGTCTGCTCGGTCATATCCCCTTCCAAATGGGCTGGCAGAAGTGCTCCACGCGATTCCGGCAAGTCCAGTGATGCCCGCGAAAGTCCTTCGCTGTCCAGTGATTAGGCCGCTATAAGCAGTGCAAAGAGGCGGTTTGCCGGGGAGGAACAAATGCAGCTGTCGCGACGGACGATCCTGCTGGGGACTGGGACCGCGGCTTTCGCAGTTGCGAGCTTGCGAGCGGGTGCGCTGGCCCAGACCGCGCCTGCCGTGGCGCCGAATGCTGAGGCGCCGCCGATCCTCTTCGTCCACGGCAATGGCGATTATGACGCGCTCTGGATGACCACGATATGGCGGATGGAATCCAACGGCATCGCACGCGATCGCATGGCCGCGATCAATTTCACGGACCCGTTGGCGCGCAGCGACGACAAGGTCGAGCAGGCGAACCGCTCCTCGACCGAGGATCAGCGCCGGGAGCTCACTGCTGCCATCGCCGAGTTGAAGCGACGGACCGGCGCACCTCGCGTGGCGCTGGTCGGCAGCTCGCGCGGTGGCAATGCGATCCGCAACGTCATCAGGAATGGCGGAGCGGCCGATGTCAGTCACGCCGTGCTGTGCGGCACACCCAATCACGGCGTGTTCGCGACCGATGACCAGCCCAATAACGAGTTTAACGGTCGCGGTGCATTCCTGCGCGGCCTGAACGAGGGCGAGACCGAGATGACACCGGGTGTTGCCTTCCTCACGCTGCGCAGCGACGGCCTGGACAAATTTGCCCAGCCCGACGGCCGCTTCATCGGCAAGCCCGGCACGCCGACCGGCGTCACCAATGAAGGCCCGGAGCTGAAGGGCGCCACCAATCTCGTGCTCGGTGCACTCGACCATCGCGAGGTCGCGTTCCATCCGCGCGCCTTCCGCGAGATCTACAAATTCATCGCGGGCCGCGAGCCCGCGCGCATCGCGATTGTTCCCGAGGCAAGCGTCAAGTTGAGCGGACTCGTCACCGGCACGCCCGGCGGCGTGTCGACCAACCGTCCGGTCGCAGGTGCAACCGTCGATATCTTCCGCGTCGACCCTGATACCGGTGAGCGCAAGGGCAGTGCGCTGCACAGCGCAACGACCGGCGCTGACGGACGCTGGGGTCCGGCGCAGGTCGACTCGTCCTGGTCGCTGGAATTTGTCCTGACCTCGGCGGGTGCGCCGATCACACACATTTATCGCTCGCCGTTCCCGCGCTCGTCCGACGTCGTCCATTTGCGCGCCGCACGGCCGCTCGGGCCAGCGGACAAGGACGCCGGCGCGGTCGTGATCATGTCGCGGCCGAGGGGCTATTTCGGGCTGCCGCGGGACGTGGTTCTGTTCGACGGCAAGGAGCCGGCCGACGTCAAGTTGGGCGTGCCGACGGATTCGGTGGCAACATTGCGGTTTGCGGCGGCCGAGGTCGGACGTAACATCGTGGCCCAGTTCGGCGAAGAACGGATTGTGGCACGTGCCTGGCCCGCCCTCGAGAACAGGATTGCGATCGCCGAGCTGACTTATTAGCTGTTGCCTGCGTCCCATCCCCCGGGAGAGTGCCATGAATATCGCCAGCGTGCGTCGGCCCATCATCCCTCCGGCTCCCCCGCGTGCGCCCGACGACATGTCATTTTTCGGTCGTCTCGCGGTGATCCGCCGGAACATGATCGCAACCTGGGGGCAGCGCGCCTATGAGGAAGACGTCGTCCAGGGGCGCTTCTTCTTTCGCAACAGTTTCATCCTGAACCGGCCGGATGCGATCCGGCACGTCCTGCTCAACAATTACGAGAACTACACCCGCACGCCGGCGGGAATCCGCATGCTGCGCCCCGTTCTGGGTGACGGCCTCCTGATCGCGGAAGGCCATTCCTGGACGTTTCAGCGCCGCACGCTTGCGCCGGCCTTCACGCCGCGCGCGACCGCAAACCTGGTCCCGCACATGACGGCGGTGCTCGACGAGACCATCGCGAAGCTGGATGACCGCTCGGGTGAAGACGTCGATCTGCGCGAGATCATGCAGCGCATGACCCTCGAGATCGCCGGGCGCACGATGTTCTCGTTCGGCATGGACCGGCATGGCGCGACCCTGCGCAATTTCATCATGGAATATGCCGCGCGGTTGGGACGCCCGTATCTCCTCGACATGGTGCTGCCGGTGTCCTGGCCGAGCCCAATGGATTTTGCACGGGCGCGCTTCCGCAAGCGCTGGACCGATTTCGTTGCCATGCTGATCGCCGAACGGCGTGCAACCGGCAAGAAGGACGGCGCACCGCCGCGCGACCTGTTCGACCTCATGGACGAGGCGCGGGATCCCGAAACGGGCAAGGGCTTTTCCGACGAACAGCTCGTCGACGAGGTCGCGACCATGATCCTTGCCGGTCACGAGACCACGGCGACGGCGCTGTTCTGGGCGCTCTATCTGCTCGCGCTCGACCCTGATACGCAGGAGGAGGTCGCCTCCGAGGCCCGCGGCGAGCATCTCGACAGCATGGCCGACATCGATCGGCAGAAGTTCACCCGCGCCGTGATCGAGGAGACGATGCGGCTCTATCCGCCTGCCTTCCTCGTGGCACGCGCGGCGCGCGACAAGGACAATGCGGCCGGCGTCGAGATCGGCAAGGGCGACATCATCATGATCGCGCCCTGGCTGCTGCACCGGCACGAGAAGCTGTGGGATCAACCGAACGCGTTCATTCCCAAGCGCTTCACGTCAACGGAGGCGCCCGATCGTTTCGCCTATTTGCCGTTCGGCGCCGGTCCGCGCGTCTGCATCGGCGCGCCGTTCGCGCAAGCCGAATCCGTGCTGGCGCTGGCCCGGCTGATCGGCGCGTTCCGGGTCGAGCTCGCCGATACCGCGAATCCCGTGATCCCGCTCGGTGTCGTCACGACCCAGCCGGACCATTCACCCATGTTCCGCATCACGCGTCGATGACAGGCTCTCGTCTGGCCGATGTCTTGATCTCCATTAGGTAGAGTCTCGCCATGAGCGACGTCCAGGCCCAGTTTTCCGTTCTGAAGCAGACCGCCGACGCTAAAGTGGTCGACGCGATCGCGCGCCTCATCGAGCACGGCGAGGATCACGAGCTCAACCGCGTCAATGTTCTCGACTTCGCGACGCAGTATGGCGTCGACGAAGAGCATGCGATCTCCGGCTTCCTGCATGCGGCGCGGCTCGGCCTGTTCGATCTCGGCTGGAACGTGTTATGCCCGGGCTGCAGCGGCGTGCTGGGGGCGCATTCGACCCTGAAGGCGCTCAAGCCGGATGAGTATCATTGTGCGCTCTGCGCGTGCGGTTACAAGACCTCGGTCGACGATCAGGTCGAGGTCTCCTTCACCGTGAATCCGCGGGTGCGACGAATCGCGGCGCACGACCCCGATACGCTTCCGGTTTGGGAGTATTTCAAGCAAATGTTCTGGAGCTCCGGCGTCGACTTCAACCTTGAATCGTTCGCGACGCTCGCTAACGAAGTAACGCTCGACACGATGGAGCTGCCGGCCGGCGAGAAGGCGACCATGTCGCTGCAATTGCCTAGTGACTTCGTCATCATATTCGAGCCGGTGACGCACGCGGCCCATTTCATCGACGTCCAGGGCGAGCCGACCAAGGACCGCCAGCAGCTAGCCATCATGTACAACAAGGTGCAGGCCCCGACGGGGACCACGACGATGCGGCCGGGTCCGCTGCGGCTGTCGCTGGAAAACCAGGCCGGCGTGCGCGTGTTGCCTTCGGTGTTCATCGCCGCCGAGGCACTTCACCATCTCATCGGCAAGCGCAAGCCGTTCCTGACCGCCAAGCGGATGCTGTCGAACCAGACCTTTCGCGACGTGTTCAAGGCGGACAATCTCAGTCTCGACCAGCGGCTGCAGATCACCTCGCTGACCTTCCTGTTCACCGATCTCAAGGGATCGACCGCGCTCTACGAGCGCGTCGGCGATCTCGCCGCCTTCGATCTCGTGCGGGCTCATTTCCATGCGCTGCTCGAGATCATCTCCTCCGAGAAGGGCGCCGTGGTGAAGACGATCGGGGATGCCGTGATGGCGACCTTTGTCCGTCCCGAGCATGCCATCGTCGCGGGCTTGCGGATGCGCGCGGCGATGGACGCGCTCAACAAGCAGCGCGGCACGGACGATCTCATCGTCAAGATCGGCATCCATGAAGGTCCCTGCCTCGCGGTCATGCTCAACGAGCGGCAGGACTATTTCGGCCAGACGGTCAACATCGCCGCCCGTGTGCAAAGCCTTTCGACCGCGCAGGAGATCCACATCACCGGCCCGGTGCTCGATGCGCCCGCGGTTGCCGAAGTGCTGGAGCAGCGTGCAATCAAGCCGATCCAGAAACAGGCGGCGCTGCGCGGCATCGCCGACAAGATGGTGGTGTACGAGATCCCCTGAGCTACAAACTGTCATTCCGGGTCCGATGCTCGCGCATCGTCCCGGAATGACAGTGAACAGATTGCCGAAACGTAATGCGACGCGCGGAACTGCCGCATGTTGCGCCGGTTGAGTTTCCTCCTCATATGATGCTGGTAACAGCCGCGCTCCTCGCGGCGCATCGATTTCGGTAGGACCTTATGCTCGACGGCCTGCGCCAATTCATCACGGACATCGTCGCCCCCCAGAACCAGAACCGCACGTTCGGCGACAGCGATTATCGATTGGCCGCGACGGCGTTGCTGGTCCACGTGATCTCGCTGGACGGCCAGCCGACAGCGGAAGAGCAGCGCAAGCTGCACGGCCTGATCGAGAGCCATTTTGGGCTCGACCGAGGTACGGCGGAGCGTCTGATCGCGGACGCAACCCAGGTCGAGGGCGAGGCGGTAGACCTCTATCACTTCACCAGCGTCATCATGCGCTCGCTCGACGAGGAGGGGCGCAAGCGCATCGTGCAGATGATGTGGGAGCTGGTCTATGCCGACGGACAGGTGAGCGAGTTCGAGGACAACGTCGTCTGGCGCGCCTCCGACCTGCTCGGGATTGCCCAGCGCGACCGGATTGAGCTGAAGCACGCCATTGCGGACCGTGCCGGCGGTCAGCTGAAGGATAGCGCCGTCGGTGGCTGACCCCGTGCCACCTGCGCGGGATGGCCGGTTGTGCGGATCACATGACGAAACTTTAATGTAGCCGCCGGCCTCGTTGCGTCCGGATTCATCGGTATTCCGCGGCTTTCTTGCTCTCTCTGACCTCCGCTCAAGCTGCCATGCTGCCAGCGCCGCTTGCCTGTCGCGCTCGGCCTATGCTCTGGTTCCACCATTGCGGGGCCAAAATCATCAATCCATGAGACTTGGATCAAGAGACTTGGATCGTGACTGAGCGGGTAACGTTGATCACCGGTGCCTCGGCGGGCATAGGCACGGAGCTGGCGCGCGTATTTGCCGCCAACGGACATCGTCTGGCATTGACGGCGCGGCGCGCGGATCGGCTTGAGGCGCTCGCGAACGAGCTCGCCGCCAAGAGCGGTCAGAAGCCGATCGTGATCGTCTGCGATCTCCAGGATACCGATGCCGGCGAGACGATCGCGGCGGCACTCGCCGCCGAAGGCGTCGAGCTCGATCACCTCGTCAATAATGCCGGCTTCGGCGTATTCGGCGATGCCATCGAGCGCGATCGCGCGGACCAGGTCGGGATTGTCGATGTCAACGTGCGGGCCCTGACGGACCTGTCGCTGCGCTTTGCCGATCAGCTCATCAAGAACAAGGGCGGTCTTCTCAATGTCGGCTCGGTCGCGGGATTCCTGCCCGGCCCCGGCATGGCCGTCTATTATGCGTCCAAGGCCTACGTGATTTCCTTTACCGAAGCGCTGCGGGCGGAGCTCGCGCCGCGCGGCGTTCGCGTCACCGTCCTTTGCCCGGGTCCCGTGCCCACCGAATTCCAGGCGCGTGCCGGCGTCGGCTCCGGACACGATACGGCCCTTCTCAATGTTTCTGCCGTCGATGTCGCCCGGGAGGCCTATCGTGGGCTGATGGCCAATAAAAGGGCAGTGCTGCCCGGTCTGGGCATCAAGATTGTGCCATTTGCACTGCGCTTCTTCCCGCGGGGTTTCATCCTGGCCGCCACCAGTCGGTTCCAGAGGCAGAGGCACTAAGGAGCGCCCGGCGTCCGTATTGGCCCGGAGCTTGCTTACGTTTCGATGTGTGCGCGAACTCACACGAAATTAACGATCGCTTAGTTATGCTGGCGGTCTGGACCTAATAGCTTTCGCAAGGACAATGTCGTTCCGGACGGACAGGTTTGGTAGCGCAGAATTGGTGCCCTTCCCGCGAAGGACGCCGGGCGCGCCTGCCTCCCATTCGACAAGCGGCCTGCCGGTTCTCATTATCCTGCATCAGGAATGCTCGACCCCCGGCCGCGTCGGCAATGCGCTGCGCGCGCTCGGCCATCGTCTCGATATCCGCCGTCCCCGCTTCGGCGATCCCCTGCCCGAGACACTCGATCAGCATGCCGGCGCCGTGGTCTTTGGCGGCCCGATGAGTGCCAATGATTCCGACGACTATATTCGTCGCGAGATCGACTGGATCGAAATTCCGCTGCGCGAGCAGCGGCCGTTCCTCGGCATTTGCCTTGGGGCCCAGATGCTCGCGATGCAGCTCGGTGCGCGCGTCGCGCCGCATGCCGGTGGGCTGACCCAGATCGGCTACTACCCGATCCGCCCCACAGCCGCGGGCCGCGCGCTCTGTCCGGCCTGGCCGGCTCAGGTCTATCACTGGCATCGCGAGGGGTTCGAGCTGCCTGTCGGCGCAGAGCTGCTCGCAGAAGGTGACGATTTTCCAGTGCAGGCGTTCCGCGCCGGCAATGCGTTCGGCGTGCAATTTCATCCTGACGTGACCTACGCGATGATGCACCGCTGGACTACGCGTGGCTATGACGGCTTCAGCGCGCCCGGTGCGCGGCAGCGGCACCATCACTTCGCCGATCGTGCCGTGTACGATGTTGCAGAGCGTGCCTGGCTCGATCATTTCATCGACGGCTGGCTGGCGCGCCGGCCTGTGCTGGCGCAAGCCGCCGAGTGACCTTCGCGCAGGTCCTACGTACAGGTCCTTCGTACAGGTCCTTGGCGCAAGTCCTTGCCTCTGCCCCTGATATGCTAGGCTCTCTGCCAACGAGCGCGCACCAATGCGTGCCGGCAAACAAGGGAGAGCCCCGTGGCCTACGAACACATTCTCTACGAGGTGAGCGACAAGATCGCGACCATCACGCTCAATCGTCCCGACCGCATGAATGCGTGGACGCCGACCATGGAGCGCGACGTGCGCCATGCGATGGAAGCATCGAGCGCCGACGATGATGTCCGCGTCATAATCCTCACCGGCGCGGGCCGCGCGTTCTGCGCCGGCGCCGACATGGATGCGCTCAAGGGGCTCGACCCCGATGACGTCAGGCGCGCCTCGAACCTGCCGCCGTTCGACATGAACCGGCGGCCGGACTGGCAGACGCGCTACGGTTTCTACCCCTCGATCGGAAAGCCTGTGATCGCCATGCTCAATGGCGCCACCGCCGGCATCGGACTCGTCCACGCCCTCTATTGCGACCTGCGCTTTGCCGCCGACAATACCGTGTTCACGACGGCCTTCGCCCGGCGCGGTCTGATTGCCGAGCATGGCATCAGCTGGATGCTGCCGCGCATCGTCGGTCATGCCAACGCGATGGATCTGTTGCTGTCGGCGCGGCGTGTGTCGAGCGACGAGGCGCTGCGAATCGGACTGGTCAACCGGCTCAGTTCGCCCGAGAAGCTGCGCGAGGAGACCTATGCCTATGCGCGCGATCTCGCCGACTTCGTCTCGCCGAGCGCGATGGCCGTGATCAAGCGCCAGCTCTACGAGGTGCCGTTCCAGACGCTGGCGGAGGCGACGATCGAGGCTAACCGGGAGATGATGGTGGCGTTGGCCGGCAGCGATTTCCGGGAAGGCGTGGCGAGCTTCATGGAGAAGCGGCCGCCAAGGTTTACGGGGAGGTAGTCCTCAACCAGTCCGTCTTCGCCCTCCGGGTTTCGCCGGACACCACGCTTCGCCCTTCGGACTCCTCGTGGCTGCGCCACGCGTAGCCCGAGGGGCGAAGCGTGGTGGAGCCAGGCGGGATCGAACCGCCGACCTCGTCATTGCGAACGACGCGCTCTCCCAGCTGAGCTATGGCCCCTTTGCTGGCCGCTCTGGTAAACGCGGCCGACAACCGGGCGCCATTTAAGTCCCCGCCAAGGTCAAGTCAAGGACGGGTGTCACCCGTTTTAGCCATTCGGACGCCGACTTCCCTTGTTTGGATGGGGGGGAACCGATATCTAGCAACAGGCGTCAATCCCGACCGCAGCCAGAGTTTTCAAAAGCCAGAGTCTTCAAAAGCCATGCGTGCCGTTCTCGACATCGTCATCATCGTGCTCGACCTCTACGTCTGGCTGTTGATCGCCTCGGCGATCCTGTCCTGGCTGATTGCCTTCAACGTCGTGAACACCCGCAACCAGTTCGTATCGGCGGTGGCGGAGTTCCTGTACCGGATCACCGAACCGGTCCTCGCGCCGATTCGCAATTTGCTGCCAAGTCTGGGCGGCCTCGACATCTCGCCGATCATCCTGATCCTGCTTATCATGTTCATCGAGCGGGTGATCCTGTACTACATCTATCCGAACGTGGTCTGAGCGGGCTGGAGCGCCTTGGTCGCCCGAGAAACCGGCAAGGAAGCTTACAAGGAGCCTTGGCGGTACTCGGCCGCGGGAATCAGCATCGCGCTGCGGGTGACGCCGCGCGGCGGCCGCGACGACATCGACGGGATCGAGCAGCTGGCCGATGGCCGCAGCGTGCTCAAGGTGCGGGTCCGCGCCATTGCCGATGGCGGCGAGGCCAACAAGGCCGTTCTGGTGCTGCTGGCAAAATCGCTTGGCGTCCCCAAGGCCAGCGTGCGGCTTCTGTCCGGAGCCACCTCGCGGCTGAAGCAGATCGCGGTTGACGGCGAGCCGGCACGGCTGGGCGCTGCCCTGCGCCAGCTTGTCCAAGTCAAATCGGCGGCCGCCAAATCGAAAGACTGAGGGACTGACATGACCGCCAAGATCATCGACGGAAAAATCATCGCGGCGGAGCTTAGGGCCCGCGTCACTGAGGAGGTCACCCGGGTCAAGCGCGAGCACAATCTGGTGCCGGGTCTGGCGGTCGTCCTGGTCGGCACCGACCCCGCCAGCGAGGTTTATGTCCGTTCCAAGCACACCCAGACCCAGGCCGCCGGCATGGCCTCGTTCGAGCACAAGCTTCCCGCCGACGTCGCGCAGGCAGATCTGCTGGCGCTCGTCGCAAAACTGAACCGCGATCCGGCCGTGCACGGCATTCTGGTGCAGCTGCCGCTGCCGAAGGGGTTGAACACGGAAGCCGTCATCAACGCCATCGACCCCGCCAAGGACGTCGACGGGCTGCATCCGAACAATGCCGGCCGGCTTGCCGGCGGCTTCGAGGCGCTGTCGCCCTGCACGCCGCTCGGCTGCATCATCCTGACCAAGAGCGTGCACGCCTCGCTGGAGGGCATGAACGCCATCGTCATCGGCCGCTCCAATCTGGTGGGCCGCCCGCTGGTGCAATTGCTGTTGAACGAGAACGCCACGGTGACGATCGCACATTCGCGCTCGCGCGACTTGCCCGGGCTCGTGAAGAAGGCCGATCTCGTCTATGCCGCGGTCGGAAGGCCGGAGATGGTGCGCGGCGATTGGCTGAAGCCGGGCGCGACCGTGATCGACGTCGGCATCAACCGGATTCCGAAGGATGATGGCAAGACGCGCCTCGTCGGCGACGTCGCCTATCAGGAAGCGCTTGGAATTGCCGGCGCCATCACGCCGGTGCCGGGCGGCGTCGGTCAGATGACGGTGGCTTGCCTGCTGGTGAACACACTGCGCGCGGCCTGCGCGATCGCTGGGCTGCCGAAGCCGGCGGTGTAGTGGGTTGTCATTCCGGGGCGGCTCGCAGAGCCGAACCCGGAATCTCGCGACTCAACCTCTGGATTCTCAGGTGCGCAAGAGCGCACCGTCGTTCGCGCTGACGCGCCCCGGAATGACGACGGGGCTGAACTCAGGCCTTCTTCTTGTTCTCGCGATCCATGCCTTCGAGGATCAGCTTGTGTGCATCCTCCGGGCCACCCCAGCGCAGGATCTTCACCCATTTGCCCTTCTCGAGATCCTTGTAGTGCTCGAAGAAGTGCTGGATCTGCTGCAGCGTGATGTCGGGCAGGTCGGAGTACGACTTCACCTTGTCATAGCGCTGCGTGAGCTTCGACGATGGCACCGCCAGAATCTTCTCGTCGCCGCCGGCCTCGTCCTCCATGAACAGCACGCCGACCGGGCGCACGCTCATGACGGCGCCGGGGATGATGGCGCGGGTGTTGATGATCAGGACGTCGCAGGGGTCGCCGTCATCCGACAGAGTGTGCGGAATGAAGCCGTAGTTACCGGGGTAACGCATCGGCGTGTAGAGGAAGCGATCGACCACCAGCGTGCCGGCCTCCTTGTCCATCTCGTATTTGATCGGTTCGCCACCCACGGGGACTTCGATGACGACGTTGACTTCGTGTGGTACGTTTTTCCCGATCGAGATCGCATCGATACGCATTCAAGGCTCCGTTGTTGCCGAGGTAAAAATCGCGCCCCGGCAGCCGATTTTGGCGCTGTCATACGCGGGCTTGGCCCGCTGATCCATCGCGTTTTTGTGAAAGAATGAATCCGGAAATCACCGGCTCAAAGGCAGCGGTATCGACGGAAGGGAAACGCTGCCGATTCAGCTTTCAGCAGCTCAATTGGTCCAAGCGAAGGCAACCTTGTCGAGCGACTTCGGCCCGAAACGCTCTGACGAGCGTGCCACCATACGGCCCCCCAGGGCCCGGTAGAACTCGGTCGCCGGGTCGTTGTCCGAGAGCGCCCACACCACCATGCTCTTCAGCCCGCTCTGCATCAGGTCGCGGCGGGCGGCGGTGAACAGGCGACGGCCGAAACCGAGGCCCTGGAATTCCGGACGCAGATAGAGCTCGTAGACCTCGCCGTCGAAGTGCAGACTGCGGGCGCGGTTGCGACCGTAATTGGCGTAACCCGCGATCTTGTCGCCGAACACGAGTACGCTGACGCGGCTGCCCTTGCGGATTGCGCTGTCCCACCATTGCGGGCCACGGCGGTTGATGAGCTTTTCCAGCTCGGCGCCGGGAATGATGCCCTGATAGGCGGAGCGCCAGGCTTCGTCATGCGTGGACGCCACCGCAGTTGCATCTGCAGCTTTGGCCGGCCGGACCTCGATCAGGGTTGTGCTCATGGGCGCAATCAAACCAAGTCGCCGCGTCGGCGGCAAGACCTATCGTTAATTATCGGTTAACGTGTGGACTTTGTGCATCAGTATCTCAACCATGTTGTGCCGAAAAAAGACAAGACGCATCGTCAAAGGCCACCTGCATGCCCTGCGTCGGTGCAAAACTCCTGTTGCGGCAACGAATGAATGACAATGGCGACGCAGAAAGTCCGCCCATGGTGATTCGTTCCTACTAGTGTGGCTGTCGCTGTTCGTGTTCGCCCTCGGCCATTCATGCGGCTCCTCAACACCATCGCGCTCCTGCCTCTGCTGACCTTGCTGACCGCGCCGCCTCTGTGCGCTCAGGTCACGTTTGGCCCCTCGGAACAGGAGGGCAGCCCGCTTCGCCGGCAAGAATGGCTTGTGCCGTCGCCGGATGCCGACATTGCCGCGCACGCCCTGTTGTTTCGCCCCGCCGGCGCCGGTCCGTTCCGGCTTGCGGTGATCGCGCACGCCTCGACGCAGAACGTCTTGCGTCGTGCGCAAATGCCGCAGCCGGAATACCGCGCGCTCGCAGCCTTCCTCGTCGCGCGCGGTTTTGCTGTATTGGTGCCGGAGCGGCTCGGCCATGGCGCGACCGGCGGCCGCTATGTCGAGGACCAGGGCGGTTGCGACGAGGCCGATTATGCGCGTTCGGGCCGTGCAACGGCCGAGCAAATCCGGCTCGCGCTGGAGCATTTGCGAAAGCAGGATTTCATTCGCAAGGAAGCCGCCGTCGTGATCGGCCATTCCGCCGGAGGCTGGGGCGCGCTGGCGCTCGCCAATGCCGATCCGGGAGCGATTTCCGCGATCACGGTGTTTGCGCCGGGGCGCGGTGGTCATGCCAATGACGAGCCGAACCGGATCTGCGCGCCGCACGCGCTTCGCGCGGCCGCCGCGGAGTTCGGAAGGGGCGCGCGCATTCCTGTCACATGGCTCGTCGCGGGCAACGACAGCTACTTCTCGCCGGCTTTTTCAAGAGCGTTGGTCGAGGCGTTTCGCAGCAGTGGTGGCAAGGTCGATTTCCGCACCTTGCCGGCTGTCGGCAGCGAGGGGCATTGGATGATCGAGAGCGAGGCCGGGGTCGACGCTGCGAGCCGCGAGCTCTCGCGCGCGCTGAGTCAGCCACGGCCAATGGCGACCAAGAAGCCATGACGCTGTATTTGCTGGTAAAATATCTGCATGTGCTCGGTGCCGTCGTCATCCTCGGCACCGGAACGGGCATTGCTTTCTTCATGCTGATGGCGCATCGCACCAACGATGTGGCGTTCATCGCGCGTACGGCTTCCGTGGTGGTGGTCGCGGATGCGATCTTCACGTTGTCGGCAGTGATCCTCCAGCCGTTGACGGGCGGCCTGCTGATGATACTCGCGGCGACGCCGTTCACGGAGCACTGGCTGCTCGCCTCGCTCGGGCTCTACCTCGTCGCCGGCCTGTTCTGGGTCCCTGTCGTCTTCATGCAGATCGAGATGCGCGATCTCGCGCACAAGGCGGCGGGGCAGGGCAGTGCGCTACCGGAGCGCTACTTTGTTCTGTTCCGCCGCTGGTTCGCATTCGGCTTCCCCGGTTTCGGTGCGACGATGCTGATCCTGTGGCTGATGATCGCCAAACCGTTCTGAGAGGCACGATGGGTATGAGAACCATTTTGGTGCTCGGCGCCTCTGGCCTCATCGGCCGCTTCGTCACTGACGATCTTCGCGCGCGGGAATTTCGCGTCGTCGGCCTCGCGCGCAGCCTGTCGCCGGCGCAAAAGATGAACTCGCTGGACATCGAGCTGCCGATCCTCTCCCTCGATATCGCCGCGCTGACGCGACTGCTCCGCGAGCACGCCGTCGACGTCGTCGTGAACTGCCTCGGCGTGCTCCAGGACGGGCCCGGCAGCGATACGGGCGCCGTGCATCGCGATTTCGTCACGCGGCTGCTGGCGGCTATCGGCGATAGCGGCCGCGCGATCCGGTTGGTGCACATCTCGATTCCGGGGACGGCAGAAGCCGACCGCACCGCCTTCGCGACGACCAAGCGCGAAGCCGAGCGCTTGATCGCGGCCTCGGGCATTCCGCATGCCGTCCTGCGGCCCGGCTTCGTGATCGCACCGTCGGCCTATGGCGGCAGTGCCATGCTCCGCGCGCTGGCAGCCTTACCGTTCGAGATCCCAGACAAGGAGATGGCGACGCCGTTCCAGCCCGTGGCGGTCGAGGATATTTCGGCCACCATCGCCTGGCTCGCCGCGCGCGACGTCGACGATGTGACCATGAAGGCGGTGAGCTGGGATCTGATGCAAACAGAGCCTGTCACGATGGCCGCCGTCATCGAGCAATTCCGCCGCGCGTTCGGCACATTCGGCTGGCCGCGTATCACGATGCCGGCTTTCGTGCTCGATCTCGGGGCCAAAGTCGGCGATCTCGCCAACACTCTCGGCTGGATGCCGCCGATGCGCTCCACGGCCATCGCCGAGCTTCGCCGCGGCGTGACGGGCAATCCCGCCGCCTGGATCGCCGCGACCGGCATCACGCCAAAGACGCTGGTTGAGACGATCGGCCGTCATCCCGCAACCATCCAGGATAAATGGTTCGCGCGCCTGTTCCTGGTCAAGGCGCTGATCTTGGCGAGCCTTGTGGTGTTCTGGCTCGTCTCCGGCTTCATCGCGCTGTTCGTATCCTATCGCGCAGCCGCCGGGATCCTGAGCGCGCACAATTTTCCGCCCGCGCTGGTCGATCCCGTCACCATCGGCACCAGCCTGATGGACATGAGTATCGGGGCGCTGATCGCCTTCCGCCGCACCGCGGCGATCGGCCTGGTCGCGGGCATTGTTGCCTCGCTCGGCTATATGGTCGGCGCGGCGATCCTGACGCCCGACCTCTGGATCGAACCGCTCGGTGCACTGGTCAAGACCGGCCCCGCGATCGTGCTGATGCTCGTCGCGCTGCTGATGCTGGATAATCGATAGGGTTTTCGGGCGAAGTGGAATTCCGGTTCGCGTGAAGAAGACGCGTCAAAAAGAGAGTCTGATGAGCAAATGGCCCGACGACGACGTAATCCTGTTCGACGGCGTCTGCATCTTCTGCTCACGCTGGGTCCGCTTCGTGGCGCAGCGCGATACGGCGAGACGATTTCGGTTCACGCCGATCCAGTCGGATTATGGGACCCGGCTCGCGCGGACATTCGGTATCGATCCGGAGGACCCCGACACCAACGCGGTCGTTCATGGCGGGGAGGTCTTCATGAAGTCCGATGCCGCGCTGACGGTGCTGTCGCAGCTACCCGGCTGGGGGTGGGTGCGCGCGCTATTCGTGGTACCGAAGTCGTTGCGGGATTTCGTCTACAGCCTCGTCGCGCGCAATCGCTATCGCATCTTCGGCAAGTACGAAGCGTGTTTCGTGCCTGATGCCGATTTGCGGGCACGGGTGATCGAGTGATGCGAGAGCGGCGCCACATGATTGGTGTCGTCCCGGCGGGCGCCCGGACGACATTGGCGGAAAAGGTTAGCCCTTCCCGATCGCCGCCAGCACTTCCTGCGCCGCCCGCTCCCCGCTGTCCCGCGCGCCATGCGCTGTCGTGAAGAACTCCGGCGACGTCGCCTCGCCCGCGAAGAACAACCGTCCATCCACTGGCGCTGCCAGCACCGCACGGTCGCCGGCGTGGCCGGGCAGGGCATGCGAATACGACCCGCGGGCGAACGGATCGTGAGCCCAGCGCGACTCGTACAGGGGCTTCAACTTGCGGCGGATGTCATTGCCGAGAAAGCCGGCGATCTCGTCGATGCTGTGGGCGGCAATGGCGCCTTCGCCGGAATTCTCCAGGGCGCGCGCGAAGCTGCCGCCGAAGAAGCCTTCGATGCAGGGCTGGCCGAACGGGCGGATGTGGTAGGTGCCCATGTCCGTGCGCATGGTGGCGCCGCGGAGGTTGCCTTCCTTGGGAAAGGCCTCGGCGTCGTCGAGCGCCAGCGTCACCTTGTCGTCGACGCCGAGCGGCAGGCCGGCGGCGGCATCGACCTTGGCCGGAAGCGGCGGCGAGAAGCGGATCGCTTCCTCGGCGATCAGGTTGGTCGGCACCGTAACGATCACCTTGTCGGCTGTCAGTGTACCCAGCGATGTCTCGATGCGGATGCGCGTGTCGGAATGGTCGATCAGCGTGACGTTGCAGCTCAGCGCCACCGGGCAGTGTGCACCATACGCTGCGACCAGCGCGCCATAGCCGCGCCGGACGCGCCAGTTGAGCTCCGTGTCCTCATAGGCATCCCAGTCCAGCGTCGACATATCCTTCAGCTCGCAGCCGTTGATGTAGGTCGAGATCGCGTCGATCATGGGATTCCAGCGATTGCCGGCCTCGAGGCTCAGGCTCGCGGGCTCGTCCTTGCCGTTTTGCGCTGCTTCCCACAGGCGCTCATAGAATGCGTCCATCGCGCGCATGAAGTCGGCGCGCTCGGCCTGCGGAAAGGCGTTGCCGAAGGCGCGCTCTCGCCAGGGCGGCAGGTCCCGGTTGAGCTCGAAACCGAGCTGTCGCGCGATCGGCACGAAGGAGTTCTTGTCCGCGGAATGAAGCCAGCCGCAGCCGACGTCGAACGTCACCTCGGGCGAGGCCTGCACGGTCCAGGCGCGGCCGCCAAGCCGGTCACGGCCCTCCAGCACGATCACGGAGAGGCCGAAGCCTCGCAGCGCATGTGCCGCGCCGAGGCCGGCGGCACCGGCGCCGATGATCGCGACGTCGACGGAGGAGGGAAGGGAGCTCATGGGCGGGCTCTAGCACGTTCGCGAAGAGTGCTGAAGCCGCCACGCGCACAACTGTCATCGCCCGGCTTGACCGGGCGATCCAGTATTCGAGAGACGACCGTTGTAGAGCCGAGAAGCCGCGGGGAACTGGATGCCCCGGTCAAGCCGGGGCACGACAGCGAGTGTGTGCCGCGGCCTTACGCCACCGCTTCCTTGGCCTTCTCCGCGCGCTTGCGCTCGTTCGGGTCGAGGTGCTTCTTGCGCAGGCGGATCGACTTCGGCGTGACCTCGACGAGCTCGTCGTCCTCGATATAGGCGAGCGCCTTTTCCAGGGTCATGCGGATCGGCGGGGTCAGGCGCACGGCTTCGTCCTTGGAAGTCGTGCGGATATTGGTGAGCTGCTTGCCCTTGAGCACGTTGATCTCGAGGTCGTTGTCGCGGGTGTGCTCGCCGACGATCATGCCCTTGTAGACCTTCCAGCCCGGCTCGATCATCATCGGGCCGCGATCCTCCAGCTTGAACATGGCGTAGGCCACCGCTTCGCCCTGGTCGTTGGAGATCAGGACGCCGTTGCGGCGGCCCTGGATCTCGCCCTTGTACGGCGCATAGCCGTGGAACAGGCGGTTCATGATCGCGGTGCCGCGGGTATCGGTGAGCAGTTCGCCCTGGTAGCCGATCAGGCCACGGGTCGGCGCGTAGAACACCAGGCGCTGGCGGTTGCCGCCCGAGGGCTTCATCTCGATCAGCTCGGACTTGCGCTCGCTCATCTTCTGCACGACGACGCCGGAATGTTCCTCGTCGACGTCGATCACGACCTCCTCGATCGGCTCCATGGTGGCGCCCGTCGCTTCGTCCTTCTGGTAGACGACGCGTGGACGCGACACCGAGAGCTCGAAGCCTTCGCGGCGCATGGTCTCGATCAGGATCGCGAGCTGCAATTCGCCGCGGCCCGACACTTCCATCGCATCCTTGTCGGAGGCTTCGACCACGCGCAGCGCGACATTGCCTTCGGCTTCGCGGAGCAGACGGTCGCGGATCATGCGGCTCGTCACCTTGTCGCCTTCGGTGCCGGCGAGCGGGGAGTTGTTGACGATGAAGGACATCGACACGGTCGGCGGGTCGATCGGCTGTGCCGGCAGCGGCACTTCGACGGTCGGATCGCAGAAGGTGTCGGCGACGGTGCCCTTGGTCAGGCCCGCGATGGCGACGATATCGCCGGCTTCGGCTTCATCGAGCGGCGTGCGCTCGAGACCGCGGAACGCCAGGATCTTGGTGATGCGTCCGGATTCGACCAGCTTGCCCTCGGCGTTGAGCACCTTGACCTGCTGGTTCGGCTTGAGCACGCCCGAGGAGATGCGGCCGGTGATGATGCGGCCGAGATAGGGATTGGCCTCCAGGATGGTGCCGATCATCTTGAACGGACCTTCCTCGACCGTCGGCGGCGCCACGTGGCGCAGGATCAGGTCGAACAGCGGCTCCATGCCCTTGTCCTTCGGGCCTTCCGGGCTGTCGGCCATCCAGCCCTGCTTGGCCGACCCGTACAGGATCGGGAAGTCGAGCTGCTCCTCGCTGGCATCGAGCGCCGCGAACAGGTCGAACACCTCGTTGATGACTTCGGTCGGGCGCGCGTCGGGACGATCGACCTTGTTGATGACGACGATCGGCTTGAGGCCGACCTTGAGCGCCTTGGAGACCACGAATTTGGTCTGCGGCAGCGGGCCTTCGGCGGCGTCGACCAGCACCAGCGCGCCATCCACCATGTTCAGGATGCGCTCGACCTCGCCGCCGAAATCGGCGTGGCCGGGGGTGTCGACGATGTTGATGCGGGTGTCCTTCCACTGCACCGAGGCCGCCTTGGCCAGGATGGTGATGCCGCGCTCGCGCTCCAGATCGTTGGAGTCCATGGCGCGATCGGTCACCTTCTGGTTCTCGCGGAACGTGCCGGACTGCTGGAGGAGCTTGTCGACGAGGGTCGTCTTGCCGTGGTCGACGTGGGCGATGATGGCGACGTTGCGGAGGTTCATGAGGGAGCTTCTTTGCGTTCGAACAATGGGTTAAGCGCGATCTCGCCGGTCGGACCGGGACCTCTTCTCGAAACAACGCTGGAAGACTGGAAACGGGCGCTCGCCGCCCAAAAAGGAAGCCCGGCCATATCGACCGGGCACCCTACGCGTTGCGGCGCAATATATGCAAAAACGGCCAAAAAACAATGCGTTCTTTGGGCCTTGGTTGACTGAATTTTGTCCGGGAATCCCCGGGGGTTAGCTCCCGTTCCGGGCCGGCGGGGCCTTTCGGCCCACGATGGCCGCCCAGATCATGACGACGCCTCCGATGCCGATAACGAGACCCAAAAAGACCAGCGAGGCGATGTCGGAGGGGATCTGGCCACCCTCGACCACAGACATTCCGCCGAACAGGAGCGCGCAGAGTCCCGGCAGCAGCATGAAGATCCCGGCGATCGCCATCAGTGCGGTCAGGCAGCCGCTGCGCGGTTGCTGGATCTGTGGAGGCACTGCCGGTGGGGTGGGGCTGGAATCGCTCATGGTCTCTTTCTCGCTGCCCTGATCAGCATCACGCCGGCAAAGGCCACCAGCATTGCAAGCACAAGGACGGGGATGAAACGAGGGTCGAAGTGAGACGACTGGGTCTGGTCGAAGGCAAAGATCAGGGCGCAGATGCCGGGCAGCAGCAGGATCACCCCGAACATTACCATGAACGCGGTGACGCATCCGCTCCGCGACGATGGAGGTGAAGGCGTCTCGCTCAACGAGGCATCTCCTCACGCTGCCCGGCGTCCCGGTAGGTTTCGCCGGCCAACTCGGCGCGGATGCCGTCGATCTTGCCGTTGCGGTAGAACAAATTGTAGGTGTCGAACGGAATGATCGCCCCCTGCTCCGTCACGAAATGGATGCAGCTGCGCTTGACGTTGCCGACGCAGAAATTGAAGCGGTCGAGGAATTGCACGATGGTGACGCGGAAGACGTTCTCGTAAGACAGCCCTTCCGGCACCTGGAAGCTCGGCAGGCAGCACAAGAGTTCGCAGACGCGCTCGCTCGTGTTGAGCGGGCCTGACGACAGCGAGAACAGGTCGACGAATTTTTCCCGCAGCACCGGGTATTTCTCGGGGCTGATCGTGTTGGGCATCACGGCGACGAGCTGCTCCTGCGGGATCAGCGAGGTCAGCGGCAGCACCTTTTCGCCATTGCGCAGGCCGTAGCCGATCGAGATGCTCTCGGGATTGCAGGGCAGCGGGATCATGTCCTTGTCGCCGAATACGCCGGTTTCGATCACGCGCTTGCGGATCTCCGACAGCATGATGCGGTCGGTCTTCTCGTCGAAATCGTCGTTGCGGCCGGCGTCCTGCACGGGCTGCAAGGTGACGCCGCGTACGCATGTCCAGGTCAGCGCGTGACGGACGATGTCGCCGATCTCGGCATCGTTGACGCCGCGCTTGATGGTGGCGACCAGCGTGGTCGACACGCCGTAATGCTCGAGATTCTCCAGCGCCTGTTGGCGGATCTTGCGCAAATCCGCGCCGCGCAGGTTGATCAGCCCCTCGCGCTGCAGCGAATCGAACTGGAGGTAGACCTCCAGCCCGCGCTTGTTCTCGGCCAGCCGCGCCACGAAATCCCTTTCGCGCGCGATGCGCAGCCCGTTGGTGTTGATCATGACGTGGCGGATCGGGCGTGCGCGCACGGCGTCGAGGATCGCGAAGAAGTCCGGATGCAGCGTCGGCTCGCCGCCGGAAATCTGCACCAGATCAGGCTCGCCCTCGCTGGCGACCAGCGCGTCCAGCATCTTCTCGACGGTCGCGAGCGGGGTGAATTTCGTTCGTGCTGGGGAGGATTCGGCGAAACAGACCGGGCACGTCAGGTTGCAGTGCTCGGTGATCTCGATCAGCGCCAGGCAGGAATGCTGCTCGTGGTCGGGACAGAGGCCGCAATCATAGGGGCAGCCGAATTCCGTGCGCTGCTGGAGTTGCAGCGGCCGGTCGCCGGGCTTGATGAAGTCCTTGCAGAGGCGCCAATAGGCGGCATCCGTCGAGACCAGGGTCGACTGGACGCCATGCTCCTTGCAGCGCTTTTCGTACCAGACCTCGTTGTCGAGAATCTGGATCTTGGTCGGCACCAGCTTCAGGCAGGTCTCGCAGAGGGATTGGGTCTGGCCCCAGAAGATATACGGACGCGATCTACGCAACGGCGCGTTCATGCAAGTAACTCATTCTGCAAGGGTCTCGCTTTGGGCGCGGTCGCCAACATGACGCCGGCGTAGAGCAGGATGGACAGCGACAGCAGGTGAAACAGGGTGAGCGGGCCGATCAGCGTGCCGTAGGGCTTGAGAAATTCCCATAGGAAGCGTTGCGCTCCATAGCAGGCGAGCGCCAGGTAGAAACCATTGGTGATTACAAACGCGTTCCGGTTCAAGACCGCCAGCACGTAGGCGAGCGCGAATGTGGCCATGGCCGCGCTCTCGTAGAGTTGCACCGGATGGCGGAGAACGCCGTCGCCGAAATCGTGGCCCCAGGGCAGCGATGTTGGCGTGCCATAGGTGAAGTCGTCGAGGCCCGCGAAGTAGCAGCCGAGCCGGCCGATCGCGATGCCGACGGCCAGCGGCAGCGCAAACCGCGCGCCGGTGCGCAAGGCGATGCCGACCGTCCATTTGTAGAGCTCGATCGCCACGATGCCGCCGGCCAGCGCGCCCTCGACCGAGCGCGCAATGCCGCTCTGGCCCGACAGCCAAAGATTGGCGGAGCCGAACAGATGGGCGCCGAGGCCGGCGCCGAACACCAGCGCGGCGACATAGGGCAGTTGGAAGGATTGCGCCGGAAACTGCAGGCGTTGTCGCGACAGCCACCAGACGGCGGCGGCCGCCGCCAGCCATGCCGCAATGTCGAAGATGACGTGAAGCAAAGCCCCGCTCATGCCGGGGATACTAGCGCAGGTTCAGGCGGTGCGGGATAGTGGGAAGAAGCCGCTACCCGGCCTCCCGCTCCTCGGTCGGATAGACGCCGCGCAGCACCTCCTCGAAGTGCATTTTCACCGCGTCGTTGCACAGGCAGGCGCGAAGCCTCAGGCCGTCGCGGTTGAGGACCAGGATCGAGCCGCGCCGCGTGTCGAGAATCCGTTCGGCCTTGAACGACTGAAGCACGCGGCTGGCATAGGAGCGGCCAACGCCGAGCAGCGTCGCGAGCTGTTCGTGGGTCAGCGGCACGCTGCTCTCGTCCCCGGTCCGCTCCATCGCCGCCAGGATCCATTTGGCGGTCCGCTGCTCGATCGAATGGATCGCGTTGCAGGCGGTCGACTGGAAGATCTGCGCGAGCATGCAATCGGCATAGCGGGCAAAGATGTTGCGCAGCGACGCCGAGCGCAGCTTGGCCGCTTCCAGCTTGGCGACATGAATATGCGCAAACGGCCCGCCGAATTTCACGCAGATCCGGGTATAGGCGGGCAGGAATCCCTCGCTGACGATGCCGCCCACGGCGCCCTCACGGCCGACCAGGATGGTTTCGACGTCGCGGCCGTCCTCGTTGGGGACGAGAAAGGTCGCGAGCGCCGGTCCGCAGGGGAAGTGCACGACCTGGACGTCGTCGCCGGGATTGTAGAGCAGCTGGCTGGCCGCGCGGTCCTCGAAGGCGATGTGAGGCGCGAGCAGGGCGTAGTCCGCCTGGCTCAACCGCCTCAGCAGATTGTTGGCCGGCCGGCTCTCGACCTCGGTTGTCTTGCTGATGCGCGCATCCATGGTGATCCCCATCTGCTCCAAACAATACCGAGTTCCGGCCGGATCCTGTGTGCACAAGTGGACAGACTGGAGAACTGCGATGTGGTGGTTTCGTTCCGGGAACCCTCCGATGCGCTGAGCGCAGGTATCGTGGCGCGGCTGCCCTGATCCGAAAACCCCCTGCTCCAAGTTGCGATCATGTCACCCGTACTTTCCGATGGCTCACCCTGTCCCGCCGACGTTCTGGTCGTGGAAGACGATCCGATCATTGCGATCGATTTCGAGGACCGGCTGCTCGGGTTCGGCGTGGCAAGCGTGAGGACCGTCGGGTCGGTGACGCAGGCGCTGGACGCCATCGCGAACCGCCCGCCCGATTTCGCGCTGCTCGATGTCGAGCTGATCCGTGAGACCAGCTTTGCGGTCGCTGAGCGGCTGGTCGCGCTGAATATCCCGTTCGTCTTCGTCACCGGCTATGGCGCCGAGGCGCGCATTCCGCCCGAATTTTCCGGTCAGCCACGCTTGCAGAAGCCGTGTTCGAGCGACGTGCTGGAGGCGGCTCTGCGCGCGCGCGCTCCCTGACGTTCAGGCAGGTTTCGGATCGAGCGTCGTCGACCACAGCGCGACATCGGCACGGTCGCGCAATGTCACGATCATCTGGCCGGAGGCGCCGTCGATCTTGACGTGGCCGAAGAACTGCATGCCGGCGGATGGCGGCAGGTTCTGGCTGTCCTGGCCCGGCGCCTTGACGAAGCGCACCTCGGGTCCAAAGGTGTTGTCGAGCGCGTTCGGACCGAAAGTGCCGGCATGCAGCGGGCCCGAGACGAATTCCCAGAACGGCTCGAACTCCTGGAATTGCGCCTTGTTCGGATCGTAATAGTGCGCGGCGGCATAGTGCACGTCGGCGGTCAGCCACACGATGTTGCTGATCGGCGCCATCTTGATGAAGCGCAGGATGTCGGCGATCTCGAACTCGCGACCGCGCACTGGGCCGTCGCCCTGCGCGATTGCTTCCGAGCCGCCCTTCGGCGTGTCCGACACGATGAGACTGAGCGGCATGTCGGAGGCGATCACCTTCCAGGTCGCGCGCGAATTGAGCAGTCCGCGCTTGAGCCAGGCGATCTGGTCCGGGCCGAGGAAATGGCTCGCGGGGCCGTAAGCGGTTTCGACATTGGGACCGTTCGGGCCGCGATAGCTGCGCTCGTCGAGCACGAACACGTCCAGATGCGGGCCGTAGGAGATCTGGCGATAGACCCGGCCGGGCTCAGTGATGCTCTCGCGCAGCGGATACATCTCGCGGAAGGCGCGCGCGCCGCGCGCGGCGAGCAGCGCGATGTCGCGCTCCTTGTAGGCGGCGGGCAACTCCTTCGACAGCGACCAGTTGTTGGTCACCTCGTGGTCGTCCCACTGCACGAAGATCGGCACCTCGGCATTGAAGGCGCGGAGATTGGCGTCGGTGAGATTGTATTTGTGCGCGGCGCGGTACTCGTCCAGCGTCTCGGCGACCTTGGCCTTCTCGGGGATGGTGACGTTCTTCCAGATACTGCCGTCGGCGAGCTTCACCTCGGATGCAATCGGGCCGTCGGCATAGATGGTGTCGCCGGAATGCAGGAAGAAGTCCGGCCGGTGCTTGCGCATCGCCGAGAAGGTGACCATGCCGCCGTCATCGGGGTTGATGCCCCAGCCCTGGCCGGCGACGTCACCGCCCCAGACGAAGCTGACATCGCGGCGATCGGCCGGCGCGGTGCGGAAACGGCCGACAACCGCCTCGCCCTCGATCGCGCTGTGCGAGAGATCGCGGAAGCGGACGCGGTAAAAGATGTCCTGTCCGGCCGGCAAGTTTTCGAGGAGCATCTTTGCGGTGAAATCGCTCTCGGGCAGCGCCGCGATCGGCGGCAGCGCGCGGACATCCCTGAACGTGTCAGTCGTCGCCACCTCGACCAGCATCTGCGCGGGTCGGTCGGTACGCGCCCACACCACGCCGCCGTCGACGGTGACGTCGCCCGACTGGACGCCATGGGTCACGGCCGGCCGGTCGGCCGCGCGCGACAGATAAGGCATCGCGATCGTGCCGAGTGCGCTGGCGCCGGTGGCGAGGAAGCGGCGACGCGAGAATGGGAAGTCCATGGAGGTTGGCTCCAAATCCGAGCTTGCAGAAGAGACCGTCATTCCGGGGCGCGCGTGGCGCGAGCTATGGTGCGCAATTGCGCACCTGAGAATCCATGTCTCCTCGCGAATGCGGCGCGATGGATTCCGGGTTCGATGCTTCGCATCGCCCCGGAATGACGGAAGCTATAGTGAGGCAATGTGACGCAGCGATTACGCTGGCAAGCGCTCAGGCGTTGCCGGCGGCCCTGAACTGCGCGCCCGCGCGCTGCAGGTTCTGCGGCAGGCTGAACAGCACTGCCTTGCGGTCGGCGACGGCGGCGTGGAACTGGTCGAGCGCAATGTTGAAGGCGGTGAGCGCGGCCTCCTCGATCGCGCCGTGATCGAAGCAGCGCAGCGTGTCGCGCAGGATCTCGTCGGCCTCTGTCTGCATCTGGTCGAGCTCTTCGGTCGTCTCGCATTTGCGTGCGGCGGCGATCATGTCGAGCAGGCGTTCGCGCTGATGGTTGTTGTTGTCGCGCTCGTCCTTCTTCAGATAGCCCGCAAACCAGGCACCGATCGAACCCATGGCGGACAATGCCATCAGGCTCCACCAGATGTAATCGCTGTATTTGTCGAGGAAGGTCTTTTCCTCCCCGTCGACGAAGGCGGCCGCGCCGGGATGCACCGGGATCACGGCATCCTTGTCGGTGTCGGGCGTTTCGATCTTCGCCGCGAGCGGAAATTCCGTCACCAATTGGTGGCGCACGGCGAAGAGCTGGCGCGTGAAGGCCGCGATGGTGGTTTCGGACACGCCTTTGCGTGCCACGACGTGGTGCGAGAAGCTGATGGTCTTGACCTCCTCCTCCGGGCGGGCGGGCGAGCCGCCATAGGTGCCGGCTGGAATCTCGGAGGCTTCGTAGACCGGATGGTTCTGCGCGATCGCGTCCGCCGAATCGATCGCGAGGAAGTTGGGCGCGCCGAAATCCTTGATGGAGGCGGCGATTGCATCCGCCGTGATCTTGCTGTTGACCGGGCCGGCTGCGAGATAGACGTCGGCCTTCTGGGACTTGATCGCCTCGGCGACTTCGTTGGCCGGGAATTGCACGATCTCGACCTTGGCGGGATCGACGCCGTATTGCTGCAGGATCACCTTGAGCAGATTGACGTTGGCCTGGGTGCGGCCGACCACCCCGATACGATGGCCGGCGAGCTGCGAGATCTTGGTGATCTTCGGACCCCGCTTCTTGGCCTTGCCCGGGACGGACCACAGCACCGCGACGTTCTTGCGCAGGGTCGCGACCGCTTGCGCGTTCTTGGGCACATCGAGATCGCCGCGCACGATGGCGAGATCGACCTTGCCTTCCGCCAGCGCATCGCGGCTGGCGGTCGCGCCATCGGTCTGGATCGGCCGGAGCCGCACTTGGCTCTTGGTCTGTGTGAAGGCTTGCGTCAGTGCCTGGACGACCCTGACGTCGTCGCTGTTGGCGGGACCGACCGCGATCTTCAGCGTCACCGGCCGCATCGCGAAGTAATAGCCGCCGGCGAGCGCGCCGATGATCGCAAGCACGAGTGCAAGAGACACGAGCGCGGTCTTCCGCGCCGCGGATCGCGGCGAAGGCGGAGGGGGCGCTTCGGCCAGGTCCAATCCCCCGGTCATCGATCTCCCAAACAGGCGCTTCAGGCTCAGTTTCATCGTGGCCGGCGATTTACGCCCGGAAGTGTAGCAAATTTCTTGTCCGGCGGGGTTACATCTCCGTCATGGTTAGCGGAGGAGGAAATCCCATTTGAACCCGGGGCGTCAGGACGGTGTTAGGGTAAAGTTCCCTGAAGGACGGAGACGACCATGGCAGAACGGCTCTCGGCGGAGGCGCGCAGGCAGGCGCTCAGCGGACTACCTGGCTGGCGTGAGGTTCAGGGCCGGGATGCCATCGGGAAGACCTTTATCTTCAAGGATTTCAACGAGGCGTTCGGCTTCATGACCCGCGCCGCGCTGGTCGCCGAGAAGATGGATCACCACCCCGAATGGCGCAACGTCTACAAGACGGTGGAGGTGGTGCTGTCGACCCACGATGCCGGCGGCGTCACGGAGCTCGACATCGCGCTGGCCAAGACCATGAACGCGATCGCAGGCTGAATCGGCTGACATCTTGCAGCGGTCGGCTACATCCCCATCTTGTGATCAGCCCGAACGTGGCGATCCGTCGCCCGGGCTGAACGGGGAGTTTGTCGAACATGGCTGCCGAACACAGCGTCGGTTTCGAGCCGGCCGATCGGCTCGCAGAGGATCGCGAGAGCGTGCGCCGCCGCTTCTGGCGCAAGCTGAAGCGTGTCGCCGCGCATTTGCCTTTCGCTGAAGATTTGCTCGCTGCCTATTACTGCGCGTTCGATCGGCAGACGCCGCGTCACGTCCAGGCCTCGCTGCTCGGGGCGATCGCTTACTTCATCCTGCCGCTCGACTTCGTCGCGGATGTGATGCCGATCCTCGGCTTCGCCGATGACGCCGCCGTGCTCGCCACCGCCATCCGCATGGTTGCCGGCCACATCACGGCCGAGCATCGCGAGGCTGCCCGCGCGGCGCTGAAGCGGGGGGTGGGTGAGCGGGAGTCGGAAGTGGACGCCGAAGCCGTGTAGCAGAAGCGGATTCAACCACACCCACCCGGTCATGCCCCGGCTTGACCGGGGCATCCAGTACGCCGCGGCTTCCCGGCGCAATCACCAAAGTCTCTGGAATACTGGGTCGCCCGGTCAAGCCGGGCGACGATAGCAGTAAGGGGGGCGAGCGCCCCTCTCACATCCTCACGGATGCAGGATCACCTTGCCCATGGCCTGGCGTCCCGCGAGCACCTTCAACGCGTCCGCGGTCTGGGCCAGCGGGAAGGTGCGATCGACATGCGATGAGATCTTTCCCTCGGCCGTCCACTTCACGAGCTTTTCGAGATTGGCGCGGTTCTTCTCCGGATTCTGCCGCGTCCATGCGCCCCAGAATACGCCGCGGATGTCGCACCCCTTCAGCAGCGCGAGGTTCAGCGGCATCTTCGGAATGTCGCCCGCAGCGAACCCGATGACGAGGAAGCGGCCTTCCCAGGCGATCGAGCGCAGCGCCTGCTCGGCATAGGCGCCACCAACCGGATCGAAGATGATGTCGACGCCCTTGCCGCCCGTGAGCTTGCGCAGACCTTCCTTCAGATCCTCCTTGGCGTAGTTCAACGTCAGCTCGGCGCCATGCGCTTTCGCGAATTCGAGCTTCTCGTCCGACGAGGCGCAGGCGATCACCTTCAAGCCCATCAGCTTGCCGAGCTCGCAGGCGGCAAGGCCGGTGCCGCCGGCAGCGCCCAGCACCGCGAGCGTCTCGCCCGGCTTGGGGCTGGCGCGATCTTCCAGCGCATGCAGCGCGGTGCCGTAGATGATGATGATGCCGGCGGCACGGTCGTAGTCGAGATTGTCGGGGATCTTCACGATCGACGCGGCAGGCAGCGCGATCTTCTCACGCGCGCCGTTGTGGCCGCAGGATGCGACGACGCGATCGCCGACTTTCAGATCAGTGACGCCGGGACCGATGCTCTCGATCACACCCGCGACTTCCGCGGCCGGCGAGAACGGGAACGGCGGCTTGATCTGGTACTTGCCCTGGATCATCAGGAGGTCGAAGAAGTTCAGCGCTGCCGCCTTGATCGCGATCACCGCTTCGCCGGGACCGGCCACCGGATCCGGCACCTCGGTCAGCACGAGATCGTCAGGCTGGCAGTATTGCGAGCAGAGGATGGCTTTCATGACGGCACCTTGGGCGTTTCGAGTGGAATTATAGTTGGCCCGGTTTTGCCGGATTTAGTGCGGCACGACAATCCGGATTCTTTGCTGGACGCTATGATCGCCCTATCCTCGTCATTGCGAGCGCAAGCGAAGCGATCCACACTATTTCCGCCGGGCGGATTCCGGATTGCGTCGCTGCGCTTGCAATGACGGAGCGCGCAAGACAGCGAGGAATCAAACGATGTTTGAAACGAGCCTGCTCAAGAACAAGCGCATTCTCGTCACCGGCGGCGGCTCGGGGCTTGGCGCCGCGATGGGGCGACGCTTCCTCGCGCTCGGCGCCGAGCTCGTGATCTGTGGCCGCAAGCTCGATCGGCTCGAAGCGACCGCGGACGAGATGCGCGAGGAGACCGGCGGCAAGATCACGGCGATCGCCTGCGACATCCGCGACGGTGTCGCGGTCGAGGACATGATGGATCAGATCTGGCGTGAGGCGCCGCTCGACATCCTCGTCAACAACGCCGCCGCGACCTTCATCGCGCAGAGCGAGCACCTCTCGTTCCGCGCCGCGGATGCAATCCTGGCGCCGACGCTGCATGGCGCGATGTATTGCACGCTCGCCGCCGGCAGGCGCTGGATCGAAGGCAAGCATGGCGGCGTCGTGCTCTCGATCCTCTCGACCTCGACCATCACTGGGCGCGCTTTCACCGTGCCGTCGGCGATGGCGAAATCGGCGCTGCTGGCGATGACCAAAAGTCTTGCGGTGGAATGGGGGCCGAAAGGCATCCGCACCGTCGCCATCGCGCCGGGTCCGTTCCCGACCGCGGGCGCGTCCGGGCAGCTCCGCCCCGAAGGTCGTGACGAAGCCTGGACCGCGCGCAATCCGCTGGGTCGTACGGGCGAGCACAGCGAGCTCGCCGATCTCGCCAGCTTCCTGGTCTCGGACCGCGCCGGTTACGTCAATGGCGAGATGGTCGTCATCGACGGTGGCGCGCATCTGCGCAGTTCCGGCGCCGAGGATTTGCTCGGCTGGACCGACGCGCAATGGGCCGGGCAGCGTGCCGCGCGATCCAAAGGCTGATACTGCTAACTGCCTTCCCAAATTGGACTTTCCCCGCTATCCCTGCCACGGGGACAACGCGCGGCCGGGCCATCTTCCAGTCACAATATTGAGGGAACCACTCCAGCATGTGGCGGGTGCTGATTTTAGCTTTGATGACTGGCGTCGCAGCCGGGGGTATCGCCGATTCCGCGCGGGCGCAGACGGCACAACCGGCGCCCAAGCCTGCTCCAAAGGAGTCTGCTCCAAAAGAGGTTGCACCGAAATCGGCCGCACCGGCGGCTCCCGCGGCCGCGAAGTCGGCTCCAAAGCCCGAGAGCAAGCCAGCGGCCCCGCCCGCGGCAGTTGCGGGCGGTGCGGAGCCGACCTTGATCGGCCAGTTCGGCACCTGGGGCGCCTATTCGGCGACGCCCAATGGCAAGAAAGTCTGCTTCGCGTTGGCAAAACCCTCGTCGTCGAAGACCAACCCGCCGAATCGGCCACGCGATCCCGCCTATGCCTTCGTCTCGACCCGCCCGGCGGAGAAGGTCAACAACGAAGTCTCGGTCATGATCGGCTATGCGCTGAAGCCGGGCTCGGAATCGTCGGCCGAGGTCGGCGGCGCCGCCTTCGCGATGTACACGCAGGGCGACGGCCTCTGGATCAAGAACGCGGCCGAGGAGGAGCGGATGGTCGAGGCCATGCGCAAATCCGCCGAGTTGGTCGTCAAGGGCGTCTCGGCCAAGGGCACCGAGACGACCGATACCTTCTCGCTAAAGGGACTTGCCCAGGCGCTGGACAAGATCGCCCAGGATTGCCGGCGGTAAGGCTAAATAATTGCCGCGGTCGCAATCGAAGTTTCTGATTGCTATATAGAGGCAGTTCCAGGTTTTTCCGTCATTCCGGGATGGTCCGAAGGACCAGACCCGGAATCTCGAGGTTCCGGGTTCGATGCTCGCATCGCCCCGGAACGACCCCCTAATCAGGTCCATTCAATGCAACCGACTGCCGAGCCGCACAACACGACATTGGTGGAGAAGACTCCGCTTGAAACCTATGTGCCGCCGGCAAAGCCCTCGCTGATCGGCCTGTCGCGCAGCGAGCTTGCCGATCGCCTCGGCGAGATCGGCGTGGCGCCGGCGCAGCGCAAGATGCGGGTGCAGCAGCTGTGGCACTGGCTCTACTTCCGGGGTGCCCAGAGCTTTGACGACATGACCTCGATCTCGAAGGGCATTCGCGCCGAGCTCGCGCAGCATTTCACCGTCGACCGGCCCGAGGTCGTGGCCGAGCAGATTTCGAACGACGGCACCCGCAAATGGTTGCTGCGTTTGCCGAGCGGCGACAATCTCCAGAAAGCGCACGAGGTCGAGTGCGTCTACATACCCGAGACCGATCGTGGCACGCTCTGCGTCTCCTCGCAGGTCGGCTGCACCCTGAACTGCTCGTTCTGTCACACCGGCACGCAACGACTGGTGCGCAATCTCACCGCCGGCGAGATCGTGGGGCAGGTGATGGTCGCGCGCGATCGCCTGAACGATTGGGCCGATCGCGAGGACGGCACGCGCCGCGTCACCAACATCGTGATGATGGGCATGGGCGAGCCGCTCTACAATTTCGACGCGGTGCGCGATGCGCTGCTGATCGTCGGCGACAATGAAGGCATCGGCATCTCCCGCCGCCGCATCACGCTGTCGACCTCGGGCGTGGTGCCGAACATCGTGCGCGCCGGCGAGGAGATCGGCGTCATGCTCGCGATCTCGCTGCATGCGGTGCGCGACGAATTGCGCAACGAGCTGGTGCCGCTCAACCGTAAATATCCGATCAAGGAGCTGCTGCAGGCCTGCCGCGACTATCCCGGCGCGTCGAACGCGCGGCGCATCACCTTCGAATATGTGATGCTGAAGGGCGTCAACGATTCGCTCGACGATGCAAAGCTGCTGGTGAAGCTGCTCAAGGGCGTTCACGCCAAGATCAATCTGATCCCGTTCAATCCCTGGCCCGGCACGGCCTATGAATGCTCGGACTGGGACCAGATCGAGAGATTCTCCGAATACATCTTCAACGCCGGCTATTCCTCGCCCGTCCGCACCCCGCGCGGCCGCGACATCCTCGCCGCCTGCGGCCAGCTCAAGTCGGAAACCGAAAAGCTCTCGGCCAGGGAGCGCCAGGCGCTGCGCGCCATGGCGATGACGGATTAGTCTGCCATGCTCGCGCCGTCGCAACCTCGTCATTGCGAGGAGCGCAGCGACGAAGCGATCCAGGCTGCGTCCGCGGCATCTCTGGATTGCTTCGCGGAGCCTGTCATCCGGCCCGCCGGAGGCGGGACCGGGTGGCTCGCAATGACGGCAGCAATGGTTTGGGCGCCATGTCCCTGATCGGCCGCCTCGTCGTCATCTTCATCGGCTTTCTCGCCGCCTGCTTCGTCGGCGGCATGATCGTCGTCATGGCGCTGCTATTCCCGGAATTTGCCGATCTCGGCGCCGGTCCCGTCGACCAAGGCACGATCGATATCCTGCTCGGCTTCGGCTTCATCTTCGTCTCGGGCTTCGCGCTGGTTCCGGCGGCGGTGATCGTCGCGATCACCGAGGCGCTCTACATCCGCAGCGCGCTCGCCTATGCCGTCGGCGGCGGCCTCGTCGGGCTTGCCTGCTATCTCGGCCTCGTTTCCTTTCACCCCGATACGTTCCAGTTCGAGGGCATCGTGCGCCGTCATTTGGAGATCATGACGGGCGCAGGCATCGCCGCCGGGATGGTCTATTGGCTGATTGCCGGCCGCAACGCCGGCGCCTGGCGCGAGCCGCTACCTCCGCGCAAACCGCCCCCGCCACTGCCGTCCAATTCGCGGCCGGATGCGCGGTGACATTGTTGCCTCCGCCCGGGGTTTTCATCTCCTCCCCACTCCGCTAAACCGCGCGCCATGAACCGGACCGGACTTCTCATCGCCCTTTCGCTGTGGCTCGTGATCGGCGTCGTTTTCGGCCTCTATCCCGAGCTCGATCTCAAGCTGGCGTCGCTGTTCTTCGATCCCGAGACCAGGACGTTTCCGCTCAAGCTGAACGGCTGGGCCAACTTCGCGCGCGATGCGGCGATGTGGGTCGCCTGGGCTTTCGTGCTGCCGTCGCTCGTCGCGCTCGTGGTCAAGATGATCCGGCCCGACCGGCCGCTGCTGGTCTCCGGGCGCGCGATCGTGTTCCTGCTGGTCACGATCATTCTGTCGGCCGGCATTCTCACCAACCTCACCTTCAAGACCTATTGGGGCCGGCCACGCCCGGTGGTGGTGACGCAGTTCGCCGGCGACCAGCAATTCGTGCCGTGGTGGGACCCGCGCGGCGGCTGCGCGCGCAACTGCTCGTTTTTCTCGGGCGAGGGCGCGACCGCGTTCTGGACGCTGGCGCCGGCCGCGCTCGCGCCGCCGCCATGGCGCCCGCTCGCTTATGCCGGAGCAGTCATCTTTGGCGCCGTGACGAGCGGGCTGCGCATGGCCTTCGGCGGGCACTTCTTCACCGACGTGGCGATCGCCGGCCTCGTCACCTTCGTCGTAATCTGGTTCGCCTACGCGATGATCTACCGCTGGCCGCGAACGCGGTTTTCAGACGAGGCCGTCGACGCCGCCCTGACCCGGCTGAACATGCCCGCCTACCGGCTCCGCCGGCGCCTGTTCGGCCGCAAGACCGACCCCGAGCCGTCGGTTTGAGCCATTAAATGCGTGCCCAGCCCTGCGAAATTTGATATTCGCGCGGTCAAACCGCCCTGACACCCGCCCTTGAGACCCGATTGGAAGCGCCATGACCACGATCCTGAAAAGCCTGCCCAAGGGTGAGAAAGTCGGCATCGCTTTTTCGGGCGGCCTCGACACCTCCGCGGCGCTGCTCTGGATGAAGCAGAAGGGCGCGCGCTGCTACGCTTACACCGCCAATCTCGGCCAGCCCGACGAGGCCGACTACAACGAGATTCCGCGCAAGGCGATGGAGTTCGGCGCCGAGAATGCGCGGCTGGTCGATTGCCGAACGCAGCTCGTCCATGAAGGCATCGCCGCGATCCAGTCGGGCGCCTTCCACATCTCGACCGGCGGCATCACCTATTTCAACACCACGCCGCTCGGCCGTGCCGTCACCGGCACGATGCTGGTCGCGGCGATGAAGGAGGACGGCGTCAACATCTGGGGCGACGGTTCGACCTTCAAGGGCAACGACATCGAGCGCTTCTACCGTTACGGCCTGCTCACCAATCCCGGCCTGAAGATCTACAAGCCCTGGCTCGACCAGCAGTTCATCGACGAGCTCGGCGGCCGCGCCGAAATGTCGGCGTTCATGACCGCGCAGGGCTTCGCCTACAAGATGAGCGCCGAGAAGGCGTATTCGACCGACAGCAATCTGCTCGGCGCCACGCACGAGGCCAAGGATCTCGAAAGCCTCGACAGCGGTATCAAGATCGTCAACCCGATCATGGGCGTGCCGTTCTGGCGCGACGACTGCAACGTCAAGGCCGAGAAGGTCGTGGTGCGGTTCGAGGAAGGCCAGCCCACGGCGCTGAACGGCCAGACCTTCTCCGATCCCGTCGCGCTGTTCCTGGAAGCCAACGCGATCGGCGGACGTCACGGCCTCGGCATGAGCGACCAGATCGAGAACCGCATCATCGAGGCCAAGAGCCGCGGCATCTACGAGGCGCCCGGCATGGCGCTGCTCCACATCGCCTATGAGCGTCTCGTCACCGGCATCCACAACGAGGACACCATCGAGCAGTACCGCATCAGCGGCATGCGCCTCGGCCGGCTGCTCTATCAGGGCCGCTGGTTCGACTCGCAGGCGTTGATGCTGCGCGAGACCGCGCAGCGCTGGGTCGCGCGCGCCGTTAGCGGTGAAGTCACGCTCGAGCTGCGCCGCGGCAACGACTACTCGATCCTCAACACCGAGAGCCCGAACCTCACCTATGCGCCGGAAAGGCTCAGCATGGAGAAGGTCGAGGACGCCTCGTTCTCGCCGGCCGACCGCATCGGCCAGCTCACCATGCGCAATCTCGACATCGCCGATACCCGCACCAAGCTGAAGCTTTATAGCGACACCGGCCTGCTGTCGGGCAGCGAAGGCTCGCAGATCTTCCGGCTGGAGAGCGACAAGGGTTGAGGCTGCGAGTGCTCTAACCCCGGATGGAGCCGACGGAGCTACGAGCTTAATGACGGTGTCATCCTCGATCGCTACGCTCCCTATCGAAACGGGATTGCGGAGCATCGCGCATGGTCAAGAAATCGGTAGTCGCTTCTCTCATGGTCGTCTGTTGGACGACGTCACCGTCGGCACAGACGATCTATCCGATCGATCGCGCAGAGATCCTGGCCGGAGCGCGATTCGACTTCAAGGTCGAGCTGCCCGGACTGGTCGATCCGGCCAAGTTGAAGGTGACGGTGAACGGCGCCGATTATGCGACCGCGTTCGGCCGTTCCGGCACATTCACCGAGCGCGAGGACGGCAAGGAGCAGTCGGCCCTGATCCTGCGCGACGTCACGCTGACCAGGCCGGGCAGCATTGCCGTGGAGGTGAGCGACGGCACGCGCCAGCACAGCGTCACATGGACGGTCTTCGACACGGGCCCGCGCAAGGCGAAGAACGTCATCCTGTTCATCGGTGACGGCATGTCGCCGGCGCATCGGGTCGCAGCCCGAATCCTGTCCAAGGGGATTTCGGAGGGCAAGAGCCGCGGCAAGCTCGCCATCGACGACATGCCTCATATGGCACTGGTGGCGACCGCCGGCTCCGACTCGATCATCACGGATTCCGCGAACTCGGCCAGCGCCTATGCGACCGGGCACAAGAGCGCCGTCAACGCCATGGGCGTCTATGCGGACCGCTCCTTGAGTGCGTTCGACGACCCCAAGGTCGAAACCATCACCAGCCTTGCCAAGCGGCGGGCGGGCATGGCGATCGGCATCGTCACCAACACCGAGGTCGAAGACGCGACGCCGGCCGCGATGGTCGCGCACACCCGCCGCCGCGCCGCCTATGACGAGATCGTCGAACAGTTGTTCGCGGCGAAGCCGGATGTGCTGATGGGCGGCGGCAGCGCGAACTTCATGCCGAAGTCGGCTGCCGGCTCGAAGCGCAAGGACGAGACCGACTACATCGCGAAGTTTCGTGACGCAGGCTACCAGATCGCGACGACCGCGAGGGAGCTCAGCGCCTCTGCCGCAAAGCCGGAGACCAGCAAGCTGCTCGGCCTGTTTGCCACCGGCAACATGGATGGCGTGCTCGATCGCAAATTTCTGAAGGGCGGCGGCGTCAAGAAATTCCCTGAGCAGCCTGATCTGACCGAGCAGGTGCAGGCAGCGCTGAACATCCTCTCGAAGAACGAAGCCGGCTTCTTCCTGATGGTCGAGTCCGGAATGATCGACAAATATGCGCATCTGCTCGACATGGAGCGCGCCGTCTACGACACGATCATGCTCGACAACGCGGTGCGTCAGACACGTGAATGGGCGCGCGCGCGTGGCGACGACACCCTCATCCTGGTGGCGGCCGACCACAATCATCCCAACAGTCTCGTCGGCACGGTGAATGACGACATGGGCACGACGCCCAATGTTCCCTTGCGCGAGCGCGTCGGCGTCTACGACAAGGCCGGGTTTCCCAATTACCCGGCGCCGGATGCGGAAGGCTATCCGTCACGCGTCGATGTCAGTCGCCGGCTCGCCATCTTCTCGGCCAGCCTGCCGGATCACTACGAGACGTTCCGCCCGAAGCTGGACAGTCCCAATGAGCCGACCGTGAAGGCCGGCGACGACGGGACGTTCAAGGCCAACGACAAATACAAGGATGTGCCAGGCGCGGTGCTGCGGCCGGGCAATCTATCGGCGATGATCGGCGCCAGCGTACATTCGGGCGAGGACGTCATCCTGACCGCGACCGGACCGGGCAGCGAGCGCGTGCAGGGCTCGATGGACAATACCGAGGTGTTCCGCGTCATAGCCGATGCGCTCGGGCTTGCCGCCGCGCAATAACGCGGCGACACGAGCATCAAACAAAAATGGCCGGGATCGCTCCCGGCCATCTTCTCGTTGCGAAGGTTTTACTGGCGCGGCGGAGGCGGTGCCGCGTTGGCTTGGCCGCCGTTGAGCAACGGCGTGATGTTGCGGATGGTAACCCGTCGGTTGATCGCGCTCGGTCCCGGCGTCTGGTCCTTCAGGTACTGCTCGCCATAGCCCTGCGACGTCAGGTTCTCTGCGGGCACGCCGAACTGCTGGGTGAGCAATTCGGCAGCGGCCTGCGCGCGGCGGTCGGACAGCGACAGATTGTCGACTTCGTTGCCGACCGCATCGGTGTGTCCTTCGATCAAGAACACCTCCTGCGGATTGGCCTGGATCGCCTGGTTGAGACCGTCGGCGATCACCTGCAACCGCGCCGCCTGGTCGGGCGGGATAGTCCACGATCCGGTCTCGAAGACGATCGTGTTGACGTCGATGCTCGGCATCTGCATGCGAACATTCGGGCTGTAGCGGATCTCGTCGAGCGAGTAGCGTCGATCGATCCGTTGAACCGGCGGGGCCCGCATCGTTTCGTAGATCACCTGCGGCGACGCGTCCTGGGCGGCGACGATGTAGCGATCATAGGGGATGCTGACCACCGGCGGCGGCACGTCGACATAGAAGCCGCCGACCGCCCGCGGATCGCGGTAGCTGTTGTCGATGATCACGAGCTCGCGTCCGCGCGGGTCCCTGCGGATTCGGCGCAGGAGTCGGCCATCGGCGCCGACCACCGTGACGATCTCGCTGCCGTCGGGACGTATCACGACAGTGCGCGTCTCGCCGCCGACGGTATCGGTGCGGATGTCGCGGGCGCCGTAGCGGAAGCGATAGAGATCGTTGCCGCGGACATAGGCCTGCCCGCCCGGATCGCGGACGATGATGCGATCCGGCTCGGTGTAGATGGTGCGGCCGCCTTCGATACTCTCGCGTCGCTGGTTGTGGATGTCGGCGATGGTCGCGCCGACCACGACACCGGCTACCACGCCTGCACCGATCGCGAGCGGCGTCAGGTCACGCTGCTGCGGACGGGGGGGCGGCGGCAAGGGTGCTACGACCGTCGGCGCGGCGCGGAAGGCCGGGGCAATTGTCGGCGGTCTGTATTGTGCTCTGTCCGGCGGCGGCGTTGCGGCCGCCGAACCGGGGACGATCGACGGCGCTGCGACGCCGGCGGGAGGTGCCGGCGGTCGGGCCGGGGCGCCGGCCTGCGGTGCTGCGGGCGGAGCTCCGGCAGCGGGCCCGCCGGCAGGCGGTGTTGCGCCCTGTTGTCCCGGAGCGGGCGTCGCACCTGGAGCGGGTGTCGGTCCGGCACCGGGACGTCCGGGCGGCGGTGTCGGCGTGCTGCCGGGGGCCGGCGTGGCCGTCGGAGCGGGCGCGGCGCCGGGAGCCGGCGTTGCACCTGGAGCAGGTGTCGGTGCTGCACCGGGACGTCCGGGCGGCGGTGTCGGTGTGCTGCCGGGGGCCGGCGTGGTCGTCGGAGCGGCCGCAGGGCCGGGAGCCGGCGTCGGTGATCCCGCAGCCGGAGGCGTGCCGGGACGTCCGCCGGGCGGTGGCGCACCCGGACGGCCCGGCGGCGGTGCGGCGGGCGTGCTGCCGGGCGCCGGGGTCGCGGTCGGTGCGGGAGATGTCGCCGGTGCAGGCGTGGTCGCCGGCGCAGGTGCGCCCGGACGCGCTGGTGGCGCGGCTGTCGGAGCAGGCGGCGTCGCCGTCGGCACGGGCGCCGGCCGTCCTGCAGGACCCGCTGCGGGCGGCGGCGGAGGCGGAGGGGGCGTCGGGCTCGGGCGCGCGGCAGGCGCCGGCGCGGGAGGCGTACGCTGCTGCGGAGCCGCGGCGGGGGGCGGTGCCGGCGGCGTGGGAGCCGGGCGGGCGGCGGGTGGAGAATGCTGCTGCGGCGCGGCGGCCGGCGGTGGCGCAGGCTGCTTCGGAGCAGCGGGCGGCGGGGGTGGCGGCGGCGGAGCCGGACGAGCCGCGGGCGGAGGCGGCGGGGGCGGAGCTGCTGGGCGTGGCGGTGCGGCTGCCGGCGGAGGCGCGGCGGGCGGTGCAGCGGCAGGCGGCGGGGCCGGCCGCGCGGGTCCTGCAGGCGGGGCGGCCGCAGGCGGTCCCTTCGGAGGCTGCTTCGGTCTTCCGTCGGGCCCGGCTTCTGGCTGGCCCTGGGCGACAACGAGCGGCGCAGTTTGCGCATGCGATGCGGAGCTTGCGAATTGCATCGCGGTCAGAGCCGTCGTTGCAAGCAGCACGAAACGAAGGTTGGTCATGGTGGTGAACTTCCCCGGAAGGTTCTTTGACGAAGTGTCGTGATGAACGGCTACGCGTTAGGCCGCATTGTGGCGGGCGAAGCGGTCGCGGCCCGATTTATTTCTGCACGGAAATCGGCTCACTATGATGACGTTCATTGCGCATTCAGGCGTCGGTTGCAATCGCCTCAGATGTGATGGCTCGCTTCACATGTGATCCCGCGTCGGCATCGCGTCCGTCGCGGGGTTGGGCGTGAGCGGACCGTTCGGCCCGCGCGATGGAATCTCTTCAGGCATGCGGCCCGGCAATTCGTCGGGCCGCGGAGATTCGCCGGGCTCGCGCACCGGCGGCGTGATTTCGGGCTGCGGATTGCCGGGTGGAATTCCCGGCGGAGGCTCGGTGGGCGTGCCCGGTGTCGACGGAGGAATCTCGGGCGGCTCGATCGGCATCACATCGAGACCTTGCGGTTCTCGCCGATGTCGGGGCGTGTGTTCGTCACCGCCGCAGCTGCCATTTTCACATAAGAGATCACCGTGCCTGGCGAATCCCAGAACTCGGCATCGTCGGGTGTGATCTTGAGCACGCGGATGTTGGGGTCCTCGGCGCTGTCCCACCACGCCTTGGCCGGCGTCGAAAACAGCTCCTTGATCTTCGCACGGTCGTTGGAGACGGCGGCCGTCCCTGTCAAAGACACGTACTTCTGGCTAGCCGCATCAGCGAAGGACAAATTGATGGATGGATAGCGTGCAATCTCCTCATCCTTGTGGTTTCGCGCGTCGGTCAGGAAGAAAATCGCGTTTGCGTCACGTTCGAGATGAGCGCTCATCGGCCGTGCGCGCAGCTTGTCGCCGTCGCGCGTCACGAGCATCGCGAAGCCGATTTTCTTCATCAGCTCCCAGGCGCGATCGACGTCGCGGGCATTGTCGTTGGCCATATCGTACTCCTTGTTGCAAGAGACGATAACGGCCTGCCGGGAACGAGGTTCCTGCCGGAATCCCGGCCTTATTCCGGCGCGTGGCAGACGGCCTCGATGTTGTGGCCGTCGGGATCGAGCACGAAGGCGCCGTAATAGTTCGCATGATAATGCGGGCGGATCCCGGGCGCGCCGTTGTCGCGTCCGCCGGCCGTGATCGCCGCCTTGTAGAAGGCGTCCACCGTCGCGCGGTCCTTGGCCGCGATCGCGATATGCACCGGCTTGTTCATCGCGCCTTCGCCGCCGAACCAGAAATCGGGCTTGCCGTCGGCGCCGAATCCCGCGGCTGCAGCGTGGCCGGTCTGCTCCGCCGTGACTTCCATGATCAGGCCGTAGCCGAGCGGCGCCAGCGCCTTGGCGTAGAACGCCTTGGCGCGCTCATAGTCGGAGACGGAAAAACCCAAATGATCGATCATCGCTGGCCTCCATTGTTCGTTCTCGTCAGCGTGACAGGAACGTATTGCTCCGCGTCTTGCGCGCGATCGTAAAGCCGCGCGCGACCATGTCGGCGATACAATCCTGCTGCCAATCCTTTTGTGACAGGTGCTCGATCACCACCGCGCGCGGCCACAGCGATGGCGATGCGTCGCGGAAAAAGCCGATCAGCACGCGGTCCTCGAAACCCTCGACGTCGATCTTGAGCGAATCGACTTGGCCGACGCCGGCCTCGTCGAGGATACGCGTCAGGCGGAGCGACGGCACCTTGATCGCGTCGGCGCTGGCCGTGCCGGTGACGACGTGGGTGGCGCCGAGATTGCCGCCTCCGCTCTCGATCATCAGCTCGCCGTCGCTGTCACCGGCTGCCGCCTGCACCAGGCGCACCTGCGCCGCTTTCGATGCGGCCTGATTGAAGGAGAGCCGGGCAAACGTCATCGGATGCGGCTCGATCGCGACCACCTTGCCCGTGGTGCCGACCTGTTGCGCCATCACCAGCGCAAACGTGCCGACATTGGCGCCGACATCGACGAACACGCCACCCGCCGGAGTGTGCTGGCGGAGGAAGTCGAGCTCGTCGAGATTGTAATCGGGATTGAACAGCGCACCGCGCTCGGTCGCGCTGCCCTGGTGATACAGACGGAACGAGGCGCCCTGATATTGCAGGTCGACCGGGCCGCCGCGCAGCAGACTGACCAGCCGCGACATCCACGGCCGGAACGCGCCGCGCTTAAGTCCTGATCGCTGCACGAAGCGGATGATCGCGGCCTGCGCCGCATTCGGCGCAAACGCGCCGAATGGCGCGGACGAAGGGGTATTGTCGGTCGTCACGCGGGCGATCCTCGTTGCAAGCGGCGCATGCATAGCCGGTTTTGATTGAGGCCACAATTTCAGTGTCGCCCCCGGGGGCGCGAAGCGAGCCACGATCCCGGTGTCGTCCCCGCGAAGGCGCCAAACGCCTCCCTGCGGGTATGGATCCCGGATCTGCGCGCGCTTATAGCGCGCTTGTCCGGGACGACGAGGAGAGAGTCAGGCTGCCGTCTTCTTCCCTGCCTTCCGCTGCCGCAGGAATCGCCCGAGCAGCTTGCGCCTGCCCTTGCGTGGGATCAGGTCGATGTCGCTGACGAGCTTGGCGCCGCCCTTGCGCCGCTCCAGCACGATCTTGCGGCTGTGGAAGGCCTCCAATTCGGCACGATGCGCCACGCTGACGATGGTCGCCCTCGGCAGCGCGTCGGTGACCATCTTCATCATCTTGTCCTGACTCTTCTCGTCGAGCGCGGAGGTCGCTTCGTCCAGCACGACGATGTCGGGGTTGTGCAGCAACAGCCGCGCGAAGGCGAGGCGCTGCTTCTCGCCGCCTGATAGGGTCTGGTCCCATGGACCCTCCTCCTCGATCTTCTCCTTGAGATGATCGAGCCCGACCTTGTGCAGGGCTTCGCCGATCTCGTCCACGGTCCAGTGGTCGGCGGCGCCGGGATAGGCGACCGCACGGCGCAGCGAGCCGGAGGGCACGTAAGGCCGCTGTGGCAGCATGAACAAGCGCCGGTCGGGATGGAAATTGACGCTGCCGCCGCCCCAGGGCCACAGCCCTGCGATGGCGCGCACCAGCGTGCTCTTGCCGGTGCCGGATTCACCGGCAACCAGCAGCCGCTCGCCCGGCTCGATCACCACTTCGGTCTCGCCGACCACGGCGGTGCCGTCGTCGAGCGTGACCGAGAGATCCCTCAGCTCCAGCATGGCGTCATTGCCGGTCTCGCCGCGCTTGATGCGGCCGAGACCGTCGCCCTGTTCGGCGCGCTCGAGGCCGTCGAGCGACATCATCAGCGAGGCGATGCGGCGCGCGCAGGCGTTCCAGTCGGCAAGCCGCGGATAGTTGTCGACCAGCCAGCCGAACGCGCTCTGCACGATGGTGAAGGCGGAGGCCGCCTGCATCACCTGCCCGAGTGTCATGCTGCCGTCGAGGAATTTCGGCGCGCAGAGCAGGAGAGGGACCACGGGCGCAACGAGGCTCGACCCTTGCGACACCAGCGTGGTGCGCATGTGCTGGCCGGCGAGCCGCGCCCATTGCCGCAGCACGCTGCTGAAGTTGCGGTCGATGCCGCCGCGCTCTTCCTCCTCGCCGCCGAGCAGTGCGATGCTCTCGCCGTTCTCGCGCACGCGCGTCAGCGTGTAGCGGAAATCGGCTTCGGCCTGGTTCTTGTTCTCGGAGACCTGCACGAAGCGCCGGCCGATCACCAGGATGGAGCCCGAGGCGATCGCGGCATAGAGCATCGCGGCGATCACGAGGAAGCCGGGAATGGTGATGCTGGAGCCGCCGAGCGTCACGGTCAGCGCGCCGCCGATGGTCCAGAGCACGACGATGAAGGTCGCAGCCGACAGCAGCGCGGCCGTCACGCCGGCGACGAAATCGACGGGGGAGTCGGTCGCGATGCGCAGATCCTCGGCGATCCGGTATTCGGGATTCCCGTGATCGCCGCCGACGAGGTTGAGCTGATAGTAGCGTCCATTCGCGAGCCACCGCGTCAGCACGCTCGCCGTGAGCCAGGCGCGCCAGCGCCGCTGGATGCCCATGCGCGCGAACACCTGTGCGACGGCGAGCACGATGCTGCCGATCGCAAGCGGAAAGAACATTGCGGTGAGATGGAAGACGCTGGCCGCGTTGCGCTGCTCGATGGCGTCGAAGATCGCGCGATTCCAGACATTGATGCCGTATTGGAAGCCGACGGTCAGGACGATCAGCAGGCCGAGGCCGATCGTGAGCGGCCAGGCGAGGCGGTCGCCCCTTCGTCCCCAGAAGCCGCGTGCGCTGATCCAGAAACGCGTCAGCAGGTAATTCTTGCGGACCTGCTCGGCCTCCTCGGGTGACAGTTCGGGATCGGGCTCGAGCAGCTCCGGAGGCGGCGCTGCCACGTCATCGCCGTTCTCGCCTTTGATCTCGATAATGGGCGGCTTCTCGATCTGTTCGCGCTTTGCGGCCCGCTTGTTCATGAGCGGACAACGCAAGGGAAATCAAACGGTTCCCATCAGTTCCGATCGCCGGATCACTCGGCCGCGCCATCCCGGACGCGCCGGATGCGGGCCGCCCGATGCAGAATGCGCGACAATTCCTCGATCGAATAGGGCTTTTGCACGAGATCGAAGCCGGCCACGCCATCCTGTGACAGCGCCTGACTGTAGCCCGTGGTCAGCACGACCGGCACCTCGATGCTGCGGTCGCGGATGGCCTGCGCCAGATCGAGCCCGGTCATCCCGGGCATGACGACGTCCGAGAACACGACGTCGAAGCGATCGGCGTCGACGACGAGCTCGGCGAGCGCGTCGGTGGCATTGTCGACCAGCGTGATGCTGTAGCCGAGCTCGGTGAGACCATCGGCGGCGAAATTGGCGAGCTCGATATTGTCCTCGACCACCAGCACCGACATGCCGCTGCCGGTCACCGCTGGCGCCGTGTTGGGCGCCTGGCGCTGCGGCAGCAGGTCCGGCGCCACGCTCGGCAGATAGAGCGAGAAGGTGCTGCCGTGCCCCACCTCGCTCTTGACCGTCACCTCGCCGCCGGATTGCCGGGCGAAGCCGAACACCTGGGACAGGCCGAGGCCGGTGCCGTGGCCGACCTGCTTGGTGGTGAAGAACGGCTCGAAGATGCGTTCGAGCCGGGCGGCGGGAATGCCGATGCCGGTGTCGCTGACGGTCACGCTGACGAAGCCATGGTGTCCCGGGATCCGGCTGCCCGAGGCACCGGCCAGCGTGTCCGGAACCGTCGTCGCGGGCCCGACCTGGAAGGTGATTCTGCCCTTGGCCTGCATGGCATCGCGCGCGTTGGTCGCCATGTTGATCAGCGCCGTCTCGAACTGGCCGGCGTCGGCACGGACCAGGCAAGGCTCCGTCGGCAGGCGCATGGCGATCTCGATCGCCGGCCCCAGCAGGGGCGCAAGCATGTCGTGCAGCGCCTGCATCCGTTCGCCGACGTCGAACACCTCCGGCTTCAGGGTCTGGCGCCGCGCAAAGGCGAGCAGCTGCGAGGTCAGCTTGGCCGCGCGGGCGACGGCATCTGCAATGGCGGTGATGTAGCGCTGGCGCCGCTCCTCCGTCAGTTGCGGCCGGTTCAACAGGTCGACCGAGGCGCGGATCACCGTCAGCAGATTGTTGAAATCGTGCGCGACGCCGCCGGTGAGCTGTCCGAGCGCCTCCAGGCGCTGGCTATGCTTGAGGGCCTCCTCGGCCTCGCGCCGCCTTGCGGCTTCGGCCTGAAGGTGCTGGGTACGCCGCAACGCCAGCGCCAACAGCAGAAACAGAAGTGCGGTGGCGGGAATGCCGAACACCAGATGCTGGCCGATGGTGGCGAGCCAGCGCGCGCGGATCGCCGAGGTCTCGAGCCCGGCGCTGACATAGAGCGGGTATTCCGAGACGCGCCGGTAGCCGATGCGGCGCTCGATCCCGTCCGACGGCCAGGCGACGGTGATGAGGCCATGCTCGGGCCGCGCCGCGATTTCCCGGCCGACCGCTCCGGTCGGATCGAGCCGAAGGTCGCGGTCGAGCCGCGGGAAATGCGCCAGCATCCCGCCGTCGGTGCGTCCCATCGCGAAGAAGCTGCCGGTATCCGTGCCGATGCGCGCATAGAAACTGTCGAAATATTCGGGGAGGACCGAGGCCTGGATCACCCCGATGAAGCTGCCGTCGTCGGAGTCGCGGCGGCGGCTCACCCCGAAGAAGCGCGCGCCCTGATAGGGCGGACGCGGCGTCAGGGCGCTGCCGATGAACGTGCCGATGCTCTGGTCTACATGAGCGTAGAAATAATCGCGGTCCGCAAAGCCCAACGCCGGCGGCGGTGAGACGAGGCTGTTGACCAGCGCTTTTCCGTCCGCATCGAAGATCCAGGCCGATTTGAGCTGCGGCAGCGAATCGGTCAGCCGCTTCAGGCGGCGGTGCAGCGCCGGCTCGCGCGCGCGGATGGTGTCGTCGGAAAGGCCGCGGACCACTTCGTTGAGCTCGGCAAGGCTGCGGTCGATGGTCTCGAACACCTTGAGTGCGTGCTCATGCACGACGTCGAGCGTGCGCTCGATTTCCCGGTCGGCGATGTCGCGGGTTGATGTGTAGGAGATCGTTGCGGCAATGGCGAACAGAGCAATCGGCAGCGCCAGGGATGCCGCCATCATCCACTGCAACAGTCTTAGCGAATTGCGTTGCGCCCTCTGCACAGTCGCTCCGTCCCTGACGGGAGCTTAGCTGAATCAGGCGCGGGGAAGGAAGCAGCTTATGCTGGAACCGATGGTTGCGAGGCGGAAATTTACGCGCACAGCGGGTCGGAGGAAATCCACTCGAACTGGAAAATTCTACTCGAATTGACCGCGATCTCGGAACGTCCCGGCCGGTCTGGCCGGGACGCGAAGCCTGACTTCGTCTCAGATCTGCCGTTCGACCATCTTGAGCTTGAGCTCGGCGATGGCTTCCGCGGGGTTCAGCCCCTTCGGGCAGGCCTTGGCGCAGTTCATGATGGTGTGGCAGCGGTAGAGCCGGAACGGGTCCTCGAGATTGTCGAGCCGCTCGCCGGTTGCTTCATCGCGCGAATCGGACACCCAGCGGTTGGCCTGGAGCAGGGCGGCGGGGCCGAGGTACCGCTCGCTGTTCCACCAATAGCTCGGGCAGGAGGTCGAGCAGCAGGCGCAGAGGATGCACTCGTAGAGGCCGTCGAGCTTCTCGCGGTCCTCGTGGCTCTGGCGCCATTCCTTCTGCGGCGTCGGCGAGGTCGTCTTCAGCCACGGTTCGACCGAGGCGTACTGCGCGTAGAAATTGGTGAGGTCGGGGACGAGGTCCTTCACCACCGGCTGGTGCGGCAGCGGGTTGATCTTCACCGCGCCGTCCTTGACGTCGTGCATCGAGCGGGTGCAGGCCAGCGTGTTCTGGCCGTCGATGTTCATGGCGCAGGAGCCGCAGACGCCCTCGCGGCAGGAGCGGCGGAAGGTCAGCGACGGGTCGATGTTGTTCTTGATCCAGATCAGGCCGTCCAGCACCATCGGACCGCAATCATTGGTGTCGACGTAATAGGTGTCGACGCTCGGATTCTTGCCGTCGTCCGGATTCCAGCGATAGACCTTGAACTCGCGAACCTCTGTCGCGCCCGCGGGCTTCGGCCAGGTCTTGCCGCCGGAAATCTTGGAGTTCTTCGGAAGTGCGAATTCAACCATTGCTCTAACCTTTCGTCATTCCGGGGCGATGCGGAGCATCGAACCCGGAATCTCGAGATTCCGGGTCTGGTCCTTCGGACCATCCCGGAATGACGGCTACTGTTCGATCAATACACGCGCGCCTTCGGCGGGATGTACTGCACGTCGTTGGTCATGGTGTAGTCGTGAACCGGGCGATACTCGATCTTGACCTTGCCGGCATCGTCCAGCCAGGCCAGCGTGTGCTTCATCCAGTTCTTGTCGTCGCGCTCGGAGAAATCTTCGCGCGCATGCGCGCCGCGGCTTTCGGTGCGGTTGGCGGCGGAGTTCATCGTCACCACCGCCTGCGAGATCAGATTGTCGAATTCGAGCGTCTCGACGAGATCCGAATTCCAAACCAGCGAGCGGTCGGACACGGCGATGTCGGTGATGCCGCTGTGGACCTTCGCGATCAGGTTCTGGCCTTCGCTCAGCACTTCGCCGGTGCGGAACACCGCGCAATTGCTCTGCATCACGTGCTGCATGCCTTCGCGCAGCTTCGCCGTCGGCGTGCCGCCGGAGGCATAGCGGTAATGGTCGAGCCGGCCGAGTGCGAGCTCGGACGAGTTCGCCGGCAGCTCGGGTTGCTTGGCATTGGGCGTGAGCTTCTCGGCGAGGCGGAGCGCCGCGGCACGGCCGAACACGACGAGGTCGATCAGCGAGTTGGAGCCGAGGCGGTTGGCCCCGTGCACGGAGACGCAGGCGGCTTCGCCGATCGCCATCAGGCCGGGGATCACGGCGTTGTCGTCGCCGTCCTTCTTAGTCAGGACTTCGCCGTGATAATTGGTGGGAATGCCGCCCATGTTGTAGTGCACGGTCGGCACGATCGGGATCGGCTCGCGCGTCACGTCGACATTGGCGAAGATCTTCGCGGATTCGGAGATGCCCGGCAGCCTCTCGGCCAGCACCGCGGGATCGAGATGGTCGAGATGCAGGAAGATGTGGTCCTTCTTCTTGCCGACGCCGCGTCCCTCGCGGATCTCGATGGTCATCGCGCGCGAGACGACGTCGCGCGAGGCGAGGTCCTTGGCCGACGGCGCGTAGCGCTCCATGAAGCGCTCGCCTTCGGAGTTGACGAGATAGCCGCCTTCGCCGCGCGCGCCTTCGGTGACGAGACAGCCCGAGCCGTAGATGCCGGTCGGATGGAACTGCACGAATTCCATGTCCTGCATCGGCAGGCCGGCGCGCAGCACCATGCCGCCACCGTCGCCGGTGCAGGTATGCGCCGAGGTGCAGGAGGCGTAGGCGCGGCCGTAGCCGCCGGTCGCCAGGATCACGGTCTGGGCCCGGAAGCGGTGCAGCGTGCCGTCATCCAGCTTGAGCGCGATGACGCCGCGGCAGGTGCCCTGGTCGTCCATGATCAGGTCGATGGCGAAGAACTCGATGAAGAACTCGGCCGCGTGGCGCAGCGACTGGCCGTACATCGTGTGCAGCATCGCGTGACCGGTGCGGTCGGCTGCGGCACAGGTGCGCTGCGCCTGGCCCTTGCCGTAGTCCATGGTCATGCCGCCGAACGGGCGCTGATAGATCTTGCCGTCCTCGGTGCGCGAGAACGGCACGCCCCAATGCTCGAGCTCGTAGACCGCCTCGGGCGCGTTGCGCACCATATATTCGATCGCGTCCTGGTCGCCGAGCCAGTCCGACCCCTTCACGGTGTCGTACATGTGCCAGCGCCAGTCGTCCTTGTGCATGTTGCCGAGCGAGGCGGAGATGCCGCCCTGCGCGGCGACCGTGTGGGAGCGGGTCGGAAACACCTTGGTGATGCAGGCGGTCCGAAGACCCGCCTCGCTGCAGCCGACCACGGCGCGCAGGCCGGCGCCGCCGGCGCCGACCACGACGACGTCATAGGTGTGGTCTTCGATCGGATAGGCTTTGCCGTTGGTGGCGGGAGCGCCGTTGCCCGAGCCATTCGTTGTGGTGGCCATGGGTTACACTCCGGATGACAGTTTCAAGATCGCGTAGGTCGAGGCGAGCGCCACGGCGAACGAGAAGAAATTGTTGAGCATGACCGCGGTGAGCTTCAGCTTCTCGTTGTGGACGTAGTCCTCGATCACGACCTGCATGCCGATCTTCATGTGCCAGGCGCTGGCGAGGATGAAGAGGAGCAGGATCACCGCGACGGGGATGGAGCTCAGAGTCTGCGCGGCATAGACCTGGTTGCGCCCGAGCAGCATCATGATGATCACCAGCCCCGGGATCATCAGCAGCGTCATGGCAACGCCGGTAATGCGCTGGCGCCAGAAATCGGAGGTGCCGGAATGCGCCGCGCCGAGATTGCGGACGCGGCCGAGCGGGGTGCGCATGCTGCGCTTGGGCGTATCGGTCCCGCTCATCGTCCGCCTCCGATCGCATAAGCGATGATCCAGACCAGCACCGTCAACGCGATGCCGCCGATCAGCGCGCCCCAGGTCAGTGCTTCCCGCTCATTGGGTTTGAAGCCGTAGCCGAGGTCCCAGACGAAATGCCGGATGCCGCTGAGCATATGGTGCATCAGCGCCCAGGTGTAGCCGAACACGATCAGCCGGCCGATGATGCTGCCGGCGAAGGCCTGGACATGGGCATAGGCGGCCGGGCCGGAGGCCGCCGCAACCAGCCACCAGACCAGCAGCAGGGTTCCGACATAGAGGGCAATGCCGGTGGCGCGATGGATGATGGACAGGGCCATCGTCAGCGTCCAGCGGTACACTTGCATGTGTGGCGAGAGCGGTCGTTCGATCCGTGCGGTCATGGGCTTTGATGTTGTGTGGCGGCCCAGCGGGGGGCGCGCGGGGATCGGAAAGGTCGGCTCTATTTACGGAGTCGATTTCGCTCGCGCAATCACCAATTCGCCATAAATCGAACGCCGGTTCAGCTCTAGAGCGTTGATGAAACAAGGCCAATCAGGGGCTTGGTATACCAAGGCCTCAGTCCGCCAAGAAAGGAGTGATTTTATTTTCACTTCTTATGGGACGTCGAGACACATTGAAATTATTGTTGGAACGCCTCTAAGCGAGCCGGCTTGCGTGTCGCTCGAGCCGGTGAGCTCGTGACGTCGGAGGCGGCCTGAACCACTCCCAATGCGAGCGCCAATTCCGCCATGCGCACCGATTTTCCGCGCGACGGCGGATATGCGCAGCCTGCATCCCACCCAAGACGGTTGGCACGGCGTGTCGACCCGGAAAGACAGATCTCCTAGAGCTGGCCCCGCGGCCGAATCCGACCAATCTTCGGAGGTGCTGGCAGGGCAGGCCGGGTGATTGCAGGTCTTGAAATCAGGGAGATCATCGAGCTCGCGCTGTTGCTGATCGCAACGGGTGCGCTTTCAGGATTTCTGGCCGGCGTGTTCGGCATCGGCGGCGGCGCGATTCTGGTGCCCGTGCTCTACGAATGTTTCCGCATCGTTGGCGTGCCCCTGGAGGTGCGGATGCCGCTCTGCATCGGCACCTCGCTTGCCATCATCATCCCGACTTCGCTTCGCTCGTTCCAGGCGCATTACCGGCGCGGCGCGGTCGACATGGCGATCCTCCGCCTGTGGTGGCTGCCGATCGTCCTCGGCGTCACTGCCGGCAGTGTGGTGGCACGCTACGCACCGGAACGGCTATTCAAGATCGTGTTCGTCTGTGTCGCCTATGCCGCCGCGGCGCGGCTGATCTTCGCGCGTGAGACCTGGAAGCTCGGTGGTGACATGCCGAAGGGGCTGTTGATGCGCGCCTACGGCTTCTGCGTCGGCATTCTCTCGACCTTGATGGGCATCGGCGGCGGCCTGTTCTCGAACCTGCTGATGACCTTCTACGGCCGCCCCATCCACCAGGCGGTCGCGACCTCGTCGGCGCTGGCGGTGCTGATCTCGATCCCCGGCGCGCTCGGATACATCTATGCCGGCTGGCCCGCGGCGACGACCTATCCAGCCGTCGCAGCGCTGCAAATCCCGTTCGCGCTCGGCTATGTCTCGTTGATCGGCGCCGCGCTGGTCATGCCGATGAGCCTCGTCACGGCGCCGCTGGGGGTGAGAGCCGCGCATGCCATGTCGAAGCGCACGCTGGAGGTCGCGTTCGGGTGCTATTTGTTTATCGTCGGCAGCAGGTTCGTGATGAGTTTGGTGGGTGGGCAGTAGTCGCCGCAAGCTCCGTCATTGCGAGCGCAGCGAAGCAATCCAGGCTGCCTCCGCGGAAAGTTCCTGGATTGCTTCGTCGCAAGGGCTCCTCGCAATGACGGCGAGAGAACGGGACCCCTCACCTCTTCGCGTAAATATCCTTGTACGTATCCCGCAGCACGTTCTTCTGCACCTTGCCCATGGTATTTCGCGGCAGCTCGTCGACGACGAAGACGCGCTTGGGCATTTTGAACTTGGCGAGACGGCCATCGAGTGCCTTCAGCACCGCGGCTTCGGTGACATCCGCGCCCTTGTTGCAGACCAGCACGGCCGTGACGCCCTCGCCGAAATCGGCATGCGGCACGCCGATCACTGCGGATTCGATCACGCCGGGCATGGCGTCAATCTCGCTCTCGATCTCCTTGGGATAGACGTTGAAGCCGCCCGATATGACCAGATCTTTGCCGCGTCCGAGAATGTGGACGTAGCCCTTGGTGTCGATCTTGCCGAGGTCGCCCGTGATGAAGAAGCCGTCGTCGCGGAATTCGGCCTTGGTCTTCTCCGGCATGCGCCAATAGCCCTTGAAGACGTTCGGGCCCCTCACCTCGATCATGCCGATGTTTTCGCGCGGCAGCTCCTTCCCCGTCTCGGGGTCGGTCACGCGCACGGAGACGCCGGGCAGCGGAAAGCCGACGGCGCCGGGTACACGCTCGCCGTCGTAAGGGTTCGACGTGTTCATGTTGGTCTCGGTCATGCCGTAGCGCTCGAGCACCGCATGCCCGGTGCGCGCCGACCATTCGCGATGGGTCTCGGCCAGCAGCGGCGCCGAGCCCGAGATGAACAGCCGCATGTGTTTGGTGGTGTCGCGCGACAGTGCGGGATGTTGCAGAAGTCGCGTGTAGAAGGTCGGCACGCCCATCAGCACGGTGGCGCGCGACATCAGCTTGATGATCAGATCCGGATCGAGCTTCGGCAGGAAGATCATCGAGGCGCGTGCGAACAACGTCACGTTGGTCGCCACGAACAGCCCGTGGGTGTGATAGATCGGCAGCGCGTGGATCAGCACGTCCTTGTCGGTGAAACGCCAGTAGCCGACGAGCGAGAGCGAGTTCGACGCCAGATTGTCGTGGCTTAGCATCGCGCCCTTGGAACGCCCTGTGGTGCCCGAGGTGTAGAGGATCGCGGCGAGATCGTCGTTCGCCCGCGCCACGGTCGCGAACTCGTGGCTGGCCTTGTCGGCGGCCTCCGTCAGCGAGCCTTTGCCGTCCGGCCCGAGCGTCTCGACCCTGGCCTTCACCTTGGCGGCGATCGGGGCGAGCCCTTCCGCCTTCGAGGGATCGCAGACCACGAGTGACGGCTCCGCATCGCCGATGAAGTAGTCGAGCTCGTTCAGCGTGTAGGCCGTATTCAGCGGCAGATAGACCGCGCCGGCCCTGACCGTGCCGAGATACAGCACGATGTTGGCGACGGACTTCTCCACCTGCACCGCGACGCGGTCGCCCGGCTTCACGCCGCGCGCGACCAGCACATTCGCCATCTGCCCCGCCCGCGCGATCAAATCGCCATAGCTGATATGAGCGCCGTCATGCGTCTCGATCGCGAGGCGCCTTGGATCGTCCAGGCCGTCGAACAGGCGGGAAAACAGATTGGCGTTAGCTGCAGGGTTCATGCAAGATTTCCTCGACCGCAGGGACTTGTACGACAAGGCTTGTTGGACAAGGCCGGTCAAAACCGAGGGCTGGATTAGCAAAAACCGCCCCGACGAAGCAACGGAGACAGTTTGCATGACCAAGAACGGGAAACGCGTGGCCTGGGTGACGGGCGGTGGCAGCGGGATCGGGGAGGCCGGCGCCGAGGCGCTGGCTGCCGACGGCTGGACGGTGGTGGTCTCGGGCCGGCGAAAGGACGCCCTGGATACCGTGGTTGCGAAGATCACCAAGGCCGGCGGGGCGGCCGAGGCCATTGCGCTGGATGTGTCCAACGCCAGTGCGGCCCAGAAGGCCGCCGATCAGATCGTCGCAAGGCACGGCCGCATCGACCTCCTGGTCAACAATGCCGGCATCAATGTCCCCAAGCGGAGCTGGCAGGACATGGAACTGGAGGGCTGGGACAGGCTGGTCCAGGTCAATCTCAATGGCGTGCTCTACTGCATGCGCGCGGTGCTGCCGACGATGCGCAAGCAGCAGGACGGCGCGATCATCAACGTCTCGTCCCGGGCCGGCCGCCACGTCTCCAAGATGCCGGGCCCGGCCTACACCACGACCAAGCATGCGGTGCTGGCGCTGACCCATTCGTTCAACATGGACGAATGCGTCAACGGCCTGCGCGCCTGCTGCCTGATGCCGGGCGAGGTGGCGACGCCGATCCTGAAGCTGCGTCCGGTGGTGCCGAGCGAGGACGAGCAGGCCAGGATGCTGCAATCCGAAGATCTCGGCCGCACCATCGCGTTCATCGCCAGCATGCCGGCGCGCGTTTGCATCAACGAGGTGCTGATCAGCCCGACGCATAATCGCGGTTTCATTCAGACGCCGAACAACAGGGATTGAGGCGGGCAGATCCCTCGTCAAACTCTATTCGTCGTCCCGGGGCGCGACGCAAGTCGCGAACCCGGGACCCATAACCACAGGGAGAAGTCGTCGCACACGACGGGTCACTCCGAGTCTTCGCCAAACATTTTCCTGTGGTTATGGGTCCCGGATCTGCGCTGCGCTTGTCCGGGACGACGGCTGAGCGCGCCGCGCGCTCGCCCGCGTCACACGAACACGCCGGCCCATAGTTTCACGCATCACAAAGAATTTTTCTCCGAAACCGCATCGCGAACCCTCTCGTAGTTCGGTCCAACGACGGCACTGCTGCATCACTCCTCAACTGTCGCAGTCGCCGTTGTTGCCCCAACTCAACGCCGGCGATCGCCGGCGCCAATTCAATCGGGAGATCCTCCATGTCGAAGCGCATTGCCTATCTCGCTGCCGCCGCCTTCAGCGCCCTGGCCATCACCGCGACCGTCGTCGCGCCCGTCAGCGCCGAGGAGAAGACCGTCATGGTCGGCGGCGCCGCGATGTTCCCGTCCAAGAACATCGTCCAGAACGCGGTCAACTCGAAGGACCACACCACGCTGGTCGCGGCGGTCAAGGCCGCGGGCCTGGTGCCGACGCTGGAAGGTAAGGGTCCGTTCACGGTGTTCGCGCCGACCAACGCCGCCTTCGGCAAGCTGCCGGCCGGCACCGTCGACAATCTGGTCAAGCCCGAGAACAAGGCGACTCTGACCAAGATCCTCACCTACCATGTCGTGCCCGGCAAGCTCGCGGCCTCCGACCTCACCGAGGGCAAGAAGCTGAAGACCGCCGAGGGGGAGGAGCTGACGGTCAAGAAGATGGACGGCAAGACCTGGATCGTCGATGCCAAGGGCGGCACCTCCATGGTGACGATCTCCAACGTCAACCAGTCCAACGGTGTCATCCACGTGATCGACACCGTGCTGATGCCGGCGACGTAACCCCGCGCGATCCCGTTTCATCCCCGACAGGATGCTTCGAGACGGCGAGCCGGGGGTGCCCGGCTCGCTTTTTTGTGACCACGATGGCCTCACGGTATCGATTCGATGCCGGACAGGGCGTAACGAAAGCCGGAATATCGGCGTATAATTGCCGTCACACGACGTTCAGGACGGAACCACCATGGCGAGCCTCACAGTCTCCGACGAGCAGGTCAGGGCGACCCCGGCCAAAGTGATCCAGCCGGCCTGGGTCCGCATCATGCACTGGGTCAACGCGTTTGCCATGATCCTGATGATCCTGTCGGGCTGGCAGATCTACAACGCCTCGCCGCTGTTCGGCTTCACCTTCCCGCGCGAATACACGCTGGGCGGCTGGCTCGGCGGCGGCCTGCTCTGGCACTTTGCGGCGATGTGGCTGCTGATGATCAACGGCCTCGCTTATCTCGTCACCGGTTTCGCCACCGGCCGCTTCGCCAAGAAACTGCTCCCGATCACACCGTCAGGTGTGCTCCACGACGTCAGGGCGGCCCTGACCTTCAAGCTCGGCCATGACGATCTCACCGTTTACAATTACGTGCAACGCCTTCTCTATGCCGGCATCATCGTGGTCGGCGTGCTGATCGTGCTGTCGGGCCTTGCGATATGGAAGCCGGTGCAGCTCTATTATCTCGTCATGCTGTTCGGCGACTATCCGGCCGCGCGCTACGTGCACTTCTTCTGCATGGCCGCGATCTGCGCTTTCCTTGTCATCCACGTCCTGCTCGCGCTGCTGGTGCCGAAGAGCCTGCGTGCGATGATCATCGGTCGTTGAGCGGAGAAGAGCCATGGCCAAGCGTTCATTTCTGATCCCCGGCGTCGACAAGCGGCTCCTGATCAAGGATTCCATCAAGACCATGCCCGACGTCACCCGCCGCCGCTTCATCGCGGGCGGCGCCAGTCTGGGGGCGCTGACCCTGCTCACCGGCTGCGACGTGATTGATTCCTCTTCGGCGGAAACCATGCTGGCGAAGGTCTCGAAGTTCAACGACGCGGTGCAGGCCTTCATCTTCAATCCCGACGCGCTGGCGCCGACCTTTCCCGAAAGCGCGATCACGAAACCGTTCCCGTTCAACGCCTATTACGATCTCGACGACGCGCCCGACATCGACGGCAAAGACTGGAAGCTCGAGGTGCGCGGTCTCGTCGACAACAAGAAGTCATGGACGCTGGACGAGCTCCATAAGCTTCCGCAGGTCACGCAGATCACGCGTCACATCTGCGTCGAGGGCTGGAGCGCGATCGGCAGCTGGACCGGCACGCCCATGCGCGATTTCCTCAATCTGATCGGCGCCGACACGCGCGCCAAATACGTCTGGTTCCAGTGCGCCGACAAGGACGGCTACAATTCGCCGCTCGACATGCGCAGCGCGCTGCATCCGCAGACCCAGATGACGTTCAAATATGCGGGCGAGATTTTGCCGCGCGCCTACGGCTTCCCGATGAAGATCCGCGTGCCCACGAAACTCGGCTTCAAGAACCCGAAATACGTGGTCTCGATGGAAGTCACCAACGACTACAAGGGCGGCTATTGGGAAGACCAGGGGTACAATTCGTTTAGCGGGAGCTGATTGAGGCAGTCATTCCGGGGCTCGCGAAGCGAGAGCCCGGAATCCATCGGGCCGCAGTACCGGTGGATGAATGGATTCTCGGATGCGCAATTGCGCATCATAGTTCGCGCTACGCGCGCCCCGGAATGACAACCTAGCCCGGCCCCACCTTCCGCTGGCACAGCGCCGCCACCGCGCCGAGCGCCAGCAGTGCCGCCGAGACATTCAGCGCGTAGCTAAGGCTCCCCAGTGCATCCGTGATTGCGCCGACCGCGATCGGTCCGAGCGTCTGGCCGACACCGAACGAGATCGTCATCGCCGCGATTGCGGTCGGCCACACCTCCGGCGGGTAGTTGAAGCGGACGAAGGCGGTGGTCGAGCCGACCACGGCGAAGAAGGCGACGCCGAACACCACCGCGGAGATCGCGAGCAAGGCCGGCGAATGTCCTAACATCGGCAGGGCCGCACCCAGCGCGTTGGTGCCGAGAATGATGGCCGTGGCAAGCCCGCCGCGATCGAGCGCCAGCACGCCGCGCCAGGCCCAGGGCGTGACGAAAGCGCTGAGCCCGATCAGGCCCCAGAACGCGGCCTGCGCCGCGGCCCCACCGCCGCCGTCGCGGACATAGGCGATCATGAAAGTCATGTAGGCAATGTAGCCGGCGCCGAACAGGAAGTAGGCGGCCAGATAAATCAGCACCGGCAGGATCGCGAACGAGGCGTTGCTGCCTTCGGAAAAGCGGACGCTGCTCTCGATGCGGATCAGAAACAGCGGGATCGTCATCGCGACAGACAGCAGCGTCAGCGCCCACCACACGATCCACCACGAGCCCGGACCGAAATATTGCAGCGTGAACGGCGCGATCAATCCGGAGGACAGAATCCCGATGCCCGGCCCGGCATAGAACAGGCTCAGCAGGAAATTGGCCCGCGCGGGCTGCGACTGCGCAATGGTGGCGGCCAATGCGCCGCCGGCGACGAAACCGGCCGCGGCGCCGAGACCCAGCACCAGGCGCGCCAGGCTCAGCGCGACGAAATTCCCGGTCAGCGCGCAGGTCGCGAGCGCGGCGACGCAGGCCACGGTTCCCAAGCGGATGGCCGCCGCCCAGCCGACGCGCTGGATCAGGCGGGACGCGATGAGCGCGCCCACGAGATAGCCGACGGCATTGATGGTATTCATGAATCCGGCCGCCGAGTAGGACCAGCCGAGGTCCTCCCGCATGTCCGGCAGCACCAGGGCATAGGCAAAACGGCCGATACCGAGCCCAACGGTGGCGGCCAGCGACAAGGTCAGGATCAGCCGCGCGGGATGCGCCTGTAGCGGGGGGCGGTCAGGGGCGTGCAAGGGAGGTACTCCGGCGGCTCGCAGTGTGGCAGGCCCCGCTCGCCTTGCACAGCCGCGCGGCGGCAATGGTGTCTTGCCAAGCGCGCAACGCCGCTCTAGCACTCCGGCCGAACCGTCATTCCGGGGCGCGCGAAGCGCGAGCCCGGAATCCATTTCCCCGCTTGCGCTGTGGCCTGATGGATTCCGGGCTCGCTCGCTTTGCTCGCGCCCCGGAATGACGAGAGAGGATCGAAAAGGAAACGACCATGGCGACCCACAAACTGCTGCTGCTTCCCGGCGACGGTATCGGCCCCGAGGTGATGGGCGAGGTGAAGCGGCTGATCGACTGGCTCAATTCGGCCGGGATCGCCAGGTTCGAGACGGATAGCGGCCTCGTCGGCGGCTCCGCCTATGACGCGCACAAAGTGTCGATCTCCGAGGGCGACATGGCCAAGGCCAGGGACGCCGACGCCGTGATCTTCGGCGCGGTCGGCGGCCCGAAGTGGGATGCGGTGCCTTACGAAGTGCGTCCCGAAGCCGGCCTGCTGCGCCTGCGCAAGGATCTCGCTCTGTTCGCGAACCTGCGCCCCGCCGTGTGCTACCCGGCGCTGGCCGAGGCTTCGAGCCTGAAGCGCGAGGCGGTCGAAGGCCTCGACATCATGATCGTGCGCGAGCTCACCGGCGGCGTCTATTTCGGCGAGCCCAAGACCATCACCGATCTCGGCAACGGCCAGAAGCGCGCCGTCGATACCCAGGTCTACGACACCTATGAGATCGAGCGCATCGGTCGCGTCGCCTTCGAGCTTGCCAGGAAGCGCAAGAACAAGGTGACGTCGATGGAGAAGCGCAACGTCATGAAGTCGGGCGTGCTCTGGAACGAGGTCATGACCCAGGTCCACAAGCGCGAATATCCCGATGTCACGCTCGAGCATCAGCTCGCCGATTCCGGCGGCATGATGCTGGTGAAATGGCCGAAGCAGTTCGACGTCATCGTCACCGACAATCTGTTCGGCGACATGCTGTCCGATATCGCGGCGATGCTGACGGGATCGCTCGGCATGCTGCCCTCGGCTTCGCTGGGCGAGGTCGACGTCAAGAGCAAGAAGCGCAAGGCGCTGTACGAGCCCGTGCACGGCTCGGCGCCCGATATCGCCGGCCAGGGCCTCGCCAATCCGATCGCGATGATTTCGTCCTTCGGCATGGCGCTGCGCTATTCCTTCGACATGGGCGATCTCGCCGACAAGGTCGATGCCGCGATCGCCGCCGTGCTCGCCAGCGGCCTGCGCACCGCCGACATCAAGTCGGAAGGCACCACTTCCGTCTCGACCACGCAGATGGGCGAGGCGATCCTGAAGGAATTGCAGAAGCTGCACGCGTAGCCACAAGCACCGCTATCGCAGGGTGGGCAAAGCGACTTGTCCGGCGTAGCTCGAAGAGCGAAGACGGAAGCGTGCCCACGCATTTCTAGCGATCGAGAGAGATGGTGGGCACGGCGCAAGCGCCTTTGCCCACCTTACGGCATCCGCTCTTGGAGTCTCGCCTCATGGACACGCCCCGCCCCAAGATCGCGGAAACCATCGTCCATGAAACGGTGCGGCTGCGCGAGGCGCAGATCGGCCGCCGCTGCGAGGTGCTCGCCAACACCCGCGTCGAATATGCCTCGCTCGGCGACTATTCCTATCTCGGCGAAAATTGCGACGTCGCCGACGCCGTGATCGGCAAGTTTACGGCGATCGCCAATGCGGTGCGCATCGGCGCGCCGAATCATCCGATGGGCCGTCCGTCCCAGCACCGCTTCACCTATGTCCCGGAATATTACGAGACGGGCGTGACGCGCGACCGCGACTTCTTCGCGGACCGCCGCGGCGACCGCGTGATCGTCGGCAACGACGTTTGGATCGGTCACGCCGCCATCCTGTTGCCGGGCGTGAACGTCGGCGACGGCGCGGTGATCGCCGCAGGCGCAGTCGTCAGCCGCGATGTCGCGCCCTACACCATCGTCGGCGGCGTTCCGGCGCGTCCGATTCGCAAGCGCTTTGACGATGCCGTCGCCGAAAGCCTGCGCCGTATTGCCTGGTGGGATTGGCCGGACGAGTTGATCTTCGAACGCCTCGCCGATTTTCGCTCCGAGGCGATCGACGATTTTTGCCGGCGCTATGACCCGGCAGCCAACGCGTAGCCTCAAGCCGTCATTGCGAGGAGCGAAGCGACGAAGCAATCCAGAATCGGTCCGCAGAGAGATTCTGGATTGCTTCGCTGCGCTCGCAATGACGAGGGAGAGGCAGGTGCCCTACGGCACCTCGCAAAAATAAAAAAGGCCGGGCGAGAGCCCGGCCTTTTGATTCGAAGATATGTCCGCCTCAGTACAGCGGGAAATTCTGCGGATAGCCCCCGACATCCTGCGGCGGCGAGAGCGGCTGGCGGTCGATCGGGCGGTTGAGATTCTCGCGGGCGAAGGACGGGTAGCCCACGGCCGGCGGGAAGGCATAGTCGGTGAACTTGCGGTCGCCCGGATTGACCTCGGTGCCGCCGTCGAGCCAGGAGCGCTTGCTGACATAGATGCGGGTGCGGCCCTGCTGGTACACCGCGTTGGGTCCGCTCGGGCCGTAATAGTGCCGGCCGCGCTCGTCAAAGCGCTTGGTCTTGGTATCGGCGGAGGCCGGCGTCGCCAAACCAATGGCAGAGGACATGGCAATCACAGCGCCTGCTGCAAACAAGGTCGCCAATTTGGCAGAGAATTTCGAGCTCATCACGTCCCCTTCAAGCGGCGCACCGCCAGTCGATTTCACCCCATACTAGCCCGGCCGGGGTGAGCGCAACTAGGTCTATTGGGTCACACCAGCTCGGAATAATCGAGCGCGGGGGCAAAAGTTGCATCAATACCAGCCACTTGGGCTTGATGCGGCTCAAAGCGCCCCGCGCAATTGCGCGTTCGCGGCGCCCAGCAGCCAGTCCGGCGACCCCGCGAGGTCGCAAGCACGGCGCTTCAGCTCGGCACGGGCGAACAGGTCCGCCAGCTTCGGCTCGTTGCCCGAGACCAGCAGCGTCAGCCGGTTCAGCGTGCAGGCAATCGCCGCGCGCCGGGCGGGCAAGGTGTCGCCTTGGCAGGAGAATCCGGAGATCTGCAATGCGGGCTCCTCGCTGCGCTTGAGGTAGCCGAGGCACGCCCGCGCTCCCTCCGTTGCGGCGACCGGCCGGAACAGGGCGACGGGGCCGAATTTTGTCTCGATCAGGCCGGCTTGCTCAAGCGGAGTGGCCGCGCTCAGGCCCATCTGCACGGCGAGGTCCGCGGTTGCCGGACGTGTGACGTCGAATTCGCTGCCTTCCCGGTAAATCTCGAGCTCGGCCAGCACCAGCTCCGCCGCGCCCGTCCAGCGCATGATGTCCCTGCGGCCGCCCTCGGGGTGCCTGAGAATAGTGTAAGATACTGTTTTCTCTGAAGAATCGAGCCTTCTGAGGGCGAAAGCCGGATGAGAGCGGTCGGCTGCGCTCCAGCCCGGTCTCGGCGCCGGCTCATCGCCGCGCCACTCAGGCAGTTGGCCGAGCGCCGCAAGGCCGAGGATGGAAAGCAGGGCGAGCGCCCCCACATAAGCGAACAGGCGCGCCAGCGTGCCGACGACCTCGTCGGCGAAGGCTGCAAGCGCCAGATGGATCTGGGTGGGGCTAACGGCCGTGCTGGCCTCAGGCGACTGCATCCACGTCCCTAAGGAATGGTCCAACGTTGTCTTGAGGCCGGTTCTCGCATAGAAGCGCTGCTCTTCCTGTTTAAGCGTCAGCTTCAGGAACGGGCTTTTTCGTCGGAGAGTGAACGATGGGTTACAAAGTCGCAGTCGTCGGCGCGACCGGCAATGTCGGACGGGAAATGCTCAACATCCTGGATGAGCGCAAATTTCCCGCGGACGAGGTCGTGGCCCTGGCATCACGCCGCAGCATCGGCGTCGAGGTCTCCTATGGCGACCGCACCCTGAAGTGCAAGGCCCTCGAGCACTATGACTTCTCCGACGTCGACATCTGCCTGATGTCGGCGGGCGGCGAGGTGTCGAAAGAATGGTCGCCCAAGATCGGCGCCGCCGGCGCCGTCGTCATCGACAACTCCTCCGCCTGGCGCATGGACCCGGACGTGCCGCTGATCGTGCCGGAAGTGAACGCGGGCGCGACCGAAGGCTTCAAGAAGAAGAACATCATCGCCAACCCGAACTGCTCGACCGCGCAGCTCGTGGTCGCGCTGAAGCCGCTGCACGACAAGGCGACCATCAAGCGCGTTGTGGTCTCGACCTATCAATCGGTGTCCGGCGCCGGCAAGGACGGCATGGACGAGTTGTTCTCGCAGACCAAGGCCGTCTACACCAACCAGGAGCTGGTCAACAAGAAGTTCCCGAAGCGCATCGCCTTCAACGTCATCCCCCACATCGACGTCTTCATGGAGGACGGCTACACCAAGGAAGAGTGGAAGATGATGGCGGAGACCAAGAAGATCCTTGATCCCAGGATCAAGCTCTCCGCCACCTGCGTGCGCGTGCCCGTGTTCGTCGGCCACTCCGAGGCCGTCAACATCGAGTTCGAGAATCCGATCAGCGCGGACGAAGCCCGCGACATCCTGCGCAAGGCGCCCGGCTGCCTCGTCATCGACAAGCAGGAGCCCGGCGGTTACGCCACGCCGTACGAGGCGGCCGGCGAGGACGCCACCTATATCAGCCGCATCCGCGAGGATGCGACGGTGGAGAATGGCCTCGTGCTGTGGTGCGTGTCCGACAATCTGCGCAAGGGCGCCGCGCTCAACGCGATCCAGATCGCGGAAGTCTTGATCAACCGCAAGCTGATCAGCGCGAAGAAGCAGGCGGCGTAAGGCAGGCGAATAGGGAGTAGCGAATGGCGAATGGGGATTTCCACTCGTCCTTCGCTATTCGCGCACGCTCCTGAATTCCTTCGCGACCTTGTCCAGCACGAACAGCGATCCCTCCGCGACGCCGAAATAGGCGCCGTGGGTCTGCATCTGGCCGCTCTCCACGGCCTTGCGCACGAACGGGAAGGTCATCAGGTTCTCGAGGCTGCGGAACACGGCGGCCTTCTCGATGCGCTCGACGAACTGCGCCATCGTTTCGTGGTCGCGCTGCTCCACCACCTCGCCCGGCTTGATGAACATCTGCATCCATTTGCCGATGAAGTCGCCGGGCGTGAGCGGCTCGATCTTGTCGACGAAGGCGCGGATGCCGCCGCATTGCGCGTGGCCAAGCACCACGATGTGCTTCACTTTCAGCACCGTCACGGCATATTCCAGCGCCGCCGAGACACCATGGGCGGTGCCGTCGGGCTGATACACCGGCACGAGGTTGGCGATGTTGCGGACCACGAACAATTCGCCCGGGCCGACGTCGAAGATCACCTCGGGCGAGACGCGGCTGTCGCAGCAGCCGATCACCATCACTTCCGGCGACTGCCCCTTCACCGACAGCTCGCGAAAGCGGGTCTGCTCGGTCGGCAGCCGCTGGGTGGCGAAGGCCTTGTAGCCTTCCAGCAAATGCTTCGGGAATGTCATCATACCTATGCCTAATCATAGACCGCTTGGGCGAACAAGCCTTTCGAATGGGCAGGCCGGATGCTATCGGCTGGGCTCGGAATATTGACGAGGAAGGAACGCAGCATGACCCGCCCGCGCCGCAGCCATCTGTTCATGCCCGGCTCAAATCCCCGCGCGCTGGAAAAGGCCCGCAATCTTGCCGCCGATGGCCTGATCCTCGATCTCGAGGATTCCGTCGCACCCGACGCCAAGGCGGCGGCACGCGACGGCATCGCCGCCGCGATTGCGGCCAAGGGTTTTGGCAGGCGCGAGATTTTGATCCGCACCAACGGCCTCGATACGCCGTGGTGGGCCGATGACGTCGCGATGGCCGCCAAGGCGTCGCCGGACGGCATCCTGGTTCCAAAAGTTTCAAGTATCGAAGATCTCGATACGATCGGCTTCCGTCTCACCGAGCTCGGCGCGGCGCCGACGGTGAAGGTCTGGGCCATGATCGAGACCGCGCGCGCCGTGCTGCATGCGGAGGAGCTGGCCGAGGCTGGGCGCGATCCATCGCGGCGTCTTTCCGGCTTCGTGTTCGGACCCAACGACATTTCGCGAGAGACCCGCATCAAGATGCTGCCCGGCCGTGCCGCGATGATCCCGATGATCACGCATTGCATCCTGGCGGCGCGCGCTCATGGCCTCGAAATTCTCGATGGTCCCTACAGCGACATCGCCAATTCCGACGGCTTTGCCACCGAATGCGCGCAAGGACGCGATCTCGGCTTCGACGGCAAGACGCTGATCCACCCCTCGCAGATCGACGCCTGCAACGCGATCTTCACCCCGCCCGAGGAGGAAGTCGCGCGCGCACGAAAGATCATCGCCGCGTTCGAGCTGCCGGAAAACGCTTCGCGCGGCGCGATCCGCCTCGACGGCGCCATGGTGGAGCGCCTGCACGCCGACATGGCCCGCCGCACCATCGAGATCGCGGACGCGATCGCCGCGATGGCGAAGGGCTGAGGTGGGCACCAGCCCCGGCTGCGCTGCTACGCTTGCGCCATGTTGCGGGACGTCGATGGCACTCTCATTGCCTTCGTCTCGCATTCTTCAAGGTCTCGGACGGCAGCTCACCGATGGCCTGACGGTATTCGGATGCGAACCGACCTAGATTGTTGAACCCGCATTTGAAGGCAATGGCGAGAACGCTGGTCTGCTCGTCCGCCTGTCGCAGAAGCTCTGCCGCCCGCTGAAGCCGGACGCGGCGCGCGAACTGGCCGGGCGAACCCCGTCCGGCATCGGAGAATTCCCGGAAAATCGTCCGCACGCTCACATTGGCGACCTCGGCGATCCTTTCCAGGTCGAGCGGTTCGTCCCAATGCGCCTCGATGTAGGACTCAACCGTGTCGATCACGGTCCGGTTGGCGCTCGGAGCGGAAAGCAGAAGGCGGTCGGAGAAATTGTGCCGATGCGCCAGCAGAATCCGGACCATCAGCGAACGCTCAAGCTCGGCAATGGCGATGGATGAGTAATCCTGCCCAAATCGATCCAGCTCTTCTGCGAGCCTGAAGACTTCCCGGCGCAGATGCGTCATGACCGCGGGATTGGCTGCGCCCGCGCCGAAATGCAGCTTCATGTCGCTGTGGTCGCCGAGAATGCTCTTCAGCAAGCGCCCCAGCGCGGCGGCATCTATCCTCAGCACCAGCTGGCGATAGCCCGGCGCAAAGTCGAGATCCAGCCTGGAGTCGCCGGAGATCATCGGGCTCCATGCCTCGATCGGCTGGCTATCCCATTTCGTTCGGAAACCCGCAGACCCCTGGATGGAAAAGAGCTGGCGGAGAATGTCGGATTCAGGAAAGGAGAGCGATGCCGCGCCATCATAGGCACAGAAGGCGAGGCCGAGGGAATTCAAGCGAGCAAGATTGGCTCCTATGCCGAACTCATCGTCATGCTTGTCGAACCGATCCGCGCCATAGACCGCAAACAGGCGGTCGCGCGCGAAATCGCTGTCGCGCGTCCGGATCAAGGCATAGCGGTCAAGGTAGGTAACGGTGCCCAAATCAGTATCCCCCCGCCGTGCAAACTACCGTATCCCCTCCGCGGGGCTACCAATTCGAGATTGAATGCAACGGTTGCCGGGCGTGACCGGATCACTCAATGAGGCATGAACGCACTCATCGCGGCTGCGACGAAATGCCCGGACGCGGGCTGCGGCTGCGAACGACATCGTCTTCGCTCATTGGTTCGCAGCGAGCGCGATGCCGACGGTAAGCGAATGCTAGCTGCGAGCGCTTTGCCAGATTGCGATACTGATTTTAGGACCGCGTTTGCAAGTTCAAGGCCCATACCGCCGCGGTCCCGTCGCGTGTCATTGTCACGTTAATCGCCCTGGCAAAATCCGGCCATTGTGTCTTCGATCGGACAAACACTCTGATAATTCGACTCGGATATCTGAGGATTCGTGGATCGCATCGCGAGCAGAAGCCCGCCTCGACGTGCGCGCAACTTAATCGATATTGGAGAGATCATGTTCAAGCGCAAGTCGAGCTCCGACGCATTGACGTTGCAGGCGGCGAAGGTCGTGAGTGCCAATCTGATGATCGCGGATAACGATCTCAAGATCGTCTACATGAATGACGCGGTGACGGACTTGCTTCGCGCGGCCGAGAGCGATCTCAAGAAGGTGCTGCCGCACTTCAACGTGGATACGCTCGTCGGCACCAACATCGACGTGTTTCATAAGAATCCGCAGCATCAGCGCAAGATGCTCGCGAGCCTCAGCAGCGTGCATCGTGCGACGATCCAGATCGGGAATCGGAAATTCGACCTCGTTGCAACGCCGGTGAAGCGCAGCGACGGCAGCCGGACGGGAGTCGTGGTGGAATGGTCCGATGCCTCGGTCCGTCTCCAGAACCTCGACTTCGGGGCTCAAGTCGCCGCTGCGAACCGCTCGCAGGCGGTCATTGAGTTCAACATGGACGGCACTGTTAGCAACGCCAATGAGAACTTCCTGAATACGCTCGGCTACACCCTGGACGAGATCCGGGGCAAGCATCATAGCATGTTCGTTGCGCCTGCCGAGCGAGACAGCGCTGCCTATCGCGAGTTCTGGGCGGCACTCAATCGTGGTGAATATCAGGCGACCGAATACAAGCGCATCGGCAAGGGCGGCAAGGAAGTCTGGATCCAGGCCTCGTACAATCCAATCTTCGACGAGAAGGGCAGGCCCTCCAAGGTGGTGAAGTTCGCGACCGACGTCACCGCCCAGAAGCTGAAGAGCGCCGATCTCGCCGGCCAGATCGCGGCGATCGACAAGGCCCAGGCGGTGATCGAATTCAACATGGACGGCACCATCGTGACGGCCAACGCCAACTTCCTGGGCGCGGTCGGCTATTCCCTGGCCGAGATCAAGGGCAAGCATCACAGCATGTTCGTCGATCCCGGCGAGCGCGACAGTACGTCCTATCGCGAGTTCTGGGCCGCGCTCAACCGCGGCGAATACCAGGCGGCCGAATACAAGCGCATCGGCAAGGGCGGCAAGGAAGTCTACATTCAGGCCTCCTACAACCCGATCCTGGATCTCAATGGCAAGCCTTTCAAGGTCGTGAAATACGCCACCGACACCACCAGGCAGGTGCTGGTCCGCATGGGCAACGAGCGCGTCCGCGGCATGATGGAATCGGTCGCCGCCGGCTCGGAGGAGCTCAACGCCTCGGTGCGGGAGATCTCCGAAGCCATGACCAAATCGCGTGAAACCGCGACCAGTGCGGTGGAACAGGTCTCGGCTGCCGACGCGCAAGCCCAACGCCTCACCGAGGCTGCACAGGCGATGAGCGGCATTGTCGAGCTGATCAACAACATCACGGGGCAGATCAACCTGCTCGCGCTTAACGCCACGATCGAATCCGCGCGCGCCGGCGAAGCCGGCCGCGGCTTCGCCGTGGTCGCTTCCGAGGTCAAGAGCCTCGCCAACCAGGCCAAGCAGGCGACCGACAAGATCGGCCAGGAGATCGGCAGCCTCAACAGCATTTCCGGCGACGTCGTCAACGCTCTGAGTGCGATCAAGCAGGCGATCAACAATGTCAGCGAGTACGTGACGTCGACCGCCGCCGCGATCGAGGAGCAGAGCACGGTGACGAATGAGATGTCGACCAGCATGCAGCGCGCTGCGGCCGAGGCCGCTGCGATGGCCCATCGGGCTTGATCAGGCGGCCTGCTGCGTCGGCGCGTTCTGCTACGCAAATGGAGAGATGACGTTTGCGGTCGGAAAATCCGTTGCGCCGCCTCAGCGCGGCGCGACGTCGGCGCGGTTGAGCGACTCCAGCGTCGAGGCGTTCGCGCAATAGCCGTGGTAATTCTCCGCGGCGGTGCCGTCGGCGAGATCGCGGTCGCACTGTCCTTTGTGACCGCAGAGCGAGCAGACCCGCTCCATGTCGCGAAGCAGCAGCGGCTGCGCGCGGCCGAGGCCTTCGGCGTTGATGCCGAGTTGTTCGAGCATCTTCGGCAGCTCGTCGGCGGCATGCCGGCCGTGACGGACCAGCTCTTCCAGGTCGTCAGGTGCGATCCTGAGGTCGCTCGCGATCCGGTCGAAATCGGCGCGATCGAGCTGCCGGATCTCGTTCATCTCGCGGCGATGCTTCAGCCAGCCGGCGAAGGACTCGATGAGATCCTGGACGATGGGATAAGGTCTGCTTGCGGTGCTCATGGAAAGCTCCTTCGGACGGCGGAATTGGAGCGAATTAAGCACAATGATGCAGGAGCGCGTTGCGCTGGATCAAATTGGGAAGCGGCATCCAATCCGGTCTTGTGCCGCGTCCGGGACACGAGCGGAGAATTACGAAAACCGCTCCGCAGCCCAGGCATACAGGCTGCCCGGAATCGGCTTCTCGCCGCCGCGGCCCTTGGGCGAGATGTGCAGGCCGATGATCTCGGGATTGGTGATGAGGCCGAGATAGCTCGAGGGATCGAAGAACAGCTTTGGTTCAGCGTGCACGGCATAAAACGACTGCTTGGGCAGCGCGCGAGCCAGCTCGCCGGTGCGGCGTGCGAGCGCGGTGAGCGCTGCGGGTCCGTAGATCGCGACGCGGATATCCGCGAGGCGGCCCGAGCCGCCGCGCAGGCGGCGCATCATGAAGGTGATGCGGTGGCGCACCGACAGCCAGTTCGGCGTCAGTTCCTCCTGCTCCATCAGCTCCTCGAAGGCGGCTACGATGCCGTGCTCGGGCGGCAGGTAGATCACGGAATTGCCGAGCTGACGCGGCCGCTCCCAGGCGAAATAGGGCTTTGCCGGATCGATCTCGACCGGTTTGAGCAGCAGCACGTCGGCGTCGAGCCAGAGCCCGAGATTCTTCGCCATCAGCTTCATGCGGAAGAAATCGCTGAACTGAAGCGTGGTCCAGTCGCGCCAGCTTCCGTCCGGCTGCGGTGGCCGCAGGCGCTCGGAGAATGAGTGCGGCAGGATCGCTTCCGCCTCCGCGTTTGCGACGCCGGCGGGAAGGCCGGGAATGGTGTCGAAGCTGTAAACCGTGACCTTGTGGCCGGCCGCCAGCTGCGAGCGCAGACAGGTCTGGCGCAACGCGTCCATCGGGCCATGCCAGAAGGTGACGATCTCGGGCAGCATGCGTGCAGCTATACGCGATGAGCAGGGCAGAGAAAAAGCCCCGGCGCTGACGGCACCGAGGCTCGAATGAAAACTAGAGCATGATCCGGAAAGATCATGCTCAGTACATACGATCAGGCCCAGGCGCGTTCGCGCTTGAGCTTGTCCTCGTAGCTGTCGATCGAGGCCTTCTTTTCCATCGTGAGGCCGATGTCGTCGAGGCCGTTGATCAGGCAGTGCTTGCGGAACGGATCGATCTCGAACTTGACCTTGCCGCCGTCGGGACCGCGGATCTCCTGGTTCGGCAGGTCGATCGTCAGCGTCGCATTGGCGCCGCGCTCGGCATCGTCGAACAGCTTGTCGAGGTCTTCTTGGGACACGCGGATCGGCAGAATGCCGTTCTTGAAGCAGTTATTGTAGAAGATGTCGCCGAACGAGGTCGAGATCACGCAACGGATGCCGAAGTCGAGCAGCGCCCAGGGGGCGTGCTCGCGGCTCGAGCCGCAGCCGAAATTGTCGCCGGCCACCAACACCTTCGCGTTGCGATAGGCGGGCTGGTTGAGGACGAAATCCGGATTTTCGCTGCCGTCGTCCTTGTAGCGCTGCTCGGAGAAGAGCCCCTTGCCAAGGCCGGTGCGCTTGATGGTCTTGAGGTACTGCTTCGGAATGATCATGTCGGTGTCGACATTGATGATCTTCAGCGGCGCCGCGACGCCTTCCAGCGTGGTGAACTTGTCCATGGTTGCGCTTTCCGGGGTGGATCAGGGAACCGGTATTTATCGCGTCCGGAGCGGAAATCCTAGGCCGAATTCGGCAGATCCAGTCTGCCCTGGTCGGGGGCAAGCCTCCCCGCAAGCGGGAGAGGGAGCGAACCGCCCCTTGTGGCGACGCCCTACTCCGCCTGAGCCTCGATCGCTTCCATATCGTCGTCCGACAGCCCAAAATGGTGGCCGATCTCGTGGATCAGGACGTGGCGGACGATGTGGCCGAGGCTCTCGTCGTGCTCGGCCCAGTAGTCCAGGATCGGCCGGCGGTAGAGCCAGACCATGTTGGGCAGCCGCGCCACGTCGCCAAGGCTCTGCTGCGGCAGGCCGACGCCCTGGAACAGGCCGAGCAGGTCGAACTCGCTCTCGCATTCCATCTCGTTCAGCACTTCCTCGGTCGGGAAGTCGTCGACGCGGATGATCACGCCCTCGCAGAGGGTGCGAAACTCCGCCGGCAGGCGCTCGAAGATCTCGTGCGCAGTAGCTTCCATCTCGGCCAGCGAGGGCGCTTTTAATTCCGTCCACATAGGCTTGTCTTAGCGCGGGTTCCTTGGCGATGCATCCGGCTTTATAACCGGGGCGAGGTTGACGGGCGCTTCCAAAACGGGGAGCGTGGGACCTCGAATGGGACGGTTCAGGTGGGCGGAAAAAATGCGAGCGAAAACAGCGCTGACGCTACTGTGCATGGGGTTGTTTTCGCTATTTTGCGTTGAGGCCGAGGCGCAGACTGCAAGTTCCGGAATCCGGACAGCCCAGGCGGTATCGCCGGACGATGTCCCCCCGCCACGCAAGCGGCCCCCGGCGCGCTTGCGCGTCACGCCCTATTACAGCCCTGACGGCGTCTATCCGCGCTATAATCCGGGTCCGAACGCAGTCCGCGTGTGCAACGCGACCTATGTGCAGGAATTCCGGCCGAGCGGCACGGTGATCGTGCCGCGCGTGAGCTGCTACTGGCGCCCGGGCTGACGCGGCGCCCGGCGTTGGAGCCCTTGAGGTGATCATGGGGAGATGGATTGCAGGGGCCGTTGCCGTCGCGCTTGCCGCCGGTCTGCCTCGCGCCTCCGCGGCGCCTAGGACGGCGATTCCGGAGGCCTCGGCCGGGATTGCCGTCTTCGATGCGCGACGGCCCGCGCGAGCCTACGTCGTGCCGCCCCTCGTGCGCCGGGATCCCCGCTACTATGCGCGGCCCGTGCACTATCGTCCCTATCCCTACGGCGTGCCGGCACCCTTCGTGTTCGGCTACGGGCCGTTCTGGTGACGCGCTAGCTCGGCGTAAATCCCTTGACCAGCAGCACGGTCGCCTCTGCGCCGGCTTTGCGGTCGCGGGAGATCTGCTCGTAGTCGGGTGAGTTCGAGAAGGCGAGGAAGGCCGTCTCGTCGGGAAACGACATCATGACGAGCTTGTCGTGCGGCCATGCGCCTTCGAGCACGCGCGGGCGCTCGTCGGCGGCGAGCAGCCGGCCATTGTACTTCCTGAACACATCGAAGAACCGCGCCTGGTAGCGGTCATAGGCCGCGCGGTCGGTCATCTTCAATTGTGCAATCGCATAAACGGTCATCTTCAAAACTCCTCTTCGTCGCGGCACTGCGTCGCATCGCAGAGCCCGGCGCCGTTCATTCATGGGGCGTTCACGTCACCCCCCCCAATTTAATCTTGGGAGCGACCGTCATTGAACAGCGATGGCGCGGCCGAGACGTCGCGTCGCAACTTCGCTGTAGAGATTCAGGGAGAATTCCATGTTGAGGAGTTTGGGTCTCAGGGCAGGCCCGATTCGACTGCTCGGGATTGCGGCCGCCGCAACGCTGATGCTGTCGGCCGGCACCGCGCGCCGTGCTGAAGCGCTGACCTTGATCAATCCGGCGACGTCACCTGCGACGAAGGCTGCGGCCGACGACCTCGTCACGCAGGTTCGTGGCGGGCCCGGCGGACATGGCGGCCACTTTCACGGTGGAGGTTTCCGCGGTGGCGGCTTCCACGGCGGCGGCTTTCGCGGTGGTCATATCGGCGGCGGTGGATTTCATCGCGGTCATATCGGCGGCTTCCGCGCCGGGCCGGCTATTCACCGTCATGTCGGCGGCCATCACCATGGCGGCTTTCGCTACGGCGGATATGGCGGCTACCACCGCCACTGGGGCCATCATCATCGTCCCCATTTCGGCCATCGTCACTTCCACCGGCGCTATTATGTCGGCGGCTACTATCCCGCCTACCACTATCCGCGCCGCTGCCGGATCATCTTCACCTATTACGGCCCGCGCCGCGTCTGCCACTGGCCGCGCTGGCACTATCCGTACCGGTATTGGTGATGTGAGCTGCTAGCTCCGCATTCGTCATGGCCGGGCACAGCCATCCGAAGGACGGCGTCGCTTCCGCTCGCCTATGTCCCGGCCATACACGTTCTTGGAGCGTGAACGAGAGGCCCCTGGATGCCCGGGACAAGCCCCCGGGCATGACGGAGCGCCAAAGCTAATCTCTCAGCTTCCACGATGCGGATCTCCACCGCATCAGATTATCCAGCTTCCATTGCTTGAACAGCGCCGGCGGCCAGTGGCTGAGCTTCGAGGTCTCCTCGACCTCGGGCCTGGCGACGACGCGCAGCGGCGCTGCGCGCCGGTGCTGGCGCGTGGCCTCGCTGATCAGGTCGACATATTCCGGCTTGTTGGCCATATGCAGCGTCCTCGCGAAACCCTCGCGAGGACGAGAATGAGACGCCGCAGATTAAGGGCGGTTTGACGCGATCGCTACAATTGCAGGAACGGGCTTAACGCCAGTCCCTGACGTCGACGAAATGACCTGCGATCGCCGCTGCCGCCGCCATCGCCGGCGATACCAGATGCGTGCGGCCCTTGAAGCCCTGGCGGCCTTCGAAATTGCGGTTCGAGGTCGAGGCGCAACGCTCTTCCGGGGCCAGCTTGTCCGGGTTCATCGCGAGGCACATCGAGCAGCCCGGCTCGCGCCATTCGAAGCCGGCCTTGATGAAGATCTTGTCCAGACCCTCAGCCTCGGCCTGTTCCTTCACGAGACCGGAGCCCGGCACGACCATGGCGTTGACATGCGCTGAAACGGTCTTGCCTTCCGCAATCTTGGCCGCCGCGCGCAGATCCTCGATGCGGCCGTTGGTGCAGGAGCCGATGAAGATGCGGTCGACCTTGATGTCGGTGATCTTCGTTCCCGCCGTCAGGCCCATGTATTTCAGGGCGCGATGCTTGGAGAGACGCTTGGCCTCGTCCGCGATCTTATCGGGATCGGGCACGATGCCGGTCACCGAGATGACATCCTCCGGGCTCGTGCCCCAGGTCACGATCGGCGGCAGCTTGGCCGCATCGAGGCGCAGCTCGTTGTCGAAATGCGCACCGTCGTCGGAGCGCAGCTTCTCCCAGTAGCGCATCGCTGCGTCCCAGTCCGCGCCCTTCGGCGCCTTCGGGCGGCCGCGCAGGAAGTCGAACGCCTTCTGATCGGGCGCAACGAGACCGGCGCGGGCGCCGCCTTCGATCGACATGTTGCAGACCGTCATGCGGCCTTCCATGCTGAGCGCGCTGATCGCATCGCCGGCATATTCCAGCACGTAGCCGGTGCCGCCCGCGGTGCCGATCTCGCCGATGATGGCCAGGATGATGTCCTTGCCGGTCACGCCGTCGGGCAATTTGCCGTCGACGGTGACGCGCATGTTCTTCGCCTTCTTCTGGATCAGCGTCTGCGTCGCCAGCACGTGCTCGACCTCGGAGGTGCCAATGCCGTGCGCGAGCGCGCCGAAGGCGCCATGCGTCGAGGTGTGGCTGTCACCGCAGACGATGGTGGTGCCGGGCAGCGTAAAACCCTGCTCGGGGCCGATGACGTGGACGACGCCCTGGCGCTTGTCGAACTCGTTGTAATATTCGATGCCGAATTCCTTGGCGTTCTCGGCCAGCGCCTTGATCTGGTCGATGCTTTCGGGATCGGGATTCGGCTTGGTGCGATCGGTGGTCGGCACGTTGTGGTCGACGACGGCGAGCGTCTTCTCCGGCGCGTGGACCTTGCGGCCCGTGGCGCGCAGCCCCTCGAACGCCTGCGGCGAGGTCACCTCGTGCACCAGATGACGGTCGATGTAGAGCAGGCAGGTGCCGTCCTCGGCTTCGTGCACCAGATGGTCGTTCCAGATCTTGTCGTACAATGTGGTGGGCTTGGACATGAGCGTCAGCTCCGAAAAACGTTGGTAACGGATGTGCGCGGTCACGCGCGGGGCAACAGGCAGTCTTCAGCGCAGCTTTTAGGCTGCGCGCGTAAGCTCTGACGTTGCCGAGGTCGCGAAGCGTCCGAAGAACCGTCCAGGCAGCCGCGAGCGATCGTCGATGACGATGCGTTTGATGGGCTCCATGCTGGTCCGATCTGGAAACATTCTACGAATATATAGCAGGCCGAACCGGAATCGCGAGGGCTTTGACGCGCGCGGCTGACGCAACAAAAAAGCGCGGGGTTTTGCCCCGCGCTTTTGGAAACTCGGCTGTAAGCGGAGCTTACTCGTTGACGGCCTTGGCGTGCTCGGTCTTCTCGACGATGCGAGCCGACTTGCCGCGCAGATTGCGGAGATAATAGAGCTTGGCGCGACGCACCTTGCCGCGGCGCACCACCTTGATCGAGTCGATCATCGGCGACATCACCGGGAACACGCGCTCGACGCCCTCGCCATACGAGATCTTGCGCACGGTGAAGCTCTCGTTGAGGCCGCCGCCGGAACGGCCGATGCAGACGCCTTCATAGGCCTGCACGCGGGTGCGGTCGCCTTCGACGACCTTCACGTTGACGATCACGGTGTCGCCGGGACCGAATTCCGGAATGTCCTTGCCGGCGGACAGCTTGTCGAATTGCTCTTGCTCGAGCTGCTTGATCAGGTTCATGGGTAAATCTCCATCGGCGCGCCCAGCCCTGGAAGCGGGGGGCTGCGCAAAATTCGTCTATCCAGCCATTGCGGATTTGGCCGCTGCTATAAGGCAAGCCGGAGCGTTTGTCACCCGTCTGTCTTGTTTTTTGGTGTTTTTTGGCGACCGGCTCGATTCGGAGGCTTGCTCGGGATTTGAGCCCACAAATCCGGCCGCCGGGCCTTGGTGAGGGCCTCGGATTGCGCCCGCCGCCAGCTCGCGACCCTGGCATGGTCGCCGGAAGTCAGGATGTCAGGGATCGGAGCCCCCTCGAAGAGCTGCGGACGGGTGTATTGGGGGTACTCCAGAAGGCCATCCGAGAAGCTTTCCTCGGTTCCCGAGGCCTCCTTGCCCATCACCCCCGGCAGCAGCCTGACGCAGGCGTCGATCAGCGCCAACGCAGCTATTTCGCCCCCGGAGAGCACGTAATCCCCGATCGAGACCTCCTCCAGGCCTCGCCCGTCGATCACCCGCTGGTCGACCCCCTCGAAGCGCCCGCAGACGATCAGGGGGCCGGGACCCTTCGCCAGTTCCAGGACACGGGCCTGGGTCAATGGCCGACCGCGTGGGCTCATCAGGAGTCTTGGCCGTTCCGGGCTGATCGCGGCAGCATCGATCGCGGCCGCCAGAACGTCCGCCCGCAGCACCATGCCCGGGCCGCCGCCGGCCGGGGTGTCGTCGACGCTGCGGTGGCGGTCGGTGGCGGAGGCCCTGATGTCCCGGGCCTCGATCTCCCAGAGTCCTGACGCCAGCGCCCGCCCGGCGAGGCTCACGCCGAGCGGTCCCGGAAACATCTCCGGAAACAGCGTCAGCACCGTCGCGCGCCAGGGTGAGGGATTGGTCATCGTATCTCAGTTGTTGTCGTGCCGGACAAGCGTGCCGAAAGCGCGCGCAGATCCGTGACCCATATCCACCGCAGCTTGCTTTGCGATGGCTGGAGCCGCCAGCTTAGCCAAAACCACGGCCTGTGGTTATGGGTCTCCGCGTTCGCGGGGACGACTCGCGGAGAGAGCTTCGCCTCGCTCCTCCCCCTCGACCTCCTGCGGCAGCGCGATCACCACGCGGCCGCCGGCAATGTCGACCTCCGGCACCACCGCGTTCGTGAACGGCAGCAGCATCGTCGTGCCGCTGGGCGGAGCGATCTCGATGATGTCGCCGGCGCCGAAATTGTGAATCGCGAGCACGCGCCCGAGCGCATCGCCGTCGGTGGTGACGGCGGCGAGCCCGATCAGATCGGTGTGGTAATATTCGTCCGCGTCCGTCGCAGGCAATTTTTCGCGCGCGACATAGAGCTCGATGCCGTTGAGGCGCTCGGCCTCATCGCGGGTCGTGACGCCCTTGAACGTCGCGACCAGATGATCCTTTGCCTCGCGCGCCGTTGCGACCTCAAACTGGCGCTTGCCGTCTTTCGACAGCAGCGGACCGTAGCGCCTGACGGCAAAGGGATCTTCGGTGAAGGTCCATAGTTTGACCGCACCGCGCACACCATGCGCGGCGCCGATCCGCGCGACGCAGACCAGCGCCGACATGATCCGGCCTTAACCCTTCGCGGCGGCTTCGGCCTGCGCTTTGCGCTCCTTGCGCGGCACGGCCTTCTCGGGGTTGTTGCGGGCTTCGCGCTTCTTGACGCCGGCGGCGTCGAGGAAACGGGCCACGCGGTCCGAGGGCTGCGCGCCCTTGGCGAGCCAGGCCTTCACCTTGTCCATGTCGAGCTTGAGGCGGGTCTCGTTGTCCTTCGGCAGCAGCGGGTTGAAATGGCCAAGACGCTCGATGAAGCGGCCATCGCGCGGAAAGCGCGAGTCGGCGACGACGACGTGATAGACGGGACGCTTCTTGGTGCCTGCACGGGCGAGGCGGATAACGACGGACATTCAGTTCTCCTTCAAAGTACGGTTTGTTCGGTTGATTGGTATTCCGCGTTGCGCGGGACGCTCGCGATCCCCCGCGACGAATTCCTCATTTCTTCTTGCCGGGGAAGCCGCCGAGGCCCGGAAGGGTCGGCTTGCCGCTGAGGCCCGTAAGTCCCGGCAAATTCGGTAGACCCGAGCGAAGACCCGGCGGCAGTTCCTTCGGCAGGCTGGGCAGACCTTGTCCACCGCCGGCCTGCATCTTCTCCTGCATCGCCTTCATCTCTTCGGGCGAAGGCATCTTCATGCCGCCGCCGAAGCCCATCGCCTGGGCGATGCCGGCGAGCGGGCCGCGCTTGCCGGAGCCCATCGCCTTCATCATGTCGGCCATGTTCCGGTGCATCTTGAGCAGCTTGTTGACCTGTTCGACGTTCTGGCCGGAACCGGCGGCGATGCGCTTCTTGCGGCTGGCCTTGAGCAGGTCGGGATGACGGCGCTCGTCGCGCGTCATGGAATCGATGATCGCGACCTGGCGCTTCAAGATCTTGTCGTCGATGCCGGCGGCCGCGATCTGGTTCTTCATCTTGGAGATGCCGGGCATCATGCCCATCAGCCCGCTGATGCCGCCCATATTGGCCATCTGCGATAGCTGCTCGCGCATGTCGTTGAGGTCGAACTGACCCTTGCGCATGCGCTCGGCAGTGCGCGCGGCCTTTTCGGCGTCGATATTGGCGGCCGCGCGCTCGACCAGCGACACCACGTCGCCCATGCCGAGGATGCGGCCGGCGATACGGTCGGGATGGAAATCTTCCAGGGCATCGGTCTTTTCGCCGGTGCCGATCAGCTTGATCGGCTTGCCGGTGACGGCGCGCATCGACAGCGCGGCGCCGCCGCGGCCATCGCCGTCCACGCGGGTCAGCACGATGCCGGTGAGGCCGACGCGCTGGTCGAACGAGCGCGCGAGGTTGACGGCGTCCTGACCGGTCAGACTGTCGGCGACCAGCAGCACTTCATGCGGATTGGCTGCAGCTTTGATCGCGGCCGCTTCCGCCATCATCTCTTCGTCCAGCGTGGTGCGGCCGGCGGTGTCGAGCAGCACGATGTCGTAGCCGCCGAGCTTGCCGGCTTCCAGTGCGCGCTTCGCAATCTGCGGCGGCTGCTGCCCCGCGACGATCGGCAAGGTGGGAATATCGAGATCGCGGCCGAGCACGGCCAGCTGCTCCATCGCCGCCGGACGATAGACGTCGAGCGAGGCCATCAGCACCTTGCGCTTGTCGCGCTGGACCAGGCGGCGGGCGAGCTTCGCGGTGGTGGTGGTCTTGCCCGAGCCTTGCAGGCCGACCATCATGATCGGCACCGGCGGCACGGAATTGACGTCGATGGTCTGGCTTTCGGCGCCGAGCGTGTTGATCAGCTCGTCATGGACGATCTTGACCACCATCTGGCCGGGTGTGACCGACTTGACGACGGTGGCGCCGATCGCCTGCTCGCGGACGCGCTCGGTGAAGCTGCGGACCACCTCGAGCGCGACGTCGGCTTCCAGCAGCGCGCGGCGCACCTCGCGCATCGCGGCATCGACGTCCTTTTCGGTCAGCGCGCCGCGCCCCGTCAGACGATCGAGAATGCCACCAAGCCGTTCCGACAGATTGTCGAACAATGAAGTTGTCCTGTTGCTGTCCCCCGCCTTCGCGGGGGATGACCACTTCCTTGGCCAAACGATCTTCCAAACACCTTTGCGCCCGAGGGCGCACAGCGCTGTCGGGCGTTGACCTCCGGCCCCGAGGGCCGGTCGGCGGGTCGAAAAGAAAGCCTTTCCGAGAAAGTGGCGGGGTTAAACGCCGCTCTCGCCCAAAAGTCAAGGAAAGTTAGGGCGTCGGGGTGCCTTTGCCTGGTCAAGGCCCTGAAACTAAGAACCTTTTTTCGACCGGTTCTTTTTTCTCTGGGTTCCGCCCATATAGAGGTGATGACCCGCCTCCGTTACCATCGCTGAAGCCCGCCGTGCCGATCACCCGCCGCCGCCTGTTTGGACTGCTTGCCGGGGCCGGCGCCTTGGTCGGCGTGTCCTCCCTCTGGATGTCCCGCATGAAAACCTATGACGGTCCCGCCTCCGATCATTTCGACGGCCTGACCTTTTTCGATCCGGACGGCGCGCCGCCGAAATCGCTTCGCGAGGTGCTGCGCTGGCAGCTCGGCGGCAAGCGGCAGCGCGCCACATGGCCGGACTGGGCTCCCAGCCCCCACGCCGATACCCCGCCGGCGCGGGTCGATGGCGGCAACGTGCGGCTCTCCTTCGTCGGCCACGCCAGCTGGCTGATCCAGACCGGCGGCCTCAATATTCTGGTCGATCCCGTCTGGTCGGAGCGAGTCTCGCCGGTCGCCTGGGCCGGGCCGAAGCGGCACAATGATCCCGGCATCGCGTTCGAGAAGCTGCCGAAGATCGATGTCGTGCTGGTCTCGCACGGGCATTACGATCATCTGGACATTGCGACGCTGTCGCGGCTCACGAAGAATTTCGCCCCGCGCGTGGTCACCCCGCTCGGCAACGACGTGACGATGCGCAGCTGGGATTCCACGATCAGGGTGGAAGCCTTCGACTGGCACGACCGCGTCGAGCTCGGCGGCGGCGTCGCCGTGCATCTGGTGCCGACGCGGCACTGGACGGCGCGCGGCATGTTCGATCGCAACAAGGCGCTATGGGCGAGCTTCGTGCTGGAGACACCGGCCGGCAAAGTCTACGTTGTCTGCGATTCCGGCTACGGCGACGGCACGCATTTTCGGCGCGTCGCCGAGAAGCATGGACCGCTGCGCCTGGCGATCCTGCCCATCGGCGCCTACGAGCCGCGCTGGTTCATGCGAGACCAGCACATGAATCCGGCGGATGCGGTGAAGGCGCTGGCCGATTGCGGCGCCGAGGCCGCGCTCGGGCATCACCACGGCACGTTCCAGCTCACGGACGAAGCAATCGATGCGCCGGCGAAGGCGCTGGTCGAAGCGCTGGATGCGGCGAAAATTCCGCAGGAGCGGTTCGTGGCGATGATGCCGGGGCAGGTGGTGGAGATTTAACGCTCTACGCGCGCACTGCTCGTGCCCCGGACGCAGCGCAGCGCTACTTCAGCGGTGCGCTGCAGAGCCGGGGCCCATGCCACAGCAATGTACGGTGCCGCTTCCTGGGTCCCGGCTCTGCGCAGCGTCACTGCGTGCCGCAGCGCGTCCGGGACACGAGACCTATTGCTCTTTGGCCTTGATCGCCCAGCTCACATTCACCGTGACGGACAGCGTCTCCTCGCCCGGCGCGACGGCCGCCTGCGGCGCTGCCGCCATCGGCGCCGCCATGCGGCCCTTGAACAGCGGCACGGGGCCGCCGCCTTCGATGACACTGAGCGGCGCGCCCAGCGTGACGCCGGTGGCCCTGGCGTAAACTTCGGCCTTGCGCCGCGCATCGGCCACGGCCTGCTCGCGTGCGTCGTCGAGCAGCTTCGACGCCTGCGTCACCTCGAACGAAATATTGCCGATGTCGTTGGCGCCGGCGCTCACCAGCGTGTCGATGATGCCCGCGACCTTGGTCACGTCGCGGATCTTGACGGTGACGCGGTTGGAGGCGCGGAACCCGACGACCGGGGACGCGCCGGTGGATTTGTTCTGGCCGTATTGCGGCTGCAGCGACAGGCGCGAGGTTTGGTAATCCTTCTCGGCAAGGCCCGCGCCCTTGAGCGCGAGCAGCACCTTGCCCATGGCCGCGTTGTTGGCGTCGGAGGCTTCCTTCGCCGTCTTGGCGTCACTGGCAACGCCGGCATCGATCTGCGCGAGATCCGGCGCTACGGAAACATTGGCTTCGCCGCTCACCGAAATGGCGGACGGGAAATCATCGGCGAGCGCAGGCGTTGCCAGCAGCGTGGCGAAAACGGTGGCGAGGGAAGTAACGACTACGGCAGGCTTATTCATCATTCTCACTTCAGTGGCACGAAAACGTTGATCACGAGCTTGTCCTCAGCGGTCTTCAGGGGATCGGTGAGGTATTCCTCGATGAAGGTGTCCTTGGCTTCGAGTCTCTTGTCGTCGAGGTGATTGGTGATCGCCTCATAGGTGTTGTCCATGTTGTCGTAGGAACCGCGATGGACGAATTTCAGGGCCTTGCCATCCGGCGATTTGCCGATGCTCATGTCCTTGGGCAAGCTCTTGGGATCCTGATCGACCGGGATCTCGGCGAGGAAGGTGAAGCCGGTATCGTCGGTCGAGGTGTAGACGATCATCGAATTGCCGGCTTGCTTGATGCCCTGCTTGTCCAGCAGCGTGTTCAGCGCCTTGAAGGCATCGACCAGCGTGTCGAAGGCCGAGTCCCAATTGGCGGTGCCCTTGACCATCACGACTTTTCTGGATTCGAGCGTGGTCTCGAGGCCAAACGGATCGGCGGTCTGCACCGGAGCGGGCGTTGTGGCGGCGGCAGGCGGCGGTGCCGCCGGGCTGGGTGAGGCGCTGGCTGCGGGCGAGGGCGACGTCGCCGGGGCAGGCGAAGCGCTGGCCGCAGGCGATGGCGCCGGTGAGGGCGTTGCCGCAGGCGCAGGCGAGGCACTCGCGGCCGGGGAGGGGGAAGCCGATGGGGCCGGCGAGGGACTTGCCATGGGACTTGCCGAGCCGGCCGGTGCCGGGCTCGAGGTTTGCGCCAGAGCGCCAGGCAGGCCAAACGACAAGGCTGCTGCCGGGATCAGCGCGGCCAGAGCGAGACGACGAAACCTGAACATTTTATTCTCCCCAAGGCCTTAACGCTAAGGTCTTATCGACCAAGGCCTAAATCCGTCTTTGCGCCCAGTCGCGCCCCGGCTCGCGCGAGCGCGCCGTTCTAACACGCGAGCGCCGAATTCGTCCCATGACAGATGCGTCATGGCAGGCCTCCCGACAGCCCCCTGGCGACCGGCGGCAAGACACTGGCCAAGCCGGCAAGGATCGCCATATAAGGCAGGCGAAATTCGGGAATTTTCATGAGCGCGCTGGCCAACCACGCATTTGCCAAGATGAACGGCATCGGCAACGAGATCGTCGTTGTCGACATGCGCGCGTCCACGGCAAAGGTGACGCCGGACGACGCGCGCGCGGTGGCGTCCGCGAAGGGCGGCGTGGCCTATGATCAGCTCATGGTGCTGCAGAAGCCGCGGCTGGACGGCACCGAAGCCTTCATCCGCATCTACAACAATGACGGCTCGGAGGCCGGCGCCTGCGGCAACGGCATGCGCTGCGTGGTGCGCCGCATCTTCGAAAAGACCGGCCAGACCACTGCGACTTTCGAGACGGAAGCGGGACTGCTCAATGCCTGGCAGGGTCCCGCGCCGGATCTCTACACCGTGGACATGGGTGCGCCGAAGTTCGGCTGGCAGGACATTCCGCTGGCGGAAGAGTTCCGCGACACCCGCTACATCGAATTGCAGATCGGGCCGATCGACAATCCGATTCTGCATTCGCCCTCGGTGGTGAGCATGGGCAATCCGCATGCGATCTTCTGGGTGGACGACGTCAATGCCTACGATCTCGAGCGCTTCGGTCCGCTGCTCGAAAACCATCCGATCTTCCCGGAGCGCGCCAACATCACGCTCGCCCATATCGTCGATCCCCAGCACATCACGATCCGCACCTGGGAGCGCGGTGCCGGCCTGACCAGGGCCTGCGGCTCGGCGGCCTGCGCCACGGCGGTTGCCGCGGCGCGCCTGAAGCGGGTCGAGCGCAATGTCGAGATCACGCTGCCCGGCGGCAAGCTCGGCATCGAATGGCGCGAGCGCGACGACCACGTGCTGATGACGGGCACAGCGACGTTCGAATATGAAGGCAAATTCGATCCTGCGCTGTTCGCGCAGGCCGGCTGATGGCCGTCGACATCGTCACCTTCGGCTGCCGCCTCAATGCCTTCGAGGCCGAGGTGATCCGCCGTGAGGCAGAAGGTGCGGGCCTTTCAGATACGATTGTCATCAATAGCTGCGCCGTCACCAACGAGGCGGTGGCGCAGGCGCGGCAATCGATCCGCAAGCTGAAGCGCGAACGTCCCGGTGCCCGCATCGTCGTCACCGGCTGCGCGGCGCAGACGCAAAGCTCGATGTTCGCCGATATGACCGAAGTCGATCGCGTCGTCGGCAACGACGACAAGATGCGCTCGTCTGCGTGGCGGGAGACGCGCAGCGCTTTCGACCTCGGCGCCAGCGAGAAGATCGCCGTCAGCGACATCATGGCCATCAGGGAGATGGCACCGCATCTCGTCGACGGCTACGCAAGCGGCCTGCCGCGCGTGTTCGTGCAGGTGCAGAACGGCTGCGACCATCGCTGCACCTTCTGCATCATTCCCTACGGCCGCGGCAATTCGCGCTCCGTGCCGATGGGTGCGGTGGTCGAGCAGGTGCGGACGCTGGTCGAACGCGGTCATGCCGAGATCGTGCTGACCGGCGTCGACCTCACCAGCTATGGCACTGATCTGCCCGGCGCACCGAAACTCGGCATGCTGACGAAGCAGATCTTGCGGCACGTGCCGGAGCTGAGGCGCCTGCGCATCTCCTCGATCGATTCGATCGAGGCGGATGACGATCTGCTCGATGCCGTCGCTGATGATGCGCGGCTGATGCCGCATCTGCATCTGTCGCTGCAATCCGGCGACGACATGATTCTGAAGCGCATGAAGCGGCGGCATTCGCGGCAGGATGCGATCGCATTCTGCGACCAGGTGCGCCGCTTGCGCCCGGATATCGCCTTCGGCGCCGACATCATCGCGGGCTTCCCGACCGAGAGCGAGGAGATGTTCTCGCGCTCGCTCGATCTCGTCGACGAATGCGGCCTGACCTTCCTGCACGTCTTTCCCTATTCGCCGCGCCCCGGCACGCCGGCCGCAAAGATGCCCCAGGTGGCGGGGGCCCTCATCAAGGAACGCGCGAAGCGGCTGCGTGCCGCAGGCGAAGCGGCATTGCGCAAACGGCTGCAAGCCGAGATCGGTGCAGCGCGCGAGGTGCTGATCGAGAGCGAGGCGCAGGGGCGGACGGAGCACTATCTGCCGGTGGCGATTGCGGGCGAGCGCGTGGGAAGCGTGGTGCCGCTGCGGATCGTCGGCAGCGATGGCGAGCGGCTGACCACATAATCAGCCGCGGTGAATTGCGCCGCGCTATATCCCCGCCATCCCCGCCGTCGTCCCTGCGCACGCAGGGACCCATACCGCGTGATTTATCGCCTGCGGACGGTCGAAGTACCGAACGACGAATCTTCGCCAAACTGCTTCCTGTGGTTATGGGTCCCTGCGTGCGCAGAGACGACCCCGGGGGTGGGATGCAGTGTGTTCCAAAACCAGCACGCGCCTTACGACGCCCGCACCTGCCAGAATCGCAGCGTGCGCCGCGCATTATCCAGTGTCATGTGCGCATAGTGAGCTTGCGCGCGCGCGAGATCCGCCGGCTTCATGGCTCCGGTCGCAAAGCGGCTTTCGAGTACGGCGGTGGTGGTTTCCCAGTTGAGCTGCGCCGCCTTGCACGCCACCAGCAGGCCGTCATCGCGCAGGCTCTGCATCAGCGGGCGAATGACCTCGACGGTCGATCCGGACAGCGCCGCCAGGGCGGCGGCGGTCTCCTCATAGCGTCGCTGCGTGGCGAAGCCGAACAGCGTTGCCTCGCTCAGTTGGCCGGTTGCCTTGAGCATGGCAATCGCACGCTTGGCACCTTCGAAATCGCGGACGGCCGACATCTCGCGCTCGACGCCGACGGCGGTGGCCGCGATCGCGCTCTGGATTTCCTCGAACAGATGAGGCGGCGCGCGCGACAGCAGGCGGGCGCGCACGGCATCGGTCGCCGAGTGCAGCAACCGGCGGCGCAGCTCCGACGGCAGGTCCACGCGGACGCCGACGCTGACGGCAAGTTCGGGATCCGACTCGGCCTGGGCGACCATGACGGCGAAGCCGTTTCCGGAGACGCGCGCGCCGGGATTGGCGGCGAGCCGCCGGCTGACACTGGGGTAGCGGCGCGCCAGCAACGCGTCGGTGACGATCTCCTTCAGCCACCAGCGGCCGGCCATCGCGAGCAGATGCGGCTCGCCCTTGGATGATGCGATCTTCACCAACTCGCCGTCGTCGAGACGGGCGGATTCTTGCAGCACGGGACCGGCGATGCGGATCTCGTCATTGCTGGCGAGGCGGCGGACCACCGAGGGCGGCGCCTGTGCAATCGGCGCCAGTTGTGCGCTGATCTCGGCGAGCGCGATCCGTGCACCCATGTCGGCAAGCGCCCGCAGCTCGATGGTGCCGATCAGGCGCTCGAGCACCTCGTCGAACAGCGCGATCTGCTCGTCGTCGAAACTGCCGGCGGAGGACAGGAACAGAGCGGTGACGCGCCGGGCGGTCTCCAGGCCCTTTTCCGCCGAGCCTGCTCGAATGGCGGATTCGACCTCGTCGATGATCGATAGCTCGGCCTTGGACATCACGCCTCGCTCGTCCTGAGCGGTTACGGAAGCTTGTTCTAAGCAACCGCAATCATTAGAGGCGAGCACTGAAGGTTTGGTAAACCATGGACCGGTAGCCGGGCACTGCGCACTCCCCCCGACCACTGCTCCTCATGCCGAGGAGGCCGGCGAAGCGGGCGTCTCGAAGGATCGCCACAGGCGCTGACGCGCCCCTCACCATGAGGGTTGGGCGGCTGGGCTATTCCCCGTTCCACCCGCAGGCCCTGAGCTTTTCGTGCATGTGGGGCGGGGCCGGCGCTACGACGCGGACGGGTTCCTTGTTCCGGGAGATCGGCACCACGATCTCGCGGGAATGCAGGTGCAGCTTCGGCTCGCCGAAGCGCGGGCCGTTGCCGTAGATGTTATCGCCGAAGATCGGCCAGCCGGTCGCGGCCGAATGCACCCGCAATTGATGGGTCCGGCCGGTGACCGGTTCCATGGCGAGCCAAGTCAGACCGTCGCCGCGGCCCATCACCTTCCAGTTCGTGATCGCCTTCTGCCCCTCCGGATCGGGCTTTTGCCACCATCCGCGCTCGGCGTTGAGCCGGCCGAGCGGCATGTCGATGATGCCCTCGTCCTCGGCGGGGCCGCCCTCGACCACGGTCCAGTAGGTCTTGCCGATCTTGCCGTGCTTGAAGAGCAGGCCGAGCGAAGCGGTGGCCTTGCGATGGCGGCCGAGCACGAGGCAGCCCGAGGTGTCCTTGTCCAGCCGGTGAGCCAGCACCGGCGGCCGCGGCAGGCCGAAACGCAATGCGTCGAACGAGGCCTCCAGATTGGCGCCGCCCTTCGGGCCGCGATGCACCGGCAGGCCCGACGGCTTGTCGATGACCAGCATCAGCCCGTCGCGATGGAGCACGCGCGACAAAATCTCCTCGGCGGTCAGTTCGGGAACATCGAGCAATTGCAAGACTTTCGTTTAATCGCCGGAACGGCTAACACACCCCCGCCATGAACGATACCTCCGAGACCCCCAAGCTGAGCTGGTGGCGCCGCCTGTCCAACGGGCTGAAGCGCACCTCGTCCTCGCTCGGGACCGCGGTCGCCGACCTCGTCACCAAGCGCAAGCTCGACCGCGCCATGCTCGATGACATCGAGGACGTGCTGCTGCGCGCCGATCTCGGGACCTCCGTCGCGGTCCGGATTGCCGATGCCGTCGGCACCGGCCGTTATGACAAGGCGATCTCGGCGGACGAGGTCAAGGACGTGGTTGCGACCGAGGTCGAGAAGGTGCTGGCGCCGGTGGCGAGGCCGCTCGAGATCGACACGGCCAGGAAGCCGTTCGTGATTCTGGTGGTCGGGGTCAACGGCTCCGGCAAGACCACGACCATCGGAAAACTCTCGCAAAAATTTGCCTCCGAAGGCCGCAAGGTGATGCTGGCCGCCGGCGACACGTTTCGCGCCGCAGCCATCGAGCAGCTCAAGGTGTGGGGCGAGCGGACGAAGACGCCCGTCATCGCCGGCGCGCAGGGCTCGGATTCGGCGAGCCTTGCCTTCAACGCGCTGACGGCGGCGAAGGAGCAGGGCATCGACGTGCTCCTGATCGACACCGCCGGGCGGCTGCAAAACAAGGCCGAGCTGATGAACGAGCTCGAAAAGGTCGTGCGCGTCATCCGCAAGGTGGATGACACCGCGCCGCATGCGGTGCTGCTGGTGCTCGACGCCACCGTCGGCCAGAACGCGCTGTCGCAGGTCGAGGCCTTTCACCGCACTGCCGGCGTCACCGGCCTCGTGATGACCAAGCTCGACGGCACCGCGCGCGGCGGCATTCTGGTGGCGCTCGCGGAAAAATTCAAACTGCCGGTGCATTTCATCGGCGTCGGCGAAGGCGTCGACGATCTCGCGCCGTTCACCGCGCGCGATTTCGCCCGCGCCATCGCCGGAATCGAAAGCTAGAGATGGACAAGACCCAGCCGCATCCGCTGTTCAAGCTGGCGACCGAGCTCGGTCCGCTGCTCGTGTTCTTCTTCGTGAACGCGAAGTTCAATCTGTTCGCCGCGACCGGCGCCTTCATGGTGGCGATCGTGGCGGCGATGGCCGCGTCCTACATGGTGACGCGCCATGTCCCGATGATGGCGATCGTGACGGGTGTGATCGTGTTGGTGTTCGGCACGCTGACGCTGGTGCTGCACGACGAGACCTTCATCAAGTTCAAGCCGACCATCATCTACGGCCTGTTCGCCGCGATCCTCGGCGGCGGCCTGCTGTTCGGCCGTTCCTTCATCGCCGTGATGTTCGACCAGGTGTTCAATCTGACGCCGCAGGGCTGGCGCATCCTGACGCTGCGCTGGGCGCTGTTCTTCGCCGGCATGGCGGTGCTGAACGAGATCATCTGGCGAACCCAGAGCACGGATTTCTGGGTGAACTTCAAGGTCTTCGGCGTCCTGCCGCTGACCGCCATCTTCGGCGTGATTCAGATGCCGCTGATCAAGCGCTATCATCTCGAACCGGCGTCGCTGGAGGCGAGCGAGGCCGAGGCGGGGGACGTCACGAAGGGGTGACGCCAACTCCGGGCTGAGCCCGTCGGCCGGCCCGCATATTCACGCTGACATGCACTTCGCGCGGTCTGCTGGTCGCCGCCGACCGGGTTGAGCGACGAAGCCGACGGGGTTCTTCATTGCTCTGTAACCGCAAGCTGAGATTGTTCAGCTCTCTACCTTGCCTGAAAGATCGCAGGCGATAGCCTTTTGGTCGTGAAGAGATGATGGCACGCCGGAGGGCCCGGTGGTGAGCGCAAAACAGGATCACGCGGCTGAACACCTGATTCAGTACCTCCGGCAACTCGCTCCGCAGGTCCGGCGCCGCCTGCTTGCCGAACTGGAACGGCTGCATCTCCTCGGCGAGGACATTCCGCATTCCGAGCCATTGGTGGCGGCGCTGCGAGCCGAGTTTCGCAACACGGGCCAGAACCATTATCGCGTCGGAAATCCCTCGCGCTACTTCTTCGAGCCGCTCGAGCCGGTTCTGGTGGACGGCGCGCCGGAACGGGCCAATAGCGGCCAGATCGCCCGTGGATCGCTCGCGCCGATCTGGAGTCTCGTGACCGAGCAATTGCTGCGCAGCATGGCGGCGGACTACGTCGCCAGTGCGACGAAGGCCATCTCTGCCGGCAAGCAGCCCGAGGCGCGGCAGATGGCCCAGGCGTTCCAGAAGAAGGTTCTGACCTCTCTCAACGGCCAGCTGGGTTCTGCCGAGGGCGCAGCCGGCATTCGCGATGGGCTGATGGCCTATACCAGCTCGCATGCGACATTCGACGACCTCAAGAAGATGCTGCGCTACCTCGAACTGCAGCGGGAGCTCGAGGATTTTGGCCGTGCCCTTGCGCCGAAGATTGCCCGGCTCGAGGGCGCCGGCCTCGACAAGGCGCTCGGTCTGTTGAGCGCGCTCAAGGCCAGGCGCGTCGATGCCGTGCCGTTCGCGCTCACAATCCTCGCAAAGCGTCTGGAATCCCCCTGGGAGCTGCTGTCGGTCGCGACCGCTCCGGCCGACGACCGGGCTGCGGCGCGGATCGCGGAGGGGCCCTTCGCGCTTGCGGTTTCGATGGTGCTCGATCAGGTCGAGGAGAAGCGTCTCCTCCTGCTGTTTGCCCTCAGGAACAACCGCCCGGTGCGGGCCAAGGAGATCGTCGGCGAGATCTATCGGATCGAGGAGGCGCTGAGAACGCAGATCGAGCTTCAAGGGTCCGGCTGGGCCCAGCGTCTGGATGACCTGATGGCGGCCGTCCAGGCTGCCGTCACCGCGGAGATCAACAGCATTCCGGGCGACCACCGGCACCTGACGCACATTCTGGAATCGCCGCGGTTGCGACCCGGCCATTCCTTCGGCCACAAGGTCGGCCATATCTTCGAGAAGGGCTGGGACGCCGTGGCCGGCCTGCTCGCAGGCAACGCGAACTCAAGCGATCGTCGCGACAAGGTGTCGTGAACGCGTCCGCGGAGCGGCTTGTCCGCCCCGCTAGAGCGTGATCCAGAATCTCGTCGCGCTCGAGTCAGCCTCCTGTCTTGAGCGCCTTCTCCAGCTCCGGCATCAGCACGGTCTTGAGGTTCTGTGGCGTGACCGGGCCGACCAGCTTGTAGACGATGGTGCCTTCGCGCCCGACGACGAAGGTCTCCGGCACGCCGTAGACGCCCCATTCGATCGAGGCGCGGCCGTTGGCATCGACGCCGACGCGGCTGAACGGGTTGCCGTAGCGGCCGAGGAAGCGGCGCGCATTGTCCGCGGCGTCCTTGTAATTGATGCCGACCAGCTGGAAGCGCTCGTCCTTGGCCAGTTCGGTCAGGAGCGGGGCCTCGTCATGGCACGGCACGCACCAGGACGCCCAGACATTGACCAGGCTGACCTTGCCCTTGAAGGCGGCGGGATCGAGTCCCGGCACCGGCGCGTTGTCGGCCTGCAATCCCTCGAGTGGCGGCAGCACTGTCTGCGGTACCGGACGACCGATCAGCGCGGACGGAATTCGCGAGATATCGCCGCTGCCGAGCCGGAACCAGAACAGCAGCGCGAGGGCAATGAAGGCGATCAGCGGCAGCACCATCAGGAAGGTGCGGCGCTGCGGCGGCGCGGAGGTCGATTGATCGCTCATGACGCATCCACCGCGCTGCGGCCGGAGCGGCGGGTGATGCCGCTGCGCTCGAGCTCGCGCAGCCGCTGCGCCTGGTTGCGATAATCGAGCACGATCCAGCCGATCAGGATCGCGACCACGACGGCCACTGCGGCATAGGACGTCACGATGAAGGATGCATAGGGACCGAGCGACATCATCCTGCGGCCCCAACTTCTTTCGATGCGCTTTGTCCGCGCGAACCGGAGCCCGCCTCGCTCGAGAACGCCACACGGCTCGCCTGCATCATCTGCAGGGAGCGGACCCGGCGGCGCAGGATCTCGTTGCGCATCGCGGCCAGATGCAGCGTGACGAACAGCAGCGTGAATGCGAGCGCCATCACCAGCAGCGGAATCAGGAACGATTTGTCGAGGGCCGATCCGCCCATGCGCATCACCGAGGCCGGCTGGTGCAGCGTGTTCCACCAGTCGACCGAGAACTTGATGATCGGCAGGTTGATGGCGCCGACCAGGGTCAGCACCGCGGCGGCGCGTGCCGCGCGCGAGGGATCGTCGACCGCGCGCCACAGCGCCATCAGGCCGAGATACATCAGGAACAGGATCAGCACCGAGGTGAGCCGCGCATCCCATTCCCAATAGGTGCCCCACATCGGCCGGCCCCACAGCGAGCCCGTGAGCAGCGCGAGGAAGGTGAAGGCGGCCCCGATCGGCGCTGCGGCTTTGGCGGCGACGTCGGCGAGCGGATGACGCCACACCAGCGTGCCCAGCGATGCGATGCTCATCACGCCCCAGACGAACATCGACAGCCAGGCATTGGGCACGTGGATGAACATGATCTTGACGGTCGCGCCCTGCTGATAGTCGTCCGGCGCGTAGGCTGCCTGGTAGAGGCCGATCGCGAGCAGGATGACGGTCGCGGCCGCGAGCCACGGCAACACCCGCGCCGTCAGCGCGAGGAACCGGGTCGGGTTGGCGAGGTCGATCAGTGACATGGTACCCTGATAATCATCGGTGGCCGCTCAGGCAATCAGCACGAAAGCGGGGGACGAAAGTTGATCGGGGTCAAGGTCAGCCGAGCCCCTCTCAATCGAGCCCATCTCAGTCAAGTCCATGCCGCAGGCTCGCTGCGGCTGCGAAGGGGCCGACCACGAGGCTGACCAGGGACAGCGCGCACAGGATCGAGAACGGCGCGCCGAACGTCATGGGGCCGACGATGACGGCCTGTGAGGCCGCCACGCCGAAAATCAGGACGGGAATCGACAGCGGCAGCACCAGCACGGCCATCAGCAGCCCGCCGCGGTGCAGCGTCACCGCCAGTGCCGCGCCGATCATGCCGGTAAAGGTCAGCGCCGGCGTTCCTGCGAGCAGCGTCAGCGCCACCGCGCCGGTCGCGACCATGTCGAGGTTGAGCAGCAGGCCGAGCACGGGGGTTGCGACAATCAGCGGCAGGCCGGCGGCCAGCCAATGCGCCAGCGCCTTGGCGGCGCAGGCGAGTTCCAGTGGCGTCCGGCTCATCGTGATCAGGTCGAGCGAGCCGTCCTCGTGGTCGGCCATGAATAGCCGGTCGAGGGTGAGCAGGCTCGCCAGCAGCGCGCCGAGCCAGAGAATGGCCGGCCCCAGCCGCGACAGCAGCGCCAGATCCGGCCCGACCGCGAACGGCATCAGCACCACCACGGTCAGGAAGAACAGGACGCCGATCAGTGCCCCGCCGCCAACGCGGAGCGCGATCCGGATGTCCCGTCGAATGAGGGCGGACAGGGCGGTCATGAGGCGGCTCTTCCTGCGGTGCGGTCATGGAGATCGGGCTGACGCCGCGAGGACGGTGCGCTCCCTCCCCCCTTGCGGGGGAGGGCGGGGGACAGGGGTAGCCCCGGGCGAGATGTCCGCCTGTGGAGGTCTTCCCAAGTGCTTGAATCGAGAGAGCGCGTCGTGTGGCACACCCCTCCCTGATCACGAGAGCGAGCCTTGCTCGCCTCGGACCCCGCAAGGGAGGAGGGAACGGACAGGGCGGGGCCCGGCCGCTTGGAAAGCTGAGGGTCGTGCCACGTCACGCCACACCCCCGATCCGCAGCTCCCGGGCCTCGATCCCGAGTGGAGCATGAGTCGCCGCCACGATCATCCCGCCACGGGCGAGATGCTCCTGCATCAGGCCGCCGAACATGTCCTGGCCGGCCACGTCGAGCGCATTGGTCGGCTCGTCCAGCAGCCAGACCGGGCGGCGGACGGTCAACAGGCGGGCCAGCGACAGTCGACGGCGCTGGCCGGCGGACAAGAAGCCGGCGGGCAGATGGGTAGCATGGTCGAGCCCGACGATGGCGAGACTCTCGGCCGCGTCAAGGCGCTCGCCGCCGAGAAAATCGGCCCAGAATACCAGATTTTCCGCCACGCTGAGGGCCGGCTTCAAGGCATCGCGATGGCCGAGATAGTGGCACTGCTCGGGCAGCGTCAGCTCGCCATCGCCGCCCTCCAGCGCGATCGTCCCGCCGGCCGGAACGAGCAGGCCCGCGATCAGCCGCAGCAGCGAGGTCTTGCCCGATCCGTTGCGGCCGACGACCGCCACGGCCTCGCCCGACATGGCCGCGAAATCGAGCCCGGCAAACACCTCGCGGCCGCCGCGCACGCAGGCAACCCCCTGTCCGGAGAGCTGCATCTCGCCTCGTTTCAAGTCACTCAAAGCCGGGCCTCAGGAAAACTTGGGGTAGCGCATGGGAATTTTTGGCTCGCGAATTGCTGCGGCACGATTGTGGCTGTGGCGGCGCGGTTAGAAAGCTTCTATAAGCCCGGAACTACTTGATGCAGCAACTCAACCTGCCCCTGCAAGCGGCCCAGCCTAGATGCGCTGACGGTGTTAAAATACCCTGCCGGGTATAACTAACAATTGGGATTTCCTACATGACCTCGCTCGACAGCTTCAAATGCAAAAAGACCCTCAAGGTCGGCGCCAAGACCTATGTCTATTACAGCCTGCCCACGGCCGAGAAGAATGGTCTGAAGGGAATTTCCAAACTTCCCTATTCGATGAAGGTCCTGCTCGAGAATCTGCTGCGCAATGAGGACGGGCGTTCGGTCAAGAAAGAGGACATCCTCGCCGTCTCGAAATGGCTGCGCAAGAAATCGCTGGAGCACGAGATCGCGTTCCGTCCGGCACGCGTGCTGATGCAGGACTTCACCGGCGTGCCCGCGGTGGTGGACCTTGCCGCGATGCGCAACGCGATGCAGAAGCTCGGCGGCGATGCCGAGAAGATCAATCCGCTGGTGCCGGTCGACCTTGTCATCGACCACTCCGTGATCGTGAATTTCTTCGGCGACAACAAGGCTTTCGGCAAGAACGTCGCCGAGGAATACAAGCAGAACCAGGAGCGCTACGAGTTCCTGAAGTGGGGCCAGAAGGCGTTCTCGAACTTCTCCGTGGTGCCGCCCGGCACAGGCATCTGCCACCAGGTCAATCTCGAATATCTCTCCCAGACGGTCTGGACCAAGAAGGAGAAGATGACGGTCGGCAAGAAGACCGGCACCTTCGAGGTTGCCTATCCCGATTCGCTGGTCGGCACCGATTCCCACACCACCATGGTCAACGGTCTCGCCGTGCTCGGTTGGGGCGTCGGCGGCATCGAGGCGGAAGCCTGCATGCTCGGCCAACCGCTGTCGATGCTGCTGCCCAACGTCGTCGGCTTCAAGCTGAAGGGCGCGATGAAGGAAGGCGTCACCGCGACGGACCTCGTGCTCACCGTGACGCAGATGCTGCGCAAGCTCGGCGTGGTCGGCAAGTTCGTCGAGTTCTTCGGCCCCGGCCTCGACAATCTCTCCGTCGCCGACAAGGCGACGATCGCCAACATGGCGCCCGAATACGGCGCGACCTGCGGCTTCTTCCCGGTCGACGCCGCCGCGATCGATTACCTGAAGACCTCCGGCCGCGCGGCGCCGCGCGTCGCGCTGGTGCAGGCCTATGCCAAGGCGCAAGGGCTGTTCCGCACCGCCAAGTCGCCCGATCCGGTGTTCACGGAAACGCTGACGCTCGATCTTGCCGACGTCGTGCCGTCGATGGCCGGTCCGAAGCGCCCCGAAGGCCGCATCGCGCTGCCGTCGGTCGCCGAAGGCTTTTCGCTCGCGCTCGGCACTGAATACAAGAAGGCCGAGGAGCCCAACAAGCGCTTTGCCGTCGAGGGCAAGGACTTCGAGATCGGCCACGGCGACGTCGTGATCGCCGCCATCACCTCCTGCACCAACACCTCGAACCCGAGCGTGCTGATCGGTGCGGGCCTCCTGGCGCGCAACGCCGCGGCGAAGGGCCTGAAAGCAAAACCGTGGGTGAAGACCTCGCTCGCCCCGGGCAGCCAGGTCGTCGCGGGCTATCTCGCCGATTCTGGCCTGCAGAAGGATCTCGACAAGGTCGGCTTCAACCTGGTCGGCTTCGGCTGCACCACCTGCATCGGCAATTCCGGTCCGCTGCCCGAGGAGATCTCGAAGTCGATCAACGACAACGGCATCGTCGCCGCCGCCGTGCTTTCGGGCAACCGCAACTTCGAAGGCCGCGTCTCGCCTGACGTGCAGGCGAACTATCTGGCCTCGCCGCCGCTGGTCGTCGCCCACGCGCTCGCGGGCAGCGTCACCAAGAACCTCGCGGTCGAGCCGCTCGGCGAGGGCAAGGACGGCAAGCCGGTGTACCTGAAGGACATCTGGCCGACGACCAAGGAGATCAACGCCTTCATGAAGAAGTTCGTGACCGCGTCGATCTTCAAGAAGAAGTATGCCGACGTGTTCAAGGGCGACACCAACTGGCGCAAGATCAAGACCGTCGAGAGCGAGACCTATCGCTGGAACATGTCTTCGACCTACGTGCAGAACCCGCCCTATTTCGACGGCATGAAGAAGGAGCCGGAGCCGGTCACCGATATCGTCGAGGCGCGCATCCTCGCCATGTTCGGTGACAAGATCACGACCGACCACATCTCGCCGGCAGGCTCGATCAAGCTCACCTCGCCCGCGGGCAAATATCTCAGCGAGCATCAGGTGCGTCCCGCCGACTTCAACCAGTACGGCACGCGTCGCGGCAATCACGAAGTGATGATGCGCGGCACCTTCGCCAACATCCGCATCAAGAACTTCATGCTGAAGGGCGCCGACGGCAACATTCCGGAAGGCGGTCTCACCAAGCACTGGCCCGACGGCGAGCAGATGTCGATCTACGACGCCGCGATGAAGTACCAGCAGGAGCAGGTGCCACTGGTGGTGTTCGCCGGTGCCGAATACGGCAACGGCTCCTCGCGCGACTGGGCTGCCAAGGGCACGCGTCTGCTCGGCGTGCGCGCCGTGATCTGCCAGAGCTTCGAGCGCATCCATCGCTCCAACCTGGTCGGTATGGGCGTGTTGCCGCTGACCTTCGAGGAAGGCACCTCGTGGTCGTCGCTCGGTCTGAAGGGCGACGAGAAGGTCACGCTGCGCGGCCTAGTCGGCGACCTCAAGCCGCGCCAGAAGCTGACCGCGGAGATCGTCTCCGGCGACGGTTCATTGCAGCGCGTTTCGCTGCTCTGCCGCATCGATACGCTGGACGAGCTCGACTACTACCGCAACGGCGGCATCCTGCACTATGTGCTGCGCAAACTCGCGGCGTAAGCGCGGATTTGTGAACCATGGCTCACTGCGAAGTGAGTAGAAGGTTAGATGAAGGCGGCCTATCACAAGGCCGCCTTCGTGCGTTTGCGGCATGCTCCAGATGGGCCCGCCCGGCGGAAAACCTCCCTTTGGCGGTTGGCCTGGACGGTCGAGTGTACCGCGCCCCGTAAGACTACGGTGACCATCCGGCGATAAGATCTCCCTTTCCACGAGCAATGGTGTGCGGCGTTCGACATGACAACAATGACGGCTTCTCATCTGGTTTCACGTTGGTCCGGTGCCCTCTGGTCGGGAGCTATCGGCATCTGTGCGATCGTCGCCGTCATCCGTCCTGCACAGGCTGATCCCCGCGCCGTTGTCGAATTGTTTACCTCACAGGGCTGCTCCTCATGTCCGCCCGCCGACCAGATCATCGGTGATCTGTCCAAAGACCCGTCGATCATCGCGCTGAGCATGCCGATCGATTATTGGGACTATCTCGGTTGGAAGGACACGCTGGCGGATTCGCGCTTCTCTGCACGCCAGCGTGCGTATTCGCGCGTGCGCGGTGACCGCGAGGTCTACACGCCGCAGGTCGTGGTCAACGGCTCCACCCATGTCGTCGGCAGCGATCGTGCGGGCATCGAGAACGCGATCCGCAAGTCCGACCCGGGTAAGGGCGTGATGAGCGTGCCGGTGACGATGTCGCTCGCCGGCAAGCAGATCAACGTGTCGGTGGCCGCGAGCAAGGAGCCGGCAGTCTCGCAGGGCGAGGTCTGGATCTGCTCCATCGCCAAGTCGGTGCCGATCGCGATCACCCGCGGCGAGAATCGCGGGCAGCAGGTCACCTATCATAATGTGGTGCGCAACGTGCTCAAGGTCGGTGACTGGACCGGGCGTTCGGAAAGCTGGACGGTACCGATCGAGAACCTCACGCGCGACGGCGTCGATGGCGCGGTGGTCTATATCCAGGACGGCACTCGGGACAGGCCCGGCCCGATGCTGGGCGCGGCGTACACGTCGCTGCACTGATTTTCTGATCAGCGCATTCTGCTCTCGACCCTCATGGTGAGGAGTGCGCCCTTGCGCGCGTCTCGAACCATGCAAGGCCCCGCAGATGCAACCGGGCCTTCCATCCTTCGGGACGCCGCGCGAAAAGCGCGGCCCTCAGGATGAGGGGAGACAGTCTTCGGGCTTCCCGGAGAAAAGGTGCGTTGGCAGGAACATCCGACACAAACAAAAAAGGACCAACTTGCGTTGGCCCTCCTTGTTGCGCGTACAGACCCGATCCTGTTCGACCCCGGGGGGCTGGGGGCTGAGGAATCCGGAACCGAAAGGACCGGGTCAACGCACCTCAGTCTTTTCGCAATGCAGGGCGGCAGTCGCTGGGCGGAAAAGCGGCGAGAGTATGATTCCTGCTAACGATCCCGTGACGGTTTGCCGCGAGGAAGTTCCACTCCTGCGTGTGCCCGATTCCGACAAGTTGAGCAGGCGAGTTCCATCAACAGGTCTTGCGGCGGGGAACGGTTGGCGCAATCATATCACCGTCATGATCCGCGGCTCCGGGGACGGTTTTCGCGGACGCGATCATGCCGTGCGACGAGGAGGCGCGCTTCCCATGAGTCTGTCGGAGGATGCTGATCCGAGCGAGCAGCGGGCGGCGGCGCGTCCCGCCGCTGCGACGACGCAACTGAACCGAGTGACGTTCAACCGGCTCGAGCTGCACCGCATTCTCAATCTCTACGGCCGCATGGTCGCCGACGGCGAATGGCGCGACTATGCCATCGACTTCCTCAGGGACCGTGCCGTGTTCTCGGTCTATCGCCGTGCCTCGGAAGTGCCGATCTACCGCATCGAGAAGGATCCGCGGCTGGCGCGCAAGCAGGGCATGTACAGCGTGATCTCGGCGACCGGCCTGATCCTGCGCCGCGGTCACGAGTTGGAACGCGTGCTGCTGGTGATCGATCGCAAGCTGGCGGTGGTGTGACGTCTCGAGTGGCGACGTAGGTGGGCAAAGGCGCGACGCGCCGTGCCCACGTCCTTTCTCTATCGCAGCGATGGTGGGCACGCCTACGCTTTGCCCACCCTACGAGAGCGCAGCTATTTCGGCACCGTGCTTGCGCCCTCGCCGAGGTCGCGCTGCATCATCACCGTGTCCAGCCAGCGGCCGAATTTCAACCCGACATTGGGATGCGTGCCGATCATCTTGAAGCCGCCTTTGGTGTGCACGCCGATCGAGCCGGCATTGGCGGAATCGCCGATCACCGCGATCATCTGGCGGAAGCCGCGCGCCTCGCATTCCGTGATCAGCCGCTCCAGCAGCTTTGAGCCGACACCGCGGCGATGGAAGGAGGGATCGAGATAGATCGAGTTCTCGACCGTGAAGCGATAGGCCGGGCGCGGACGGTAGGCACCGGCATAGGCATAGCCGGCAACGCGTCCTTCCAGCATGGCGACGAAATAGGGATAGCCGCCCTCGATCAGCACGCGATAGCGGCGCGTCATCTCTGCGAGGTCGGGCGGCTCCAGCTCGAACGTCGCGGTGCCCTCGCGGACGGCCTGCTGGTAGATGGCGGTGATGGCGGGAAGGTCGGCCTCGGTCGTGGGCCTGATTTCAGGTGCGGACATGGAGGCGAGATTAGAGCCTTCCCGCGGCGGCCGGAAGGGGCCTCGGCGCAACCCCATACCCCGTCATTGCGAGGAGCTCTCGCGACGAAGCAATCCAGGCTGTCTCCGCGGAGGCACTCCCGGATTGCTTCGCTGCGCTCGCAATGACGGTGTCTGAGGCAACCGTACCCCAAACAAAAACCCCGGCCTCTCGGCCGGGGTTCATGTCGTTCACTCTGATCCGTCGCTTACTCGCGCTGGCCGAGGAGCTGCAGCAGCAGCGTGAACAGGTTGATGAAGTTCAGGTACAGCGACAGCGCGCCGGTGATGGCTGCACGCTCCGCGACCTCACCGCCGGCCGAGGAATAGCCGTAGATGTAGTCGTTCTTCAGCCGCTGCGTATCCCAGGCGGTGAGGCCCGAGAACACCAGCACGCCGACCACCGACACGATGAACTGCAGCATCGAGCTCGCCAGGAACAGGTTCACCAGGCTGGCGATGACGATGCCGATCAGGCCCATGAACAGGAACGAGCCCATGGCGGTCAGGTCACGCTTGGTGGTGTACCCGTAGAGGCTGAGCGCACCGAAGGTCGCCGCGGTGATGAAGAACACCCGCACGATCGAGGTGTGCGTGAACACCAGGAAGATCGACGACAGCGAGATACCCATCAGTGCCGCGAACACCCAGAACAGGATCTGGGCGGTCGAAGGCGCGAGACGGTTGATGCCCGCCGAGATCACGAACACCATCGCGAGCGGCGCCAGCATGAACAGCCACTTGAGGGGGCTCACGAACATCGCATAGCCGAACGGCGTCAGGAACAGCTTGCCGACGCGAACCGCGTCCGCCGTCGGAACGTCGGTCACGGCGGCCATGTAGACGCCGAGCGCGGCCAGGCCGGTGATGGCCAGGCCAATGCTCATGTAGTTGTAGATGCGCAGCATATAGGCGCGCAGGCCGGCATCGACCGTCGCGGCGTCAACACGCCCGGCGGCCCTGCCGAAAGGAGAAGCGTAGTTACGGTCTAGGTCCGACATGGTCGAATTCCCGTTGGTTGGTCCGTCCGGCATGAGGGTCGCCACGCCGCCGGTTCGTCAAATTCTATCTCGGATACCGATGCAAACCGACTAAATTCTGGCTAACAATCGGGGCTCCGAACCCACTCGATATGTGGGAAACTAACACATTCGCTGCAACCTTCCACGCGCGGCTGAATGTCGCCCTCCGCGGCAATCCTGACGCGAGCCTGACGAGCAGTCGTGGTTAATCCCGGGAATCGTGCGATTCCGCGCCCCCGCGGCCAGCCGCTTCAATTTGTCACAAATTCCGCAACACCGTCGCGGGCTTTTTGTTCAATGCCAGCAGCGTGCCGGCGAGCCCGAGCCCGACGGTGACGACCAGGGCAGCCATCACAACGCCCGCCGCGCTGCCGGCCTGCCAGACGAAGCTCAGCGTCATCACCCGCGTCACGATCATCCAGGCCGCGATGCTGCCGGAGATCACGCCGAACAATGCGGTGGCGAGCCCGATCAGGAGATATTCGAGCGCATAGGCGCCCAGCAGCCGCAGTCGCGTCGCGCCCAGCGTCTTCAGGATCACCGCATCATAGACCCGGTGGCGATGGCCGGCGGCGAGCGCCCCGCCCAGCACCAGGATCGCCGAGATCAGGGTCACGGCGCTCGCGCCGCGAATCGCCAGCGCCAGATTGGTCACCACCGAGCCGACCGTCTCCATCACCTCGCGCACCCGCACGCTCGTCACCATCGGGTAGGCGTCGGCGACCTGCTTGATGATCTTGCCGTCGCCTGCCGCATTGCCGCCGGCTTCGGTCAGGGTTGCGATATGGGTATGCGGCGCGCCCTTGAAGGCGTTCGGCGAGAACACGAGAACGAAGTTGATGCCGAGTCCCTGCCAGTCGATGGTGCGCAGATTGCCGATTTTGGCCGGAATGTCGCGGCCGAGCACATTGACCACGATCTCGTCGCCGAGTTTGAGGCCCAATCCGTCGGCGATCTTCTTCTCCATCGAGACCAGCGGCGGGCCGGAATAGTCCGCGCTCCACCATTCGCCCTCGACCACTTTGGAACCCTTCGGCAGTTCGCCGGTGTAGGTCAGGCCGCGATCGCTCTGCAGCACCCACTCGGAATCGGTGGTCGGCTTGAGCTCCTCGGCGCGAACGCCGCGCGCCGCGACGATTCGTCCGCGCAGCATCGGCACGTCCTCGACCTTCGCCCCCGGCGCGATCTGGCGCAGATAGAGGTCGAACTGCTCGGCCTGCGGGCTCGGGATGTCGATGAAGAAGAACGAGGGCGCCTGATCGGGGAGGGCTGCGAGGAACTGCCGGCGCAGATTGCCGTCGATCTGCGTGATGGTGACGAGCACCGCGAGCCCGAGGCCCAGCGACAGCACGACCGAGGGCGTCAGCGCGCCCGGGCGGTGGATGTTGGCGATCGCAAGACGCAGCATCGGCAGCCGCGTTCGCGGCAACCGGCGGGCGGTTCCCATCAGCAGGACGGCGATGCCGCGCAGCAAAGCGAACACGACGACCGAGGACGCCACGAACACCGCGGCGATGCGCTTGTCGAACGAGAGCCCGATCACGACCGCGACGAGCAGCGCGATCACGACGCCCATGAATACGAGGTAACCCAGGCGCGGCCGGTGCCATTCGGAGCTGATGGTGTCGCGGAACAGGGCGGCCACCGGCACGTCATGCACCCGTCCGAGCGGCCACAGGCCGAAGGCGAGCGCGGTCAAAAGGCCATAGACGAAGGACAGCGCGAGCTCGCCGGCATGCACGGCCGGCACCACCGGCAGCGGCAGCAGCTTGCCGAACAGGCCGACGATGGCGAAGGGCATGGCGGCGCCGAGCGCGAGGCCGATGATCGAGCCAATGCCTGCCAGCAGGAGAACCTGCGCCAGATAGATGCCGAACACGTCGCGCCCGGTGGCGCCGACAGCCTTGAGGGCCGCGATCACTTCGAGCCGCCGGTCGATATGGCTCTTTACGGCATTGGCCACGCCGACACCGCCGACCAGCAGCGCGGCGAGGCCGACCAGGGTCAGGAACTCAGTGAACCGGCTGATGTTGCGCTCGAGCTGCGGCGACGCGTTGGAGCGGCTGCGGATCTCCCAGCCGGCCTGCGGCGCTGCGTTTCGCGCATCCGCGATGAAGGCTTCGGTGGCGCGCTCGCTGTTCGTGGCATCAGGCAGCTTCACCCGGTACACCCAGCGTACCAGGCTGCCGGGCTGGATCAGGCCGGTGGCGCGCAGGCCCGCCTCGCTGATCAGGAAGCGCGGTCCGAAGCCGATGCCGCCGGCCAGCTTGTCCGGCTCGGCTTCGACCGTGCTGCGGATCTGGAAGGTCGCTGCGCCGATGGTGACGCGATCGCCGGTCTTCAGCGACAGCCGCGCCAGCAGCGTCGGATCGGCGGCCGCGCCGAAGGCGCCGTCACGTTCCGCAAGCAGATCGGGCATCGCCAGCTGCGGCGCAAGCTTGAGCTGGCCGAGCATCGGATAGGTGTCGTCGACCGCCTTCATCTCGACCAGCGCGAGCTGGCCATCGGCCGCGCGCGCCATGCCGCGCAAGGTGGCGGCGGTCGACACCGTGCCGCGCGAGCGCAGGAAAGCGACCTCCTCAGGTTTCGCTTCGCGCTGGAACAGCACGAAGGAGACGTCGCCGCCGAGCAGCGTGCGGCCCTCGCGGGCAAGGCCGTCGGAGAGGCTGGCCGACACCGAGCCGACGCCGGCGATTGCCATCACGCCGAGCGCGATGCAGGCGATGAAGACATAGAAGCCGCGCAGGCCCCCGCGCAATTCGCGCAGCGCATAACGCAGCGACAGCGCGACGCCGCCCGGCTTGGCGAAGGGTTCGGCCGCCGTGCTCATGCCGGCGCCGACTGCGTGTCGATGCGGCCCGAGCGTAGCCGGATCACGCGGTCGCAGCGATGCGCGAGCGAGGAATCATGCGTGACCAGCACCAAGGTCATGCCGCGCTCGGCATGCTTGCTGAACAGGAGGTCGACGATCTGCTTTCCCGTGGCCTCGTCGAGATTGCCGGTCGGCTCGTCCGCGACGAGGATGGCGGGATCGGGCGCCAGCGCGCGGGCCAGCGCCACGCGCTGCTGCTCGCCGCCCGAGAGCTGCGTCGGATAATGATGCAGGCGATCACCGAGCCCGACCGATTGCAGCTCCTGTGCCGCGCGCTTGGCGGCGTCCGGATTGCCGGCGAGTTCGAGCGGCACCGCGACGTTCTCCAGCGCCGTCATGGTCGGAATCAGATGGAAGGACTGGAAGACGATGCCGACCTGGCGGCCGCGGAAGCGGGCCAGCGCGTCCTCGTCGAGGGCATTGAAAGGCGTGCCAGAGACCACCACCTCTCCGCTATCAGGACGCTCCAGCCCCGCCATCACCATCAGCAGCGTGGATTTGCCCGAGCCTGACGGGCCGATCAGCCCGATCGTCTCGCCCGAGGCGACCCGCAAGCTGATATCCTTGAGGATGTGAACGCGTGCCGCGCCCGTACCCAATGAGAGATTGACGTTGGAAATGGCGATGGTGTCCGCGGCAGCGGCGAGCGAAGAGGGTTCGATGCGAGTGTCCATGGTCCGGTCATATGGCAACTCCGATAGCGCGGTCGAGAGGCGTTACGGATTGTTCATGCACATAGCCGTGTTGATGCTCGCTTTGATGACGATTGCGACAGGCGCGTCGGCACAGGCACAGCCGGCGGCCAAGCCGATCAAGTTGGTGGTTCTCGGCGATTCCTTGAGTGCCGGTCTTGGCCTCCCGGCCCAGGAGGCGTTCCCCCAGAAACTACAAAAAGCCTTGAAAGCCAAAGGCATAGCCGTCGATATGACCAATGCCGGGGTGTCCGGCGACACCACCTCCGGCGGCCGCGACCGGCTCGACTGGTCGGTGCCCGAGGGAACCGAAGGCGTCATCGTCGAGCTCGGCGCCAACGATGCGCTGCGCGGCATCGATCCCGATTTGACGCGGGCCGCGCTCACCGACATCATCCAGCGGCTCAAGGCGCGCAAGATCGCGGTGATGCTATGCGGCATGCTGGCGCCGCCCAACTACGGCGCCGATTATGCCGCGCGCTTCAATTCGATTTATCCGGAGCTCGCGCAGAAATTCGACGTGCCGCTCTATCCGTTCTTCCTCGATGCCGTCGCCGCCGATGCCAAGCTCAACCAGCCTGATGGCATTCATCCGACCGCTGAAGGCGTCGACATCATCGTTGGCAGGATCATGCCCACCGTGGAGGCATTCATTGGCACGATCGCTGGGCAACGAAGTTGAAACGCAGGCAGCGCCAACCTTCATACCCAGGGTTTTACCGGGGTAGGGCGTGCGATGCTTCGCAGAGTCACACAACTGCGATAGGAATCAGGGTACCGGTGATTCGTCGCCGGCTCTAATTTGGATATGATCCTGCTCGAAGGATCGTACCCAAGCATCGGGAGTGCGAAACGATGCCGCGTTTGTTCACGGGTCTGGAAATTCCGGCCGAGATCGGCCAGTCGCTTTCCAACTTGAGGGGTGGCCTTCCCGGCGCCCGGTGGATCGATCCCGAAAATTATCACGTCACCCTGCGCTTCATCGGCGATATCGACGGCGTCTCCGCCAACGAGATCGCCTCGATGCTGTTTCGCGTCGATCGCAAGCCGTTCGAGGTGAAGGTGCAGGGGCTGACGAGTTTTGGCGGCCGCAAGCCGCGCGCAGTCGTTGCGACCATCGCACCGAGCAAGCCGCTGATGGAGTTGCAGGCCGAGCTCGAACGCATGATGCAGCGGATCGGTCTCAACCCGGAGGGGCGCAAGTTCATCCCGCACGTCACGCTGGCCCGGCTGCACGATGCCACCGACCGCGACGTCGCCGATTATCTCTCGCTGCGCGGCTACTTCCCGAGCAAGGCGTTCATGGCGGAGCGGTTTGTGCTGTTCTCATCGCGGGCTTCCACCGGCGGCGGGCCGTATGTGGTCGAGGACGCCTACGAGCTGTGTGAGTAGCGCTGCTCTTGTGCCCCGGACGCAGCGCCACGACGTGGTGCGCTGCTGAGCCGGGGCCCATCGCTCCACGGAGGCGATGAACGAAACGATGGGTCCCGGCTCTGCGCAGCAGCGCAAGAGCGCTGCAGCGCGTCCGGGACACGAATGCGCATACCCCGTCCCCCAATTGACGGCTTGCAATTTCCGTCCGTCTCTGGCGGTAAAGGGCCATGCTCTCGACCCCAAGTTCCCCATTCAGCGAAGCCTATCAGGCCCAGATCGCTTCCGGCGCGATCGAGCCGGATGCCGCGCAGGCCGAGGTCGCCGAGGCCTATGCGGTGCTCGACCAGCGGCTCGCAAGCTATACGCCGCAACGCAAGCAGGGCCTGCTCGCCCGCCTGTTCAGCAGCGACAAGGACGAGGCGCCGCGCGGGCTCTACATCCATGGCGAGGTCGGCCGCGGCAAGACCATGCTGATGGACCTGTTCTTCCAGCACTCCACCGTCGAGCACAAGCGGCGCGCGCATTTCCACGAATTCATGGCCGACGTGCATGAGCGCATCTACGACTATCGCCAGGGCATCGCGCGCGGCGAGATCGCCGACGGCGACGTCATCGCGCTGACCGCGAATGCGATCTTCGAGGAGAGCTGGCTGCTCTGCTTCGACGAATTCCACGTCACCGACATCGCGGATGCGATGATCCTCGGGCGCCTGTTCGCCAAATTGTTCGAGCTCGGCACCGTCGTGGTCGCGACCTCCAACGTCGCCCCCGACGATCTCTACAAGGGCGGCCTCAACCGTTCGCTGTTCCTGCCCTTCATCAGGCAGATCACCGACCACATGGACGTTGCGCGGCTCGATGCGCGCACCGACTTCCGGCTGGAGAAGCTCCAGGGCGTGCCGATGTGGCTGACGCCGGCGGGCGCTGATGCGGACGCAGCTCTCGACCGGGCCTGGTCGCGGATGTCGGGCGGCGCCAAATGCCGCTCGCGCGATATTTCGATCAAGGGCCGGATCCTGCACGTGCCGTGCTCGGCTCACGGCGTGGCGCGGTTTTCGTTCGCCGATCTCTGCGAGAAGCCGCTGGGCGCATCCGACTACCTCAGGCTGGCGCACGATTACCACACCATCCTGGTCGACCATATTCCAGTGATGGATCTCTCCCAGCGCAATGCCGCCAAGCGCTTCATCACGCTGATCGACGCGCTCTATGACAATGCCGTGAAGCTGATGGCGTCGGCCGACGCCAATCCGATCTCGCTCTACCTCGCCCATGAGGGCGTTGAGGCCATGGAGTTCAAGCGCACCGCCTCGCGCCTGATCGAAATGAGCTCGGAATCCTATCTGGCGCTGGCTCACGGCCGCAAGGATTCCACCGCGAGCGGCTCCACCAAGGGTCTGGTGGAGACTTAAGTCCTATTTGCCAGCGCTGTCATTCCGGGGCGTCGCGAAGCGACGAGCCCGGAATCCATTGATCAGCGCGCTCTGCCGCCCGATGGATTCCGGGCTCGCGACTTTCGTCGCGCCCCGGAATGACAGGGCTGCGTGCCCGAGGCCGCGCCAAGCCCGACAAATGGGCATCCGGCGACTTGAACGGGGGAGGCGAAAGGGATAACCACCCTCTCAGTTTTCCCCTCCTTACGTGTCTAAAGGACAGGCTCACATGGCGCGCGACAAGATTGCTTTGATTGGCTCCGGTCAGATCGGCGGAACGCTGGCTCACCTCATCGGCCTGAAAGAACTGGGCGACGTCGTGATGTTCGACATCGCCGAGGGCGTGCCGCAGGGCAAGGCGCTCGACATCGCGCAGTCATCGCCGGTCGACGGTTTTGACGCGCATTACACCGGCGCCAATTCCTACGAGGCGCTCGACAATGCCAAGGTCTGCATCGTCACCGCCGGCGTGCCGCGCAAGCCTGGCATGAGCCGCGACGACCTCCTCTCCATCAACCTCAAGGTCATGGAGCAGGTCGGCGCCGGCATCAAGAAGTACGCGCCCGACGCCTTCGTCATCTGCATCACCAACCCGCTCGACGCGATGGTCTGGGCGCTGCAGAAGGCTTCCGGCCTGCCGCACAAGAAGGTGGTCGGCATGGCCGGCGTGCTGGATTCGGCGCGCTTCCGTTACTTCCTCGCCGACGAGTTCAACGTCTCGGTCGAGGACGTCACCGCCTTCGTGCTCGGCGGCCATGGCGACACCATGGTGCCGCTGGTGAAGTATTCCACCGTCGCCGGGATCCCGCTGCCCGACCTCGTCAAGATGGGCTGGACCTCGCAGGCGCGTCTCGACGAGATCGTCGACCGCACCCGCAACGGCGGCGCCGAGATCGTCAACCTGCTCAAGACCGGCTCGGCCTTCTACGCCCCGGCCGCCTCGGCGATCGCGATGGCCGAGAGCTATCTGCGTGACAAGAAGCGCGTGCTGCCCTCGGCCGCGTACCTGAACGGCGAATACGGCGTGAAGGACATGTATGTCGGCGTGCCCGTGGTGATCGGCTCCAAGGGCGTCGAGCGCGTCGTCGAGATCGAACTCGCCGGCAAGGACCGCGAGGCCTTCGACAAGTCGGTCGGCGCGGTGCAGGGTCTGGTCGACGCCTGCAAGAAGATCGCCCCCGATCTTCTCGGTCGCTAAGGCGCAACAATCCCCGCCGAAGACCGAAACCCGGTCTTCGGCGGTTTCATTTCCGGGGCCCGGTTGTCCGGACAGGTCCCGGTTCGGCAGTCCAGAGATCGATGTCAAAGAATCCGGGTTGCAGTTCCTGTGGTATATGGTATGCCAGCCACAAGACTGAGGTGGGCCCAAGAGGTCACCGCCCGCGGGTTCAGGGAGCGACCATATGAATATCCATGAATATCAGGCCAAAGCGCTGCTGCATGAATTCGGCGTTCCGATTTCGCGCGGCGTAGCGGTTCTCAAGGCCTCGGACTCCGACGCCGCCGCAAGACAGCTTCCGGGCCCGGTCTGGGTGGTGAAGAGCCAGATCCATGCCGGCGGGCGCGGCAAGGGCAAGTTCAAGGAGGCGTCCGCGGGGGACAAGGGCGGCGTCCGCATCGCCAAGTCGGTCGAAGAGGTCAACGAATTCGCCAAGCAGATGCTGGGCGCCACGCTGGTGACCGTGCAGACCGGTCCCGCCGGCAAGCAGGTCAACCGTCTTTACATCGAGGACGGATCGAACATCGACAAGGAATTCTACCTCTCGATCCTGGTCGACCGCGAGACCTCGCGCGTCTCCTTCGTGGTGTCGACCGAAGGCGGCGTCAACATCGAGGACGTCGCACACAACACGCCCGAGAAGATCGTCACTTTCTCGGTCGATCCCGCCACCGGCATCATGGGCCATCACGGCCGCACCGTTGCGAAGGCGCTGAACCTGTCGGGCGACCTTGCCAAGCAGGCCGAGAAGCTCACCGCGCAGCTCTACTCCGCCTTCGTCGCCAAGGACATGTCGATGCTGGAGATCAATCCGCTCGTCGTCACCAAGGAGGGCGAGCTCCGCGTCCTCGACGCCAAGGTGTCGTTCGATGACAACGCCCTGTTCCGCCATCCCGAGATCGCGGTGTCGTTGCGCGATCTGACCGAGGAAGACGCCAAGGAAATCGAGGCGTCGAAATACGATCTCAACTACGTCACCCTCGACGGCAATATCGGCTGCATGGTCAACGGCGCCGGTCTTGCGATGGCGACGATGGACATCATCAAGCTCTACGGCATGTCGCCCGCCAACTTCCTCGACGTCGGCGGCAGCGCCAGCAAGGAGAAGGTCGCAGCCGCCTTCAAGATCATCACCGCCGATCCCAACGTGAAGGGCATCCTCGTCAACATCTTCGGCGGCATCATGAAGTGCGACGTGATCGCCGAGGGCGTCACGGCCGCCGTGCGCGAAGTCGGCCTCAGCGTGCCGCTGGTGGTCCGCCTCGAAGGCACCAATGTCGAGCTCGGCAAGAAGATCATCCGTGAGTCCGGCCTGAACGTGGTGCCGGCCGACAATCTCGACGACGCCGCGCAGAAGATCGTGAAGGCCGTCAAGGGAGGCTAAGGCCATGGCCCAGGACCATCTTGCCGCATCATCTCCGCTCGCCGAGCACGCGCGTCTTTCCGCGTTCGCCGGCGAATGGGATGGCGAAGAGGTGGTTTTCCCGTCGCGCTGGAATGCGGGCGGGCCGGCCACCTCGCGCACTGTCGCGCGCATGGATCTCAATGGATTTTACTTGATCCAGGACAGCGTCCAGATGCGCGACGGCAAGCAGATCTTCGCCACCCACGGCATCTTCACCTTCGATCGCGACGACCGGACCTACAAACTGTTCTGGTACGATTCGCTCGGTTACACGCCACCCTCGCCCGCTTCCGGCGGGTGGGTCGGCAAGACCCTGACGCTGGTGCGCGGCTCGCTCCGCGGCAATGCGCGCCACGTCTACGAAATCATCAATGAGGATTCCTACTCGTTGAAGATCCAGTTCTCGCCGGACGCGGAAGGCTGGGCCGACGTGCTCACCGGCGTCTACCGCCGCATCCACTGACCTCTCACTCGTTAGTTCGCGAAAGCAGACCTCATGTCCATCCTGATCGACAAGAACACCAAGGTCATCTGCCAGGGCTTCACCGGCAAGAACGGCACCTTCCACTCGGAGGCCGCGATCGCCTATGGCACCAAGATGGTCGGCGGCACCTCGCCGGGCAAAGGCGGCTCGACGCATCTGGGCCTGCCGGTGTTCGACACCGTGCGCGATGCGCGTGAGAAGACCGGCGCCGACGCGTCGGTGATCTACGTGCCGCCGCCGGGCGCGGCGGACGCGATCTGCGAAGCCATCGACGCCGAGATCCCGCTGATCGTCTGCATCACCGAGGGCATTCCCGTCATCGACATGGTGCGTGTGAAGCGCTCACTGGCCGGCTCCAAGTCGCGCCTGATCGGGCCGAACTGCCCGGGCGTCATGACCGCCGGCGAGTGCAAGATCGGCATCATGCCCGCCAACATCTTCAAGACCGGCTCGGTCGGCATCGTCTCCCGCTCCGGCACGCTGACCTATGAAGCCGTGTTCCAGACCTCCCAGGAAGGCCTCGGCCAGACCACCGCGGTCGGCATCGGCGGCGACCCGGTCAAGGGAACCGAGTTCATCGACGTGCTGGAAATGCTGCTCGCCGACCCCAAGACCGAATCCATCATCATGATCGGCGAGATCGGCGGTTCCGCCGAGGAGGACGCCGCCCAGTTCCTTAAGGACGAGGCGAAGCGCGGCCGCAAGAAGCCGATGGTCGGCTTCATCGCCGGCGTCACTGCGCCTCCCGGCCGCCGCATGGGCCATGCCGGCGCGATCATTTCGGGCGGCAAAGGCGATGCCGGTTCCAAGACCGAGGCGATGAAATCGGCAGGGATTACAGTGTCACCCTCGCCGGCGCGGCTCGGCCATACGCTTGCCGAAAAGTTGAAAAGCTAATTCACTTCTTCGTACTTTTCCGGGCGAAGTTTCGCAGCAAATAGGGTAAAGGGTGCCTGTCGCGCCGAGCCTCTGCCGGGGAGCTCGGCGTCAGCGCCGTTTGATATGCGCGAACCGAAATCGCCAGGAACTCCAGTATGTCTCGCCAGGACGCGAACGCAGCCTTTGCCTTGTCTTCCTTTTTGCAGGGCACCAACGCCACCTACATCGACGAAATCTACGCCCGCTACGAGAAGGACCCGTCCTCGGTCGACGCCGAGTGGCAGGAGTTCTTCAAGAGCCTCAACGACCAGCCGGCCGACGTCCGGAAGAACGCCGAGGGCCCGTCCTGGGAGCGCGACAACTGGCCGCTGACCCCGAAGGATGACCTGACCTCCGCCCTCGACGGTAATTGGGCTGAAGTCGAGAAGGCGGTCGGCGGCAAGATCGCCGCCAAGGCACAAGCCAAGGGCGCCGACATCTCCTCGGCCGACCTGCTCCAGGCCACGCGCGACTCCGTCCGTGCCCTGATGCTGATCCGCTCCTACCGCATGCGTGGTCACTTCCACGCCAAGCTCGATCCGCTCGGCATCGAAGCCCAGCGCAACCGCGAAGAGCTCGACCCGCGCACTTACGGCTTCAGCGAAGCCGATTTCGACCGCAAGATCTTCCTCGACCACGTGCTCGGCCTCGAATACGGCAGCTTGCGCGAGATCACCGCGATCTGCGAGCGCACCTACTGCCAGACGCTCGGCGTCGAGTTCATGCACATCAGCAACGCCGCGCAGAAGGCCTGGATCCAGGAGCGCATCGAGGGACCCGACAAGGAGATCTCGTTCACCCCTGAAGGTCGCAGAGCCATCCTGATGAAGCTGGTCGAAGCCGAAGGCTTCGAAAAGTTCTGCGACACCAAGTTCACCGGCACCAAGCGCTTCGGCCTCGACGGCGGCGAAGCCCTGATCCCCGCGCTCGAGCAGATCATCAAGCGCGGCGGCAATCTCGGCGTGAAGGAAATCGTGCTGGGCATGCCGCATCGCGGCCGCCTCAACGTGCTGACGCAGGTCATGGGCAAGGCGCACCGCGCGCTGTTCCACGAGTTCAAGGGTGGTTCGGCCAACCCGGACGCGGTCGAAGGCTCCGGCGACGTCAAGTATCACCTCGGCGCGTCCTCGGACCGCGAGTTCGACGGCAATCGCATCCATCTGTCGCTGACCGCGAACCCCTCGCATCTCGAGATCGTCGATCCCGTCGTGCTCGGCAAGGTGCGCGCCAAGCAGGATCAGCACGGCGATCCGCCCGACATGCGCATCTCGGTGATGCCTCTCTTGATGCATGGCGACGCAGCGTTCGCCGGCCAGGGCGTCGTCGCGGAATGTTTCGGCCTGTCCGACCTGAAGGGCTACCGCACCGGCGGATCCGTGCACTTCATCGTCAACAACCAGATCGGCTTCACCACCTATCCGCGCTACTCGCGTTCCTCGCCCTATCCGTCGGATGTGGCGAAGATGATCGATGCGCCGATCTTCCACGTCAACGGCGACGATCCGGAAGCCGTCGTGTTCGCGGCCAAGGTCGCGACCGAGTTCCGGCAGAAATTCCACAAGCCCGTCGTCATCGACATGTGGTGCTATCGCCGCTACGGCCACAACGAAGGCGACGAGCCGGCTTTCACCCAGCCTGTGATGTACAAGCGGATCGCAGCCCATCCCTCGACGCTGACGCTCTACTCCAAGCGCCTGATCGCCGAAGGCGTGGTCACCGAGGGCGAGGTCGACAAGCTGAAGGCCGACTGGCGCGCCCGGCTCGATGCCGAGTTCGAGGCCGGCACCTCCTACAAGCCTAACAAGGCCGACTGGCTCGACGGCAAGTGGTCCGGCTTCAAGATCGCCGATCAGGAAGAGGACGCCCGTCGCGGCGTCACCGGCGTCGATCTGCCTGTTCTGAAGGACATCGGCCGCAAGATCACCAAGGTGCCGGATGGTTTTCGCGTCCACCGTACCATCCAGCGCTTCCTCGACAATCGCGCCAAGGCGATCGACACCGGTGCCGGCATCGACTGGGCAACCGGCGAAGCGCTGGCGTTCTGCACGTTGCTGCAGGAAAACCACCATGTCCGTCTGTCCGGGCAGGATTCCGAGCGCGGCACCTTCTCGCAGCGCCATTCGGTCCTGATCGATCAGGAGACCGAGAATCGCTACACGCCGTTCAATCATCTCGGCAACGAGCAGGGACATTACGAGGTCATCAACTCGCTGCTGTCGGAAGAAGCCGTGCTCGGCTTCGAATACGGCTACTCGCTCGCCGAGCCGAACACGCTGACGCTGTGGGAAGCCCAGTTCGGCGACTTCGCCAACGGCGCGCAGGTCGTGTTCGACCAGTTCATCTCTTCGGGTGAGCGCAAATGGCTGCGCATGTCCGGCCTCGTCTGCCTCCTGCCGCACGGCTATGAGGGCCAGGGACCGGAGCATTCCTCGGCGCGTCTGGAGCGTTTCCTGCAGATGAGCGCCGAAGACAACATGCAGGTGGTCTACCCGACCACGCCGGCGAACTATTTCCACGCGTTGCGCCGGCAGCTCCACCGCGAGATTCGCAAGCCGCTGATCATGATGACGCCGAAATCGCTGCTGCGCCACAAGCGGGCGGTCTCGCGTCTCGAGGAGCTGGCGAAGGGCACGACGTTCCACCGCATCCTCTATGATGACGCCCAGATGCTGCCGAACGAGCCCATCAAGCTCGTTCCGGACGAGAAGGTCCGCCGCATCGTGCTGTGCTCCGGCAAGGTCTATTACGACCTCTACGAGGAGCGCGAGAAGCGCGGCATCGACGACATCTATCTGATGCGCGTCGAGCAGCTCTATCCGGTGCCGCTGAAGGCGCTGGTGGCCGAGCTGTCGCGCTTCAAGAAGGCCGAAGTGGTGTGGTGCCAGGAAGAGCCCCGCAACATGGGTGCCTGGCACTTCATCGAGCCCTATCTGGAATGGGTGCTGAACCAGGTGAACGGTGCGAGCCGGCGTCCGCGTTATGTCGGCCGCGCCGCTTCCGCTGCGACCGCCACGGGTCTGATGTCCAAGCATCAGGCGCAGTTGAAGGCGTTCCTGGACGAAGCACTGAGCTGAATTTCTTGAACTGCGTCAGGCCCCGCCTTCGTGTGCAACCAGCGCACTGGAGCGGGGCATCCAACACGCCGTGACGTCCGTGCCCCGTACGAGCTCCCGGTTTGCTGGATGGCTTGCTTTTCGCAGGCGATGGCATCCGCACTTATGACCGCATTGGCGATCCCTAAGGACAAAAGACCATGACTGAAATTCGTGTGCCGACGCTCGGCGAATCCGTCACCGAGGCCACCATCGGCCGCTGGTTCAAGAAGGCCGGCGATCCTGTCGCCGTCGACGAGCCCTTGGTGGAGCTCGAGACCGACAAGGTCACCATCGAAGTCCCGGCGCCGTCCGCCGGCACGCTGAGCGAGATCATCGCCGCCGATGGCGCGACCGTCGCGGTCGGCGCGCTACTCGGCCAGATCACCGACGGTGTCGGCGCTGCCAAGCCGGCCGCTGCGCCGGCCAAGCCTGCTGCAGCCGCTCCCGCGGCAGCAGCTGCTGCACCGGCTCCGGCTGCGAAGGCGCCGCCGGCCGACGCCCCGCTCGCGCCTTCCGTGCGGAAACTGTCGGCCGAGAGCGGCGTCGATGCCTCGACCGTTCCGGGCTCCGGCAAGGACGGCCGCGTTACCAAGGGCGACATGCTCGCCGCGATCGAGCGTGCGGCCTCCGCGCCGACCCCGGTCAACCAGCCCGCCGCCGCCGTGCAGGTGCGCGCGCCCTCGCCGGCCGATGACGCCGCCCGCGAAGAGCGCGTCAAGATGACCCGCCTGCGCCAGACCATCGCGCGCCGCCTCAAGGACGTGCAGAACACCGCGGCCATGCTCACGACCTTCAACGAGGTCGACATGACCAACGTGATGGCACTGCGCGCGCACTACAAGGATGCGTTCGAGAAGAAGCACGGCAGCAAGCTCGGCTTCATGGGCTTCTTCACCAAGGCCGTCGTGCAGGCGCTGAAGGACATCCCGGCCGTCAACGCCGAGATCGACGGCACCGATCTGATCTACAAGAACTATTACCACATCGGAGTCGCCGTCGGCACCGACAAGGGCCTCGTCGTGCCCGTGGTGCGCGACTGCGACCACAAGTCGATCGCCGACATCGAGAAGGGCATCGCCGATTTCGGCCGCCGCGCCCGTGACGGCCAGCTCAAGATCGACGAGATGCAGGGCGGCACCTTCACCATCACCAATGGTGGCATCTACGGCTCGCTGATGTCGACCCCGATCCTGAACGCGCCGCAGTCCGGCATCCTCGGCATGCACAAGATCCAGGAGCGGCCGATGGTCGTCGGCGGCAAGATCGAGGTCCGCCCGATGATGTACCTGGCACTGTCCTACGATCACCGCGTCATCGACGGCAAGGAAGCCGTCACCTTCCTGGTTCGGGTCAAGGAGAGCCTGGAAGATCCGGCGCGCCTCGTGCTCGATCTCTGATCCCTGATGCTCTGCGAGCGCCGCCGCCATTCGCGACGGCGCATGTCGAACCATGGAGGCGCGCGTGACGGATAAGGTCGTTGTCATCACCGGCGGCAGCCGCGGCATCGGGCGGGCGACCGCGATTGCCGCGGCCGCGCGCGGCTATCGGGTCGTGGTTGGCTACGCCAGCAACAAGAGGGCCGCCGACGAGGTGGTCGCGCAGATCGCGGCCAGCAACGGCAAGGCCATCGCGGTGAAGTGCGATGTCGCCGAGGAACGCGACATCGTCGACCTCTTCAAGGAAGCCGACAAGTTCGGCACGCTCGGCGCCCTCGTCAACAACGGCGGCATCGTCGGCACGAGCGGCGTGCGCGTCGACGAGATGTCGGCCGAGCGCATCCAGCGCGTGATGGCGGTCAACGTCACCGGCTCGATCCTTTGCGCGCGCGAGGCTGTGAAGCGGATGTCGACCAGGCATGGCGGCAAGGGCGGCGTCATCGTCAATCTGTCGTCGGTGGCGGCCAAGCTCGGCGCGCCCAACACCTATGTCGATTATGCCGCTTCTAAAGGCGCGATCGATTCCTTCACCACCGGCCTCGGCTACGAGGTCGCCGGCGAAGGCATTCGTGTCGCGGGCATTCGCCCCGGCCTGATCGATACCGAAATTCACGCCTCCGGCGGCGAGCCCGACCGGCATCATCGTCTGGCCCACATGGTGCCGATGAAGCGCGTCGGCACCGCCGATGAAATCGCCAACGCCATCGTCTGGCTGATGTCGGACGAGGCCTCCTACGTCACCGCAGCCACTCTCGATGTGTCCGGCGGACGCTGACGCGCCGCGCGGACGCTGACGCATCCCATCACGCTAAACTCACGGGACTTCCTCTCATGGCTACCTACGATCTCGTCGTCATCGGCACCGGACCTGGCGGTTATGTCTGCGCGGTGCGCGCAGCCCAGCTCGGCATGAAGGTCGCCGTGGTCGAAAAGAACGCCACCCTCGGCGGCACCTGCCTCAATGTCGGCTGCATGCCGTCGAAGGCGCTGCTGCACGCCTCCGAGATGTTCGAGGAAGCCGGGCACTCCTTCGCCAAGATGGGCATATCGGTGTCGTCGCCGAAGCTCGATCTCCCCGCGATGATGAACTTCAAGCAGCAGGGCATCGACGGCAACGTCAAGGGCGTCGAGTTCCTGATGAAGAAGAACAAGATCGACGTGCTCAAGGGCACCGGCAAGATCCTGGGGACCGGCAAGGTGGAAGTCTCCGCCGACGGCAAGTCGCAAGTTGTCGAGACCAAGAACATCGTGATCGCCACCGGCTCGGACATCGCGCGTCTGAAGGGCATCGAGATCGACGAGAAGCGCATCGTGTCCTCGACCGGCGCGTTGTCGCTGGACAAGGTCCCCGGCAAGCTGCTGATCGTCGGCGCCGGCGTGATCGGCCTCGAGCTCGGCTCGGTCTGGCATCGTCTCGGTGCCGAAGTCGTCGTCGTCGAATTCCTCGACCGTATCCTGCCCGGCATGGACGGCGAGATCGCCAAGCAATTCCAGCGCATCCTGGAAAAACAGGGCTTTGCGTTCAAGCTCGGCGCCAAGGTCACCGCGGTCGACAGCTCCGGCAAGACGCTGAAGGCGACGATCGAGCCCGCCGCCGGCGGCGCCGCCGAGACGCTGGAAGCCGACGTCGTGCTGGTCTGCATCGGCCGCGTGCCCTACACCGACGCGCTCGGCCTGAAGGAGGCCGGCGTTGCGCTCGATCCCCGCGGCCGCGTCCAGATCGATCCGCATTTCGCCACCAGCCTGAAGGGCGTCTATGCCATCGGCGACGTCGTTGCAGGCCCGATGCTTGCGCACAAGGCCGAGGACGAGGGCGTTGCGGTCGCGGAGATCATCGCAGGCCAGGCCGGCCACGTGAACTACGACGTGATCCCGGGCGTCGTGTATACGACGCCGGAAGTGTCCTCCGTCGGCAAGACCGAGGAGGAGCTGAAGCAGGCGGGCGTGGCTTATACGGTCGGAAAATTTCCCTTCACCGCCAATGGCCGCTCCAAGGTCAATCAGACCACCGACGGCTTCGTGAAGATTCTCGCGGATGCGAAGACCGATCGTGTGCTCGGCGTGCACATCATCGGCATTGAGGCCGGCGAGATGATCCATGAGGCGGCCGTTCTGATGGAGTTTGGCGGCAGCGCGGAAGATCTCGCGCGCACCTGCCACGCCCATCCGACCCGCTCGGAAGCCGTCAAGGAGGCCGCGCTTGCAGTGGGCAAGCGGGCCATCCATATGTAGCCACGCGCCCAGGAACCGAAACGGGCGGGAAACACATGCTGCGCCGCCTTCTTCAACCGGTCTGGGTCCTGCTTGCGATCGTCTTCCTGATCGAAGCCTGGCTGTGGGACCATCTCGAGCCGATCGTCGCGCGGATTGTGGCGGCCGTTCCGCTGGCGCGCTTCAAGCAGTGGCTGACGGATCGCGTCGATGCGCTGTCGCCGGCGATGACGCTGCTCGTGTTCGCGGTCCCCGTCATTCCGCTGTTTCCGCTCAAGCTGGTCGGCCTGTGGCTGCTCGCGCACGAATACTGGATCAGCGCGTTCTTCACGATCGTATTCGGCAAGTTGGTCGGCGTCGGCGTCACCGCCTTCGTGTTCGACGTGACGCGCGCCAAGCTCCTGGAGATGCGCTGGTTCGAGCGGATCTACGATCTCGTGCTGAAGGTGCGCGCCAAGGCGGCGGAGCTTGTCAACCCGATCAAGCAGCGCATTCGCGAGCTGATCGCCGGCGATGGCGAGGGCTGGTCGTCACGCACGCTGCGTATGATCCAGCGGTTCAGGAAGAGCGTGCACCAGGCGCGGTAGTCCCGCCGCTTGTACATACTCGCTGTCATTGCCCGCGAAGGCGGGCAATCCAGAATTCCAGAGACGGCGAGCTAGAACCGAGGTGCCGTGGAGTACTGGATGCCCCGGTCAAGCCGGGGCATGACACTGTCTGTGTGGTTTCAAGCGTGCGCAGCAGCGCCCGAATCCCTCAATGCAGATGCAGCAGATGCGGCCACCACAGGCCGAGCGCGGTCATGAGGAGGCCGGCGATCGTCAGCGCACCGCTGACATAGGCGAGCACGAGCATGCCGGTGATGATCGTCGCCGACGCCAGCACGATGCCGATCTGGAACGCGGCCGAGGCCAATTCGAAATGGTGGTATTTCGCGGTCGCCTCGTCGCGGGCGTGCTCGGCGTGCTTGGCTTTCTCCGCGAGTTGCTCGGTACCTTCGCCGGTCTCGGGCTCGGAGCGATAGCGCTGCGCGGTCTTGGTCCAATCGTCGATCTGCTTCTGCACGGTCGGCTTCATGGCCGCATCGTCGGCCAGCGAGCCCAGCGTCAGCTTGCCTTGCTCGGCCGCCGTGATCACCACGGTGCGGCGGATGCTCTTGGCCTGGAAGAACGCCCAGAGATTGGATGCCTCGACATTCTTGCTGATCGATTCGGTCTGGGCGCCTTTGCCCAGCGTCTCCGAGATCGCCAGGAAAAGCGCCAGAACGGCGATCAGGAGCGCGATCTTCTTGTTCGAGCCGGACGCGTGTTCGGCGTGCTCGGCATGCTCCATGCTTTCATGTGCGCCCATAAATCTCTCCTGCCTCGGTTCCGCAACGAATGACCGAACCGCGTGCGCCGCGCAAGAGGCACGAGAGCTATGACGAGAGTGTGTCAGTCTGTCGGCTGCGGAGCCTGCTGGGCAGGCGCGCGAGCGACACGTCGATCGTTCACCGCACCCGCTCCGCCGGAAATTCGACCGCATCCCCGAAGTCGGGCATGTCGTCATACGGCGTGACGAAGAAGCGCGGATGACGCGGTTCGAACGCGCTGCCGGTCAGGCAGGCAAAGACCAGCGGAAAGGTGTCGATCAAGGTGATGTCGTCCGGAGCGGCCGCGCGGCATTGCTTCGGCAGCCGTATAGCATCCAGAACGCCGAATCGTTCGTGGAGATCGGCATCCGACCAGGTCGAGGGCGAACGCTTGGTCTGGCCGCGGAAGTCCGTGCCATGATCCGACTGCAGGATGATCAGTGCGCCCGGATCTGACGACACGATCTTGTCGACAAGCGTCAGCGCCTGCGCGTTGGTGCAGCGGAGCTGGTCGAGGAAGGCCGGGCGGCTCGCGGGGTCCCAGCGCTGGAGGTCCGGGGCGGCCGGGCGCAAACCGCAGTCCGCCGTGAAGCGGAACGGTACATGCGGCACCAGGATGTGCGCGTACAGGAAGAACGGCGATGGAGTCGCCTGGACCTCATTCAGCAGATGGGTCAGGTCATCCACGCCGCCCCACGCAAACGGCGATTGCCGCCGACCGATGATCAAGTCGACGACCGGTGTGTTGGAGAGGATGGCGACGTCCGTTTCGTCCAGTCCGACGTTTCCGCGCAGGCATCGCGGCGCGTCGAACGCGCATTTGGTCAGGTTGTCATAGCCGTTTTCGAAGTGGACATAGCTGTATCCGGCCGAGGTGAGCCGGGCCACCGTCCGGTTCTTGCCTCGCACGATCGGATACAGCCGCTGCACCGGGAAAGCCTTGAGGTCCTTGCCTTCGCCATCGACGGTATAGTCGGCGTTGGCCGTGCTCGATATCGAATTGGCCGTCGCCTGAAAATTCGAGCGCGCGTTGCGAAATACCGTAAAGTCCTTTGCGCCGAGCGACGCGAGGAAGCCGCTGTTGTCGAATGAAAAATCTTCCTTGAGGACGTCCTGCCTTGGATAGGCGTCGAGCACGATCCAATAGATGTTGGGAGACATCGTGAGCTTCATCGCAGGTTCGCCGGCGTCCGGGACCGGGCGCGGCGCGCGCTGCTCCTTCACAAGCGCGGTCGCGATGCGGGTGACGGGCTGGGCGGCAAACGCCAACGACGCCACCAGTGCGATTGTCACGAGTGCCGGATGGCGGATGACGATCAGGGCGCCGATGCCGGTGGCGACGGCCATCATGGTCCAGGCAATCGCGGCCCAGTCGCCGAAGCGGCCCTTCATCTCGTATTCGACCAGCTCGACGCGATAGGCGAAGAAGACGAAGATCGTCAGCCCGACCGCAAGAACGATGCGCCATGGCGGGACCTTGCGCAGCAGCAATGCGAGGCACACCGAGAGGACTGCGGCGATCGCCACGATGCCGGCCGCGTATTGCAGAACACGCGACGGGTTCGCCAGCACGCTCATGTTTGCCGCGTAGAAATTGAGCAGGGCCATCGTGGACAGAAGCACGGCCGATGCGACCGCGCGGAGGAGGACGAATCTGTCGTTGGATCGGAGCGGCATTTCAGTCTCGACCGGCATGTCTTGTAAATTCATACAGGGTGCGGCCACCCGGGGTGAGCTCGAGCCGCCGCACGATCGTTGCATGGCGGGTCAACGCGCGCTCGAATTGGTCGCCGTCATAGCCATCGAAAACGTCGCGCCTCAATCGCAGCATGCGCTGGATCATCGGGTCGGACTTCGGAACGAACTCGATCACGCCGCGTGGCGCCAGTCCGACGAGCCAATCCAGCACCGACGGCAGCGGAATGTTCCGGCCGATGGCGAGATGGTGCACGATCGCGAGCGCGATGACGGCGTCAGCGTTGCTGCGCGAATGCAGCCCTGAACGCTCGGTCTCCGCCCAGCCCTGACCGGGGCTTGGATTTGCCGCATCGCTGAACAGCGGGAGAAAGTCCAGATTGTCCGCGGTCGCGCGCGCCACCGCAATGTCGAGCGCGTTGAGATCGGCGTCGAACCCGATCACGGACCGGACCCGGTTTTGCAGAAGCGCTTGCGAATATCGACCGGTGTTGCATCCGATGTCCCACGCGCAGGCCAAGGTAATGTTCTGTGCAAAGCGGCTGACGAACTCTTCCTTCCTGCTTTCCTCGGTGTCGGAATATGAAAGATTGCCGCGCTCATATTGCTGCCATTCGGTCGGTCCGGCGTCTTTCGGCGCGAGATTGGAGATCCAGCGCCGCAAGCGGCGCAACATCATCTGAAGCGCGGCGACGGGGAGCGGCTTTGGCGCGCGCGAGGGCTGATCCGGTGCGCGGCGCGCCCGTCGCTGAAAGCGGTCCGGAAGCGTGATGTTGGTCAGGATGTCCGGGGAGAACCACCGTTTGGGCCATCCGACCAGCGCCGCCATGTCGGCGGTCGGAATGCCCTCCAGCGCGCCGCGGTACCAGGCGTTGTGCGCGACACCGAGCAGGGCGCGCATCAGCAAGGGATTCACGAACTGCTCGACGAATTGCCGGTGGCCGTCCCAATAGTCGCCGTTGCGGTACGGCACGAACGAGGAAATGTCGATGAAGACCGGTCGGATTCCGATGAACTGAATATTGTACGCGGTCGCATCCGACAGCGTCAGGCCGTAGTCGAGCGCGAGCAGATGGACATCGAGATGGAGCAGGGCGGCGCGCTTGAGCAGCTCGAACGGCCATTCATACGGGTAGGAGATGAACGGGAGCCTTGGATGCTCCAGAACTTTCCGTCGACCCGATTCGGCATGAATCAGAGTCTGCGTCGCTTCGTCGGAGCCTGCATCCTCCGCGGCGACGATCCATCCTCTATCGATCAGCGCCTCGTAGGCGCCCGACGATTTCAGCAGCAGGAAGTTGCGATAGGCGTCGTCGTCGACCGCGCGAAAGATTCGGCCTGCATGGGTGAAGACGTAGCCCGAGGGATCGCGGAACGATCCGGGATCACGCATCGCGGTCCGGTATCGATCTGTTGGTGGCGACGTCCGGCGACGATTTCGGGCGCCGGAAGAAGCCCATCACCCGCTTTCCGTAAGCGCGAATGGCGATCAGGCCGCCGGCGATGGCGGCAAGCAGCGCTTGCACGGCGAAGGCGCCGCTCCCCGGATCCAGATAGGCATAGGCACTGGTCGGCATCAGCACGGCGATTCCGGCCAGCGCCGCCACAGTCATTCCCGAAGAAATCTTGTTCATTTTCCACATACCGTAGACGATAGTCGCGGGTTACACGGGCCGCCTATAGGTCTTTTGTACCATCCACCTACGCGCGTAAACCGAAATCCGCTCCATTCCGCCGGCCGTCAACGGTCTGTCTGCCGCTGCGCTGCGCATGGCCGACAGGTTCGCAGCCTCAGCGCCGCGGATGCGCGCTGGCATAGACTTCCAGCAGGCGCTCGGAATCGATGCCGGTATAGATCTGCGTGGTCGAGAGCGAGGAATGGCCGAGCAGTTCCTGGATGGCGCGCAAGTCCCCGCCGCGCGAGAGCAAATGCGTGGCGAAGGAATGCCGGAGCGCGTGCGGCGTGGCGCTGTCGGGCAGGCCGAGCGCACCCCGCAGCCGTTCCATCGCGAGCTGGATGATGCGCGGGCTCAAGGGGCCGCCGCGTGCGCCAACGAAGATCGGACCTTCGGCAGGCAGCGGATAGGGGCACATCGCGACGTATTCCTGTACCAGTTCCAGCACGTTCTGCAGCACCGGGACCATGCGGGTCTTGTTGCCTTTGCCCGTGACAACGAGCACGTCGCCTTCGCCCGGGCGCGGCACCTCGCGGCGCTTCAACCCCAACGCTTCGGAGATGCGCAGGCCCGATCCGTACAAGAGCGCCATCACCGCGGCATCACGCGCCAGAATCCAGGTCTCGCGATCCTCGCCGGCGCGCTCGTCGGCATCGGCAAGACGCTTGGCGGATGCCATCGGCAGCGGCTTTGGCAGGCTCTTGGCGACTTTCGGCGCGCGAATGGCAGAGAGCGCGCCGACCTTGCCCTTGCCTTCGCGCTCGAGAAAGCGGCCGAACGAGCGCAGGCCCGCAAGCGCGCGCATCAGCGAGCGGCCGGCAATGTCGTCGGCGCGGCGCATCGCCATGAAGGCGCGCACGTCGGTTGCTTCCAGCGCGGCGAAGCGCTCCAGCGTGACGCGCTCGCCCCAGTAAGCACAGAGGAAATCCAGGCATTGCCGCAAGTCGCGGCCATAGGCTTCCAGCGTCTTCGGCGACAGCCGCCGCTCGGCGCCGAGATGCGACAGCCAGCGCGTCATCTCCTGCGCGATCGAGGGATCGGCGCTGGCGAGCTCGATCTGTGGGGCGGCCGCTTTGCTCATGCGCTCTGGACGTGGTGATTCCCGACAGTATATCGCATCACACTCGTTTATCGTTCGCTAAGGCCGCCCCAGGGCGCTAGCCTTGAAGCCCCGGGTTCCGATTCTCCGTTCATGGATCATTCCTTGCGCAGCACGACCGCCCCCACCAACGCGACCGGCATGGTCGACGTGCTGGTGCCGGTCGCGCTCGACCAGACCTATTCCTACAAGGTGCCGCGCGGCATGGAGCTGAAGGCCGGCGATCTCGTCGGTGTACCGCTCGGGCCGCGCGAGGTGCTCGCGGTGGTCTGGGGGGAAAACGCCAATCCCGATCCGCGCCTGCACAACCGTCTCAAGGAGGTCAGCGAGAAGCTCGACATTCCGCCGCTCAAGCCCGAGCTGCGGTCGGTGGTCGACTGGGTCGCCAATTACACGCTGAGCCCGCGCGGCATGGTGCTGCGCATGTGCCTGCGGATGGGCGAAAATCTCGGCCCCGAGCGGGTCCGCCCCGGCGTGCGCCTAGTCGGCGATCCGCCGCGACGGCTGACGCCGGCACGGGCGCGCGTGATCGAGGTGTTGTCGGACCGGCTGCTGCACGGCAAGTCGGAGGCCGCCAAGGCGGCAGGTGTGTCGGCCGGCGTGATCGATGGCCTCGTCGATGAAGGCACGCTCACGGTCGAACCGATGCCGCCGCCGGCGCCACCGCCCGTGCCCGATCCGGACTTCGGCCGGCCGGATTTCTCGCCGCTGCAGCGTGCCGGCGTGGATGCAATGCGTGCGCTCGCGGCCAACGGCACCTTTCACGTCGCGCTGCTCGACGGCGTCACCGGCTCGGGCAAGACCGAGGTGTATTTCGAGGCCGTTGCTGAAACGATCCGCCGCGGCAGGCAATCGCTGATCCTGATGCCGGAGATCGCGCTCACCGGCCAGTTCCTCGACCGCTTCGCGCAGCGTTTCGGCGTGCGGCCGATCGAATGGCACTCCGAGCTCACTCCGCGCACCCGCGCGCGCAATTGGGCGGCGATCTCAGGGGGCACCGCGCCGGTCGTGGTCGGCGCGCGCTCGGCGCTGTTCCTGCCCTACGCCGATCTCGGCCTCATCGTCGTCGATGAAGAGCACGACCAGGCCTACAAGCAGGACGAGGGCGTGCATTATCACGCCCGGGACATGGCGGTGGTGCGCGCGCATATCGCCAAGATCCCGGTCGTGCTGGCGTCGGCGACGCCCTCGGTCGAATCCGAGGTCAATGCGCGCAAGAACCGCTATCAGCGCATCGCGCTGCCTTCGCGCTTCGGCGGCCAGCACATGCCGCATATCGAAGCCATCGACATGCGCCGCGAGCCGCCCGCGCGCGGCCGCTTCATCTCGCCGCGGCTCGCCGGGGAGATCAGAGGTGCGATCGAAAGGCGCGAGCAGGCGCTGCTGTTCCTCAATCGCCGCGGCTATGCGCCGCTGACCCTGTGCCGTGCTTGCGGTCATCGCTTCGCCTGCACCATCTGCGATGCCTGGCTGGTCGATCATCGCTTCCGTCAGCGCCTGGTTTGTCATCATTGCGGCTTCTCGATGCCGCGCCCGCATCTCTGCCCGAACTGTTCGGCGGAGGAATCGCTGGTTGCCGTCGGGCCCGGCGTCGAGCGCTTGCAGGAGGAGGCGGCGGCGCTGTTTCCGGAGGCGCGCACCATGGTGCTGTCGAGCGATCTCATTACCTCGATCGAGACGATGCGGAGCGAGCTCGCCGAGATCGCGGAGGGGCGCGTCGACATCATCATCGGAACGCAGCTCGTCGCCAAGGGCCACAACTTCCCGCGGCTCAATCTGGTCGGCGTGGTCGATGCGGATCTCGGTCTCAGCAACGGCGACCCGCGCGCGGCGGAGCGCACCTGGCAATTGCTCAACCAGGTGATCGGCCGCGCCGGACGCGAGCAGGGCCGCGGCGTCGGCTATCTCCAGACCCACCAGCCCGACCATCCCGTGATGAAAGCGCTGATCGCCTGCGACCGGGAGGCCTTCTACGACAGCGAGATCGAGCTGCGCGAGAAGACGCTCTATCCGCCGTTCGGCCGGCTCGCGAGCCTCATCATCTCCGCCGGCGATCGCCCGAGCGCCGAAGGCCTTGGCCGGCGTCTCGTCGCGCTCGCGCCGCGTGACGAGCGCGTCGTGGTGCTCGGGCCGGCGGAGGCGCCGCTCGCCGTGATCAAGGGCCGCTACCGATTCCGCATCCTGGTGAAATCGGCGCGCGGCTTCGATCTGTCGGACTATTTACGCAACTGGCTCGCCGTCTGCCCAAAGCCGACGGGCAATCAGAAGCTCGAAGTCGACGTCGATCCGCAGAGTTTTCTGTAGGAAATGGTTGCGTGCCCCGGACGCAGCGCAGCGTCCCTTGGACGGTGCGCTGCAGAGCCGGGGCCCATGTCGCAGCGGAGTTCGGGGCTCCTGGGTCCCGGCTCTGCGCCGCAACGCTTGCGCGTTGCAGCTCGTCCGGGACACGACAGCACGTAAAAAAGCCCGCGGTCCCCCAAGACCGCGGGCTTGTTTCATGCACGCATCAAACTGATGAAAACTGCGCGCGTGATCTGAGGCGCCATCGCGCCTTAGGAGACGACTTCCGCGGTGACGCGGCCGACGCCGCGACCGGTGAGGCCGATGGCGCGGGCAGCACCCGTGGAGAGATCGAGCACGCGGCCGCGAATGAAGGGGCCGCGGTCATTGATGGTGACGACGACGCTCTGGCCGCCATGGGTGACGCGCAGCTTGGTGCCGAACGGCAGCGAACGGTGCGCCGCGGTCATGGCGTTCTGGTTGAAGCGCTGGCCCGAGGCGGTCTTGCTGCCGGACTCGTTGCCGTAAAAGGACGCGACGCCGGAGAAGCTGCGGCCGGTGCCGGAGGTCGGCGTCATCGACGCATTGGCGTTGCGCCAATCGGCGGTCGCGTTGGTGTCGGTCTGGGCGTGGTGGCGGTGATGATGATGATGCCGGTGATGCCGGGATTTGGCGGAAGCTTCGGTGGCAGTTCCACCGATGAGGAGAGTTGCGGCAACGAAAGCAATCGCCGTACGCGGCCGGGTGACAGAGCCCAGCGTCTTCAAAGACAGCATTTAGTGGTCCCTAAGCTAGTATTGCCACATATGTGGCTAGTGGAGCCCCCATCAGTTTGTGAGCGAATTGGCGTTTCGATTCCTAATGAGGCGTGAATTGGGCAGTAAATCCATTGTGTGTCGTCATGAAATATCTTGTTACCGCCACCGGATATTCATCTGATGTTCCGTAATCTTCGCCTTTAACGATTTGTTAACCTCTCGATTACACACGAATACTGTAAAACGAAGTCATCGCCTTCAGCGTTTAGAATTGGGTAAGTAATCGGCGAGTGAAACGGAGGACGCCAGAATCTCGCCTCAGCGATCCGTGTTCATGGCCGCTATGCGCTGAGGGCAGGAACCAACGAGGAGGCTCGCGGCGAGGCTTCGTGACAATTCCGTGGCGGCAGCTCGCCACCGGTCCTTGCAGGTCGCCACCAGTCCTTGATTGACTAGGGCTTGCCTTATTGATCGGAGGTCCTTGCACCGATCGATGTGTGGCAGCGTGCGACGAACTGGCGACAGAACCTCGTGCCTTTAATTTGGCGTCATGTTGCACCTGCGCGCCTGCTATGTTAGCAAAGCCGCGATTTTAACGAGCCCGGCACGTCCCGTGCTGGTCGAAAATCGAAGTCCCGCTTGAATTCCAAGGGCTTGGATCGCTTGGCGCCGCTTCGTGGCGACGGTTTTTCCCTTGCGAGTTTGACAGCAAAAAGAGCGCGTCTGTGGCTGCAGAAGATACGTCCGTTTCAGGTGTGTCCGGTCGTTATGCAACGGCCTTGTTTGAACTGGCCCGCGACCAGAAAGTGGTCGACGAGGTCAAAGCCGATCTCGAGAAATTCGAGGCCATGCTGAACGAGAGCGCCGATCTGAAGCGCCTCGTCCGCAGCCCGGTTTTCGCGGCCGATGCCCAGTCCAAGGCCCTGTCGGCCGTCCTGGCCAAGGCCGGGATCGCCGGCATCTCCGCCAATTTCCTGAAAGTCCTGACCGCCAATCGCCGCCTGTTCGTGGTGGCCGACGTCATCCGCGGCTACCGCGCCCTGGTCGCCCGGTTCAAGGGCGAGGTGACGGCTGACGTCACCGTGGCGGAAACGCTTTCGGACAAGAATCTCGACGCCCTCAAGGTTGCCCTGAAGTCGGTGACCGGCAAGGACGTCGCGCTCAACGTGAATGTCGATCCCTCGATCATCGGTGGCCTCGTCGTCAAGCTCGGCAGCCGCATGATCGATAGTTCGCTTCGCACCAAACTCAATTCGATCAAGCACGCGATGAAAGAGGCAGGCTGATGGACATCCGCGCCGCGGAAATTTCCGCGATCCTCAAGGACCAGATCAAGAATTTCGGCCAGGAAGCTGAAGTCTCCGAAGTCGGACAGGTGCTGTCCGTCGGCGACGGTATCGCTCGCGTCTATGGTCTGGACAACGTCCAGGCCGGCGAAATGGTCGAGTTCGAGAACGGCACCCGCGGCATGGCGCTGAACCTCGAAACCGACAACGTCGGCGTCGTTATTTTCGGCGCCGACCGTGAGATCAAGGAAGGCCAGACCGTCAAGCGCACCCGCGCCATCGTGGACGCACCGGTCGGCAAGGGCCTGCTCGGCCGCGTCGTCGACGGACTCGGCAACCCGATCGACGGCAAGGGCCCGATCCAGGCCGACAAGCGCATGCGCGTCGACGTCAAGGCGCCCGGCATCATCCCGCGCAAGTCGGTGAACGAGCCGATGGCGACCGGCCTCAAGGCGATCGACGCCCTGATCCCGATCGGCCGCGGCCAGCGCGAACTGATCATCGGCGATCGCCAGACCGGCAAGACCGCGATCGCGCTCGACACCATCCTGAACCAGAAGCCGCTCAACGCGCAGCCCGACGAGAACATCAAGTTGTACTGCGTGTACGTCGCAGTCGGCCAGAAGCGTTCGACCGTCGCCCAGTTCGTGAAGGTGCTGGAAGAGCAGGGCGCACTGGAATACTCGATCGTCGTCGCCGCCACGGCCTCGGATCCGGCGCCCATGCAGTACATCGCGCCGTTCACCGGCTGCACCATGGGCGAGTATTTCCGCGACAACGGCATGCACGCCGTCATCATCTATGACGATCTGTCCAAGCAGGCCGTCGCCTACCGCCAGATGTCGCTGCTGCTGCGCCGCCCGCCGGGCCGCGAAGCCTATCCGGGCGACGTGTTCTATCTGCACTCCCGCCTGCTCGAGCGCGCGGCGAAGCTGAACAAGGACCAGGGCTCGGGCTCGCTGACGGCGCTGCCGGTCATCGAAACCCAGGCCAACGACGTGTCGGCTTACATTCCGACCAACGTCATCTCGATCACCGACGGTCAGATCTTCCTGGAAACCGACCTGTTCTTCCAGGGCATCCGTCCCGCGGTGAACGTCGGTCTGTCGGTGTCGCGCGTCGGATCGTCGGCGCAGACAAAGGCCACCAAGAAGGTCGCCGGCAAGATCAAGGGCGAGCTCGCGCAGTACCGCGAAATGGCGGCGTTCGCGCAGTTCGGCTCCGACCTCGACGCCTCGACCCAGCGCCTGCTGAACCGCGGCTCGCGCCTGACCGAGCTCCTGAAGCAGCCGCAGTTCTCGCCGCTGAAGATGGAAGAGCAGGTCTGCGTGATCTGGGCCGGCACCAACGGCTATCTCGATCCGCTCCCGGTCAGCAAGGTGCGCGCGTTCGAGGACGGTCTGCTCTCGTTGCTGCGCGGCAAGCACGTCGATATCCTCAATTCGATCCGTGACACCCGCGACCTCACCGACGACACCGCTGCCAAGCTGAAGTCGGTTGTCGAAGGTTTTGCGAAGAGCTTCGCGTAAATAGGCCGTCGTGGCCGGGCTAAAGCGCGAAGCGCGTCTTCGCAACTGAAGTCCCGGCCGTCGACGCACCATCGCGTGGAGACGAAGAATTGGATGCCCGGGACGAGCCCGGGCATGACGACAAGACAGGGTCGCGGTCCAGCCACAGGCTGATCGCCGGGGTGAACGAAGAATGGCGTCACTTAAAGACATGCGCGTGCGCATCGCCTCCACCAAGGCGACGCAAAAGATCACCAAGGCCATGCAGATGGTCGCTGCGTCCAGGTTGCGCCGTGCCCAGCAGGCGGCCGAGGCTGCACGTCCCTACGCCGACAAGATGAGCGCGGTGATCTCCAACATTGCCGCCGCTGCCGCCGGTTCGCCCGGCGCGCCGGCACTGCTTGCCGGCACCGGCAAGGACCAGGTCCACCTGCTGCTGGTCTGCACCGGCGAGCGCGGCCTGTCCGGTGCCTTCAATTCCTCGATCGTGCGTCTTGCGCGCGATCGCGCCCAGTCGCTGATGGCGCAGGGCAAGGAGGTCAAATTCTTCTGCGTCGGCCGCAAGGGCTATGAGCAGCTCCGCCGCCTGTTCGACAAGCAGATCGTCGAGCATCTCGACCTGCGCAGCGTTCGTCAGCTCGGCTTCGTCAACGCCGAGGACATCGCCAGGAAGGTGCTGGCCCGTTTCGAGAACGGCGAGTTCGACGTCTGCACGCTGTTCTACGCGCAGTTCAAGTCGGTGATCGCCCAGATCCCGACTGCGCAGCAGATCATTCCGCTGGTCGTGGAAGAGAAGGCGGCGAACGCGCCGTCGACGTCCTACGAATATGAGCCGGAGGAGGACGAACTCCTGTCGGGCCTGTTGCCGCGCAACATCGCGGTGCAGATCTTCCGCGCGCTGCTGGAGAACAACGCCTCGTTCTACGGCGCGCAGATGAGCTCGATGGACAACGCCACCCGCAACGCCGGCGAAATGATCCGCAAGCAAACCCAGATCTACAACCGAACCCGTCAAGCCCAGATCACCAAGGAGCTGATCGAGATCATCTCCGGCGCCGAGGCGGTCTGACGCACGAACCAACGACGGTCGTTCAAGTAAAGAATTTCGAAGGAGAGCTTCATGGCTACAGCAGCTAACCAGGTCGGTCGCGTCACCCAGGTGATGGGCGCCGTCGTCGACGTTCAGTTCGACGGCGGTCACCTCCCGGCCATTCTCAATTCGCTGGAAACCAAGAACGGCAACATCCGCCTCGTGCTGGAGGTTGCGCAGCATCTCGGTGAGTCCACCGTGCGCACGATCGCGATGGACGTGACCGAAGGTCTGGTGCGCGGCCAGGAAGTGACCGACACCGGCCAGCCGATCCGCGTTCCCGTCGGCGAAGGCACGCTCGGCCGCATCATCAACGTCATCGGCGAGCCGATCGACGAAGCCGGCCCGGTCAAGTCCGAAGCGCTGCGCCCGATCCACCAGGACGCGCCGAGCTACACCGACCAGTCGACCGAAGCTGAAATTCTCGTCACCGGCATCAAGGTCGTCGATCTCCTGGCTCCGTATGCGAAGGGCGGCAAGATCGGCCTGTTCGGCGGCGCCGGCGTCGGCAAGACCGTGCTGATTCAGGAGCTGATCAACAACGTCGCGAAGGCGCACGGCGGTTACTCCGTGTTCGCCGGCGTCGGCGAGCGCACCCGCGAGGGCAACGACCTCTATCACGAGTTCATCGAATCCAAGGTCAACGCCGATCCGAAGAATCCGGATCCGAGCGTGAAGTCGAAGTGCGCGCTGGTGTTCGGCCAGATGAACGAGCCGCCGGGCGCCCGCGCCCGCGTCGCGCTCACGGGTCTGACCATCGCGGAAGACTTCCGCGACAAGGGCCAGGACGTGCTGTTCTTCGTCGACAACATCTTCCGCTTCACCCAGGCCGGCTCGGAAGTGTCGGCGCTGCTCGGCCGTATTCCGTCGGCGGTGGGTTATCAGCCGACGCTCGCGACCGACATGGGCGCGCTGCAGGAGCGCATCACCACCACGCAGAAGGGTTCGATCACCTCGGTGCAGGCCATCTACGTTCCGGCCGACGACTTGACCGACCCGGCGCCCGCGACCTCGTTCGCGCATCTTGACGCGACCACCACGCTGTCGCGCTCGATCGCCGAAAAGGGCATCTACCCCGCGGTGGATCCGCTCGACTCGACCTCGCGCATGCTCTCCCCGCTGGTCGTCGGCGAGGAGCACTATGCGGTTGCCCGTCAGGTCCAGCAGGTGCTGCAGCGCTACAAGGCGCTCCAGGACATCATCGCCATTCTCGGCATGGACGAGCTTTCGGAAGAGGACAAGCTGACGGTGGCCCGCGCCCGCAAGGTCGAGCGCTTCATGTCGCAGCCGTTCCACGTCGCCGAAATCTTCACGGGATCGCCGGGCAAGTTCGTCGAGCTCGCCGACACCATCAAGGGCTTCAAGGGCCTGGTCGAAGGCAAGTACGACCACCTGCCGGAAGCCGCCTTCTACATGGTCGGCACCATCGAAGAAGCCGTCGAGAAGGGCAAGAAGCTGGCGGCGGAAGCCGCCTAAGCGGGCGAATAGCGAATAGGGAGTGGCGAATAGCTGCTCCCTGTTTCAACCGCTCGCCATTCGCCACTCACCATTCGCAGGTTTCTTATGGCCACCTTCCATTTCGATCTCGTCTCTCCGGAAAAGCTCGCCTTCTCGGGCGAGGTCGATCAGGTCGACATCCCCGGCGTCGAGGGTGATTTCGGCGTGCTGGCCGGACATGCGCCGGTCGTGGCCGCGATCCGGCCCGGCATTCTCACCATCACCACCGGCGGCCGTCACGAGAAGATCATCGTGCTCGGCGGTCTCGCCGAAGTCTCCGAAAAGGGCCTGACCGTGCTCGCCGACGTCGCGACGTCGCTGGCCGAGCTCGACCGCATCCAGTTCGCCGCGACCGTCGCGGAGATGGAAGAGGGCTTGAAGGAGCACGAAGGCAGCGAGCTCGATCAGGCGATCGAGCGGCTCGACCACTTCAAGAGCATCCAGCAGCAGCTCACCTCGACGGCTATGCACTAAGCCCCGGGGCACCGCTCCGGGGCTTTGGGCCTATCAATTGCCGAACAAGTTCAGCGCTCGTCACCGACCGTGACGGGCGCTGAAACTTTGTTGCACCACGCATGGGATAGCGGCAGGCTCCCTTGCGGATTTTGTTCCCGGGGCGCGCCCAGCAAGGGGAGGGAATGCGAAATGGTGCGTCCCTCGAGCGCAAATCTCCGACGAAAATCCTCAAATGATTTCAGCCCCATTCTACTGTGCATGGGGTTGTTTTCGCAGGTCAGTTTCCGAAGTCCGCAAACTCTCGCGCCACGGCCTGATAGACCTCACGCCGGAACGGCACCACGATGTCCGCTATGCGGTCGAGACGTTCCCAGCGCCAGGCGTCGAACTCCGCGGGCTGGTCGTTGCGCGGCGTCAGCGGGTCGATCTCGTCATCCTTGCCGGTGAAGCGCAGCGCGAACCATTTCTGGCGCTGCCCGCGAAACTTCGCCAGCCGGTGCGTCTGCGGGCCGTCGTAAGGCGGGAATTCGTAGGTCAGCCAGTCGGTCTCGCCGAGATAGTCGGCGCTGACGACGCTGGTCTCTTCCCACAGCTCGCGCATCGCGGCGTCGCGCAGATTCTCGCCCTCGTCGACGCCGCCCTGCGGCATCTGCCAGTCGAGCCCCGGAAGGATGATCTCGGGGCCGTCGCCCTTGAAGCGGTGGCCGACCAGCACTCGGCCATCGGCATTGAAGAGGGCAATCCCCACGTTGGGGCGGTAGGGTTTTTCGTTCGTCACGCGAGTATCCTCATCGTCATTCCGGAGATGCTTAGCATCGAACCCGGAGCGACGATTGATTCATTGGTCCGCCAGCGCGGAAAACTCCTCGACCACGCGCTCATAGACCGGGCGCTTGAAGGGAATGATCAGCCCGGTCAGATTCTGCATCGGCTCCCAGCGCCAGCTTATGAACTCGGCCTTGTGGCCGCCGCCGCCGGGCCTTTCGACGTTGATCTCGCTGTCCTTGCCGGTGAAGCGCACCGCGTACCATTTCTGGCGCTGGCCGCGGTAGCGGCCCTTCCAGGCGCGCCCGGCGACGGTGCGCGGAATGTCGTAAGTGAGCCAGTCCGGGACCTCGCCGAGCCGCTCGACCGAGCGCACGCTGGTCTCCTCATAGAGCTCGCGCTTGGCGGCCTCCCAGGTGTCTTCGCCGGGATCGACGCCGCCTTGCGGCATCTGCCAGACATGGGTGTCGTCGACATGTTCGATGCCGCCGGCGCGGCGGCCGATGAACACCAGGCCTTTCGGGTTGATCAGCATCACGCCGACGCAGGTCCGGTAGGGCAGATCCTCGTAACGCGCCATTCCGCCAGACCTCTCGCATGCTGTCGGTAGCCAATGGCCCCGCGAGGACCCGTGCCCTACCAATCCGTTGATTTTAGCTGGATTTTGATTTCAGCATCGCGGTTGTCAATGGCACCAAAAGAATACCCCGGTCGGCCAACGTCTTGGTCCAGGCGGCGATGCGCTCGATCGAGACGGGCAGGGCGGAGGCCGTCCCGACCGCCGCGCCGCGTTCGCGTGCCGCGGATTCGAGCTTGTTCAGGGCGCGGTCGATCTCGGTGGGGGTCGGCACCACGTCGATCGCGATGTCGCCCTTGCCGAACGGCATGGCCTGGTTCGCCGCGGCCTGGGGCGCGATGCTGCGGGGCGAGGAACCGTCGTCGAAGAAGCCGAGGCCGCGCTTGGCCGCCTCGCGGATGATCGGCTGCATCGCCGGCTCCGTCGCGATGAAGCGGGCGCCCATGAAATTGGCGATGCCGGCATAGCCCTGCATCCGGCTCAAATGCCAGTACAGGCGGTCCATGTTCTGGTCGGCGCTGAGCGAGGTCAGCAGCGTCTGCGGTCCCGGATCGTTGTCGGGGAAGTCGTAGGGCTCCATCGGGATCTGCAGGAAGATCTCGTGGCGCTGCGCGCGGGCCCGCTCGGCGAGCTTGCCGGGATCGGCGCCGTAGGGCGTGAAGGCCAGCGTCACCGCCGGCGGCAGCTTCATGATAGCGTCCGTGGTCTTGGCGGCGCCGACGCCGAGGCCGCCGATCACGATGGCGACCACCGGCATCTTCGCGGCTTTGGCGCGGTCGGCGTCTGCCGCGTAGACGTTGAACGGCTTCAAGTCGCCGGCGACCACCGGGATCATGCCGTAGCGTGACTTCTCCAGCAGTTTTGGATTGATCCCGGCCATGACGGGCGGCGGCGCCGACGCCGCGGCATCGCCCTTGTCGGCGGCTTCGCCACCGATGACCACGTCGTGGCGGGCGCCGGTGGAGCCGTCGATCATGGTGATGGTCTTCTGCTCGCCGGCAGGGGCCTGCTTCGTCGCTTCGCTGGTCTCGTGCTTGCCCTCTGGCTTGGTGTCCGACCCGTGGCCTGCGGCGGCGGGTTTCTCGTCCGCTGCCTTGTCCGTCTGCTTGATGGCGATCCGCGTCATCGGCTCGCCGCCAAGTGGATCCTTGTTGAAGATCGCGAAGCCGGCAAAGGTAACCAGGAACAGGCCGAACAGGACGGCGAGCAGCTGCATGGCCGTGAACGGCAGCCGTAGCCGGCGTTTCCGGCGCGGCTTGTCCTGTCCGAGCGGGGCGCTCAGATCATCGGCCGTTTCAGTCATGCGCGATCCCGAATCACTCGCGATGACGATACCACGCCGAGGTCAAGCGACGGCAGGCCGGGATAGGCCGGGGATGCCGGGAGTTCGAAGCAACCAGGAGTTCCAAGCAAAAAGGGCGGCTCCAGGAGCCGCCCTTCTCGTCAGATCTAACGACGCCAGGACCTAGTTCGCCGCCTTGGGCTTGTCGGTCGTGGCCTTGTTGTCGCCACCAGGGGCCGGCGCGGCCGATGCGCTGTTCTTGATACCGTGCAGCAGGTCGCCGGCGAGCTTGAGCGCCTTGTCGTCCTTGGCGTCCGGCGGGACGTAGGACTGCGAGCCGGTCTTCTCGTCGCCGTCGTTCTTGAGATGGCCGCGCAGCGAAGCTTCGCCCTTGGTGTCGGTGCGCGACTTCAACTCGTCCGGCACGTCCTGCAGCACTTCGATGTCGGGCACGATGCCCTTGGCCTGGATCGACTTGCCCGACGGCGTGTAATAGCGCGCGGTGGTCAGACGCAGCGCCCCGTTGCCGCTTCCGAGCGGAATGATGGTCTGCACTGAACCCTTGCCGAACGAGCGCGTGCCGACGATGGTTGCGCGCTTGTGGTCCTGCAGCGCGCCGGCGACGATTTCCGACGCCGAAGCCGAGCCGCCATTGACCAGCACGATGACCGGCTTGCCCTTGGTGAGGTCACCCGAATGCGCGGCGCGGCGCTGGGTTTCCTCGGCATTGCGGCCGCGGGTCGAGACGATCTCGCCCTTCTCCAGGAAGGCGTCGGAGACAGTGACCGCTTCCTCGAGCAGGCCGCCCGGATTGTTGCGGAGATCGATGATGTAGCCCTTGAGCTTGTCGCCGATCTGATTCGAGAGGTTGCCGATCTCGCGCTTCAGGCCTTCGGTGGTCTGCTCGTTGAAAGTGGTGACGCGGATATAGGCGATATCGTCCTGCTCGACACGCGCGCGCACCGAGCGGACGCGGATGTTGTCGCGCACCAGCGTGACGTCGATCGGATTGTCCTGGCCCTTGCGGATGATCTTGAGCTTGATCTTGGTGTTGACCGGGCCGCGCATCTTCTCGACCGCCTGGTTCAGGGTCAGGCCCTGCACCGCCTCGTCGTCGAGATTGGTGATGATGTCGTTGGCCATGACACCGGCGCGCGAGGCCGGCGTGTCGTCGATCGGCGAGACCACCTTGATGAGGCCGTCTTCCATCGTGACCTCGATGCCGAGGCCGCCGAATTCACCGCGGGTCTGCACCTGCATGTCGCGGAAGCTCTTGGCGTCCATGTAGCTCGAATGCGGATCGAGGCCGGTGAGCATGCCGCTGATGGCCGATTCGATCAGCTTGGTGTCGTCGGGCTTCTCGACATAGTCGGAGCGCACGCGCTCGAAGACATCGCCGAACAGATTGAGCTGGCGATAGGTATCCGCGGTGGCGGCTCGCGCGCTCGAACCCATGAACACCGCGCGCGGTTGCGTCACGAACAGCGTCAGTGCCGCACCGGTGGCTGCGCTGAGGAGGATTACTGAAGTCTTGCGCATCATCCGCGAACCTTCTCGCCTTCATTTGCGGCCCACCATGGGCCTGGATCGATTGGAGTGCCGTCCTTACGGAACTCGACATACAGCACAGGTTGGCTCGCGTTCGTCGCGAGAATGGAAGCGACCTGAGAGGTCGACCCCATGGTCGCGACCGGCTCCCCCGTGAGCACAAACTGTCCGATGTTGACCGAAATGCGCTCCATCCCGGCGATCAGGACATGATACCCGCCCCCGGCATTGAGGATCAAGAGTTGTCCATAGCTGCGGAACGGGCCGGAATAGACCACCCAGCCGTCACACGGCGTTGTGACCTGGGAGCCGGGCTTGGTCGCCAGCGAAATGCCCTTCTGGACCCCGCCGACCCCGTCGGAACCGCCAAAATCCCTGATCTTGTTACCGTTAACCGGAAGCGGCAGGAGGCCCTTGGCCGAGGCGAAGGCAATCGCCGGGGTGGTCCGGGACCGGTCCTTGAATGCGCCCGGGCCGGATTTGGCGCTGGCGGCCGCCTTGGCCTCTGCCAGCTTTGCCGCCTCGGCGGCTTTCTCGGCCGCCTTGGCGGCGCTTTGCAGGTCCTGCTCCATCTTGGTGATCAGGCCCTGGAGATCGCCGACCTGCTTTGAAAGCATGATCGCGCGCGCGTTCTCGGCGTCGAGATCCTTTTCGCGCCCCGCCTGCTGGCGCTGCCGCTCGTCGACGAGGGCGGTGAGCCGGGTCTGGTCGCTGCGGACCCGGTCGCGGTCAGAGGCGAGCTGGTCGCGCTCGGTGGCGATGGACTTGCGCAAGGCCACGAGCTCGCCGAGCTCGCTTGCGATCTTTTCGGCGCGGCCGCGCAACTCCGGCACCACGGCGCCGAGCAGCATCGCCGTGCGCAGCGATTGCAGCGCATCTTCGGGCCGCACCAGCAGCGCCGGCGGCGTCCGTCGCCCGGCCCGCTGCAGCGCCGCCAGCACCTCCACGATGTCGGCGCGGCGCGAATCCAGCGATGCGCGCATCGCCTGCTCGCGTCCGTTCAGCGCGCGCAGCCGTGCTTCGGTCTCGTCGATCTTGCTCTCCACGCTGCGCACATTGGCGGCAGTGTCGATCAGCTGCTGGTTGAGCTGGGTTCGGTCCTGGCCGAGCGCGGTGATCTCGGCCTTGAGCTTGGCCTGCGCTTCCTCCGCGCTCTTCTGCCTGGCGCGCGCGGCTTCCAGCTCCTGCTCGCGCTGCTTGATGGCATCGGGCGAGACGGCTGCGGCTTGCTGTGCCGGATTTGCCGTCTGAGCTTGCGCGAGGCTTGTATACGCTTGCGCGAGGCTTGCGCCGGCGACGCTCGTGATCAGCAACAGGTTGAGGAGCGGCGCTCGCATCGTGTCGGCAAGGTGCTCGTTATGCGCGCATCACGCGCGGTGATAGGGGTGGCCGGCCAGAATGGTGGCGGCCCGGTAAAGCTGTTCCAGAAGCATGACGCGGACTATTTGGTGCGGCCAGGTCGCAGAGCCGAACGCGATCGCAAGCTTGGCCTTACGGCGCAATTCGGGCGAAAGTCCGTCCGCCCCTCCGATCACGAAGATAGTATGTGCGGTACCTTCATCGCGCCAGCGGCCGAGATGCCGTGCGAATACGGTGGACTCGAGATTCTGGCCGCGCTCGTCGAGCGCCACCAGGATCGATTTTTCCGGAATATGAACCGAGATTGCCGCGGCCTCCTCAGCCATCCGCGTCGCGGTGTCGCGCGCGCGGCTCTCGGGGATTTCGTGGACCAGGAGCTCGCGGAATCCGAGCTTGCGGCCGGCCTCGTCGAACCGCTCGAAATAGCGGTCGGCAAGCTCCCGTTCGGGGCCCTGCTTCAGCCGGCCCACCGCAATGACAGCCACACGCATGGATTCTTCGGAGCCGTGTTTCAAGACCGCGCGCGATAAGCGCGCGCACGACGCTAGCATGCGCGTCAGCCGATTCGAAATCGGCCCGATGAGCCTAGATCGCCTTCGCCGCCCCTGGGCCCTGCGTGTACAATCGCTCGAGATTGTAGAACTCGCGGACTTCGGGTCGGAATATGTGCACGATCACGTCGCCGGAATCGATCAACACCCAGTCGCAATTGGGCAAGCCCTCGACGTGGATGTTCTTGATGCCGTTCTCCTTGAGGCCCTTGGCGACGTTTTCCGCGATCGCGCCGACGTGCCGGTTCACCCGGCCGGTGGTGACGATCATGTAGTCGGAGTACGCCGATTTGCCGCGAAGGTCGATGGTGACCGTCTCTTCCGCCTTCATGTCGTCGAGGCGGGAGAGGATCAGGCTCAGCGTCTTGTCGGCGTCGGGTTGCGCCTTCAAGGCCGCAGCTTTGGTCGATGTTTTACGCGCCGGCTTGGCAACCTTGGGTAAAACAGACTCTGTCTTGGACAATACAGATGTGGTCAGGGACCATTCCTTTCACTGTATCGCGAACGCCGAATCCGGCGCTCACTGGTTACACTACATCATGTGGGGTTAAGGGTTTCAATATGCCAGAGAGCCCCGGGGCCCCCCATGTCCGCACGGTCTGACTCACTTCGTACCTTTCCAGCTTCCGTCCGGGTTCCGTAAGCCGGTTGAAGAGAGATTTAGCTTCATTCCTGTCAGGAAGATCCAGGCCGGCGCCGGTCGATCCGCAAGCAGCGCTGCCTCGTTCTCCGGCAGGCGGTACCGCCGGAGTGCCTGGGCGGCCGGGGAGGCGAGGGCGCGAAAGCTCTGCGGCGGGCGGTCGATGACCGCCATCGGCACCTGGCCGGCGATGCGCCGCCAGTGCTGCCAACGATGGAATTGAGCGAGGTTGTCGGCGCCCATGATCCAGACAAAGCGCAAGCCCGAGAGGCGGCGGCGCAAGGTGGTGATCGTGTCGATAGTATAGCGGGTACGAATGACGGATTCGAGACAGCTGACCTCGATCCGCGGGTCCTCGGCAATTTCGCGCGCCGCCTGCATGCGTTCGCCGAGCTCATGCAGCGTGCCGTTCTCCTTCAGCGGATTGCCTGGCGTCACCAACCACCACACGCGATCGAGCTGAAGGCGCTTCAGCGCGAACTGGCTGATGGCGCGATGGGCCTGGTGCGGCGGATTGAACGAGCCGCCGAGCAGGCCGATGCGCATGCCCGAGGTGTGGGTTGGTATGGCCTGCGCGAAGAAACGTGGCGCGACGAAATTGTTGCTCAATGCCCCGCGCCCCGCGACTTTACGGCCGCGTCTGCCCGGTGCCGCGAACGCGATATTTAAAGCTCGTCAATTGCTCGGCGCCGACAGGGCCGCGGGCGTGGAAACGGCCGGTGGCGATGCCGATCTCGGCGCCGAAGCCGAACTCGCCGCCATCGGCGAACTGCGTCGAGGCGTTGTGCAGCACGATCGCGGAATCGACCTCGCTCAGGAATTTGTTCGCCGCCGCCTCATCCGCGCTCACGATCGCATCGGTATGGTGCGAGCCATGGTTCTGGATGTGCACGATCGCGCCATCGACACCGTCCACCACCTTCGCCGCGATGATCGCGTCGAGATATTCGGTGTCCCAATCATCTTCGCTGGCAGGCTTTACGCGAGCATCGATCTTCTGCACGGCATCGTCGCCGCGCACCTCGCAGCCGGCCTCGATCAGCATCTGGACCAGCGGCTTCAGATTCTTGCCGGCAGCGGCGCGATCGACCAGCAGCGTCTCGGCCGCGCCGCAGACGCCGGTGCGGCGCATTTTCGCGTTGAGCACGATCGACTTCGCCATGGCGAGGTCGGCACTGGCATCGACATAGACGTGATTGACGCCTTCGAGATGCGCGAACACGGGCACGCGCGCTTCCTGCTCGACGCGTGCGACGAGGCTTTTTCCGCCGCGGGGCACGATCACGTCGACGGCGCCGTTCAATCCCGACAGCATCATGCCGACCGCCGCGCGGTCGCGCGTCGGGACCAGTGTGATCGCGGCTTCAGGCAGGCCGGCTTCGCGCAGGCCCTGCACCAGGCATTCATGGATGGCGCGGCACGAGCGGAAGCTGTCGGAGCCGCCGCGCAGGATCACGGCGTTGCCCGACTTCAGGCACAGCACGCCGGCATCCGCCGCGACATTGGGCCTGCTCTCGAAGATCACGCCGACGACGCCGAGCGGCACGCGCACGCGCTCGATCGTCATGCCGTTCGGCCGCTGCCAGCTCTCGGTGACGATGCCGATCGGGTCGGCAATGCCGCGCACGATGCCGATGCCTTCGGCCATGCCATCGACCCGCGCCGGCGTCAGCGTCAGGCGGTCGATGAAGGAGGAGGTGGCGTTACCGGAGGCGCGCGCCTCCGCGACGTCCTCGGCATTGGCGGCGAGAATCGCCGCAGCGTTCGCGCGGATCGCCCGCTCCATGGCCTCGAGCGCCCGGTTCTTCTGCTCCGGCGGCGCCAGCGCCAGCACGCGCGCGGCAGCGCGGGCACGGGTTCCGAGATCGGACATCAGGGCCTGGAGATCGGCAGTGCCGTCAACGGCTTTGAGGGGGGCGGCCATGGGAGTTTCAACCTTCTGCTAAGGCGGTGTCCTAGCACGGAAATCCCGCATTTGCGAAGGGCGGGGAGGGTATGGCAGGGGCCCGGTCGGGTAGGACGAGCCCGGACGACAGACCGGCCCCGGCGTCACGGAGGCGGGCGCCTTACCCGCCCACCACCAGATCATCGCGGTGGATCATCTCCGACCGCCCGCTGATGCCGAGGATGGCCATCACGTCCGGGGAGGAGCGGCCCTTGATCCGCTCGGCGACCTCGGCGTCATAAGCGATCAGGCCGCGGCCGATCTCGCTGCCGTCGGGGCCGCGCACGATCACGGCATCGCCGCGGGCGAACTGGCCTTCGACCTTGATCACCCCGGCCGGCAGCAGGCTGGCGCCGGCGCGCAGCGCCGTCACGGCGCCGGCATCGATCGTCAAGGTGCCCTTCGGCTCCAGCGTGCCCGCGATCCAGCGTTTTCGCGAGGTGATGGGGTTGGCCGGCGTCAGGAACCAGGTGCAGCGACCGCCATCGGCGATCGCCTGCAGGGGATGCTCGATCTTGCCGGAGGCGATCAGCATATGCGTGCCGCCTGTCGTCGCGATCTTGGCGGCCTCGACCTTGGTGCGCATGCCGCCGCGCGACAGTTCGGACTCGGCATCGCCCGCCACGGCCTCGATCTCCGAGGAGATGCTCTCGACCACCGGAATCAGCTTGGCGTCCGGGTTGTTCTTCGGCGGAGCATCGTAGAGCCCGTCGATGTCGGACAGCAGCACCAGCAGGTCGGCGCTCGCCATGGTGGCGACGCGCGCGGCGAGGCGATCGTTGTCGCCGTAGCGGATCTCGTTGGTCGCCACCGTATCGTTTTCGTTGATCACGGGGATGGCGCGCCACTCCAGCAGCTTGCCGATGGTGGAGCGGGCGTTGAGATAGCGGCGGCGCTCCTCGGTGTCCTGCAGCGTCACCAGGATCTGGCCGGCGCCGATGCCGTGGGCGCCGAGCACCTCCGACCAGATCCTCGCCAGCGCGATCTGGCCGACCGCGGCAGCGGCCTGGCTCTCTTCCAGCTTCAGCGGGCCGCGTGGCAATTTAAGCCGGCTGCGGCCGAGTGCGATCGAGCCGGAGGAGACGACGAGGACGTCGCGGCCCTCGCGGTGCAGCTTGGCCATGTCGTCGGCCAGCGCCGCCAGCCAGGACGCCCGTACCTCGCCTCTGTCGGAATCGACCAGCAGCGCTGAGCCGACCTTGACGACGATGCGGCGGAATTGACTGAGTTCGGGGCTGGCCATAGTGCGCCTGGACGATCTGCTCTGCATTGGAAACGGCGGAGCGAGACAGCGGCGCCGATAGGCCCGCTTTTGCAGCAGGACGATGGCCGGCGCAAGGCGGGCCGGATGGTAAACGGCGAATGTGGGCCTTGTCGTGGACGCGGCTCTGGTTCTAATTGATGCCAACCAAAAATGGGCCAAAGGGGGAAACGAATGGATCGCCGCAAATTCATGACCGGATGTCTTGGAGGCTCTCTTGCGGGATCTCTTGGCCTGCCGCTGCTGGCGCAAACGGGTGAGGCGCAAGCGCAGGCGGGACTGAGCAAAATGATCTTCCCGTTCGCGGCCGGCGCGGGCGGCGACACGTTGTGTCGGTTGATTGCGCAGGAGATGGCGCCAGCGCTGCAGCGGACCATCGTGGTCGAGAACCGCACCGGCGGTGACGGCCTGATCGGCATCAAGGCGGTGAAGGGCGCAAGCCCCGATGGCAGCATGGTGCTGGTGACGACGGGGCCGACCATGTATCTGCTGCCGATGGTGGAGACGACGCCGAGCTTCGACACGGCCAAGGACTTCATGCCGGTATCGCTGCTGGCGCGGTTCGAATTTGCCGTCGTGATCGGCCCGGCGATCGACGCCACGGATTTCAAGGGATTTGTCGCCTGGTTGAAGGCGCATCCGGACAAGACCTCGTTCGGGGTGCCGAGCAACGGCACCATTCCGCACTTCATGGGCTCCAAGCTCGAGAAGGATCTCGGCATCCCCCTGACCCGCGTGCCCTATCGCGGCAGCGCGCCGATCCTCAACGACCTCATCGGCGGCCATCTCTCGTTCGGCATCGTGACATTGGCGGATGCACTGCCTCAGCATCGCGCCAAGGGCGTCAGGATCGTCGGGGTCAGCAGTGCGGAACGTTCGCCGTTCGCACCCGAGGTCCCGACGCTGAAGGAGAGCGGCATCGATCTCGTTGCCGATGCCTGGTACGGCATGTGGCTCCCCGCCGGCAGCCCGCCGGAGTTTGCGAGCAAGCTCGGCGCGGCCGCGAGCGCCGCGCTCGCCAAGCCCGAGGTGAAGGAGAAGCTGACGGCGATCGGACTCATTCCGGTCGGCTCGACGCCGGACGGATTGACCAAGGAGCTCGCCGCGAACATCGCGCTGTGGCAGCCGATCGTGAAGGCGACGGGCTACAAGATCACGAATTGAGTCGCCGCCCGCGCGTCATGCTCCGCCGTCACGGCCGGGCCTGACCCGGCCATCCACGCGCTTCAGCGATCGACGCAAGACGTGGATGCCCGGGTCAAGCCCGGGCATGACGAGCTGAGAGAGCCGCGCTCGCTCTTCTTCCTCATCCTGAGGAGCCGCGTAGCGGCGTCTCGAAGGATGAAAGGCCCGGCTGCCGCAGCGGCCCGCATGGTTCGAGACGGCGCTGGCGCGCCTCCTCACCATGAGGGTCTACATCTTCGCGCGCTGCGTGATCCCGTCCTTGATCGCCGCGAGCTCTTTCTCATCCCAGATGCCGATCAGGACGCCGTTCTTCACCTGGAGCTGGTTGTCCGCATAAGCCGCGATCTTCTCGCGCGGCGTGGTGATGTGGCCGCTCGGATGCAGCGCCCAGTCGAACAGCTCGGCCTGGAGCCGCGCGATGATGCCGGCGCATTCGGGATCGTCGCCGCGATCCAGATACTCTTCCGGGTCGTTCTCGAGATCGTACAGCATCGGCCGGAAGCCGGAGGCGTGGATGTACTTCCAGCGGCCGTCGAACACCATGAACAGGCGGCAGCGCTCGATCGGCTGGTTCAGCTTCAGCCGCACGTCCTGCATGGCGTAGTCGTATTCGGAGAACGCGACCTTGCGCCAGTCCGGCGGTGTGGAGCCGCGCAGCAGCGGCAGCAGCGAGCGTCCCTCGAGGATGTGGCCCGGTACCTTGCCGCCGAAATAATCGACGAAGGTCGGCGCAAGATCGATCGCCTCGACCAGCGCATCGCTGCGCGTGCCGCGCGTGGCGTCGGCTTCCCCGGAGGGGTCGATGATGATCAGCGGGATCTTCGCCGACTGTTCGTGGAACAAATCCTTCTCGCCCATCCAGTGATCGCCGAGATAATCGCCATGATCGGAGGTGAACACGATCATCGTGCTGTCCAGCAGGCCGCGCGCCTCCAGGAATTTCATCAGCACGCCCATCTGGTCGTCGATCTGCGTGATCAGGCCCATATAGGTCGGGATCACCTTCTCGCGGGCCTCATCGCGCGCCATGTTGCGGGAGTAGCGCATGTCCATGTACGCGCCGAACACCGGATGCGGATTCCGCCGCTCGCGCATCGAGCGGATCACCGGAATCATGTCATTGGTGGAATACATGCTGGCGTAAGGCTCTGGCGCGATATAGGGCCAATGCGGCTTGATGTAGGACAGATGCAGGCACCACGGCCGGCCGTCGGTGTCGGCTTCGCTGATGAAGTCCATGGCGCGCCGCGTCATATAGGGCGTCTCGGAATGCTCGTCCGGCACGCGCGCGGCCTTGTCGGCATGCACCAGCAGCCAGCCGTTCTGCAGGGAGCCGTCGTCGGCCGCGCCGGAATTGGCCCAATGCTCCCAGGGATTGGTGGCGTCAAAACCGTGCTTACGCAGATACTCGTCGTATTTCGGCCGGGGCCGGCCGGTCGGATGCAGGCCGTCGTCGCGCTCGTAAGGTTCAAAGCCGCATTCGGCGACGTGCACGCCGATGACGGATTCCGGGGGAATGCCGAGCGCCTTCATGCCTTCGATATCGGGGGCCATGTGGGTCTTGCCGACCAGCACGTTGCGCACGCCGATCTTCTTGAGGTGATCGCCGAGCGTGGGCTCGCCGACGCGCAGCGGCCAGCCGTTCCAGTGCGAGCCGTGCGAGCGCATATAGCGGCCGGTGTAGAACGACATCCGCGACGGCCCGCAGATCGGCGATTGCACATAGGCCTTGCTGAACAGCACGCCGCGCTTGGCCATGGCGTCGATGTTCGGCGTCTTCAGCGTGGGATGGCCGGTGCAGCCGAGATAATCATAGCGAAGCTGGTCGCACATGATCCAGAGAACGTTCTTCGCGCGCGCCATGCGTCATCCCTGCATTTTCTTGATTGTTTGATGCTGCGATATCGAAGGCGCGAAGGCAAGTGATGCGAGTGTCGTCCGCTCCACGCTCGACTGTCGTCCCCGCGAACGCGGGGACCCATAACCCTAGGGAGTAGTTTGGCGCAGATTCGTAGTTCGGTACTGCGATCATCCGCAAATCGAGAGATCTCGCGGTATGGGTCCCTGCGTTCGCAGGGACAATGAGACTACGCCGACCAGGGCTCCGCCTCGGCCGCGCTCTTCGCCTTGGCCGACACCGGGGCCTCGCCGATCACCGCGACGAGCGCGCGCAAGGCTTCCTTGACGCCATCGCCGGTGATGCCGGACAGCAGCAGCGGCGTCTTCTTGGCCGCACGCTTCAGCCGCTCCTTCTGCTTCTTCAATTCGTCCGGCTCGACCGCGTCGATCTTGTTCAGCGCGACGATCTCGATCTTGTCGGTCAAGAGCCCGCCATAGGCATCGAGCTCCTTGCGCACCGTCTTGTAGGCCTTCCCCGCATGCTCGCAGGTGGCGTCGACGAGATGCAGCAGCACGCGGCAGCGCTCGACATGGCCGAGGAAGCGATCGCCGAGGCCGGTGCCTTCATGCGCGCCCTCGATCAGACCGGGAATATCGGCGAGCACGAACTCGCGGCCGTCGGCGTTCACGACGCCGAGCTGCGGATGCAGCGTGGTGAAGGGATAGTCGGCGATCTTCGGCCGTGCCGCACTGACCTTGGACAGGAAGGTCGACTTGCCGGCATTGGGCATGCCGACGAGGCCGGCGTCGGCAATCAGCTTCAGCCTCAGCCAGATCCAGCGCTCTTCGCCGGTCTGGCCGGGATTGGCGTTGCGCGGCGCGCGGTTGGTCGAGGTCTTGAAATGCGCGTTGCCGAAGCCGCCATTGCCGCCCTCGGCCAGCACGAACTTCTCGCCGACCTCAGTGAAGTCGTGGATCAGCGTCTCGCGGTCCTCGTCGAAGATCTGCGTGCCCAAGGGAACCTTCAGCACGATGTTCTTGCCGTTGGCGCCGTGGCGGTCCGAGCCTGAGCCGTTCTCGCCCTTCTGGGCCTTGAAGTGCTGCTGGTAGCGGTAGTCGATCAGCGTGTTGAGGCCGTCGGCGACCTCGATGATGACGTTGCCGCCGCGGCCGCCATTGCCGCCGGACGGGCCGCCGAATTCGATGAACTTCTCGCGGCGGAACGCCACGCAGCCGTTCCCGCCGTCACCGGAGCGGATATAGACCTTTGCTTCGTCGAGGAATTTCATGGGCCATAGGTAGGCCAGCCGTCCCCGCGCGGCAACCCGGATGGACCCGCAAATCGGCCGAATTTCTCGCGATTTCGTCCGTTGCTTAACCTTCCGGCCGCCGCCGGATCAGGAATTTCTGCAGGCCGTCCAGCACCAGCTCCCTGCGCTGGTTGAATATCGTGCTGCCCAGCGTCACCACGCCGGTGGTACGGCCCGGCACCAGCTCGGTGACCTCGAGCGCGGGATAGAGGGTGTCGTCGGCGAAAACAGGTTTGAGAAACCGGCTCGATTGCTCGAGGAAGCCGACCAGCGACTCCTCGACCATGAACGGAAACAGGCCGGCGCCGGGCGCGGTGTGGATCAGGGTCTGGAAGCCGTGGGCGAGCAAATGCGGCATGCCGCGGCTGCGGCAATATTCCAGATCGTAGTGCACGGGATGGGTATCGCCGCTCGCGGTCTGGAACGCCGCGAAGATCGCCGAGGTCTGGGTCCGGCTCGGCAGCACGAAGCGTTCGCCGACGACGAAATCCTCAAACCAGCGTTGCGTGGGGATCATGCGGTGCCGGGCCGGATCGAAATCAGTCATGTCAAAAGCTCTTTTGTCGGTGCGGCTCTATCGCTACCGCGATGCGAAGAGTGCGACAATCCGTTCAATTCGGCGTTGCGGGCTTGTCCAGCGCGCCCACGTCATTAAAACGGCCGCTAGCGACTCGATTTGCCGGTTTCCTGACGCTCTCTCTGCCGTCATTGCGAGCACAGCGAAGCAATCCAGACTGCCGCCGCGGAAAGAGTCTGGATTGCTTCGCTGCGCTCGCAACGACGACCCCCGACAGTGCAATCAATGCCCTTCTTCAAATCTCTCTCCGCCTATGACGATCGCTCCGCGCGCCTGGCCGGCATCGGGCTCATGGTGCTGTCGATCTTCATGTTCTCGTTCGGCGACGCCATGGGCAAATTCCTGGTCGGGACCTATTCGGTGGGACAGCTCCTGTTTCTGCGCGCCTGGGCGGCGCTGCTGCTGCTGTCGCCGCTGATCTGGAAGCAGCGTCACCAGTTCCTGCATCTGGAGCGGCCGCGCCTGCAATTCGTTCGCGTCGTGCTCTCGACGCTGGAAGTGGCGGCCTTCTTCCTTGCGACCGTTTACCTGCCGCTGGCCGACGTCATCACCTATTATCTCGCCGGGCCCATCTTCGTCACCGCGATGTCGGCGATCTTCCTGGGCGAGAAGGTCGGCTGGCGGCGCTGGACCGCGATCCTGATCGGCTTCTGCGGCGTCTTGATCGCGCTGCGGCCGTCGGCGCAGACCGTCAGCCTGCCGGCCCTGATCGCGCTCGGCGGCAGCCTGTCATTCGCGACGTTGATGCTGATCACGCGCAGCCTGCGCAAGACGCCCGACATCGTGATGGCGTCCTCGCAATTCGTCGGAACGTTTTCGCTGGGTGCGGTGCTGTCGGCGTTTCACTGGGTGCCGCCGACATCGGGCAGCCTCGTGATCTTCGCCGCCGCAGGGCTCGTTTCCGTCACGGCGTTGTTCTGCGTCAACCGGTCGCTGAAGCTCGCGCCGGCGAGCGTGGTGGTGCCCTATCAATATTCGATGATCGTCTGGGCCGTGATCTTCGGCTTCGTCGTGTTCGGCGACGTGCCGTCCATGGCGACGCTGATCGGCGCCGCCATCATCATCGGCGCCGGGTTCTACATCTATCTGCGCGAGCGGGATTTGGGGCGCGCGCCTGCGGACGTGAATCCGCCGGCGTAGCCCCACCCCCGCTGTCGTCCCGGACAAGCGAAGCGCAGATCCGGGACCCATACCCACAGGGAGAGGTTTTGCGAAGACTCGGGGTGGGAGTTTTGCCTCACACGCCGCCCTGTGGTTATGGGTCCCTGCGTTCGCAGGGACGACAGTTGTGAATGTCGCGGCGCCTTCGCCTACCGCACCCGCCGCGCGCTGCTCCAGCTCTTCAGCGAGGCCCACACCCCGCGCGACAGGCGGAAGCAGTCGACCGGCGTCGACGAGCCCAGCGCCAGGAAGCGGTGCAGCTGCACGCCGCTCCACTGGAAGCCGCACTTCTCCAGCACCTTGCGCGAGGCCGGGTTGGTGACGCGCGCGCCGGCATGGAGATGCTCGTCCTCGAACTCCTCGAAGAAGAAGTCGATCGCGCCGCGCGCGGCCTCGGTGGCGAAGCCCTGGCCCCAATGCTCGACGCCGAGCCAATAGCCGAGCTCGGCATCGCCGGGCCTTGAGCAGTCGATGCCGACCATGCCGACCGGCCCGGTGTCGTGCTCGATCAGGAACACGGTTTCGCTGCCGAGCGCGGCGGTGGCGCGGACGAATTCGACGGCGTCGTCCTGCGAATAGGGATGCGGCAGGCGGCGGGTGTTTTCCGCGACGCGGCGGTCGTTGGCGAGCCGGGCGATGGTCCTGACGTCGGCAAGCGTCGGCCGCCGCAAGGTCAGCCGCTCCGTGGCGACGACGCTGGGTCTCGCCTCGGCCAAGGTCACGCTCGAGAAATCCTGCAACATGTCCGGCTCCGTGAAAGTCACTAAGTCAAAGTGAGCAAGTCAAAAGAAAAGGGGAGGCCGGTTTCCCGCCTCCCCTGGAGCCTTCGATCTCGATGATCTGGACTCCGCCGGTTCAGTGGGACCGGCGGACTCCAATTTGATCCACCGTCTATTCAGCAGCCTCTGCGATCGGGAGTACCGATACGAAAGTGCGGCCGTTGGCTTTGGCCTGGAACGTGACACGACCCTCGATCTTGGCGAACAGAGTGTGGTCCGTGCCCATGCCGACATTAAGGCCGGGGTGCCAGGTGGTGCCGCGCTGACGCGCAATGATGTTGCCGGGAATCACAACTTCCCCGCCGAACGCCTTGATACCGAGGCGCTTGCCCTTGGAATCGCGTCCGTTGCGCGATGAACCGCCTGCTTTTTTGTGAGCCATGGCCCGTCTCCGAAATCCTGCGTATGTCTAGATCAATTCCTTGACGGAATCATTTCAAAATTTCTCACGCATCAATTCGTGAATTGGCGTGATCGATTTTGCGTTACTCGGCGGCTTCCGCTGCCGGCTCCTTCGCCACCTTCTCCCGCTTCGGACGCGGTCCCTTGGTGGGCTTGGCGCCGTCGGTCAGGATCTCGCTGATGCGCAAGACCGTGATCTCGTCGCGATAGCCGCGCTTGCGGCGCGAATTCTTGCGGCGGCGCTTCTTGAACGCGATGACCTTGGGGCCGCGCTTGTGATCGAGCACCTCGACCGCGACGGACGCGCCTGCGACCGTCGGAACGCCCAGCACCGGCGTGTCGCCGCCGACCACCAGCACGTCATTCAACTGCATGATCGAGCCGACTTCGCCTTCGATCTTGCCTACTTCGAGAACATCATCCGGCTCGACGCGGTATTGCTTGCCGCCGGTTTTGATGACTGCGAACATCGTTTTTTCTCCGTGTTCAATCCCGGCCTCGCGACTGTCATGTCGGGGCCGGCTTTTTGCCAGTCGCTATGGGTTTATGCGAGTTTTGTGCGGGCGGGAGTTATCCCATTGAAAACCCACGCAAAAACAAGCGGCGCGAGAAACGCCCCGCGCCGGCTGTGGGACTTATAGCCGCCGCCCGCGCCAAGTCAAGGAAAACTGCCGGAATTTGAAGGATTTGGCCCGTCTTCCGGCCCGCAGCCAAATCTCTGACGGCTTTGCAACAAACCGGTTCCCAGCCCGTTGTCAGGGCCGGAACAGGTCAGCGGGCAAGGGCTCTTCAATGGCAACGGACGAACTGGTCAAGACGACGACGGGCATCGCTCATCACGGCGCCGAGCGGCTGCCGTCGGTGGACGTCGACGGCTTCAACATCGAGATAAAGGACGAGGACGGCTTCCTCGGCGATCGCGCCAGCAGGGGCGCCTTCCGCGACATCCTCGACCGCTGGCGCAAGCCGCTGCGCAAAACAGGCGAGGACCCGTTCGGCAAGGAGCCCTCGGAGAGCATCAGCAAGAAGACGCTGGACGCCATCCTCATCGGCGACGACGTCGAGGCCTCCGCGGTGGTGCACAGCGCCATCGAGGACTTTGCGCAGGAGCTTGCTTACGTCACCCGGCGCTTCCTCAAGACAAAGGCCTGGGCCAAGACCGAGCGCATCGTCGTCGGCGGTGGCTTTCGCGATTCCCGGCTCGGCGAGCTCGCGATCGCGCGCACCGAGATCATCCTGAAATCCGAAGATTTCAAGATCGACCTGCAGCCGATCCGCCATCATCCGGATGAAGCCGGCCTGGTCGGCGCGCTGCATCTGGCGCCCTCCTGGATCTTCGAGGCCCATGACAGCATCTTGGCCGTCGACATCGGCGGCACCAACATCCGCTGCGGCCTGGTGGAAACCGGCTGGAAGAAGGCAAAAGACCTGTCGAAAGCCAAGGTCGTGAATTCGGAATTGTGGCGTCATGCCGACGACGAGCCGACGCGCGAAGGCGCGGTGAAGCGTCTGATCAAGATGCTGAAGGGGCTGATCACGGAGGCGGAAAAAGAGGGCTACAAGCTCGCACCCTTCATTGGCATCGCCTGCCCGGGCGTGATCAATGCGGACGGCTCGATCGAGAAGGGCGCGCAGAATCTTCCCGGCAATTGGGAGAGCAGCAAGTTCAACCTGCCGGCGAGCCTGCTCGAGGGCATTCCGCAGATCGGCGATCATGACACCGCGATCCTGATGCACAATGACGGCGTGGTTCAGGGGCTGTCCGAAGTGCCGTTCATGCAGGACGTCGATCGCTGGGGCGTGCTCACCATCGGCACCGGCCTCGGCAATGCCCGCTTCACCAACCGCCGCAAGGAGAACGGCAAGGACAAGGACTCGGCGGACAACGGGAAGAAAAAGGACAAGGACAGCAAGAAGGGCGACTGAAGCGGCCAAGCCGAACGAGGGTCGCGGCGGCCGTTCACCTCTCCCGACGGGAGAGGCCGAATGGCATCGAGAGATGCCGTTCGGGTGAGGGGTTGCGGTCCCCAGCTCGTTATGCCCTCCGGTGTAACCGGAGCGGGCGCCCGAGTAACCTTGACCGGTTAGGTTAAGGACCGGATTGCGTTGCGGGCCGCCCGCCGCACGCTAGGGTCGAATCGTCGCCTCACCTGGCCTGCGAAGCCGCCCTTCCTGGTCAGCGTTTCAATGAGCGGCACGGGACCGCCAGTATTTACCGCGTCTGGCGGTCCCACCCCGTTTTTCGGTGCTCGAGCGGGCTCCTCAGCAAGACCCCATCGCTTCAGCAAACCATCGCGCAACGACCCGAGCCCCTCATCCTGAGGCCCCGCCGCAGGCGGGCGTCTCGAAGGATGGCCGCGAGGCGAATGTCCCGCTCCATGAGCCGCAGGCGTCGCGCTCCTTCACCCGGGGAGGCCAGAGATGATTCGGCTCGGGGCGCAGCGCCTCATCCCCCACATCCCAGCCGCGAGGCCCGGCACAAATCGCGCGAAATGCAGCCGAAACCTGCCGCTCCAGCGGCTGAGGCCATAGGCCCGGCCGAAAACGGAGGTGATTTTCGCCCTCCCAGCCTTGTCTGGCCCGCCATCCTCGCCTATTAACGCCCCCAACCACAGGGGCCCTGCCTCTACATGGCGCCTTCAGGAGAGGTGGCAGAGTGGTTGAATGCACCGCACTCGAAATGCGGCATAGGTGCAAGCCTATCGGGGGTTCGAATCCCTCCCTCTCCGCCAGCAAAATTGAAAATCGCCGATAAGCACGGTGCCCTTTGATCCGAAAGGATATTTGGTGCTTTCCGAGGCCGCCGGCATTCGACCCCTGCGAGCTCAAGCCAACAGCAGCTTGTCCGGCGTCAGGGGCAGATCGGGGATGCGCTTGCCGGTGGCGTTGAACGCGGCATTCGCGATCGCCGCGGCGACGCCGGCGATGCCGATCTCGCCGATGCCGCGCGCGCCCATCGGCGTGCGGGGATCGGGAATATCGGTCCACAGCACGTCGATGTCGGGCACGTCGAGATGGGCCGGGATGTGATAGTCCGCGATGGACGCACTGATGATCCGACCGCTGCGCTCATCGAGCAGGGTCTCTTCCGTCAGCGCCATGCCTATTCCCATGATCATGCCGCCGCGAAACTGGCTGGCCGCCGTCTTCGGATTGAGGATGCGACCGCAATCGAACGCCCCGACGAGACGGTCGACGCGCACTTCCCCCGTCACCTCGCTGACGCGCAATTCGCAGAAGATCGCGGACCGGCTGTGCATCGAGAATTTCAGCACCTCCAGCGGCGCCGAGCTTTCGCCGACGACGCTGATGTCGTTGCGCGCCGCCCGCTTGAGGATCGATGCGAAGCTTTCATGTCGCAACGGATCGCCGATCTTGCGCAAGCCTGCATCGGCGAATTCGATCTCGTTCGCCCGCAGGCCGGCCAGCGGCGTGTCGTTGCCGGCCAGGCGCAGCAGTTCGCCGGCGAGCTTCGTGCTCGCCGCGTTGATCGCTGCGCCGAGCGACGCCGTTTGCGACGAACCGCCCGCAAAGCTGCCGAACGGCAGGCTGGTGTCGCCGATCCGAACGGTGACGCTGTCGAGCGGTAGTCCGAGGCGATCGGCGGCGTGCTGCCGCTGCACGGTTGCCGTGCCCATGCCCATCTCGTGCGCCGCACTCGCCACGGTCGCGCGACCCTCGCCGTCGATCGTGATCCGGGCCGACATGCCCGGCATCCGCACGTAGGGAAACGAGCCTGAGGCGCATCCCAGGCCAACCAACCACTCGCCTTCCTTCCGCGAACGCGGCTTGGGCGGACGCCGCTCCCAGCCGAAGCGTTTTGCCCCGAGCTCGTAGGCCAGCATCAGATCACTCTGCGAATGCGGCGCACCGCTGACCGGATCGGAGCCGGCGATGTTGCGGCGTCTCAATTCGATCGGGTCGATCTGCAGTTCATGCGCCAGCTCGTCCATCGCACTCTCGACCGCGAACGTCCCTGGCGCCTCGCCCGGCGCGCGCATGAACGTGTTGGCGAGCAGATCCAAGTCGATGGTGTGCTGCACGATGTCGAAGCTTCGGGCGGCGTAGAGCGATCGGCTGGTCAGCGTGAACGCCTCGTCGGTCACGCTGTGCGCCGGCTTGACCGAATAGCCGTGATGAAGAATCGCCAGCAGCCGGCCGTCGCGGTCGGCCGCGAGCGCCACGCGTTGCTCGGTCTGCGAACGGCCGCCAACAAGACGCTGCATGCTGGCCCGCGACAGCACCAGCCGGACCGGCCGCTGCGCGAGTTTCGCCGCCGCGGCGCCGAGGATCTGATGATCCCATAGCGCCTTGCCGCCAAAGCCGCCGCCGACGAAGGGCGAGCTGATGAAGACCTGCGTCTCCTTGATGTCGAACACCTTCGCCAGCGATCCGGCCGTGCCGTTCAACATCTGCGTGGCGTCATGCACGATCAGCCGGTCACCGTCCCAACGGATGGTTGCAGCATGGGGTTCGATGGGGCTGTGAGTTTCCCAGGGCGTGCGATAGACGACGTCTATGACCGCGGCTGCTGTCCTGAATGCGGTTTCCGAATCGCCCTTTTTCAGCCGGTTGCGCTCGATCATCAACGAATCCGGCGTGCGGGCATTCGCCTTGCCGGCCTCGAACTCCGTCCGCGCAGCGGCCGCTTCATAGCGGACGACGACCAGCGACGCGGCGAAGTTCGCCTGCTCCTGCGTCTCTGCAAGCACGACGGCCACCGTCTGGCCGTTCCAGCGGATCTCCGCGTCCTGCATCACCGGCAGGATGTTGTTGCCGGCGGCTTTCAGATTCGTCAGGCCGAGCGGCGGCGGCGGCGCCATTTTCGGAGCATTGCGATGGGTCATCACCAGCGCCACGCCCTCCGCCGCCTCGGCGGCTGCGACCTCGAGCTCGGCAATGCGCCCGCGCGCAATCGTGGAGTGGACGAAAGCCGCATAGAGCAGCCCGTCCATGGGAACTTCCGCCGCGAAGCGCGCGGCGCCCTTGACCTTCTCGGGGCCGTCGACGCGTGACTGCTGTGTCCCGAGGTTGACGCGCTTGTCGATCAGCGGATCCGGCGTGCCGCCCGGCAACCAGCTGCCGGGAACGTAGCCCATCGCGGCGCGGACGCCGCCGACGATCGCATTCTGCAGCTTGCTCATGCGTCCGCTCCCGTCAGCTGGGCGAGCACGGCTACGATGGTCCGCTTCGCGAGTTCGACCTTGAAGGCGTTGCCGTCGAATGGGCTGGCGGCCGCCAGTTCGGCATCGGCCGCTGCACGAAAGCGATCCGGCGTCGGCGCCTCGCCCAGCAGCATTTTCTCGGCCTGCCGCGCGCGCCACGGCTTGGCGGCGACGCCGCCGAGCGCGATCCGGACATCCCCAATCTTTCCGTCGACGACGTCCACGCCGGCTGCGACCGATATCAGCGCGAAGGCGTAGCTCGAACGATCGCGCACCTTGCGATAGGTGGAATGCGCGGCCGCCGGGCCTGGCGTGAGCTCGATCGCGGTGATCAGTTCGCCGGGATGCAGGATGGTCTCGATCTCAGGCGTCTCGCCCGGCAAGCGATGGAAATCGGTCAGGGGCACGCTGCGCTCGCCTCCACGGCCGGCGAGATGAACCGTCGCATCGAGTGCCGCAAGCGCGACGCACATGTCCGATGGATGGGTCGCGATACAATGCGGCGATGCGCCGAGGATCGCGTGATAGCGGTTGAAGCCGCCGATGGCGTCGCAGCCGGCATGCTGCTCGCGCTTGTTACAGCGCGAGCCCGCCGCGTCGTAGAAATAGGCGCACCGCGTACGCTGAAGGATGTTGCCCCCGACCGTCGCCATGTTGCGGATCTGCGCGGAGGCTCCGGCCAGCAGCGCGCGCGACAGCATCGGATAGCGCGCACGCACGGCGGGATGGGCAGCCAGCGCGCTGTTGCGCACCGCCGCGCCGATCTTGAGGCCGCCGTCCGGTCGTTCGATGATCTCGGCCGGCAGGCGCGAGACATCGACCAGCGCCTGGGGCGCCTCGATATTCTGCCGCATCAGATCGACGAGATTGGTGCCGCCACCGAGGTAGCGGACGGGTGCCGCGGCCGCGGCGGACAGGGCCGCAGCCTGATCGGCGACGCGCTGATAGGCGAAGGTTCTCATGCCGCTTCTCCGTCCATCAGCGTTTCGATGGCATCGATGATTCCGTTGTGAGCGCCGCAGCGGCACAGATTGCCGCTCATGCGCTCGCGAATCTCCTGGCGTCGCGCGCCCGTCGGGCCGTCGGCGAGATCGGCCGTGACGTAGCTGGGATCGCCGCGCCGCAATTCCTCGATCATGGCGATCGCCGAGCAGATCTGGCCCGGCGTGCAATAACCGCACTGGAAGCCGTCGTGCTCGATGAAGGCATGCTGCAGCGGATGCAGCTCTCCGTCTTCAGGGGCGAGACCCTCGATGGTGCGCACCTCGCAGCCGTCGGCCTGAACGGCCAGCGTCAGGCACGACAGCACCCGCTCGCCGTCGATGATGACGGTGCACGCGCCGCAGCCGCCCTGGTTGCAGCCGAGCTTGGTCCCGGTCAGGCCGAGACGCTCCCGGAGCAGGTCGAGCAGGGAAATCCTGGGATCGTCGGGCGGAGGATGTGCGATGCCGTTGACGACGATAGCCATGGACGCCTCCATCTCTGGGCCGAACTTTCCTCAAGCTCTGGCAGCATCACCAAGATAATACGAATTTCGTACTATTCAAGTTTCGTTGTCGGCAATTTTTTCAGTCAGGCGGATCAGTTCGTCCTGTTCGGACGTCTCCAGCGCCCGGAGCATGGTCCGACAAGCCTGCCGGTAGCCCTCGATCTGCTCGTCAACCACCTGGCGCCCCTTTTGGTTCGCGCTCAGGGCGACCGCGCGGCGATTGTCCTCGGGTCGGCGACGCTCGATCAGGTCTTTCTTCACCAGCCGATCGACGGCAGAGGACATCGTCGTCATCGCGACATTGAGATAGCGCGCGACATCGCCCATGCCGCAACCGGGATGCTCGGCGATGAACATCAGGGTCTGGGCATCGAGCGCGTTGAGCGCATTGTCGGCCGCAGCGACTGCCTCGGCCACCTTGAACCGGCGCGTGAAACGTTCGAACGCGCGCGTCAGTTGCTCGACTTGGTCTCGGGTTGGTTCAGGCATGGCCGCAGCAAAACATGTTCGGCAGTTCGGGGCCAGAGATCGATACACCAAACAAGGGTTTGTCGCTGCAGGGGGAGCGCCCGGGCAGAACCTCGGCGATACACCCTTCAGCCGCTAACCCTTCCCGCTCGGCCGATAACGCACGTGGTCAATCAACACCCGCAGCTTCGGCGGAAGATTCCGCCGGTCGGGGAAGTAGAGGAAGAAGCCGCGGAAGAACGGACAGTAGTCCTCCAAGAGAGGGACCAACTCACCTCGCTCGATATAGGGCCGGAACGTGTCCTCCATGCCGAAGGTCAGGCCGCCGCCCGCGCAGGCGGTCCGCACCATGACCCACATGTCGTTCGTCGTGATCCTTGGCTCCACCGCGACGTCGAACTCGCGCCCGTCCTCGGCAAATTCCCAGCGGTAGGGGGCCACGTGCGGCGACGGCCGCCAGCCGATGCAGCAATGCTGCGAAAGTTCGCGCGGGTGAGCGGGGGCCCCAAACTGCTCCAGATAGGCGGGAGCTGCCACGACGAGCTGGCGCTGCTCGGCTGAAACCGGCACGGCGATCATGTCCTGCTCGATCACTTCGCCGAGCCGGACGCCGGCGTCGTAGCCCTCGGCCACGATGTCGAATTCCTCGTCGGTCACGGTGACGTCGATCTGAACGCCGGGATTGGCCTGTGTGAAATCGGCAAGCAACGGGCCGCAAATGAATCGCTCGGCGATCGACGACACCGCGAGACGCAGCTGCCCGGTCGGCTGTGCGTCACGGTCGCGGGCGCCATTGATCGCCTGTTCGACTTCGGCCAGCGCCGGTGCCACGCGCTGATGCAAGCGCAGGCCTGCTTCGGTGAGGCTGACGCTGCGCGTCGTTCGCTGGACGAGCGCCACGCCCATCCGGTCTTCCATGCGCCTGATAGCCTGGCTCACGGCAGACCGCGTCACCCCTAAGCGATCGGCGGCGCCGCGGAAGCTCTTGGCATCCGCGACGGCGATGAAAACGGCGACGAGATTGAGGTCGGCAGTCATTGGTTAGGAAAGCTTACCACCTCGGTCATCATTGGCCAACTTCTCTTATTTGTCGCTGAGGGCTATCTCCTGGCCATCCGATGGAGGCAATGATGACAGCACTTGATCAATACCGCCTGCTTGGCCGCTCCGGTTTGCGCGTCTCGCCGCTCGCCCTGGGCACGATGACCTTCGGGACCGAGTGGGGATGGGGCGCCGATCCCGGCGAGGCACGGCGGATCTTCGATCTCTATGTCGACCGCGGCGGCAATTTCATCGACACGGCGGTGAACTACACCAACGGCGCGTCCGAGCGCCTCGTCGGCCAGTTCGCCCGGGACAAGCGTGATCGTCTCGTGCTGGCGACCAAGTTCACCATGGCGCGCGATCCCGGCAATCCCAATTCAGGCGGCAACCACCGCCTCAACATGATGCGTTCGGTGGAGCAGAGCCTGCGGCAGCTCGACACCGACCGCATCGACCTGCTCTACCTCCACGGCTGGGATGCGACGACGCAGCCGGATGAAGTGATGCGCGGCCTCGACGATCTCGTGCGCAGCGGCAAAGTCCAGTATGTCGGCATCTGCAACACGCCGGCCTGGCGCATCGCGCAGCTGCAGACGCTGGCAGATTGGCGCGGCTGGTCGCCCTTCGTCGCCCTGCAGATCGAATATAATCTGGTCGAGCGCACGGTCGAGCATGAGCTCATTCCGCTGGCGGCCGCTCTCGGCCTCGGCGTGCTGCCGTGGTCGCCCCTCGGCGGCGGCGTGCTGACGGGCAAGTACACGCGGGCCGACCTCAGGGATTCCCAGGAACGGGCCGTCGGAACGACGCGGGCCTCGATCATCGCTTCGTCCGGCCTTCTCAACGAGCGATCGCTGGACGCGGCGGACGTGGTGCGCACCATCGCCGCCGAGCTTGGCGCGACGTCGTCGCAGGTGGCAATCGCGTGGACGCTGGCGAATCCCGCGGTCACCTCGCCGGTGATCGGGGCCCGCACGCTGGACCAGGCGGAAGACAATTTCGGCGCGGTCGGGATATCGCTTTCGCCTGAACAGATGGCACTCCTCGACCAGGCGACCGCGCCCGAGCCGATCTTTCCCGGCCGCTTCCTGCGCCGTCCGATGGTCGAGCAACTCATCTTTGGCGGCGCGACCGTCGCCCGGCGCGGATAGATCCTGAGAAACAAGTCGGCGATGTCTGGCCGACCGCGTGTGCATCACTTCGGGGCAGACGACATTTTGCACCCAAAAGGGAGACACCAATGGCAACCATGTTCAATCGCGCACTTGCGTCGTGCATCTACGCAGTCATCGTGACGGCATCCACCCTGACGACGGCAGCGCCCTGCGGACAGGCCAACTCAGTGGAGGACGACAACAAGCGGATCGTCACCGATGCGTTCGACCGCTGGGCGGCGGGAGGAACGACGTTCTTCAACGACCTGCTGCACGACGACGCGGTCTGGCGCATCAGGGGATCCGGACCAAGCGCCGGCGAATTCCGGGGGCGCGATGTGTTCGTGGATCGCGCGGTGCGCCCGTTCGCGAGCCGGTTGTCGACGCCCGTGCGTCCGACGGCCGTGAGAATCTTTGCCGATGGCGACCACGTCATCGCGCATTGGGAAGGCAGCGGTGTGGCGCGCGACGGCAAGCCTTACGCGAACAGCTATGCGTGGATCATGCGCATGCAGGACGGCAAGGCGGCGGAGGTGACGGCCTATCTCGACCTCGCACCCTACGACGACATCCTGCGGCGCATTCCCTTGCCGGCGCAATAGCGCTGGCTGCCGGCATGAGCGGCGATGCGGCCGCTCCATGTCGAAGGTGCCGCGGGGCTGGACGCGCAGGGGATCGACGACGTGCAGAGGTCCGATTTCTGCCTCCCGTAAGTCCTTGATATCGCGGGCCTCGCCTACTGTGCATGGGGTTGTTTTCACCATTATTGTCATCCGGGCCCTCGGAAAGCCCGCGGCCCACCCGCCTGCTTGAACCCACGTCGCGCACGATCCGACCTAGCAAGGTCCCGCCATCCGGCCGGCGCCAGGTGATCCCACGACGATGTTCGACAAAACCTACCGGCAGCGCCTCGAAGCTGATCTTGCGCGATGGGAGGCCGACGGCGTGATTGCGCCGGCGGCGGCCGTCGCGATCCGCCATGCGTTGCCGCCGCTGCCTGCGGGCATCAACATTGCCGTGGTCGTCGGCATCGTCGGCGGCTTGCTGATCGCGGCCGCGTTTCTCGCCTTCGTCGCCGCGCACTGGACGGAGATCGCGCGGCTGATGCGGTTCGCGATCCTGCTGGCCGGCATGGTCGTCACGGGCAGCCTCGGCGCCTGGTTCGCTGCGCGGGGCCGCGACGTTCTTGCCGATCTCTGCGCCAGCATCGGTGCGATCATCTTCGGCGCGGGCATCGCACTGGTCGGCCAGATGTACCATCTCGGCGAGGATTTTGCCGGCGGCATGCTGCTGTGGTCGATCGGTGCGTTCGTCGCCGCATTGTTGACCGGCGCGCGCGGGGCGCTCGCGGTCGGCCTCGTCGCCGCCAGCATCTGGACCTGCATGCGAATCCACGACGCGCCCGAAATCTTGCATCTTCCGTATCTGGTGGTCTGGCTCATCGCCGCCGGCCTCGCCTTCGCATGGAACTCCCGCGTCGCGGCCCACCTCGTCGCGCTCGCGGTGCTGCCATGGTGGATCGCGACGTCGCTTCGCTTCGAGTTCGAGGGCGCCCAGCCATCCTTCGTGCTCGCGGACGTGGCCGCCTTGTTGTTCGGCGCCGGGCTTGCGATTGCAGCGATGCCCTCGCCGAGGGCGCGCCAGCTTGGGACCGTTCTGTCGACCTACGGCGCGTTTGCGCTGGCCGGTGTCGCTTTCCTCGAAGTGACGACGGTTGACGACATCATCCGCTTTCGGGCCAGCCCGGTGTCCGCCCAGCCGATTTGGGCGATCCTGTGCGGGGTTGCGGGGGTGATCCTCGCGCTCGTCTCCGGCATGCTCACGAAGCGCGCAGGTGAAATCCTTGCAGCCTGCGCGATCGGGCTCGTGCTGATCGCCGCACCGATCTGGCCGGTCTCGACGGCCGGCGAGCCCTGGTTCGCTTACGCCGCGCTGCTGTGCGCCATGCTGTGCCTCGTCGTCTCCGGTGTGCTCGACGAGGTGCGTCCGCGGATCGTTGCCGGCTGGCTCGGGATCGCCGGCGTCATCGCCGGCATCACCTGGGCGGTGAAGGGCTCGCTGCTCGGCCGCTCGGCGTTCCTTGCGGGGGCCGGAATCATTGCCGTGGTCTTTGCAACCGCGCTCAATCGCATGCTGCCGAGGGCTGAACGATGATCGGCACTATCACTGGACTCTGGCAACGCATTCCGAAAGCCGTGCTGTTCGGCGTCGCTGTCCTCATTCAAGGCGTGCTGCTGGTCCTGATGGTCGCCGACCGCGTGCAGATCCTGCGCGAAGGCCGTGAGGTGACCTTGCAGACGCAGCCGGTCGATCCGCGCGATCTCCTGCGCGGCGACTATGTCGTGCTGCGCTACGACATCTCGGAAGTGCCGGCGGGGGCGCTCGCCGGCAAGCCGGCTGACACGCGCAAGCCATTCGTGTTCGTCAAGCTCGCGCCCAATGCCGACGGCCTTTACGCCGCCGTCTCGGTGCATGCCGAGCCTGTGCCGGTCACGGCGCCCGAATTGCTGATCCGCGGCCGCGTCAGCTATTCCTGCGGATCGAATGTCCGCACCTTCTGCGACAAGCTCACGATCAAATACGGTCTCGAAAGCTATTTCGTGCCGGAAGGCGAGGGCCGGAAGCTGGAGCAGGCCCGCAACCAGCAGAAGGTCCGCATCGTGGCTGCCGTGCTGCCCTCGGGCCGCGCCGCCATCAAGCGGCTGCTGCTCGACGGCGAGCCGGTGTACGAGGAACCGCTGTATTGACGGGCAATCATTCCGGCGCCGCCTGCGGTCTTGCCGGATTGTGAAATTGTGACTGGTCTCGTCGTCGCGGAAGCCCCAATGTCGCGACTCAAAAAATGGGACCGACATGCAATCTGCGGGCAGCGGCTGGGGCAACGGGCTTCTCGGCGTCATCATCTTCAGCGGCTCGTTGCCGGCGACACGCGTCGCGGTCGGCGGCTTCTCGGCGCTGTTCCTGACGTCGGCGCGCGCGGTCATCGCGGCACTGATCGCCGTGGCTGTGCTCGGCCTGCTCCGGCAGGCGCGGCCGCAGCGAAAGGATCTCGCCTCCCTCACCATCGTCGCAATCGGCGTCGTGGTCGGCTTTCCGCTGCTGACCGCGCTCGCGCTCCAGCACATCACGTCGGCGCATTCGATCGTCTTCATCGGCCTCTTGCCGCTGTCGACGGCGATCTTCGCCGTGCTGCGTGGCGGCGAGCGGCCGCAGCCGCTGTTCTGGCTTTTCGCTTGTCTCGGCAGCGCCACGGTGGCCGGCTTCGCCCTGTCCGGCGGCGGATCGGCCTCGCTCACCGGCGATCTCCTGATGGTCGCCGCCATCGTGCTGTGCGGGCTCGGCTATGCCGAAGGCGCCGCGTTGTCGCGCCGGCTCGGCGGCTGGCAGGTGATTTCCTGGGCCCTCCTGCTCGCGCTGCCGCTGATGGTGCCGCTCGCGCTATGGACCTGGCCGTCTAGCTGGAGCGGCGTCAGCGTGCCCGCCTGGATCGGGCTCGCTTACGTCTCGATCTTCAGCATGTTCGTCGGCTTCATCTTCTGGTACCGGGGCCTTGCGATCGGCGGCATCGCGCGCGTCGGCCAGTTGCAACAGCTCCAGCCGTTCTTCGGTCTCGCGCTCGCAGGGCTCCTGCTGCACGAGCCGGTCGCCTGGAGCATGATAGCCGCGACCGCGCTCGTGGTTGCCTGCGTGTTCTTCGCGCGCCGGTTTGCGTGAGGCCCTCGCCTCACGCCTGTCCCATCACCGTCCGCGTCAGCGCGCTCCGTGCGAACTTCTTCAGCGGCATCGGCTTGCCGAACAGAAAGCCCTGCACGAGGTCGAAGCCGAGCTCGTTGGCCGCAACGAGATCGGAGCGGCTCTCGACCCCCTGGGCCACGCTGCGCGCGCCATGGCCCTGCGCGAGCTCGACGATGTGGCGGCATACCGTGCGCTTGAGCCGGTCGTTGCCGCTGCCGGTCACGAACTGCCGGTCCGCCTTCAGCTTGACGAAGGGAATCTTGTCCAGGCCCATCAGCGCCGGCCAGTTGGTGCCGAGATTGTCGATCGACAGGCCGATATTGTGCAGGCCGATCTCGCGCGCGACTTCGGTGAGGTTATCGAGATCGCGGATCGCCTCGTCGCTGTCGATCTCGACCGTCAGCCCGCCGAAGGCCGGATGCGTCGGCACGCTGCGGCAGAGATCGCGCACCGCCTGCGGCTCCGTGAGATAGGACGCGGGAAGATTGATCGACAGGTCGACCGGGCTTTGTTGCTCCAGCAGGTAGTGCCAGTCCTGCATGGCGCGCTCGATCACGAACTCCGACAGGTCGCGCAGATGCGGATCGTGCGGCTCCGGAATGAAGTAGGCCGGCGGCACCACGCCCCAGGTCGGATGCCGCATTCGTACCAGCGCCTCGGCACCGCTGCGGACCAGCGTGCGCGCGTCGATCTTGGGCTGGTACCAGAGCTCGAGCCAGCCGGCATGCAGAGCCTCGCCGACATGCACGGCCGGGCTCGGCGCCGGCTCCTCCGGCAGCAACATGGCGACGCGCTCGCGCAGCGTGTCCGCGGCAAAGGGCGTGGTCAGCGGCGGCAGCATGGCAAGACCATATTCCTCGCCGACCTGCCGCACGGCTTTGACGATGATCGACTCGCGGGCGCCCACCGCCAGAACCTTGCCGGCAAAGGCCTCGCGCACCAATATTTCGAGGAATCTCCCCGGCTCGATGCCGTCGGTGGCGACGCCGAGCAGGATCAGGTCCGGCAGGTCGGTGGCGAGCACGGTCTGCAGCTCGTCCGCGCTGGCGCATTCGCTGGTGACGAAGCCGAGATCCTCCAGCACCTCGCTGAGAAAGGCGCGCAGATGCCGCTTGCTGTCGGCCACGCAGGCGCGCGGCGTTACCTTACGTCGTCCGAAGGTCACAGGCCTCCGTCCGACGAGCTCAACCATCCCATCGTTCATCGTATACCACTCCCGTTCCGTGACGGTTTCTTAAACGGCGAGCGTGGGTCCAAATAAGGAGAGCTTCACATCGTTCTTGAATTATCTGAGTAACGTTAAACCCTGCAATTCGAGCTAAATCTTCGACAGTCTGTTCGAAAAGAATTTGCATACTCGAGCACCGCACGCGCAACGACTGCCAGCGCACACGAAATTCCTCTCTTGCGATGCAAGAGGCGAGGGGCTCGCCGACCGGCGGGGGCGGGCGATACGATTGTGTGTCCTTTCGAAGCAACGGCAGATGATCGGAGGATTACGATCAGTGGTTTTTTCGGGGTGCGCGGCGAGTGTTCGGCGACGGTGAACGGGACCGCGTCGTCTTTCCCGCCATGCGCGCATGCGCAGCTTTCGCTCGCGGCGGTTCTGCGACAACGCGGCCGGCCCCGCGGGCGCGAATGTGAAACGCATCACACGTGTATTGCTGCACTTGCGCTATTGCTCGGCTCAGCCGGTGGTGGGCTGGCGAGGATTGCGACAATGACGACGCGGCGGTTGATGTATTGGTGGTTCAGAACCGTGATGTCAGGGCGATTTCTCGATCGCTTCCTGTGCCTGCCGCGCGCACATTGAAGCGCGCCGCGCGATATCAGGTCTGCCCGATCAATTTGCGAAACGCCGCCGCGCCGTCCTGCATCGCGTCGCGCCCCTTCCAGGCCAGATAAGTCAGCTTGCCGCCGAGCGTGTCGTGGCTGCGCAGCCGGCGCGATCCGAGAATGTGGCCGACATTGGAAGGAAAGCGGCTCACCTCGGCGGAGACCAGCGCCGCGATCGCGTCCATCAGTTGCTGGAGCCGGATTCCCCATTCGCAGTTTTCGATCCCGTCGATGCGCACCTTGAGCGCATATTCGGTATCGTAGACCTCGGTGAGCAGGTGGCGGGCGACCAGCACGCGGTTATGCCGGAGCGCGATGCGAAGCGCGAGGCGCTTGTCGTCGAGCCGGTCGAGCACCATGGGAACGACGCAGGCATAGGGCGCGGCGGCGACGTCGGCGGGGCTCTTGCTCGCCGCGGACTTGGTGGCGAGGCGTACCAATTGCCAGGGCGTCGCCAGGCGCCTTGCCACCAGCGTCAGCGCGAAGGGCAGTGCCTCGGGGTGAGCCTTCTTGAAGGCGTCGAGCTGCGCGGTGACCTGGGTAACCTGGCCGTCGTCGAACCTTGCGATTTTTTCCGGCAGTTTTCCGTTGAATTTCGGCAGCGCATCGCCGGCGCGCAGCACGTGCTGCATCTTCCTGACGTCGTCGAAGGCGCTGCGCGAGGCCGTGTACTGCGCGAGCTTGGCGCGCGCGAATTCGGTGCTCTCCGCCGAAGCGAAGGTGCTCTCGAGGACCTTGACGACCTTGATCTGGAAGGTCGACGCGATCTTCAGGACTTCCTTCGGATTGTTGGCGGCTACCTGGTCGCCGATCGCCTTGATGTAGTCGCGCGCCATGGTCGGCAACAGGTCGCGGCAGATCCACTCCCAGATCGGAGTGAGGGTGTTGCGCGAGATCCGCCCCATATTGGCGTGCTCGGGCGCGCCGTCGATCAGGAACAGCTCGAGCGGCGCGAAGAAATAGCGCGAAGGACTGGTGGCGCGCGCCTGGGTCGAGCCGTCCTTGCGAAACTCGGCGCGCAAGCGGGACAGGACGTCGGCCGAGCCCGGCATGTCGATGCCGCACAGCTCGAGCCGCTCCAGCTCACTGAGCAGACAGCTGCGCGACAGCGGCGTCAGCCTCTGCAGGAATTCCGACAGCCGATCGATCTCGTCCATGGCACGCAATCTTTCGCAGCGTGTCCCGCAGGCATGCGGGCCCAATGCGTGGAGGCATTTGCGCGCTCTCAACCTCCCAAGAGAAGCAAGCCGCCGTTAATTATTCCGTAAAAACCGGGGGGCGGCCTCCGGGCCAAAGCGGCGGTTAAGGAGTTTTCGGGCCGTTTGCCCAAGACCTCGGCAGGAAACTCAACCCCTGCGGGATCGAATGCCGGACGCCGCCAGCACAAATTGTGCCGACGTCGCCATTTTAGCGCAAAACCGCCGAAATGACCGTAGTCTTACGGAGCAAAAAGTTAACCACAGACCGTCCCCGGTTCCGCTAAATGAGTGACATGGGGTCACAGAATGATACGGCCACCGATTCGCGGCCGTCGGAATGGTACGAAAGCAGCGCTGCTCCGACTGAAGAGCTCGATTTCGTCCGCCTGGGCGCCGCGCGGGCCAAGGCGGCCGACGAAATGGCCGCTGCCATCGCTCGGGAGCTCAACGGCCCCCTGACGGCGCTGCTGCTCTACATGGGCGAGATCAAGCATCACAGCGATCAACTCGCGCCGGCGACCGGCGATCGAGCCTATCTGCAGCGGGTGGTCGAGAACGCGCTGGTCCAGACCGAGCGGGTTTGCGGCCTGGTCAAGCAGCTTGCCGGTCCCGGCACGGGCGGTTTGCCGATCCCGTCCAGCGTCGAGCACCTGGAATCGAAGGTCGGCCGTGCACAGCAAGCCCAGCGCCCGCCGGGCGCCGAACTTCTCGGCCCGTCGGGCCAGAAGCGGCTGACCAAGCGCGAGCGCGAGGTGCTGAGGCTGATCAGCGAAGGCTACTCGAACAAGCAGGGCGCGCTTCGGATGCAGATCAGTCCGCGCACGTTCGAGAGCCATCGCGCCGAGGCGATGCGCAAGCTCGGTGCGCGCAACACCGCGGATCTCGTCCGTGCGGCACTGCTGCATTCAATCGACTGAGACTGGCGTGTTGCATCGCCGCCAGGCGGTGCGGACAAAGGCCGGAAGAGACCTCTCGAACCCGATCGCGCTCAGAAATAGTCTTCGGCGAAGGGACGCGCGCGCGAGACGGGACGCAGCGGCTTGATCTCTTCCTTCGGTGCGTTCGGGATGATGGTGATGATCCAGCGGGGAGGCATGCTCGATTCCTGCTCCAGCACCGAACGCACGAAGCCGGTCACCGTCGACTCGCCAGCCCTTACCGTCGCCATCCGGCCGTTGAACTGCGCGATGCGGAAGCGACGAACCTCTTTCTGGTCCGCGGTTTCGTAGGTGAACATGGAAAACCCTCCTGGTTTTCCGCGACTATCACCATCTATGATTAGCCAACTCTAAAAATCGCAAACCGTAGAAGTACGGCGGGAATGCACGCCCGAGTGGTTAGCGCGGCGGCTCCTGTGCGCGTGCGGCGGCATAGGCGGCATCCATCAGGTCCAGCAGATCGCGGAATTCGACATCGCCGAGCCGCTCTGCGGACTTCTCGAGCGTGAGCGCCAGCGCCGCGAGCCTGACATAGCCGAACGTCGCTGCCGCGCCCTTCAGCGAATGCGCTTCGCGCGCGATCCTGGCATGGTGCTGTGCGGGCGAGAGCGTGCGGAATAGCTGGAGGCGCGCGCAGCTCTCGCTCCAGAACACGTCGCGCACTTCACAAGCGCCGTCTTCGCCGATCTCGCGCACCAGCGCTTCGTAGGCGTGCGGCTCACGCGCGGGTTCGGCATCGAGCGCCTTCTGCGCGGGTAAGACGGTGACTTCCAACATGGCCTTGCCTTGATCACGGATCGCTATCGCGCGGCACGTCCCGGCGCGGGCACACGCCCGTGTCTACGGCATATGAATTTCAGTTCCAGTAGCAGGTTATGAGGTGTTTGCGGGCCGGCATTAGCCGGCGGTTCACCATGCGAGCCACGGTCAGCGCGTGCCGAGCAGTCGGTCGTACTGGGCCTTCACGATGGCGTAGCATTCGCACGCCGTCTGGCGCAGGCCGTCGAGGTTGACGATCTGGATGTGCCCGCGGCTGTAATGAATGAAATTGGCTTGTTGCAATGTATTGGCGACCAGCGACACGCTGTTGCGCCGCGCTCCGATCATCTGCGCCATGGCCTCCTGCGTCAGCAGCAGCCGGTAGTCGCCCGACAGGTCATGAGTGTGCAACAGGCAGCGCGACAGCCGTGCCTCCACCGGATGGGCGGCGTTGCAGCCTGCGGTCTGCTGGACCTGCGCGTAAACCGCCAGCCCGTGGCGCGTCAGCAGCGTGCGCAGGAGGATGCTCTGGTTGGCGGCGATCCGCAGCCGGTCGAGATCCATCACCGACGCAAGGCCCGGCACCAGCACGATGGCGGTGTTCAACGCGCATGCATCGCCCATGGTCGAGAGCGCCCCGAGCAGGCTGTCGCGGCCGATCATGGCGACCTGCACATGCTCGCCCTTGGCGAGTTTCACCACCAGCGAGATGACGCCGCGGTGAGGAAAATAAGCGCGCTTCAGCGTCTCCCCGGTCTCGACCAGCACCGCGTCATGGGGCAGGTCAACTGTTCGCAGGTGCGGGCGGATCAATTCATATTCGTCCGCCGGCAGTGCCGACAGGAAACCGTTGGGCGGGCGCCCCATCGACTCCAAAGCTGCCTCCCTTCTTCCGGCGCAAGCAGGGCGCGGTAGGTGAAACCGCTCCTTGGGCGAGTAAGTTCGATCATTCTCCCGTCGGGATATATTGGCAATTGGGACAAGTTGTCCGATCCGCCGCGTCGGACGATCGTCCCATTTGCATGTGTATACGTCGGCGTGCAGTCGGAGCGCGTGGAGTTCTCGTCACCGCGGGGGACCCATCAGGCGCATACGGTGGGCCTTCACTGCCGAATTGCAGACGCAGGAGGTCGCTTCCAGCGCCCGCAAGTCGACGATTTCGATCCGGCCGCGTCTGTAGTGAATGATGCCGGCCCGCTGAAGCTCATGTGCGACCAGCGAAATGGCGTTGCGCCGTACCCCCATCATCTGCGCCAGGGCTTCCTGCGTCAGCGGAACAATCTCGCTGTCCGACAGGTCGCGCGCACGCAACAACCAGCGCGCCAGCCGCGCCTCGACGGGATGCAGCGTGTTGCAGAGCAGGGACTGCTGGGCATGCGCGAGCAGGACCTGTTCATGGCGGACCATCAGGCTGCGAAACGGCGCGCTTGCGGCCGCGACGGCCCGGAAAGCCGCTATTTCCAGCGTTGCAGCAGTGCCGGGAAACAGCACGACAGCGTCCGCCGGCATGATGCCGTCGGCAAGCCCTGCGCCGCCGCCCACGACGCTGTCGCGACCCAGCATCGCAATCTCGATCATCTGTCCGTCGGACAGGCCGACCGTCATCGAAATGGAGCCGCCGTGAGGAAAGTAGACATACTTCAGCGCGGCGCCTGCCTCGCCCAAGACAGTCTCCCTGACCATTTCCACCGTCGTGAGATGTGGACGCAGCAGATCCAAATCTGCCGCATCGAGCATTTGCAGCAACTGATTGGGCAGGTGGCCGCTCGCGGTCATGCGGGTCAATCTGGCGCGTCTCGATATTCCGGTTGCGCCGCGCTCGTTCGTCACCCAGTCGCGCGGCGGGAAAAATGTATCGTAACGGTTGTGGAGATGTCCATATACCCGTTAGAGGGCAGACAGCCCAGGGCATTTGCGGCGGAAATAGGAGCGACGCGCTGATTCGCTCCGGAGCCTGCGCGCCTGTCCTGCAAGGGGCGCAGGAAAAGCGGCAAGGGGGCCCTTCATGAGCCGGAAGCACTGCATCCGTGCTGCGATCGGACGCCGGTCGCCGCGGGCATCCACTTGCATCGGACGAGTGCTCACAGTCATCCGACTTTGCTCCAGATCATGGCGCCACCTGGCCGCAGATGTCGCGTCCATGGTCTTCGTTTTCCCGGCGCCGCAAACGACATTGACGACCATTCATTTCTCGATCGAACCCAGAGGAGAAAGGCGTGCGCCACGGCCCCATGATTGAATTGCCAGAACGGGACGCTCAAATGGGACGAGACGGCCTGCACCATATTCTCGTTGTCGATGACGATCCGATGGTGTGCATGGCCATCGAGATCTATCTCCAGCGTAACAATCTTCGCGTCACGATCGCAGAGGGAGGTGAAGCCGGACTGCGGGCCCTCGAACACGAACAGTTCGATCTGATGATCATCGACATCTTCATGCCGCACATGCGCGGGTTCGAATCGATCCGGATTTTCCACGAGCGGGCGCCCGTCATTCCGTTGATCGCGATGTCCGGCTACGCCTTCGCCAATCTGAATTCGCCCGCACCCGACTTCCTCCGGATGGCGCTGGAGCTTGGGGCCGCACGCTGTCTGCGCAAGCCGTTCACGCCGCACGCGCTGCTCGCCGCCATCAACGATTGCCTGGCGGAGCACCGCGACATTGCGTCGGCCGCGCGACTGGGTTAGCGCCGCGCGCGCCGCGGCGGCCGCGGGGTAACTGTTCGTTTACCGAAAGCGCGAACTTCTGCGGATCTCGCCAGACGCGAAACGACGGCCGCGAGGGCGCCCCCGATTGCGGACGGCGTCGTTCAATCCTGCGCAGGCCGTGCCTATCGTCCTACAGGAGCAGGACTTTCGCGTGCATCCCGCCGCGCCGTTGTCGGCGCGTTTACCTGACGCCTCTCGCCGCCGCGGCGCGATGACGGTTTTGCCGAAAGGCCTCCCCGAATGCAGCCGAACGGCAAACTTCTCTTCAATATCCGTATTAGCACGGAGGATGAAATTAACGGGACCGTGAAAGGGGATGTCTAACGATCGAAAAGGGCTTCCGTCGATTCCAAGCGCGGCCCAGGCGTCGAAGTCCAGCTCAGTAAGGCGTAGCTCATGGATGATCTGTTGCGGGAGTTTCTGACGGAGACCAGCGAGAGCCTGGACACCGTGGACAATCAGCTGGTGAAGTTCGAGCAGGAGCCGAACAACGCCAAGATCCTGGATAACATCTTCCGCCTGGTCCACACCATCAAGGGCACCTGCGGCTTCCTCGGCCTGCCGCGGCTCGAAGCGCTGGCACATGCCGGCGAGACGCTGATGGGCAAATTCCGTGACGGCATGCCGGTGACCGGGCAGGCGGTGACGGTGATCCTGTCCTCGATCGACCGCATCAAGGAGATTCTGGCGGGCCTGGAGGCAACCGAATCCGAGCCCGAGGGGAACGACCGCGACCTGATCGACAAGCTGGAAGCGATGGTCGAGCAGGGCATGGCGGCGATGTCAGGCTCGGCGCAGCCGATGCCGGCGGCGTCGGCTTCGCCGATCGCGGCAGGAGCCGCTGCTCCCGTCACCGAGGCGCCGCCGCTGGTGCCGGAAGCTCCTGTTGCCGCCGCGCCTGCACCGGCAAAAGACATGACCACGGGTTCGCTGATCGACCAGACCCTGGAGCGTCCGCTCCGTCCGGGCGAGGTCTCGCTCGACGAGCTTGAGCGCGCCTTCCGCGAGACCGCGATCGAGGCGCCCGCGCCCGTTGCCAGGGTCGAGGCCGCTGCTGAAGCGCCGGCATCCATGGCCAAGGAAACGGCCAAGGAAGCTGCAAAGCCTGCCAAGGAGAAGGCCGCGCCGAAGAAATCGATGGCCGACGAGGGAGCCTCCGAAGGCGCCAGCATCGCCAACCAGTCGATCCGCGTCAACGTGGACACGCTGGAGCATCTGATGACCATGGTCTCCGAGCTGGTCCTGACCCGCAACCAGCTGCTGGAGATCTCCCGCCGCAACGAGGACACCGAGTTCAAGGTGCCGCTGCAGCGCCTGTCCAACGTCACCGCCGAGCTGCAGGAAGGCGTCATGAAGACGCGCATGCAGCCGATCGGCAATGCCTGGCAGAAGCTGCCCCGCATCGTCCGCGATCTGTCGAGCGAACTCGGCAAGCAGATCGAACTCGAGATGCACGGCGCCGACACCGAGCTCGACCGCCAGGTGCTCGACCTGATCAAGGACCCGCTCACCCACATGGTGCGCAACTCCGCCGATCATGGCCTGGAGACCCCCGCCGAGCGCCTCGCTTCCGGCAAGGGCGAGCAGGGCACCATCCGCCTGTCCGCCTATCACGAGGGCGGCCACATCATCATCTGCATCGCCGACAACGGCAGAGGCCTCAACACCGAGAAGATCAAGGCGAAGGCGATCTCCTCGGGTCTCGTCACCGAGGCCGAGCTCGAGAAGATGAGCGAAGCCCAGATCCACAAGTTCATCTTCGCGCCGGGCTTCTCGACCGCGGCCGCCATCACCTCGGTCTCCGGCCGCGGCGTCGGCATGGACGTGGTGCGCACCAACATCGACCAGATCGGCGGCACCATCGACATCAAGAGCGTGGCCGGCGAAGGATCCTCGGTCACCATCAAGATCCCGCTGACGCTCGCCATCGTCTCCGCCCTGATCGTGGAAGCCGCCGGCGATCGTTTTGCGATTCCCCAGCTCTCCGTGGTCGAGCTGGTGCGGGCCCGCGCCAACTCCGAGCACCGCATCGAGCGCATCAAGGACACCGCGGTGCTGCGCCTGCGCAACAAGCTGTTGCCGCTGATCCACCTGAAGAAGCTCCTCAAGATCGACGACGGCGCGGCCTCCGATCCCGAGAACGGCTTCATCGTGGTCACGCAAGTCGGCAGCCAGACCTTCGGCATCGTGGTCGATGGTGTCTTCCATACGGAAGAGATCGTCGTGAAGCCGATGTCCACAAAACTGCGTCACATCGACATGTTCTCCGGCAACACCATCCTGGGCGATGGCGCGGTCATCATGATCATCGACCCCAACGGCATTGCCAAGGCGCTCGGCGCCGCCGGCTCCTCCGCCCATGACATGGGCGACGAGAACGGCGCGCATCACATCGGCAGCGGCGAGCAGACCACCTCGCTCCTGGTGTTCCGCGCCGGCTCGTCGCAGCCCAAGGCGGTCCCGCTTGGCCTCGTCACGCGCCTCGAAGAGCTGCCCGCCGACAAGATCGAGTTCTCCAACGGCCGCTACATGGTGCAGTACCGCGAGCAGCTGATGCCGCTCATCGCCATGGAGGGCGTCACCATCGCCAGCCAGGGCGCCCAGCCGATCCTGGTGTTCGCCGACGATGGCCGCTCCATGGGCCTCGTCGTCGACGAGATCATCGACATCGTCGAGGAACGGCTCAACATCGAGGTCGGCGGCTCCTCCTCCGGCATTCTCGGCTCGGCCGTGATCAAGGGCCAGGCCACCGAGGTGATCGATGTCGGCCACTTCCTGCCGATGGCGTTCGCCGACTGGTTCACCCGCAAGGAGATGAAGCCGTCGCTGCACTCGCAGTCGGTGCTGCTGGTCGACGACAGCGCGTTCTTCCGCAACATGCTGGCCCCCGTCCTCAAGGCGGCCGGCTACCGCGTCCGCACCGCGCCGACCGCGCAGGAGGGCCTCGCCGCGCTCCGCGCCCAGAGCTTCGACGTGGTCCTGACCGACATCGAGATGCCCGACATGAACGGGTTCGAGTTTGCCGAGACCATCCGCTCCGACAACAATCTGGGCTCGATGCCGATCATCGGCCTCTCCGCGCTGGTGTCGCCGGCGGCGATCGAGCGCGGCCGTCAGGCCGGCTTCCACGACTATGTCGCCAAGTTCGACCGGCCCGGTCTGATCGCGGCGCTGAAGGAGCAGACCGCGGGCGCCGCCGGCGCCTCCGAGCTGAGCCGCGCGGCGGCGTAAGAGCAGGACAGGGATCAGGAGACACACATGACCAGCAAGAAGACCCAGTCCGCTGAAGGCGCCATGGTCGAATACGTCACCGCGATGATCGGCGGCCAGCTGTTCGGCCTGCCGATCTCGCGCGTCCAGGACGTGTTCATGCCCGAGCGCGTCACCCGCGTGCCCTTGTCCTCGCGCGAGATCGCAGGCGTCCTCAATCTGCGCGGCCGCATCGTCACCGTGGTCGACATGCGCGCCCGGCTCGGCCTGCCGCAGCCCGAGGACGGCAAGGTGCCGATGGCGGTCGGCGTCGATCTGCGCGGCGAATCCTACGGCCTGCTCATCGACCAGATCGGCGAGGTGCTGCGCCTGCCCGAGGCCGGCATGGAAGAGAACCCCGTCAACCTCGATCCCCGCATGGCCAAGCTCGCCGGCGGCGTCCACCGCCTCGACGGACAGCTCATGGTCGTCCTCGACGTCGATCGCGTCCTCGAGCTTGAAACCAAAGTGCAAATGGCCGCGTGAGCCAACGAAAAAACGTCGAAGCCGGAGAACCAAAATGAAGACATGTTTGGTGGTCGATGATTCCAGCGTCGTGCGCAAGATCGCGCGCCGGATCCTGGAAGGCCTGGAATTCCAAGTTACCGAGGCCGAGGACGGCTCGAAGGCGCTCGAAATCTGCCAGCGGCAGCTGCCCGATGCGGTGCTGCTCGACTGGAACATGCCGGTGATGGACGGCTTCGAGTTCATGGGTCACATGCGCCGCCTGCCCGGCGGCGACCAGCCCAAGGTCGTGTTCTGCACCACCGAGAACAACGTGGCTCATATCGCCCAGGCGCTCAGCGGCGGGGCCAACGAGTACATCATGAAGCCCTTCGACAAGGACATCATCGCCGACAAATTCGCAGAGGTTGGTTTGATCCCGGTCGGACAAGCCATGGTCTGAGTGTGTCTGGCCGAAGTGCTTTGGCCAGAGTGTTCCAGTACAGCTTCGAAGAGGCCATCCGTGACCCCGACCGAGTATGAGTATCTGCGCAAGTTCCTGAAGGACAATTCCGGGCTCGACCTGTCCGCAGACAAGCAATATCTGATCGAAAGCCGCCTGCTGCCGCTCGCCCGCAAGGCCGGCCTCTCCGGTATCGCCGAACTGGTGCAGAAGCTGCAAGGCGGCTCGCGTACGCTGATCACCGACGTGGTCGAAGCCATGACCACCAACGAGACCTTCTTCTTCCGCGACAAGGTCCCGTTCGATCATTTCCGCGACACCATCATGCCCGAAATCATCAAGGCGCGCGCGGCGCGTCGGAGTGTGCGCATCTGGTGCGCCGCGGGCTCGACCGGGCAGGAGCCCTATTCGCTGGCGATGAGCCTGAAGGAGATGGGGGCGGCGCTGACCGGCTGGCGCGTCGAGATCATCGCCACCGATCTGTCGCAGGAGGTGCTGGAGAAGGCCAAGGCCGGCATCTACAGCCAGTTCGAGGTGCAGCGCGGCCTGCCGATCCAGATGCTGATGAAATATTTCAAGCAGACCGGCGAGACCTGGCAGATCAATCCCGAGTTGCGGGCGATGATCCAGCATCGACAGCTCAACCTGCTGCATGATTTCGCTCAGCTCGGCACCTTCGACGTCATCTTCTGCCGAAACGTGCTGATCTATTTCGACCAGGACACCAAGATCAACATCTTCAACCGGCTGGCGCGCCAGATCGAGCCCGACGGCTTCCTGGTGCTGGGCGCGGCCGAAACCGTGGTCGGTCTGACCGATACGTTCCGCCCGATTCCGGAGCGGCGCGGCCTCTACAAACCGAACGATCCGCGTGCGGCGGCCGCCAAGCCGGCTCTCGCCGGCGCAGCAGCACCGCGCATGGCGGTCATGGCAGGACGCTAGACATGGCCGAGGATGGCAAGGGCACGGAGCGCGTGACTTTCAGTCGCGGCTATGACGTCTGCATCATGGCCATCGACGGCACCTGGCGCCGCGACTGCAAGCTCAATGCGATCTCCGACACCGACGCCATCCTGACGGTGGAAGGCTCGATCCAGGGCTTGAACCTGAAAGAGTTCTTTCTGCTGCTGTCGTCCACGGGCCTCGCCTATCGCCGCTGTGAGCTGGTCCGCGTCAACGGCGCCGAAATGGATATCCAGTTCCTGCGCGGCAAGAACAGGAAGAAGCGCGGCGCGGCCGGCGGCCGTGACGAAGCGGCCTGATCGGCGGGCCAGCGGCCGCGCCGTTGGCATGTTGCTTTAGATTTGCTGAAACATCCCAGCGAATTTGCCTTGGCCGCTTTACGTCGCTGAAGCGCGAACCGTGTATCCATTGACGGTCTCAATCTCAGGATACGGCAATGCCCAGAAGTTCTCTTTCCCCCGTCCCTTCAAACCTCCCCGACAGCACCGAGCGGCGTGCGCTTCAGCTCCTGGTGGTCGATGACGACGCCACGCAGCGCAGCCTGATCACGGTCGCCGCCAAGCAGGCCGGCCACGAAGTCACCGTGGCGCCGTCGGTGGCGGACGCGATCGAGAAGCTTCGTGGCGCCCGCTTCGATTGCGTGACGCTCGATCTCGTGCTGGAGGATGGCGACGGCATCGACGTGCTGCGCGAGATGGCGGCGGCGAAGTTCGGCGGCGCCGTGATCGTCATCAGCGGCATGGACGGCAAGCGCCGCAGCGCCGCCCGCAGCTTCGCCCGGTCCGTCGGGATCGAGCTCCAGAGCCTGCCGAAGCCGCTCGACCTCGCGGCCTTGCGCATCAGCCTCGCCAATCTCGGCAAGACAGCGATGGGTCTTCCGGCGATGCACACCTGGGGCGGTGTTGCCACCGATGCAATCGTGGAACGGCACCGCGCCTAGGCTGCGGAACTGCCATGCGATGGGAATGCGGCGGCTGGGCCGCGCCGGTCGCGCTCCATGCCGGGGCTGCCGAAGTCCGACAGACATCGCAGGGCCTGGCCGAGGTCCGCCCGGCAGGCGTTGAGGGCGGCGCTCGCCGTCGCATAGCGCGGCGTGACGTCGTCGAGCACGAAAAAGTCGGCGGAACCGGCCGGATCGCCTGCTTCCAACAAGCCGGTTTCCATCGTGGCTGCGTCGATCAGGCGCATGCTGCTCTCGATCCGAGTGATCAGAGCGCGAAGATCGGCGGCGATCAACTGACGGCTGTCGTTTTCAGGCATCGCGTCGAGCGGGGATGCGAGCGAAATTAGCATGGATATTCTCCGTACCCCGCAATTAGGCACCCTGCCGCTACTTGTGCGTTAAGTGCATGTCCCGTACAAATACGGGTGGGCCGAATCCGCGCCGAACGCCATAAACGGTTGGCGCGGACGCGAGTCCTTCATGCCAACCGGATGTGGCACATGGCCGAACAAAGCTCTCGCGGTGAAATCTTCGTGGTCGACGACGACCCTGCCGTTCGCGACACTCTGTCGATGGTGTTGAAGGCGGCGGGCTATGAGGTGATCTGTTTCGCGGACGGCGCAGCGCTGCTCTCCGTCGCCCGAAACCGCACACCGGCTGCGATCCTGCTCGACGTGAACATCCCCGGAAAGTCGGGCCTCGACATTCTGAAGGAGCTGCACGGCGAGGACTATCCGGCACCGATCTTCATGATCTCCGGACAGGGCGACATCGCGATGGCGGTGGGCGCGATCAAGAGCGGCGCGCTCGACTTCATCGAGAAGCCGTTCCGGGGCAGCGAGATCGTCGGCCGGCTCGACGAGGCGATCGGCGCCTATGCGCGCAGGCAGGCGGAGAACGCCTCGCCGAAATTCGGCTCGCTGCATTTCCCCGGACGCGAGCCGCTGACGCGCAGGGAGCGCGAGGTGCTCGAGCAGTTCGCCTCCGGTGCGTCCAACAAGGAGGCCGGCCGCACGCTCGGCATCAGCCCGCGCACCATCGAGGATCACCGCGCCAACATCATGAAGAAGCTCGGCGCGCGCAACGCCGCCGATCTGATCCGCATCGTCATGACCGCGGCGCAGCGCGCGTCGTAAGGCGACTGGCTCTCCTCTCGTGCCCCGGACGCAGCGTGTCACGCAGTGATGCGCTGCAGAGCCGGGGCCCAGCTTTCCAATCTCTCCGCCGACAGTTCTGGGTCCCGGCTCTGCGTCGCAGCGCTTGCGGCGCTGCGCCTTGTCCGGGACACGAGAGCGCAATCACGCGCTCAGCGCTTTGCGGATGATCCGCGCGAGATCCGACTTGCGATAGGGCTTCGCCAGCAGCATCACGCCGGAATCCAGCCGGCCGTGATGGATGATCGCGTTCTCGGTATAGCCTGATGTGTAGACCACCCTGAGATCGGGGCGCGTCTTCAGGAGCTCGTCGGCGAGCTGCCGTCCGTTCATCTTGCCGGGCATGATGACGTCGGTGAACAGAAGGTCGAACGGCTTTCCTGCCGCGACGATCGCGAGCGCCTCCGCGGCGTTGGCGGCCTGCAGGGTGACGTAACCCAGTGAATGCAGCTGCGCCAGCACATAGTCGCGCACCAGCCTGTCATCCTCGACCACCAGGATCGTCTCGTGTCCGCCTTCGATCGTCGCCGGCGTCACGCCTTCACCGGCCGCCGTCGGCGTCTTGCCGGGCGGCAGGTACATCTTGATCGTGGTGCCGTGGCCTTCCTCGCTGTAGATCTTGATGTGTCCGGCGGACTGCTTGATGAAGCCGTAGACCATCGAGAGCCCCAGACCGGTGCCCTTGCCCGGTCCCTTCGAGGTGAAGAAGGGGTCGAACACCCTGGGCAGCATGTTTGCGGGAATTCCGGTACCCGTGTCGCTCACGGCAATCAGTACGTAATGGCCGGGCCGGACGTCGTTGACGCTGGCATAGACCTCGTCGAGATAGGCGGCGCCGGTTTCCACGATCAGCTTGCCGCCATCGGGCATGGCGTCGCGGGCGTTGAGCGCGAGGTTGAGGATCGCGGTGGTGAGCTGGTTGGGGTCGACGATCGCGACGCAAATCTCGTCCTCGAACACCGAATCGATCTGGATCTGCTCGCCCAGCGTCGGCCGCAGGAGTTTCGCGGTGTCGACGACCAGCGTGTTGATATCGACCTCGCGCGGCTGGAGCGGCTGCTTGCGCGCGAAAGCGAGCAAATGCTGGGTCAGGTCGGCGCCGCGCGCGGCGGCCTCGTCGATCATCTTGGTGATGGCCGCAAGCTGCGGCTCCTGCTCGACCGCCTCCGCGAGGATCTCGATCGTCCCGGTGATGACGGTGAGGATGTTGTTGAAATCGTGCGCCACGCCGCCGGTGAGCTGGCCGACCGCCTCCATCTTCTCGGCATGGCGGATGCGCTCCTCGGCGGCGATCTTGTCGGTGAGATCGCGGTAGAAGACGTTGAACAGCACGCCTTCGCGGCGCTTCAGCGCGGTGACGCTCAGCTCGGCCTTGAATTCCTTGCCGTCGCGGCGGCGGCACATCAGCTCGCGGCGGCGCTTCAGTGATCTGCCGTCCTCGTTCTCCAGGAACTGCTTCAGGCCCGCCCTGACCCTCTCGCGTTCGCTCTCGGCGACGATGAGGTCGATCGTGCTCTTGCCCAGCACCTCGTCGCGGTGCCAGCCGAAGAGCTGTTCGGCCTGCGAGTTCCAGTTCAGGATGCTGCTGGTCTCGTCGGTCTGGATGAAGGCGTCGAGCGAGGTCTCGACGATGTTGCGGGCGAGCCGCTCGCTCTCGCGCAGCGATTCCTGCGCGAGCCGCGCCTCCGTCATGTCGCGCCCGACGAAGAAGAAGCGATGCGCCTGCTCGGACCAGCTGCCCATCCACGACAGCCAGACCGCGTGCCCGTCCTTGTGGAAGCAGCGCGTGTCGCCGACCTTGACGCGCTCGCCGCGGCGCAGTCCGCGCATGTCCTCGCGGGACTGCTCCAGATGTTCGTGATGAATGAAGTCGGCGCCGCTGCGGCCAATCATCTCGTCCGGCCGGTAGCCGAGAATGGTCTCGCTGCTCGGGCTGATCTGCGCGACATGGCCCCGCGCATCCATGATCATGATGAGATCCTGCGAGGTGTCGAAGATCTGCCGGCGCTCTTCGAGCTGATGCTGGAGCTGCCGCTCGGCCCGCCGTGCCTCGGTGAGGCTGTGCGCGGTACCGGAGACGCCGACGATCTCGCCCGAAGACCCCCTGATCGGCGACAGGCTGAGCGAAATCTCGACCGGCGTGCCGTCCTTGCGCAGGCGCACCGTCTCGAATCGTTCGATCGGCTCTCCCCGCGCGATCCGTGCCAGATAGTCCTTGCCATGGTCGCGGCGGTCGGGCGGGACGATGATCGAGGTGGGTTTCCCGATCGCTTCGTTCGCCGAATAGCCATAGAGGCGTTCGGCCGCAGGATTCCAGCCCGTGATGATGGCGTCGAGCGATTGCATCACGATCGCGTCGTCGGATGATTCGACGGCGGCGCTGAACAAATGCTCGCGCGCCGCATGATGGCTTCGCGCGGCCTCGGTGCGGCGATGCTCCTCGATTTCGCGTTCGAGCGCGGCCGTTTTCGCCCGGGTCTCTTCGACCATCCGGGCGAAAGCCCGCGCCAGCACGCCCGTTTCGCCGCCGGCATCGACGGGAATGTCCGCCGGTTTTCCGCGGCCGATCGCCTCGACGGCCGCGGTCAGGCGGCCGATCGGGCGCGTCAACGAGCGCGCGAGCAGCACCGCGAGCGAAGCCGCGGCGAGGACGGCAAGCACGCCGACCAGCAAGGACGTCTTTTGAATGGCGGCCGGCACTCTGCCGAAGACGGACGGGGGAACGGTCACGATGATCGCGATCCATTCCTTGCTTGCCAGCAGTGCCGGCGCGATCGCCACGCCGCTCGGCCCGCCCGATCCGTCGGTCATCAGCCGCGTGGACACGTCCGAGGTGCCGACCAGGGCTGAGAAGAATGGAAAATCATCGCGCCAGTTGGTGGGGTTGCCCCGCAGTGAACCGAATTCGCGCGCGCGATCGGGATGAACGAGATAGTCGCCGCGCGAATTCACGACGTAAATCTCCCCGCCCGAGTTCGCCGTCGCGCGGACGTGGTCGAGCGCCGGACGCATGTCGATATTGGCGATGATGATACCGAACGGCTTGCCATCCGGCGTGAACAGTGGCGTCGCGACCCGCAGCGTCGGACCGTGCGAGGCCGTGGTGCCGCCCTGGCGGGTCGCGAGATCGACGGGCGAGACGTAAATCTCGCCCGGCGCCAGCCCTATCGTGTCCTGAAAGTAGGTTCGTTCGCCCTTGCGCTCCAGTTCGCTGTCGGGGACGATCCGTGCCGTTCCGTTCGGGCCGGAGCGGTCGACGCGGACCAGCTCGCGCTGGTCGTCGTCGAGGCCGATGATCCGGAACTGCCCGTAGATGGGCTTGGCCTCGATCTCGGCCGCGAGCCGCGTGGCGATGCGCTCGCGCCAGGTTTGCTCAGAGACGCCGTCTGAAGGGTCGATTCCTCCGCCGAGGTGAGCGCGGATCAGGCCATTGATGGCCGCGGCGGAGCGATAGCCGATCAGATCGCCGCGAGCTCCGGCAACATAGGATTCCAGATTGGTCGCGAGCAGGCGTGACTGGGCTTCGACCCGCTCCAGCACGCGCGGAATGACCGCCTCCGTGGTGTTGCGAAAGCCCAGCCAGCCGACCGCGGCCACGGTGACCGCCACCAGCAAGATCATTGCGATGGCCAGCCGCGTGGCGAGCGTCATGCGGATCCTCGCAGGACTTCCCGGGCGATCACGGCCGATCAGGCCTGAAGCGGAGGCGCCCTCGTTATCGGTGGCCGGAGCTGACATCGGACCCCTCCGGCTCGCCCGCCTTCAGGCAGCCGTCGACCGCGGCGAGCAGTGCTCCGGGTCTGAACGGCTTTTGCAGGCTTGCCACGGCGCCCAGCTTGGTCGCCATCTTCAGGAAGTCCGGCTCTGCATAGGCGTCCGGCGTGATCGAGCGGCCGGAAATGACGATGATCGGAATGGCCGGAACCAGCGCCCGGATGTGCCGCATCGTCTCCAGCCCGTCCATGCCAGGCATGAAGATGTCGAGAAACAGCAGGTCGAACCGGCCCGCCTCGAACAGCGCAAGTCCCTTGCGGCCATCGCCGGCGACGGTGACGTGATGACCGGCCCTCTCCAGGAGCAGCCGGATCGTGAGTTGAACGGCCGGGTCGTCATCCACGATCAGGATGTTGGCCACGTCTGAATTCCTCCGGGCCGGATGGGAGATTCCCTGCGACCCAAATCAAACCATCAAAGATGAAATTGTTGCTCGGATTCCGCTCAGCCTGCAAGCACTTCGCGAATGGCGTGCGGCGGTCCGGCCCGGGCCTCGGCATGGTGCCGTCATTATGCATGGTTCCGTGCACATGAGGCTGAACTATTTTTCTCGCCGTAGTTGCACGGATGCCGAACTTCACCGCAGGTTAAACGGCGGCGGACAGAATCGGAACCAGTTTCAGAAGGCAATTGTCACGGATCGCATTGGCCCCGTCCGGGGTACCCGGCGAGCCCCGCCGGTCAGACGAATTCAGTACGAGAGACCCATGTTCAAATCGATGGCGAGCACCGGAATTCGCACCCGGCTGCTCGGCGGTTTCGCGCTCATCTGCCTCCTGCTCGCGGCAACCGTGATCTACACCGTCACCGCGGTCTCGGACATCACCTCGCGCATCAGGACCGTTACAGACCAGCGGGCGCCGGTCGCGATTGCAAGCACCGAGCTCGTCGGCAATCTCTATTCCACGCTCTCGACGCTGCGCGGCTACCTCTTGACCGGCGACGCGCAGGGCAAGCGCGACCGCGCCGCGGTCTGGGCCGAGCTCGATCGCACCGTGGCTGCGGTCGACCGCATGGCGGAAGGATTCTCCAGCCCGGAAAACAAGGCCAATTGGCGCGAGGCGAGGGCACTGATTGCGGAATTCCGCCAGGCCCAGGACAAGGCCGAGCTGGCCGCCTTCACCCCGTCGGCCTATCCGGCGAGCGAGCTCTTGACGAAAGAGGCCGCGCCGCTGATCGCGACGATGTTCGCCGAAATCACCGCGATGATCGACGAGGAGCAGACGCTCGAGGCGACGCCGCAGCGCAAGCACCTGCTCAAGACCTTCGCCGACGTCCGCGGCAACCTTGCCGCAGCGGGATCGCAACTGCGGCTCTACGTGGCCTCCGGCGAAGCCGCCGACCGTGACAAATTCGAGAAGCCGCTCGCGACTTTCAAGGCCGCGCTCGCCGCCGTGGGCACGCAGGAAGCGCTGCTGACGTCCACCCAGAGAACCGCCTATCAGGCCATCGCCAAGGCAAATGGAACCTTCGCGGCGTCGCCGGGCAAGATCTTCGCGATCCGCCAGACGCCGCAATGGAACATGCCTGTCTTCATCCTGTCCACCGAGGCGGCGCCCCGTGCGGCTCGAATCCTCGACCTGCTCGACGGCCGGAAGGACGCGGAGGGCAAGCGTGCCGGCGGCCTCAAGAGCGACCAGCAGTCGAAGCTCGCCGAGGACGCCCGCCGCATGGCCGTCGAGGCCGAGAGGCTGCTGCAGCTGCAATGGATCCTGCTCGCCGCGGGGCTCGTGCTCGGCACCGCGATTGCGATCCTGGTCGCGCGATCCATCACGTGTCCGATCGTCGAGCTGGTGAACGATTCCGCGCTGCTGTCCGGGGGCGACACCAGTGTCGCATTCAGGACGGCGGAACGGGGTGACGAGATCGGAACCGTCTCGAAGGCGGTGGCGAAATTCCGTGACAATGTGATCGCTCAGCAGCAGGCCGCTGCGGGCCTTGCGCGCGAAGCGGAGGTGCGCGAGGCGTCCAATCGCAACATGGAGAGCGCCGTCGAGGAGTTTCGCGTAACCTCGCGCGACCTGCTCACGCTGGTCGGCGAGAATGCGGGCACCATGCGGCAGACCGCGGAGAGTCTGGGCGGCATCGCGCATCATGCGACGAACCAGGCCGCGTCCGCAGCAGCCGCCTCCGAGCAGACCGCGGTCAATGTCCAGACTGTCGCTGCCGCGGCGGAGCAGCTTGCGAGCTCCATCGTCGAGATTGGCCGGCAGATCGAATTGTCGAACAAGACGGTGCGATCGGCGGGCGAGGTGACCGCGCGCTCTGAGGCCGAGATCGAAGGCCTCGCGCACGCCGCCCAGAGCATCAGCTCGGTGGTCGATCTGATCCAGGCGATCGCGGCCCAGACCAACCTGTTGGCGCTCAACGCCACCATCGAGGCCGCCCGCGCCGGCGAGGCCGGCCGCGGCTTTGCGGTGGTGGCCTCGGAGGTCAAGGCGCTGGCCGACCAGACCCGCAACGCGACGCAGGACATCGCCCGGCACATCACCGCGATCCAGAACTCGACCGGTAGCGCCGTCGCTTCCGTCAAGGAGGTCGCGACCGCCATGCGCGGGATCGACGAGGTGACCGCGGCGATTGCCAGCGCCGTCGAGCAGCAGGGCGCGGCGACGCGGGAGATTTCGCAGAACGTCCAGATGGCGGCCTCGGGAACACAGACGCTCGCCACCAGCATCGGCACCGTCTCCGGCGCAATCGCGGAAACCAACCGTTCGGCCGACGACGTGAGGGGGGCGGCGAACCAGGTTTCGGGAGCGGCCGAGCGCCTCGCCGCCGAGGTCCAGGCCTTCTTCGTCAAGCTGCGCAGCGGTCCGATGGACCGCCGCAAGGGCGGCGTTCCCGACTATCGCGGGCCGGAGCGGCGAAGCTGCCGGAACGCTGCCTAGCTAATCTGTCAGGTACTCGGGATAGTTGCTTCGGATATTGTCCAGCTCGCTCAGCGTTCCCGACAGATGCTTGCGCAGATGCTGTTGCGCGGCCTCGGGGTCTTTGGCCTCGATCGCACGCGTGATCAGCTTGTGGTGGCGCACGATGTTCTGGGCCTTGCCGGGCGAGGGCAGGTGCAGCCGTCGCAAGCGATCGCTGTGTCCGCTCCGGCTGCGCACCAGCGCCCACAGATCCTGCTTGCCTGCGGCTATGTAGAGCTGGGCGTGAAAATCGTTGTCGCCGGCCATGAAAGCCTCGAAGTCACCGGCCCTGGCAAATTGCTGTTGCAATGCGATGGCGCGATCCAGGCGCACGATCAGAGACGTGTCGGCACCGGTTGCGAGCAGGCGGACGATCTCCAGCTCCAGCGCCTGACGCAGGAAATGCGCCTGTTGGGCGCGATCGACGTCGATCCGGCTGACCACGGTCGCATGCTGCGGAAACACGTCGACCAGCCCTTCTTCCTCGAGCCGCATCAGCGCATCGCGCACCGGTGTCGAGCTGACGCCGAACTGGCCGGCAAGCTCGGCGCGTGACAGTGGGGCGCCGGGCGGCAGCTCCAGGGCAACGATTGCATTGCGCAGCCGCTCGAACACCTGCGGCGCGGCCTGACGGCCGCGATCGAGCCGGGCGGCCTGTCGTGGTGCCGCGCGCGGCGCGGGGTGGGGCGATTCCATCGCGGGTCCTGCGGGCTTGCCTTTGATGCACTAATATATTAGTGCATCACCAGCGTCAACGCAGCTCGACGATGACCGGAGGAAACCCACAGCCATGATCAACCATCTTCGCAGCAGGCTTGCGGCGGGCATCCTGATCGCAGCAACCGCCCTGTCGGCATCCGCCGCACACGCTCAGCAGAAATCCGAGATCGCGCTGTCGCGACAGCCCGGCATTTTCTACATGCCGAGCCACATCATGGAGAAGCTGAAGCTGATCGAGAAGCACGCAGCTTCCCTCGGCGTCCCAGACGTCACCACCAAATGGATCACCTTCTCCGGCGGCGGGGCGCAGACCGATGCCCTGCTCGCGGGCGGCGTCGACATCCTCAACACCGGCACCGGCAACCTCCTGCTGCTGTGGGACCGCACCCGCGGCGGGGTGAAGGGCATCGTTGCGACCTCGGCGCAGCCGATGACGCTGATCAGCCGCGACGCCAACATCAAGTCGATCAGGGATTTCGGCCCCTCCGACAAGATCGCGGTGCCGACCGTGAAGGTCTCGACCCAGGCGATCGTGCTCCAGATCGCGGCTGCCGAGGCGTTCGGCGCCGACCAATGGTCGAAGCTCGATGCCAACACCGTTCAGCTCGGGCACCCGGATGCCTATGCCGCGCTGTCCAACCCCAAGCACGAGGTGCACAACCACTTCGCGATCCCGCCCTTCAGCTTCCTGGAGCTGAAGAACGTGCCGGGCGCGCATATCGTGCTGTCATCCCCGGACGTGATGGGCGGGCCGCTCAGCCAGGCCCAGTTCTTCACCACGACCAAATTTGCCGACGCCAATCCGAAGATCGTCCAGGCCGTGCGCGACGCCACCAAGGAAGCGCAGGACCTGATCCGCCGCGACACCAGGCAGGCGGTCGAGATCTACAAGGAGATCACCGGCGACAAGACCTCCGTGGAAGAGTTGCTCGAACTCCTGAAGGAGCCCGGCATGATGGAGTGGAATCTCGAGCCGCAGGGCACGATGAAGTTCGCCGCCCATCTCTTCAAGACCGGCACCCTGAAGACCCAGCCCAAGGCGTGGACGGAATATTATCTCCCCGTCGCGCACGACCTGAAGGGCAACTGATGGCGCTGCTCGACGTCAGCGGCGTGACGCTGCGCTACAAGACCTCCAGCGCCGTCGTCACCGCCACGGAGAGGGTGAGCTTTACGGTCGACAGGTCCGACCGCTTCGTGCTGCTCGGCCCCTCCGGCTGCGGCAAGTCCACGCTGCTCAAGGCCGTCGGCGGTTATATGAGCCCGAGCGAAGGCCGCATGACCATCAACGATCGCGAGATCCACGGTCCCGGCGCCGATCGCATGATGATCTTCCAGGAGTTCGACCAGCTCCTGCCCTGGAAGAGCGTGCTCGCCAACGTGATGTTCCCGCTGCTCACCGCGCGAAAGCTCTCGCGCAAGGACGCGGAAGCGAAGGCGCGGGCCTATATCGAGAAGGTCGGGCTCACCCGTGTGGTCGACGCCTATCCGCACACGCTGTCGGGCGGCATGAAGCAGCGCGTTGCGATCGCACGCGGCATGGCGATGGAGCCTGACATCCTCTTGATGGACGAGCCGTTCGCCGCGCTCGACGCGCTGACGCGACGAACCTGCCAGGACGAGCTGCTCCAGCTCTGGAGCGAGACCAAATTCACGGTGTTGTTCGTGACCCATTCGATCGCGGAAGCGATCCGCATCGGCAACCGCATTCTGCTGCTGTCGCCGCACCCCGGCCGCGTCAAGGCCGAGGTGGTCGGCGTCGACAAGGTCGGAAGCGAAGACGGCAGCGCCGGCCGGCTCGAGAAGGAGATCCACGATCTGCTGTTCGCACAAGAAGCGACCGCGCATTGAGGAGCCTCTGATGGGCGAAGCCAAGATATTGCTGCGGGCCGAGCCGGCCGCTGCCGGTGCGGGCGAGGTCGAGCGCAAGCTGAGCGTGCCTGAATTGCTCTGGAACGACGGCTTCGTCCGCAAGTCCGTCATCATTCTGTTCCTGGCTGCGGTCTGGGAGGCGTACGGCGTCGTCCTCGACAATCCGCTGCTGTTCCCGACGCTGCACGATACGGCGATCACGCTGTTCGATCGCGTCAAGGACGGCACCATCCCGATGCGCGCCTGGGCGTCGCTGAAAGTGTTGTTCATGGGCTATTCGGCCGGCATCGTGCTGGCCGCGATCTTCACCATTCTCGCCATCTCCACCCGCATCGGCACCGATTTCCTCGAGACGGTGACGGCGATGTTCAACCCGCTGCCGGCGATCGCGCTGTTGCCGCTGGCGCTGATCTGGTTCGGCCTCGGCAACGGCAGTCTCGTTTTCGTGCTGATCCATTCGGTGTTGTGGCCGGTGGCGCTCAACACCCATTCCGGCTTCAAGAGCGTCTCCAACACGCTGCGCATGGTCGGGCGCAATTACGGCCTGCGCGGCTTGCCCTATGTCGCCAAGATCCTCATCCCGGCCGCCTTCGGATCGATCCTGACGGGGCTGAAAATCGGCTGGGCCTTTGCCTGGCGTACGCTGATCGCGGCCGAGCTGGTGTTCGGCGTGTCCTCGGGTCAGGGTGGACTCGGCTGGTTCATTTTCGAGAACCGCAACCTGCTCGACATACCTGCGGTCTTCGCAGGCCTCTTGACGGTGATCATCATCGGGCTCTTTGTCGAGAACCTGATCTTCCGCGCCATCGAGCGGAACACCGTGCAGAAATGGGGCACCCAATCATGACCAAGAAGAAAGTAACGCCCGACCAGCTCCGCAGCGCGCGCTGGTTCGCGCCCGACGATCTGCGTTCGTTCGGCCATCGTTCCCGCACCATGCAGATGGGCTACGCGCCGGAGGAGTGGAAGGACCGTCCGATCATTGCGATCCTCAACACCTGGTCGGATGCGCAGCCCTGCCACATGCATTTCAAGTCACGTGTGGACGACGTCAAGCGCGGCATCCTGATGGCCGGCGGCCTGCCGATCGAGCTGCCGGCGCTGTCACTGTCGGAATCGCTGCTCAAGCCGACGACGATGCTCTACCGCAATCTGCTGGCGATGGATGCCGAGGAGCTCTTGCGCAGCCATCCCGTCGACGGCGTGGTGCTGATGGGCGGCTGCGACAAGACCACGCCGGCGCTGCTGCTGGGCGCGACCTCGATGAACATCCCGGCGATCTATCTGCCGGCAGGCCCCATGCTGCGCGGCAACTGGAAGGGCAAGACGCTCGGCTCGGGCTCGGACGGCTGGAAATACTGGGACGAGCGCCGCGCCGGCAAAATCTCCGACAAGGACTGGCTCGACATCGAAGCCGGCATCGCCCGCAGCTACGGCACCTGCATGACCATGGGCACCGCCTCGACCATGACTGCGATCGCGGAAGCGATCGGCATGACACTGCCCGGCGCCTCCTCGATTCCCGCCGCCGACGCCAACCACATCCGCATGGCCAGCGAATGCGGCCGCCGCATCGTGGAGATGGTTTGGGAGGATCTGACGCCGACGACGATCCAGACCCGGAAGGCCTTCGAGAACGCCATTGCGGTCGCGATGGCGATGGGCTGCTCGACCAACGCGATCATCCATTTGATCGCGCAGGCCCGCCGCGCCGGCCAGGACATCGGGCTCGACGATTTCGAGATCGCGAGCCGCAAGGTGCCCGTGATCGCCAACGTGCGGCCGAGCGGCGATGCCTATCTGATGGAGGATTTCTTCTATGCCGGCGGCCTGCCGGCGCTGATGGGCCAGATCAAGCCGCATCTGCATCTCGACTGCATCACGGTGACCGGCAAGACACTGGGCGAGAACATCGAGGGTGCGGAGGTCCACAATGCCGACGTCATTCGCGGCATCGACAACCCCATCTACAAGGAAGGCGCGCTCGCCGTGCTCAAGGGCAACCTCGCGCCCGACGGCTGCGTCATCAAGCCGAGCGCTTGCGCGCCGCGCTTCCTCAAGCACACCGGTCCCGCGCTGGTGTTCGACGATTATCCGTCGATGAAGAAGGCGGTCGACGATCCCGATCTCGACGTCACCGAGGACCACATCCTCATCTTGCGCAATGCCGGGCCGCAAGGCGGGCCGGGCATGCCGGAATGGGGCATGCTGCCGATCCCGACCAAGCTCGTGAAGCAGGGCGTGCGCGACATGGTGCGCATCTCGGACGCGCGCATGAGCGGCACCAGCTATGGCGCCTGCATCCTGCACGTCTCGCCGGAATCCTACATCGGCGGCCCGTTGGCGCTGGTGCAGAACGGCGACCGCATCACGCTCGACGTCGAAGCGCGCACCATCAATCTCGACGTGAGCGAGGCCGAGCTCGCCAAGCGTCGCGCCGCCTGGAAGCAGCCCGAGCGCCGCTTCGAGCGCGGCTACGGCTGGATGTTCACCAAGCACATCAAGCAGGCCAATGACGGCTGCGACTTCGACTTCCTCGAGACCGATTTCGGCGCGCCGATCGGCGAGCCGTCGATTTACTGATGACCCCGTCATTCCGGGGCATCGCGAAGCGATGAGCCCGGAATCCATCGTGCAGCAGAACGTGCGGCCTGATGGATTCCGGGTTCGCGCTAGGCGCGCCCCGGAAAGACGACAGAGAGAGCCCACGATGACAAAACTCAGCGAAGCCACCCGCACCAAACTCAAATCCGTCTCCACCGCCACGGTGGCCACCGCGCTCTTCAAGCGCGGCCTGCGCGTCCAGATGATCCAGGACGTGCATCCCGTCGGTCCCGGCCAGCCGACCATGGTCGGCGAGGCCTTCACGCTGCGCTACATGCCGGCGCGTGAGGATCTCAACACCATCGACGTGTTCAAGGACCGCTCGCATCCGCAGCGCAAGGCGGTCGAGGATTGCCCGCCGGGCGCCGTGCTGGTGATGGACAGCCGCAAGGACGCGCGCGCGGCCTCGGCCGGTGCGATCCTGGTGACGCGGCTGATGAAGCGCGGCGTCGCCGGCGTCGTCACCGACGGCGGCTTTCGCGATTCCGCCGAGATCGCCAGGCTCGGCATCCCCGCCTATCATCATCGTCCCAGCGCACCGACGAATCTCACGCTCCACCAGGCGATCGAGATCAACGTGCCGATCGGCTGCGGCGATGCGCCGGTGTTTCCCGGCGACGTCATCCTCGGCGATGCCGACGGCGTCATCGTGATCCCCGCGCATCTCGCCGACGAGATCGCCAACGAAACCTTCGAGATGACTGCGTTCGAGGATTTCGTCACGGAAGAAGTCGGCAAGGGCCGCGGCATCTTTGGTCTCTATCCCGCGACCGATCCGCAGACGCTGACCGACTTTGCCGAATGGCGGAAGAAGAACGGCCGCTAAGGCCGAGAGCAGATCGATCAAGACACAGGCCGGCCGTCAAGTGCCGGCCTTTTATCGAGCAGGGAGGACTTTCATGAATTTCACGCGACGCAACCTCATGGCCGGTGCCGGCGCGGCAATGGCATCGACGCTTCTCGCCCGCGCCGCCGGCGCGCAATCGTTCCCGTTCACGCCGAACCAGCGCTATCCCGATCCCGCCGTCCAGATCCTCGATCCCAGTTTCACAAAGTATCGGATCTATTCCTCGAGCCTCGAGCAGGTCGCAACCGGCTTCCGCTGGGCCGAAGGCCCGGCCTATTTTCCCGAGGGCGGCTATCTCCTGTTCTCCGACATCCCCAACAACCGGATCATGAAGTTCGACGAGAAGACCGGGCAGACCAGCGTGTTCCGCGCCAACGCCAATTACGCCAACGGCAATGCCAGGGATCGCCAGGGCCGTCTCGTCACCTGCGAGCACTCCGTCACCCGTCGCATCACCCGCACCGAGAAGGACGGCAAGATCACCGTGCTCGCCGACAGGTTCGAGGGCAAGCGGCTGAACGCGCCGAACGACATCGTGGTGAAGTCCGACGACAGCATCTGGTTCACCGATCCGCTGTTCGGCATCAATGGCGAGTGGGAAGGCAAGAAGGAGAAGGCCGAGCAGGCCACCACCAACGTCTATCGCCTTGCCAAGGACGGCAAGATCAGCGCGGTCCTCACCGACCTCGTCAATCCCAATGGCCTTGCCTTCTCGCCCGACGAGAAGAAGCTCTATGTCGTCGAGTGGAAGGGCACGCCCAACCGCAGCATCTGGAGCTACAACATCGGAGACGACGGCTCGCTCAGCGGCAAGACCAAGCTGATCGACGCCGCCGACCAGGGCTCGCTCGACGGCTTTCGCGTTGATCGCGATGGCAATATCTGGTGCGGCTGGGGCTCCAACGGCGCGCTGCAATCCGAGCCCAGCGATGTCGGCGGCCGCAAGGTGTTCCAGCTCAAGGCCAGGCCCGAGGATCTCGACGGCGTCATGGTGTTCAATCCGGAAGGCAAGCCGCTCGCCTTCATCAAGCTGCCGGAACGCTGCGCCAATCTCTGCTTCGGCGGCCCCAAGAACAACCGGCTCTACATGGCCAGCAGCCACTCGGTGTATGCGCTGTACGTGGAGGCGCACGGGGCGGTGTGAGGTCGTCGCGCGCCCCACTTGCGATGTCATCCCGGACAAGCGGAGCGCTGATCCGGGATCCATAACCACAGGGAGCAATTTGGCGAAGGCTTGGAGTTAAGAAGCGTTCGCCGGTGCTAAAACCTACACGTCACCGACACATCACGCGGTATGGGTCCCTGCGTTCGCAGGGACGACACCGGAAGGTGTTGCTACAGCGGGGGCTATCGCTACACCCCCGCCTCCGCCATTCCCGCCGCCCACAGCGCGAACGCATAGACGATCGCGACTTCATCGAGCCGGTCGAACCGGCCCGAGGCGCCACCGTGGCCGGCGCCCATGTTGGTGCGGAGGAGAACCGGGCCGCCGCCGCTCATGGTGGCACGCAGGCGCGCGATCCATTTGGCGGGCTCCCAATAGGTGACGCGTGGATCGGTCAAGCCGCCCATCGCCAGGATCGCCGGATAGTCCTTCGCGGCGACATTGTCGTAGGGCGAGTAGGACAGGATCGTTCGAAAATCCTTCTCGCTCTCGATCGGGTTGCCCCATTCCGGCCATTCCGGCGGCGTCAGCGGCAGCGTGTCGTCGAGCATGGTGTTGAGCACGTCGACGAACGGAACCTCGGCGACGATGCCGGCGAACAATTCGCCGGCGCGGTTGGCGACCGCGCCCATCAGCATGCCGCCGGCCGAGCCGCCATGGCCGACGATGCGCCTGGCGCTGGTATATTTCGCGTCGATCAGCGCACGCGCGCTGGCTGAGAAATCGTCGAACGAATTCGTCTTCTTCTCGCGCTTGCCGTCGAGATACCAGCCCCAGCCCTTGTCGGCGCCGCCGCGGATATGGGCGATGGCGTAGACGAAGCCGCGATCGACCAGCGACAGGCGGTTGGCGCTGAACGAAGCCGGCATCGCCATGCCGTAGGAGCCGTAGCCGTAGAGCAGCAGCGGCGCCGAGCCGTCGAGTTTCAGCCCGCGGCGATGGAGGATCGACACCGGCACCTCGGCGCCGTCATGCGCCCTCGCCATGATGCGCGTGGTGACGTAGTCGGCCGCATCGTGCCCGGACGGGATCTCCTGGCGCTTGCGCAAGGTGCGCGTGCGCTTGACCATGTCGTAGTCGTAGACTTCCGACGGTGTCGTCATCGACGAATAGGAAAAGCGCAGGTTCGTCGTCTCGAATTCGTAGGAGCCCATCGTGTCCAGCGAATAGGCGGCCTCGTCGAAGGCGATGGCGTGCTCGTCCTTCGTCGCGAGGTCGCGGATCACGATCGACGGCAGCGCATTGGCGCGCTCCAGCCGCACCAGATGGCCGGCATAGAGATCGAGGTCGATGATGTAGATGCCGGGACGATACGGGATCAAGTCGCGCCAGTTGCTGCGCTCCGGCGAAGAAAGGGGCGCGGTGACGATCTTGAAGTCGATGGCATCATCGGCATTGGTGAGGATGAAGAGCTCGTCGCCACGGTCCGCCAGCGAATATTGCACGCCTTCCTCGCGCGCCGCGACCAGCCGCGGAGGGGCCTCGGGATTTGCGAGATCGATCAGCCGCTGCTCGCTCGTCTCGTGATCGCCGCCCGCGATCACACAGAAGCGGCCGCTCGTGCTCTCGTGCAGATGGGTGAACCAGCCGGAATCCTGCTCCTCGTAGACGAGCGCGTCGTCGGCCTGCCTGGTGCCGAGCCTGTGCCGCCACACCTGCATCGGGCGGTGGTTGTCGTCAAGCTTCACATAGAAGAAGCTCTTGCAATCCGCGGCCCAGACCATGCCGCCGTCGGTCTCCTCGACGAGATCGTCGAAGTCCTTGCCCGTGGCCCAATCGCGGACGCGGATCGAAAAATACTCGGAGCCCTTGGTATCGGCGCTCCAGGCCTGCAGCTTGTGATCGTGCGAGTGACGGCTGCCGCCGAACTTGAAATATTTGTGGTCTTTTGCGAGCGCGTCGCCGTCGAGCACGATATCGCCGTCGCCGCCCTGGCGCGGCATGCGGCCGAACAGCTCGTGCTGCCCGCCCTCGCGAAACCTGCGGAAATAGGCGAAGGGGCCGTCGGGCGAGGGGACGCTGGAATCGTCCTCCTTGATCCGCCCGCGCATCTCCCGCACCAGCGTCTTCTGCAGGCTGGCGGTATGGCCGAGCAGGCTTTCGGTGTAGACGTTCTCTTCATCCAGATATTTGCGGATGTCGGGATCGAGCACCGCAGGGTCGCGCAGCACCTCCTGCCATTTCGCGTCCTTCAACCAGGCATAGTCGTCGGTCACGGTGATGCCGTGCCGCGTGAAGGAATGCGGCCGGCGCGGGGCGACGGGGGGCTGGGAAGGTGTTTTGGCTTGGGTCACTCGATCCTCATTCGACGGCGTGATCGCCCTTATATCGTCCTGATTCCGCGAATTGCCAGCGCGCTCCGCGCCAGCCGCCGGGTTGTTGACCGGCCCCTTGTATGCTTTACGGACCATATTCCCGCCGCCGGTCCAGCCTGATGCTGTTCAACTCCTACCCGTTCATCCTGCTGTTCCTGCCGGCCGTGCTGGCCGGCTATTTCTGGTTCGGGCGGCGCAGCAACCTGACGCCGGTGGTCTGGCTCGCGCTGGCCTCGCTCGCCTTCTACGCCATCGGCAGCTGGCAATTCCTGCCCCTGCTGCTGATCTCGATCGCCTTCAACTTCGGGGTCGGCCATCTCCTCATCGTGGCCGAGCTCGCCCCCATGCGGCGAAAAGCGGCGCTCGCTTTTGGCGTCATCGGCGACCTCCTCGTCCTCGGGATATTCAAATATGCCGGCTTCGTGACCGAGAACGTCAATGCGCTGGCCGGCACGCATCTCGCGGTCCAAATCCTGTTGCCGGTCGGCGTCTCCTTCTACACCTTCACGCAGATCGCGTTTCTGGTGGACGCGTATCGCGGCCAGGTCGCAGCCTACGCGCTGCCGCATTACGCGCTGTTCGTGACCTACTTTCCGCATCTGATCGCAGGCCCCATCCTCCACCACAAGGACATGATCCCGCAATTCGAGCGGGAGGAAACGAAGCGCCCGGACGCCCATCTCATTCTGTGCGGCGTCATCATCTTCGCCATCGGCCTGTTCAAGAAGACCTGCCTCGCCGACGGCATCCAGCCGCTGGTCGCGCTTGCCTTCGAGGCGCGCTCGCCGAGCTTCGACCAGGCCTGGCTGGGTGCGCTCGCCTACACGTTCCAGCTCTATTTCGACTTCTCCGGCTATTCCGACATGGCGATCGGCATCTCGCTGATGTTCGGCATCTTCCTGCCCGTGAACTTCAACTCGCCCTACAAGGCGACAAACATCGTCGAGTTCTGGCGGCGCTGGCACATGACGCTGTCGCAATTCCTGCGCGACTATCTCTACATCCCGCTCGGGGGCAACAGGCGCGGCCGCGTGCTGCGCTACGTCAACCTGATGATCACGATGCTGCTCGGCGGGCTCTGGCATGGCGCGGCCTGGACTTTCGTCATTTGGGGCGCGCTGCACGGCGCCTATCTCTGCATCAATCACGCCTTCAACGCGCTGGTGCCTGCGATTCCATCTGGTCTTGCGCGCCCGGCCCGCATCGCCGGAGCAGCGCTGACGTTCCTGGCCGTCGTCGTCGCCTGGGTGTTCTTCCGCGCCGAGAGCGTCACCTGGGCGCTGCGCGTGCTCCAGGCCATGGCCGATCCCTCGCATATCGTGTTCGGCCGCGAGGAGATCGCGGCGCTGGTGCTGGTCTCCATCTACGCGGCTCTGGTGTGGCTAGCGCCGAACACGCAAGCGCTCATGGGATATGATCACGGCAATCGCAGGGTCGGCGAGGCGTTGCGGGCGGGGCGCATGCGGCCGCTGGTCCTCTACGCGGCATCGCTGGTGCTCGCATTCGGCCTGCTCGGCATCCAGAGCCACAGCGAATTCATCTACTTCCGGTTCTGATGCAGGGCTCGTTCACACAGTTGAGACGCCTTCTGCTCGCCAGCGCCGCTTGCGTGCTGGGCGCGGCCCTGCTCACCTACGTCGTCGATCCCCTGCAATTGTTTCGCCCCTCGCGTTCCGCCCTCTACTCCGAGGACACGCGCGTGCAGAATGCCGGGCTGATCCGCAGCCAGTCGTTCGACACCGCGTTCATGGGCACCTCGCTCGCGATCCATTTCCGCCAGAGCGACATCGATCGCGCGCTTGGTGTGCACTCGCTCAAGCTGGCGATGACCGGCTCGAATTCGCGCCAGCAGGGTTTTGTGCTGGAGCAGGCCATCGACCGCGGCGCAAAGCGGGTGATCTGGGCGATGGACGATTTCAGCTTTGCCGATGCCGCCGACATCGAGGCCGATCCCTATCTGTCCGTCGATCTCTATCGGGGGACAGCGAAGGGGATCGCCGCCTATCTGTTCAGCGCGGCGATGGCGAAGGAATCCCTGTTCGCGTTGCTGCGCTCCGTCCCGCCGCTGCAAGGGCCGCTGACGCGCGTGGCGCCTTATCTTCCCGTCAAGTTTGCGCTGTCCGATGTCGACGACATCTATGCGCTGCCTGGGGATTTCGACGTTGCCGGCGGCTACAACGCCAAGCGGACGCTCGCCGCCTTCACCTACATCACCGCTCCCACGCGCAGCCGATTTCTCGGCGAAGGCTATGATTACGAGGCCATGGTGCGGCATTTCGAGCGCGATGCCGTCGGCCTGATCACGCGCCATCCGGACGTGACCTTCGACATCTACTTCCCGCCCTATTCGATCCTGCAATTCGTCGCGATGCGCGACGCATCACCCGAGACGCTGAAGATCGTCACCGGCCTCACGGCACGCATTGCGCAGCGACTGACGCAGCTTCCCAACGTGCGCCTGCATGACTTCCGCGCGATCAAGGCGGTGACGCATAATCTCGATAATTACGGCGACGTCATCCACCACTCGCCCGTGATCGATGCGATGGTGCTGCAGTGGCTGGCGAGCGGGGAATACCGGGTCGATCCGAAGGCGCCGACTGCACCCCTGGACGAGCTGAAGGCGCAGGTGGAGGCGTATCGCGTGCCACAACCCTAGCCAAACACGCCGCCGTCATCCCGGACAAGCGCGCCTCGAGCGCGCGCAGATCCGGGATCCATAACCACAGGGAGGAGTTTGGCGAAGATCCGAAGTTAAGAGTCTTCTGTACTCGCGCTGTGCCTTATCGACAGATCACGCGGTATGGGTCCCGGATCTGCGCTCCACGCCGACAACGCTGCGCGTTGCCAGCGCTCCGCTTGTCCGGGACGACAGCGGTGTTCGTAGTGGCGTCTTAGTTACGCCGCCACCTCGTCCCCGAGATACGCCACGGCTGCTTCCAGCCCGCCCTTGCCGTGCGGGATCTTCAGCGCATTCAATCCCACCTCGATCACCCCGAGCGTGCCGAGCAGCATCGGCGCATTGACGTGGCCCATATGGGCGATGCGGAACGCCTGTCCCGAGAGGTCGCCGATGCCGGTGCCGAGCACGACGCCGCACTTGTCCTTGCAATAGCGTTGCAGCACCGCGGGGTCGTGGCCGTTGCTCATGGTCACCGTGGTCACGGTGTTGGAGCGCTCGCTGGCTTCCGCGACGTTGAAGCCGAGCACCTGGCCTTCCGACCATGCGGCAACGGCGCGGCGCGTGGCTTCGCCGAGCAGGCTGTGGCGGCGGAAGGCGTTCTCCAGGCCTTCCTCGTGCAGCATGTCGATCGCCTGGCGCAGCGCGAACAACAGATGCACCGGCGCGGTGCCGGCATATTTGCGATAATTCTCGGTGCCCTCGCGTTCGCTCCAGCTCCAATAGGGCGTCGACATGTTGGCCTTCTTCTGCGCCTCGAGCGCGCGCGCATTGGCGGCAACGAAGCCGAGGCCCGGGGGCGTCATCAGGCCCTTCTGCGAGCCGGACATCGCGACGTCGATGCCCCATTTGTCCATCTCGAACGGCATGCAGCCGAGCGAGGCCACGGTGTCGACCATGTACAGCGCGGGATGGCCGGCCGCCTTGATCGCCTTGCCGATCGCCTCGATGTCGTTCTGCACGCCCGAGGCGGTGTCGACCTGGACGACGACGACGGCCTTGATGGTGTGCTCCTTGTCGCGGCGCAGGCGCTCCTCGACTTCGTGCGGCCGCACCGCGCGGCGCCAGTCGCCCTTGAGCACCTCGACCTCGGCGCCCATCAGCGCTGCCGCATTGCCCCAGCCGATCGCGAACCTGCCGCTCTCCAGCACCAGCACCTTGTCGCCGCGCGACAGCACGTTGCTGAGCGCCGCTTCCCAGGCGCCGTGACCGTTGGCGATGTAGATGTAGGACTTGCCCTTGGTGGCAAACAGCTTCGAGATGTCGCCGAGCAGGCTTTCGGTCAGATCGAGCATCTGCTTGGAATAGATGTCGATCGCCGGACGGTGCATCGCCCGCAGCACCTCGTCGGGCATGTTGGTGGGCCCGGGGATGGCCAGAAATTCCCGGCCCGCGCGAACGGTCATTGCTGTCAGTCCTTGTGTCGTGGAGGCGGTCGAAGGTTGATGATCTGTGTTTCTACGCGTTGGAGGCGCTCAGGAAAAGCACGGAAAACGCAGGTCAGGGTTATCGTTTGGTCTCACGGCAGCCGGCGGCTTCGGCCTCCTCGACCGAGCAGAACCAGCGGGTGCCCTTGCTGATCTTCATCTTGATCTGGGTGTACCAGCGGCTGGTCGGCTGGTGGAAGATGCACTCGCCGGCGCTGTTGACGTTGCCTTTGATGGTGCAATCCGGGGAGGGCGCGACCGGCCCCGAGGCCGAGGCGAGCAGCACCTTGTGCGCCCCCTCGGGTGGCTTGGTCGCGCCGAGGATGACGGTCTTCTTGTTGCGGACGCGCCAGTCCCAGGGCGCGATGAAGGCGCCCTGCCACATCCCGGCTTTTGCCTCGCGCGCCGCTTTCTCGTCCGCATCGTAGTCGTGGGACATGCGGGTGTAGGCCAGCGCCCAGCCGCTGCGCACCAGCCATTTCTGGATGTCCTCGCCACCGACCTCGCAGCGCGCCACGGTGCGGCCGCGCCGGTCGATTGATCGCGCGTGGCAGACCCAGCTCTTGCCGTCCGTGTATTTGGCGAGCTCGTCGCGTGCCGCGACGCCGCAGGTCCAGCGCTCGATCTTGGTGTTGAGGCAGAGCTGGTCGATTGCGGGCGCGTCGATGCCGCCGAGCCGGATGCGCGTGTTGCCGATCACGACGGCATCGCCAGCGCGGACTTTTGCAATGCCGGTGATGTCGGCGGCCGCAGCCAGCGAGGGCAGGGCGAGCCAAGATGAGCCGAGCAGAGACAGCGCAATCAGGAATTTTCGCAACATGCCGGTCCGCGTGGGATGAAAATCTCGATAGACCGCGCAATTGTGGTCGGCTTTTGTCCGCCCGGCCAGCGCCTGCCTGACGGATGAGCTTTCAACTTCCCGTCATTGCCGGGCGAGTGGCGAATAGGGAGTACCGCATAGGGCGCCCCGCACCATTCGCCATTCGCTACTCGTCATTCACCATTCGCCTCCGCGCCACCGCCAGGCCCATCAGCACGAATGCCGACGTCACCTCCGGCCCGCCCACCAGGATCCGCGTGGGCGTCTTCATCTTGTTCCACTCATAGGCGCGGAACGGGCCGCGGCGGCCGCCTTCGCCGAGGTTTGCGACGATCACGTTCAGCGCCGGTGCGAAGGCGCGCGGGTCGGCGCCGAGATGGCCGAGCGCGATCAGCGCCAGCGCCGCGTCGAACACGTTCATCTCAGCGGCCATCAGCTCGTCCTTGACGTAGGACAGCACGCGATGGCGGATGAAGTCGAAATCGCCGGCGGGATCGATCGCGGCCTGCGCCGCCAGCGGCAACGTCAGGAAGGCCGCATAGCATCGGCCGAAATAGGCGCTGTAGAGCTCCGGCAGGTAATAGATGTGCGAGCGCGGATTGGCGAAGGCGCCGCTCGCGGCCAGCCGCTTCTGGAAACCGATGATGCGATGCACCGTCGCGAGCCGCGACGGTGTCTCCAACACTTTCCAGCGTGCCAGATTGCGAAAGCTCACCTCGAGAATGTCGAGATTGAGCGTCGGATCGAGATCGTTGCCGTAGGGACGCTCGCCCTTGAGGTTGTCGATCCAGGTCGCGACCCCGCCCTCATAGTCGATATTGTCGTTCAGCGGCACGGTCACGCGGGGTTCGTTGACGCCGGCGTGCACTTGATAGCCGGAATAGAAGTCGAGCAGCGGCTGGTCGATGATCGCGTCGAGGCAGCCGGCCTGCGTCGCGGCCGAGATCGAGCACGCCGTGGTGTCGCAGTCCGGCACGTAAATGCCGAAGCCGAGATCCTGCTTGATCTGCGCGAAGAATCGCGAGAAGCGGGGATGCGGCGCCGGCGCCAGCGCGGTGATGACGTTGAAGCGCGTCCCGTCGATGCCCTCGACCTCCTCGCGGCTGATGTTGACGCAAAAATCCACCATGTCGGCGATGGCGCGCTCGGCCGCGATCTTGTCGGACGCCGAGGCGAGCCCGGTCTCGCCATAGTTCAGCAGCGCCTCGATGAAGAACGCGTCGTAATAGGCCGAGCGGTGCCGGATCTGCACCGGCTCCCACATCGGCTCGGCGACCCCGCGCCAGGGCGGATTGACCACGGCCCCGGCCGGCGATCGCGCGATGAAGACGCGGGCGAGGTTGAACAGCAGCGAGGAATTCTTGTAGCCGCGGGCGTTGAGGCCCGTGAGCGCCATGATCAGCTCGCGGCCGCGAAAATCCGGATCGCCGATCAGGTTGAAGGCGGCATACGTCGGCAGGAAGCCGTTCTTGCGATACGAGCCGAGCAGGTGCTGGGCACAGTCGCGGATCACGCCGTCGATCTGCGCTTGCGGCGGCGCCGAGCCCGTGAACATCGCCGGCGGCGGCTTCGGATGGTCGAGCGCGATGCTGTCGACGAGGTCGGCGACCGGCTGGCCGACCGCCGCCCAGTCGGGCTCGGCCTCGTCGCGGGCGCGAACCAGCGCCTCGCGCAGCGGCGTCAGCCTGGCCTCGTCGCGCAGCTCGGGCAGCCCGGCCCGCCGCAGCAATACCCGCAGCGCGGGATTGCCGAGCGCAGTCTTGTAGAATTTGGCCAGATGCGGATCGCCGCCGGCTGTCGCCGATAATACGGGATCGCAGACGTCGTAAAGCGAGGGGCCGTCCTTCGGCGCCAGCAGCGCCCGGCAGGCGGCGCCGGCGAAATAATGAAAGTTCATGAAGTACCTGGTCGCGGGACTCTGGCGGGGGTTGGCCGGGGGCCGGCCATCGCGCTCCCAACCACGCGCCACCCCCTGCAAGTCGTTGAAAAGGCTACCCGGATTCGCAGGAAATACAAATGTGATGAACGTCACGGAAAAACGCGGCACGAAGGCTGCATGATTGGACCCCGAAAGGGCCCGCAGGAGCACAAAATGCACAAAACTGGGCGAGGGAATTAACGAACAGCATCAGTAACTTAGGTCAAATTTTGGGAATCTGTTGCCGGGCGCACTATATCCGGTTAAAGGTTTGTTTGGTGCGGCGCCGCAAATTGCGCGCAATTCGGGGGCACATCCCCGGCCAATCCCTCAAACCTAAAGACGCTATCGCGCTACTCAAACAGTGTGCGCGCGCTTGGCTGGTCTTTGGCACAGGAAACGAACCGAGATGAATGTAAAGCAGCTCGACCTTTCCAGACGCACGATCGCGCTGGCCGCGGCCCTCATCGGCACGGTCTCGCTGGTGATCGGCGCCCATGCTGCTCTCAACATGCGCGCGATCGATGCCGCCAAGGCGGTCTCGACCGACCAGGTCACGGGTTCGATCGCCCAGACCTCCCGCCTCGCGCTCGTCATCGGCAACGGACACTATCCAGACGCCAGCGCGCCGCTGACGCAGTCGATCAACGACGCCCGCGCGCTGTCCTCGTCCCTGCGCAAGGACGGCTTTGACGTCGACATGGTGGAAGACGCGACCCGGGATGACATGGTCCGCGCCGTCAACCGCCTGAAGTCGCGGATCAAGCGCGATACCGTCGTCATGCTGTTCTTCGGCGGCTACGGCGTGCAGGCCGGCCGCCAGAGCTACATGCTGCCGGTCGATGCCGTGATCTGGAAGGAAAGCGACGTCCGCCGCCAGGGCGTCTCGATCGATGGCGTGCTCGACATGATGAAGGAGCAGGGCGCCAAGGCCAAGCTCGTCGTCGTCGACGCCTCCCGCCGCAATCCCTATGAGCGCCGCTTCCGCTCCTACAGCCACGGCCTCGCGCCGATCAGCGCGTCCGACAATGCCCTGATCCTCACCTCGGCCTCGCCCGGCAAGGTCGTCGACGACGGCAAGGGCGAGCACAGCGTGCTGGTCAGCGAGTTCCTCAACAACCTCAACGCCCGGGGCAGCGCCGAGGGCGTCTTCAACAAGACCCGCCTCGCCATCTCCCGCGCCAGCGAAGGCGACCAGGTCCCGACGGTCTCCTCCTCGCTGCTCGAAGACGTCCAATTCGGCGAAGCCGGCGGCTAGTTTTTTCTTTGGATCTTGCGACGTCTCGTGCCCCGGACGCGGCGCATCATAGGATGATGCGACGCTGAGCCGGGGCCCATTTTTTGGGACTGTCGTTTCGTGACGAGATGGTCCCGGCTCTGCGCAGCAGCGTTACACTTGCAGCGCGTCCGGGACACGAGAGTTGTCGAGAGACTACTTCGCTGCTTCCGCGGCCATCACCGGGCGCACCGGATCGCCTTCGCGCAAGAGCGCGCCGGCGCGGGCGACGACGACATCGCCCTCGTTGAGGCCGTCGCGGACCTCGATATTGCCGCCGGACATCAAGCCGACCTCGACACGCTTGGTCTCGACGCGGTTGCGGCGGATCACCTGCACCACGGTGCCGGCGGAGGAATATTGCACGGCCGTCAGGGGCACCGCGACGTTGCAGCTCTGCCCGGACTTGATCAGCGCACGCCCACTCGCCTTCAGCAGCAGCCGCTTCTGCGAGGAGATGCCGATATAGACCATGCCCTGCTGGATGTTCGGCTCGACGGTCGGGCCGATGCGGCGCACCTTGCCGTCGATGTCGCCGGCGCCGGAGATCCGCACCGTCGCCGGCTGATTGACGGCGAGCTTGCGCAAATCGGTCGTCGCAACCAGGCCGACGAGATCGTATTCGCTGCGTGCCACGATCGTGAACAGCGCCTCGCCCTTGGCCGAGGCGAAATTGCCGATCTGGGCCGTCGACGCCGCGATCACGCCCGCCACGGGCGCGGTGACCTGCAGCGTGCCGCCCTCGGGGAGCGCCAGCCGCGCCAGCACCTGGCCGGCGGTGGTGGTGTCGCCGGCTTCCGCCAGCACGTCCGTGACCTTCAGGCCCGGGCGCTCGGGCCGCACCGAGGTTTCCTCCCGCGCGATGATCGTGCCGGTGGCCTCGACGATGTCGGAGAAGCAGGATTTCGCGACTTTCAGCACCGTGACGGCCGGCCCCTTGGGTGCGTCGTCATCGGCAGCCCGGGCCGGATATTGACCGAGGACGAGCGCGCCGGCGACGGCTGCGGGGCACAGGGTTCGGACAACGGCACGGGGCAAATGACGCATCGGAAATTCCACGGGGTTCAAGCCCTTCGATCGATAGCAGATGGCAACGGGCCGGACTATGGCCGCGTTGCCCATGTCAGGATGCCACGCCGGCGCGCGCCGCCGTGGCAGGTCATTGATGAGTCGCGGGATTGGAGATCAGGTTCGCCGCCCTCCGGGGTCGGGCGGCCTGATTGCAGCTTTCCATGGGGTGTGGACCCTCACGGCTGAGGTCGCCGCAATGGCGGGCCCCTCAGCCGCGGCGCTCGCCCAGCAGCCGCCCACTGGCCCGGTCGATCAAATGCAGCCGCGTGCAGGCCGGGCAGGACACCGACTCATGCGTGCGGTCGGTCGGCTCGTTGGCGAGCCGATGCTGCACGTTCAGGCCGGTCTGCGGGCATTTGAAGACGATCTGGCGGTCCATGGCCGATCATATGAAGACAAGGCGCGCCTGCGAAAATTACGGATGTTTACGTAGGTCGGCCTGGCCCCCTCAGCCTGGCCCCCTCACGGCAGATTCACGAACTCCACCCAGTTCGGCTTCTTGCCGGTGGGGTAGGATTTCAGCCTGGCCAGCGCGCCGCTGCTCGGGTCGATCGCATAGACCGTCATGCTGTCGGAGAGCTCGCCGACCGCGGCGAGGTAGCGGCCGGAGGGATCGATATTGAAGCCGCGGGGCTGCTTCTCGGTCGGGACACTGCCGAGCGTGGTCAACTTGCCGCTTGATCCGTCCACCCTGTAGGCGGTGAGCGTGCTGGTGGTGCGCTCGGAGGCGTAGAGGAAGCGGCCGTCCGGGGTGATGTGGGTGTCGGCAGCCCAGGGCTTTCCTGAAAACCCTTCCGGCAGCACGGTGGTGCGCTGGATCTCGTCCCAGGCGCCGCTCCTCGCCTCATAGGTGAAGGCTGCGAGGTCGCCGTTCAGCTCGTGGAGGAGATAGACGAACTTGCCGCCCGGGTGAAACACGAAGTGCCGCGGCCCCGATTTTTCCGGCACCTTGTGGACCGGCGGATCGCTCGGCGTCAGCGTGCCGGCCGCGGCATCGAACGCGAAGCTCAGCACCTGGTCGGAGCCCAGATTGGTCGCGAACGCGAAGCGGTTGTCGGGCGAGGGCAGGAACGCGTGCGCATTCAGCCCGGTCGGAATCACCTGCTTCGGCTCGCCGGCGACGCCGTTGGCGCCAAGCGGATTCAGCGCAACCTTGTTGCCGCCATAGGACGCGCTGAACAGGAACTTGCCGCTGTGGTCGACGGCGATATTGGCCATGCTGTCGGCGAGCGGCCCGGTGCCGAGCTGGCTGAGCTCGCCCGTCTTGGGATCGATCGCAAAGCTCACGGCGAGGTAGGGCTGCGAGCGAACGCCGGCAATCAGCACGCGGTGGTCGGGCGTGATCGCGAGGGGTGTCGAGGATCCGGGCTTCTCGATACCCTTGAAGGCGGCCGTCTGCACGGGCGTCATCTCGCCGCTCGCGGTCATCTTGAACACGCTGATGTCGTTGCTGTCGGCGTTGCCGACATAGGCGAAGGTCTCGGCCATGCCGGCTTGGACTCCAGAAATGAGGGTGAGGGCTGCGAACAGGGTGGTGGCGATCGCAGCGCGTGGCGCCTTGGACGCGATGCGTCGGGTCGGTCTCGACATGGTCTCCTCCTGAAAGCCGGGTCGCTTCATTGTCGTTTTGCCGGCGAGGATAGCGGGCGGCGCGCGCCCGCACCAAATTCCAGTTGGGATCGATCGATGCTGAAATCGTATCGGTCGCCGCAGAGGGCTACCGCGCCGAAGCTGTCCGGGAGGGCAGATTCGGGCTGGACGCAGGAGCGGGCGGTCCGAGCACGGTCCAGACGGCAACCGCAATCAGGGCGGATGTGAGGATGGTCCAGGCGATGAGCCGCTGCCGCATCAGGCCGAATCCGTCGGTGTCATTGATGTCCAGGCCGTCCAGGATCATGCACTTCAAACCGCGGCAATCCTGTGAACTCGTTCACAGCCGAAAACCGCCGGTGCAATGCGAAACCAACGCCGCGCCGGCGCATTGAACCGGCATGCCCCAGGAAAACGATCTCGAAGGCAAGCCCGACATGGGCGGCAAGCATGGCGGTCAGAAAGGCCAGCCCAAGCCGCCGCCGCGCCCGCAGGAGGGCGAGCGCGACGCCGACGTCGTGGCAAAGCGCCACACCGGTCAAACCGATCCCGCCTCGCCGCCGACCAAACCAAAGTAGCGATGTATTCGCACCGGGAACGGCGGCTTCGCCTTGCCGTTACCCTGATCCGCGGGCGGACGAATCGAACGGAGGCTGGCACGTGTTTTGGATCTGTTGGAACACCGCCTGGTCGCTCATCATCAGCGGCATCATGTTCGCCACCATCGTCAGCCACCCCGACTCCGAGATCGCCGAAGTGCGTGCCGCCAAACGCTTGATGTAGTTCGTGGCGTGCCGGAAAGCGCGATGAGATCGGGGTGATTTCATCGCGCTTTGGGAGTCCGGATCATGCTCTCGTGCGAGCCGGACGCGTCCTGCCGTCAATAGTCCCAGAACACCGGGATCCAACGGAAGGCATCACCGTCGACTGCGACGTGCCCAATCGAGGGGAAGGGCATGTGGGTGGCCACCAGCAGCTCGCGGCTCGCGGCCAGCTCCCGCAGCAGACGGACGCGAACGCGCGCGGCCTCTTCGGGATCGTGCTCGAAGCCGTTGTGCCAATCGGGGTGATCGAATCCGACAGTGAACACGGCATCACCGGCGAATGTCAGCCGATCGCCGCCCGATGCCAGCCGGACCACGCTGTGCCCGGGGGTGTGGCCGCCGGTGCGCGTGACCACCACGCCCGGCGCCACCTCATGCTCCTCCTCGAAGGTACGCAGCTGGTTGTGGTACTCCTTTGCAAACCGCTTGGCGGTCGCCCGCAATGCGTCCGGGAATCCGGGCGGCATCGAGACGTGGGTGAAATCGGGGTCCTCCCAGAACGTGACTTCGGCAGCGGCGACGTGGATCCGCAGGTCCGGGCGCAGCCGCTCCTTCACCTCGTCGACGAGCAGCCCGCCGATGTGGTCCATGTGCATGTGCGTCAGCACCACGTCGGTGACGGATCCGAGATCGATGCCGGCGGCTTCCAGTCGCTTGCTCAACTGCCCGGCCCGCGGCAAGTGCAGATCCGGATCGGACCCCAGCCCGGCGTCGACGAGGATGGTCTGGCCGCCGCTGCGCACCACGACCACGTTCAGCGCCCAGTCGAACGCATCCGGCGGCAGGAACATGTCCTTCAGCCAGGCCGCGCGGACGGCCGGGTCGGCGTTGTGGGCCAGCATCGCGCCCGGCAGCATCAGCACGCCGTCGCTGATCACCATCACGTCGATCTCGCCGATCTTCAGCGCATAGCGCGACGGGACCAGTTCTTCGGGGCGCGATGTCGCGGGATAGGAAGGGTTGTGCAGGTTCATGTTGGTCTCCTGTTTCATGAGAAGGCTCCCGGCTGGCTTGATCGGCAGACCGCGCAGCCGGGACGCGCGGCCGTCATGGCTCGAGACGTCTAGAGAGCGGTGACGCGCTCGGGATCGGCGGAAGCGAGAGCGGCGGCGCGCTCCGCCTTTGGCGGATAGATCCAGACCGTGTTGATCTCCCGCTTGGCCTTCTTGGCGACGTCGCCGACCATTTCGACCTTCCGCTCCCAGCCGCGCGTGAACAGCGCGCCGGCGTCGCCGAGGTCGAGGCAGGTGACGTAGGCCTTCTGGTGATAGGGCCGGGTCGCAAGGCCGAGCAGCTCGGCCGCGGCATTGTTGCCGGCGAAGGCGCCCATGCGCGTGGCGTGCTGGCACGACATCAGCGCGTAATTTCCCTCGTCGTCGCAGGCCGCGCGTGCCGCATCGCCGGCCGCGAAGACACCCTGAACGCCTGTCACCTGCAGGCGGCGATCGACCAGCAACCGGCCGAAGCTGTCGCGCTCGGCGGGAATCTGCGCGGTCAAGGGTGCCGCACGAATGCCCGCCGCCCAGATCACGGTCTCGGTCTCGATGCGTTCGCCGCTCGACAGCGTGACGCCGGATTGGTCGAGCGATGCGACCCCGGCACCGAGGCGGGTTTCCACACCGAGCTTGCGAAGCGCGTCCTCGATGACGGGGCGGGGACCTGCGCCCATGTCGGGCGCGATCGCATTGTTGCGATCGACGATGATGACGCGGCTCTTCGCGTAGGTGCCGAGGATGTCGCGAAGCCGCGCCGGCATTTCGGTGGCAGCCTCGATGCCGGTGAAGCCGCCGCCGGCCACGACGACCGTGTCGCGCCCGACCGTTGCCGGCCGCTTGGCGAGACCATGCAGGTGCTTGTCGAGTGCGATGGCATCGTCGAGCGAATCGACGCTGAAGCCATGCTCGGCAAGTCCCGGAATGTTCGGACGGAACAGCCGGCTGCCGGTGGTCACGACGAGACGGTCGTAGGAGAGCGTCTTCGTCGTCCCCTTTGCCGTCGCGATCTTCACCATGCAGGATTTGGTGTCGACCGCCTCGGCAGTGCCTTGCACATAGGTGACGTCGATGGCCTCGAGCACGTCGAGCAGGGGCGCGGTCAGGGTTTCCGGCTTCGGTTCATAGAGCCGCGGGCGGACCACGAGCGTAGGCTCGGGCGCAACCAGCGCGATCTCCAGCTGGTCTGGCGAGACGCCTTGTATCTCGCGCAGGCGGGCTGCGGAAAGGGCGGCGTACATGCCGGCGAAGCCGGCGCCGATGATCACTAATCGCATGGGTTTGCTCCTTGGTTGGCAGTGTCGAAAGTCCGCGCGCAACCGTCGCTGCTCCATCGCGGGCAGCGTCCGGTGACGGCACGAAGAGATGTGAAGAGATGAAGTGAACCGCTGCGTCTAAGGCGCCATGCAGCGGGACAGTGGCGAGCGCGCCGGCCAGGCCTGGCGAAACACGACCGGCCTCAGGCCCCAGTCCTGATAAGGCAGGCCGGAGTCGTCCCGGTTCATGATGAATACCAGCGGATGCATCGCGTGCACATCGTGCGCCGGAAGCTCCACCTCCTCGCCCGTCGCCGACGTGAAGCGGACGGCCAGCGAGAGTCCGTACAAGGTTGCGGTGGCAAGGCTTCGGTGGCGCGAGGCGGTCACGCGCCGGCTGATGAAGTCTTTCCAGGTCATCATCGGTCTCCGTCGATTGGTCTGGACATGATGATGATCTACCGGATCGGGCCTGCCGCTGCGCCAGAGCACTTGCCGTGATTGCAGCGCGATTGCTGCTAACGCTGGCGCCTGCGCCAGTCGCTCGGGCTCTCGCCGGTCAGCTTGCGGAACGCCGCCGCGAACGCCGTCTGCGAGGCATAGCCGAGCGCCGCCGCGATCGCGGCGACCGTCTCGTCGCCCTCGCGCAGCATCTTCATGGCCTGCTCGAGCCGGTGCTGGCGCAGCCAGGCATGCGGAGACAGGCCGGTGCTTTCCTTGAACGCACGGCAGAAGTGAAAGCGCGACAGGCCCGCATCGGATGCCAGCGCATCCAGCGAGACGTCCGCGTCGCTGTCCGACCGCAAGCGTTCGATCGCACGGAGCAGGATCTTCGGCGATAAGCCGCCCACGGTCGGCTCGAAACTGGTTGGCGAGCCGGTATGCGCAGCCAGAAGGCGCGTGGCCAGAAGATCCGTCAGCTGATGCCGGAACAAGGTGTCCAGGGCTCCATTGCCTTGCAACGTGTCTGCCGCGCTCAGGATCAGTCGCGAGGTGATGGGGTCGGGATGTGCGGTTCGCTCCAGCAGGTCGGCCGGTCCGACCTGGGCCTCGTCGGCAACGCGCTTCAGGATTGCGTCGGGAAGATACAGCTGAACCACGTCGACGGGCTTTGGAATATCCCACCTGGAGCTCGATCCTTCCGGGATGATGATCAGGACTCCCGGCCGAAACGTGCCGATCGCGACCGATCGTCCCGACCGCCGCTCCATGCGCTGCATCATGCCGTTATACGCCATGATCACGTGGTGGCTCATGGGCTCGACGACGTCGTGCAGCGGATCATGTCGCCAGTGCGCGAGGCCGGCACCGGAGGCGTCCAGCGCCATGCGAAACGGCTCGGTTCTGAGCACGCGCGCCATCTCCGCACCGGCGGCGCGCCGTTCGGAATGCGAGCTGTCGTCCGGCTGCGCACGAGGTGCGGGGGGTGCGCCCTGCTGCGAGACATCGCGCATGGGAGCAGTGTTTCCGGTCATGGCATGGCTCCTTTCGGATCGCGTCAGGATTCCGATCAGTCGCCCGTATTTGTACGGACCGGCGGCGTTCTATTCCCTGCGAGCGAGGGCGTATTGCCTGAAGCGGCCGTGTTTTGTCTGATCCTGCTCCAAGCGGCGCTTTCGCAAATGCGCCGGTCTCATCCCATCGACCGTCTTGCTGCCGCAGCCAAATCGGCGCACCCTGCCGCCCCGGTTGATTTGCCTGCAAGGTTCTTTTCGATGATGACCGCATCCAAGGCCTTCATTGCTTTCTGCCTGCTCGCGCTGGTCGGCACGGTGCTGGTGATCGGCCCGGCGGAGCTGCGCCGTCTGCTCCCGGACGGGACAAAGACCACAATCGCCGCCAGGCCGGAGACCAAGGTCGAAGCCAAGTCCGAAGCAAAGGCCGAGCTCAAGCCGGAGCCGAAACCGGAAGCGCCGAAGCCGGACCAGCCGAAGCTTGCCGCCGCCGCGCCGCCCGCGCCTGCAGCAGTGGCGGCCCCGGCGCCCGAGCCGAAGACCGGCGCGCTGGTCGAGATTCAGAAGCAGGTCGCGGCGCTGCCCGATCTCGCGCCGGTCAAGCCGCCGCCGGCGGTCGCCGACACCGGCCTCCGTTTCGACGTCGCCCGGGTCGACGATCGCGGCGAGGCCGCGGTGATTGCCGGCGTGGCCGCGCCGGGTGCAAAGGTCGAGCTGCTGCGCGACGGCAAGCCACTCGACACAGCGGTGGCCGACGCCTCGGGCCAGTTCGTGATGACCCCGCCGCAGCTTCCCTCCGGTTCCTATGAATTGACGCTCCGGGCCAGGGCGCCGGATGGCACGGTCACGCAGTCCGGCCGCACCATGCCGGTCACCATCGCCGAAGCGGCGCCGCCGCCCGCGCGTCCGGGACCGGTCGCGAGGCAAGAGTCGAAGCAAGCCGAGAAGGTGGATGACAAGGCGGATGTCGTGGCGGCGCTGCCCTCGGGCGCGCCGCATCTTGCCTCTGCTCCCGACAGGGCTGCTTCCCGGCCGAAATTGACCGGCGCGCCGAAACCCAAGGTCACGGCGCGGGCGCCCGCGGCGACGACGGTGGCATCGGCCTCGCCGGCGGACGCGCTGCAGGCCGCGCCATTGGAGGCAGGCGGCAGCCGGGTGATCTCCCGCGGCGACAGCCTGTGGGCGCTCAGCCGGCTCGCCTATGGCGACGGCGCCCGCTACGCCGTCATCTTCAACGCCAACCGCGGCAAGATCCACAACCCCAATCTGATCTATCCCGGCCAGACCTTTGTGATGCCGCAGAAGCCGGAGTGAGGGGTCACGCCTTCCCGCGAGCGCAGGACTGTCGCTTACGATTTTGCCTGTGGCCATCCTTCGAGACGCCCGCCTTTGGCGGGCCCTCAGGATGAGGACCGGGGTGCGCGGCACGTTTCAACGGCCCGGTGCCAGTTAGCCTCACCCTGAGGGACCGCGAAGCGGTCGTCTCGAAGGGCGAGGCGTGCGCTCAGGCCGCCGCCGGGCGCCCGGTGAAGCCAGTCTCCCGCGACGCTTTGCCCTGTGTCTCTGCGGAACAATTGGTTCCCTCGCGAGTCATGTCGATGCGGCGCAGTGCGCCGCTGGCGCCGGGAGGAGGCCGAATTGGTCAGGTCAGCGGTCGTGTCGGGACGCATGCGACTGGCGCTTGCTGGCGCGGCGCTCCTGATTGCGTCAGTGCTGGTGCCTGAGAGAGCCGAGGCGCAGTTCGGATTGCGCGGCGGTCCGCTTGGCGTTGCGCGTTTCGCCGTCGGTCACGTGATCGGCATGTCGCGACTGCGCCATTCCCGCATGGCGGTGCGGGGCGGTCGATACCGCTCCGCTGCGCTGAGGTCGCAAGATCCGCGCGGCGCCGAGCGCGGTCAGGCCGCGAACCCTTACGTGATGCGCGCGGCGCTCACGGCGCAGGCTGCGCTGGCGGGCTGGCAGGGCGGCCGCCGGGCGCAAGGCTGGTGGCGCCATCCCGATGGCAGCTATGGCTGGGTCGGCCCGGTGTTCTGGCCGTTCGCGCATGATGACCTCACCAATGCCGTCGTCCTCGGCGATGCGACCAGTCTCTCGCTCTATGGCTATGGCGACATCTATGCCGCGATCTTCGCGCCCTATGCGGCGACCGAGCTCGCGGCCTACACCGCGCCGCAAGGCCGGCGTGGACGACGCGTCCCCACCGCGGAAATCCTGTGCGAGGCCAGCGACAGCGGCGGTCTGCCGGTCGAGCGCATCGCTGCTGCCGTGACGCCGAACGAATTGCAGCGCACCGCGCTCGACGAGCTCGCATCCGCCTGGATCAATGCGCGCGACACCATCCGCGCGGCGTGCCCGGCGCAGGCCCCCGCCAATGCGGCGGAGCGCCTCGGCCTGATGCGCGAACGTGTCGAGGCCATGATCAAGGCCATCGACGCGGTCGCGCCGCCGCTGGCGAAGTTCACGGGTCTGCTCGATGACGATCAGAAGGCCCGGCTCAATTCTCTCGGCAACGAGCGTCGCGCCGCGCTCGCCTCGATGCAGCGCAGGGAAACGAACAAGGATGCGCAGGCGGCCGCCGCCTGCGATGCCGACAGCGATCCCCGCTATGACGAAAAGCTGCAGCGTCAGTACGAGCAGCTCGTGCAGCAGCAATGGCCTGCGGGCGACATCGCCTCGACGCTCCGCCTCGACGAGACCGCCCGCGCCCGCTTCGAGGTGCTGCAGGACACCGCCCTGCGCACCATGCAGACGCTCAGCGCCTGTCCGTCACAGCCCGCTGCAACACCACAAGCGCGCCTCACCGCCGCCAAGGCGCGGCTGGAGACGATGCTGCAGGCGGTGAACGGCGTCGCCGATGCGCTGGAAGATTTCGAGGCTGATCTGAGCGACGAGCAGAAGGCGACCTTCGAGGCGATCGGGCCGAAGCGCGGGGCGTGATCACCCGCATGCCCAGTCGAACTTCATGTCCTTGAAGTCGAGCTGCGCGTTGCCGGTGCCGAAATTGGTTCCGCCGAAATATTCCTCGAACTCGATATAGGCCGGCATTGGGATCGGTCGCGCGCGGCATCAAGGCGATTCCGCGGTTCTCCGCCAGATCGGCGCGCGGAGGGCCCGCGAACATCTTCTACGCAAAAGACGGCGCGGCCTCGTAGAAGGCGCTGGCGCCGCCGACCAGAAGTCCGGGCTGTTGCCGAAGACGCGGGCGAGAATCAGCGCGGTGGCCGCGGTAACGTTGCTGCGAGCGCCAGAGACGTCTGCAGGACAGGACGAGTTCGGCCGCAAAGGTCGATGATGTCACTCTGCCAGGTGTTTCGCCCGTCAGGTCAAAGAAGCTTGTCGGGCCCGGCTTTGGCCCCTGTCCTAACCCATTGATCCGGCTCACCACGTCTACTGTGCATGGGGTTGTTTCGCCGTTTTTTGAATCTTCTCGCGGCATCCGTCTTCGAATAATCGAAATTTCTCTTTACCAGAACCGCGACACACCCTATGCTCCCTCTCAACTCATCCCATGGTAAGGGACGGATCGCGATCGTCAGGGTTCGTGGGGTGAGGGGCGGTGGACGCGGGCGGCGTTGGCGCCAGATGCGGTCGCAGGGCGGGGTGTCCCCGTGAGCGATCAGCGGGCGCGTGTACGACGATGTCGAACGCGTACGGCAAAATCGTGTGGTCGTGACGCCCGATATTCCGGCGTCAAGTCTTGCAGTGGTGCGATCGTCCGACCGGACGGCGCATCCGATGACAGCTGCAAGGCGACGGTGGCAACGGGAAATCGTCTCACCGGCGAGAGCGCGACATAAGCCGTTTCAACCATCGCGCAGGGAAGGCCGGGCATTCGGCCACACCTGTTTCTCCCCTGTGAGCGTCTATCACGCACTCACGCACAGGGGCCTTGCGGGTGCCAGCCGGTGCCCGGTCTTCCCTGCGCCCTTCCATTTCGAAGGGTAGCAAGATCTACGCAAAACCCGGGCGCTGGCGCCGCGGGATCGCGAATTGCTGACGATGAGCGATAATAAGCAACGCCTCGCCATGCGAGGCAGGCGAGGAAGTCAGCCCCGCATCCGCACCGCGGCGGCATCCACCACGTTCGCCGCCTCCTCGCGCCAGTTCAAAATCTCCATCGCCAGCACGGGATGGTTAAAGCCCTTGAGCTGGAGATCGTCGAGGGCGCGGGCTTCGACGAAAGGCTCGACGATGCCGTAGACGCGGCGGCTGACCACGATCTGGTTGGGCTTGGCCTCGCCGCAGAGGCGCGAGGCGAGGTTGGTGACGCTGCCGATCGCCGCATATTCCAGCCGCTGCTCGAAGCCGACCTGGCCGAGCGTGGCATAGCCGACCGCAATGCCGATGCCGAAGCCGAGGCTGTGTCCGCGGTTGCGCCAGCGCTCGGTCAGGGGGCCGATCGTCTCGCGCATCTCCACCGCCATCTTCACGGCGCGCTGGGTGTGGTCCTCGAACTGGATCGGCGCGTTGAACAGGATCATCACGCCGTCGCCGGCATATTTGTCGAGCGTGCCCTCGTATTTGAAGATCAGCTTGCCGAGCGCGGCGTGATATTCGCGCAGCACGTTCATCGCCTCTTCCGGCTCGGTCGCTTCCGTGAACGCGGTGAAGCCGCGCAGATCGCAGAACACCACCGTCACCTCGCGGCGCTGGCTGGTGAGCAACCCTTCCGGGCTGTCGGACGAGGCGATCAATTGCGCCACCTGCGGCGCCAGGAAGCGCTCGAGCTTGCGGATGCGCTCGATCTCGCCGAGCTGGGTCTTGACGCGTTCCTCCAGCGACTTGTTCCAGTCCTTGAGCTGCTCGGTCTGCTGCTTGAGCTTGTCGGCCTGGGCGCGCACGGTCTCGCTCGCCGCCTCCAGCTCGCGGCCCTTGTGATCGACCTCCGTGAACAGGCGCGCATTGCGCATCGCCAGCACCGCCTGGTTGGCGAAGGTGCGCATCAGGCCGATGACGCTGCTTGCGAACTCGCCACCGGCGCGGCGCAGCACCACCAGCGAGCCGAGCGTGCCCTGCTGGTCGACCAGCGGCACGACCAGCACGGAGCGGAAGCCGGCGGCAATGGCGGCCTCGCGCAGCGGCTGCTCGGCGGCATGATCGAGATCGGCAAGCGCGATCGGCTCGCCGCTCCCGGCGGCATCGCTCAGGATGTTCTCGCCTTCGTCGATGGTGACATGGGCGCCGTCGGCGGATTTGTCGATGCCTTCAGCCTCGACCAGGTTGAAGCGGCGCCGCTCGGCATCGAAGCCGTAGATCAGCACCGCGTCGGCATGGGTGATCTCGATCGCGCGCGCGGCGATGGTCGGCAGCACGGCGTCGAGATCGAGCGAGGAGGCCAGCGCGCGGCCGACCTCCTCCAGCACCTTCAGCTCGTTGATCGACTGCGCGAGATCGCGCGTGCGCTCCTCGACCTTGGTCTCCAGGTTCGAATAGGTCTCCTGGATCTGCCCGGCCATGCGGTTGAACTGGCTGGCGAGGTCTTCCAGCTCGTCGGAGGTGCGCACTTCGATGCGGTGGCTGAAATCACCCTCGCCGAGCTTGTGCGCGCCGTCGCGCAGCGCCGTGATCGGAATGATCATGCGGCGGGCGAGCAGCGTGCCGGCGAGAATCGCGACCATCAGGCCCATCCCGATCAGCAGCGCGATGCGCACCAGCTGGTCGCGGATCGGCATCAGGGCCTGCGTGGTCGGCTGCTCGAACAGCACGCTCCAGCCGAGCTTCGGCACGGTGCTGGCCGCGCTCATCACGGCATGGCCGTTGAAGTCGGTGCCCGAACTGTCGCCCTCGTGGCCGGGCGCGATCGCGGCCGCAACCTGCGGCAGCTTCGAGAGGTCCTTGCCGACCTCGGGTCCCTTGGACGACGTCGCCAGCACGCGGCCGCGCGGATCGACCACATAGGCGAAGGCCGCCTTGCCGACTTGCGCGTCCGACAGCAAGTCGGAGAGGAAGCTGAGATCGATCTCGGCCACGGTGACGCCGGCATTGAAGCCGGAATGCGCCACCGAGATCGACATCATCGGGGTCCGGTCGGTGAACCAGGCCGGCGCATAGCTGACGCCGCGGGCGACGGTCTCGGTGAAGCGCATGTCGCGGGAGAGGTCGGCATTGCTGCCGGTCGTGGTCGACTGGCGGGAGACGCGCAGCACCTCGCGGCCCTCGCCATTGAGCTGGAACAGCTGGTTGACGTCGGAGACCTGGTGCAGCAGCGATGCGTAATCGGCGCGGCGCTTCTCGAGCGTGTCCTGGCTCGCCCGCGTCACCCAGCTGATCTGGCGATCGAGCTCCGAGATCGACTGCTCGATCCGCCGGGCCGCGCCTTGCGCCTTGTCCTCCAGGCCATCGGTGAGCTGCGTCCTGGTGGCGCGATAGGAGATCCAGGTCTCCATCGCGCCGTTGACGGCGAGGACGAACACGACGAGGCCGACGAGGGAGACGACGTATTTGGCGAACAGGCCCTCGCGCAGAAACCGTCTCTTGTCGTTCGCTCCTGCCATCCCGATCCTCTCGCGCCGCCATCGACGCTGGCGCTGTGGGCCGCAGGCCCTTCGGGGCGGTTCTATCACAATTTGGGCCAAAGGACCGCCGCGGGCCGCGTGACCGGCCGGCGTGGTTACTCCCTGTGGACGCCGTGGTCGGGTGGAAAAGGTGAATTGCCCGCGGCCTCATCCGTTCGGAGGAAGCCGGGCGCGGGAAGGGCCGATGGTCAGGGATTGCCGTGGAATTGAGCCCGCCAGTCCGGCCATTACCGGTTGAAGAGCTGCCGCAGCACGTCGTTCATTGGCTGACTGTCCTGCTGCGCGACCGGCGGGTCTTCCAAGGCTGGAGCCGCGGGCGAGGCCTGCGGCGCCGGTGTCGTAGGCGTTCCCGGCAGGCTGCGGTTGCGGCCGCTGCCTGGCGCGGCGCCGGTGCTGCTTCCCGCGCCACTGGAAAGCCCCTGCTGGATCAAATTGCCGATCGCCTCTCCCAGCGGACCGCCGAGCGGATTGTTCTGGCCCGGCTGCTGGGTTTGCGGATTGGCATTGCCGCCGGGCGGGGTCGTGCCGCCGAGGCCAAGGCTGCCCAGAATGTTGCCGAGCCCGGCGCCGTCAGGGCCGAACAGGCCCTTGCCCATCTCGCGCAGCTTGGCATAGGCGGCATCCGGATTGTCCAGCATGCCGGCCATATCAGGGTAGATCCGCGGCTGCGACCAGCTGCCCTGGATCATCACGGGAATGCCGAAACCGACCGGCTCATTGGCGCGGCCCTGACCTTCCGTCGTCATCACCAGCTTCGGCTCGACGCGAAAGCCCATCATCTTGGTGTCGAGCGCGATGGTGCCGGCGCCGGTGACGCGCACCAGCGGCCCGATCAGATTGAGATCGGTCGTCACGGCCTGCCCCTTGTCGATGCGGAACGAGGCCGAGAGCTGCGACAAATCCGTGCTCTGCTCCTGACCGGAACTCTGGTTGTCCTGCCAGCCGGACAACGTGCCCGATGTCAGCGAGCGGATCATCTGCGCGACGTTGATGCCGCGGATGGCGCCGTCCTGGAAATTGACGAAGGCGGTGCCCTGCATGTTCGCCATCAGCGCGCGCTGGCTGGTGCCGGCGCTGCGCAGAGCGAGCTTGGCCTGCAGCTTGCCGTCGATGCGGTCGAATTCGGCAAGGCCCAGGAGCAGCGGCAGCGCGCGCACGCCGACGAGGTCGGAATGCATGGCAAAGCTCGGCGCGCCGGTGGTCGCGTCCAGGATCACCTCGCCCGAGACCTGGCCGCCATAGGCGCCGAGATTGGCGGTGCCGGCCTTCAGCACGCCGCCGGCGAGCTTGCCATCGAGCGCCAGCGGCGCGATGCGGGCATCGCCGATCACCGCCTCGTTCGCCGAGATTCTCACCTGCGCGTCGACATAATTGAGCCCGGAGACGTCGATCGGCGCATTGCTCCAGGGTTGCCCTGGCGCGCCCTGCGGCGATTTCGCCAGCGGAATCGCCAGACGCTGGAAGTCGAGGTCGACCTTGACCAGGGGCTTGCTCGCAATGTCGACCGAAGCCCAGCCGTTGAAGGTGCCGTCGCCGAGCCTGCCGTTCACGCCGTTGATCATCACGAGATCGCCGTTCAGCCGCATCTCGGCATGACCGGCGAGTTGAGACTTCAGCACGCTGGGCATGTCGATGGCGAAATCCACCGGAATCGTCGGCCGGTCGCCTGGCGCCGCCGGCGAGGTCGCCTTGATGTCGAACTTGGTCGGGTGGTCGCCGACGCGCGCGGTGCCGGCGATGTTGACCTTGCGGTCGCGGCCGACGGTCGCATCGGCGTTGATGGCACTGATGCGGCCCTCGACACGATCGCGCACGCGCGAGAACGCGACTTCGCCGTCGGTGATCTTGACGCGGTCGATGGAAGCGCCGCCGACATCGAGCGCGGGCGGCTTCGACGAGGTGCCCGCATTCGGCAGGCGCTCACGCAGCAGCGGCTGGTAGAGCACGGGATGGGTGACGACGAGCTCGCTGATCTCAGGGCGGCCTGCCCACACGCTGGAGAGCGACATGTCGGCCTGCACGCTGTCGACCGTCAGGCGCGTGATGCCGCTGCGATCCCGGGGGTCGGCAAGCGTGAGGTCGTTCAGGGTGACGTTCAGCGTCGGCCACAGGCTGATCTTCGTGGTGCCGTCGATCGACAGGCGATAGCCGGTCGCACTCTCGACGCGTGCGGCGATCCTCGAGGTCAGGAAGCCCGAGGGGATCCCGACCACCAGCAGGAGTGCGATCACGACGATGACGGCGGCCAGAGCCGCGCCGGCGAACTTCAATGCTCTCATCTCGACTTTCCAGCGACGGGCAATCGGGCGTTGAATCCCGCAGATGACCGTCCTTTGCGCCTGAGTTTATCCCCGGACGGGAAGCGGCTCCAAGCGTGTAAAAATAGTCAGGGGGTGCTGCAAAGTTATGTGACTTATGACACACTTCCCCGGCGCGGTTTTACGCGATCCTGACGTTAATGGTTTCAGGCGATTTCCAAGAATGCTGTCCAGGACGCTCACAAGGATATTGAAATGAGCAAGCAGGCCGAATTTGCGGTCATTCTGAAGATGAACGCGATGTTCGCGGATCTCGGTACAGACGAGATCCAGCGGCTGTCCAACCTCTGTCATACCCAGCATCTGGGGAACGGCGAGGTGCTGTTCCAGAAGGGCGATCCCGGGGACGCGCTGTTCGGCGTGCGCCGCGGCCAGGTCCGGATCGAGACCGGCGCCTCCGACGGCAGCCGGCTGACGCTCAATTTCATGGGGCCGGGCGACCTGTTCGGCGAAGTCGCGGTGCTGGACGGCCAGAATCGCACCGCGGATGCGACCGCCGGCGAGGCCAGCGAATTGTTCGTGCTGCGTCGCGAAGATTTTCTCGCCTTCCTCGAACGCGAGCCGAAGGTCGCGATCAAGATCATCGCATTGCTCTGCCAGCGCATCCGCTGGCAGAGCGAGCGGATGGAAGAATCCATGCTGCAGCCGCTGCCGGTGCGCCTGGCGCGGCGGCTCTGCGCACTCGCCGCCGATTTCGGCTCCGAGGTGCACATCTCCCAGGAGCAGCTCGGCGTCTTCGTCGGGGCCGCGCGCGAGAGCGTCAACCGTCAGCTCCAGGCCTGGCGCAAGGAGGCGATCCTGGATCTCCAGCGCGGCCGGATATTGCTGCGGAACATGACCAAGCTGACGGCGATCGCGCGGAACGAGTAGGGACTCAACCGATCTGGAGCCGGCGTCGGCGGACACGATTCCCGTCGATAGTGATGATGTCGTCCTGAATCTCGTCCTCCGTCACAGCGAATAGAATCTCTGCCAGTCGGATTGCAGGTAACGGAGCGCCTGGGGGCGTCCTTCGCGAGTGCGTCCTCCGGCTGCCTTGCCTCGGAAATCTCATTCCGCAGCGCGATGTGCGACGTTCTTCGATTCCGGCGTCGCCGCGTGATCACCGTCCGCCTCGGCGTCCTCGCTGTTCACGATCAACCGTTTGGCGAAGCGCCAGATCAGCGCGCCGAAATCGTCCATCACCATGAACATCGCGGGCACGAACACCAGCGACAGGATGGTCGAGAAGATCAGGCCGCCGATCACCGCGAGCGCCATCGGTGAACGGAATTCGCCGCCGGCACCGACCGCGAGCGCGCTTGGAATCATGCCCGCGGCCATAGCGATCGTGGTCATCACGATCGGGCGGGCGCGCTTCATGCCGGCGTCGATCATGGCTTCCTCGCGCGGCTTGCCGGCCTTGATGGCCTCGATGGCGAACTCCACCAGCATGATCGCGTTCTTGGTGACGATGCCCATCAGCATCAAGATGCCGATCCACACCGGCGTGGTGAGCTGCTTGCCGGTGAGGAGCAGGGCCGCAATCGCGCCGCCGATCGAGAGCGGCAGCGAGAACAGGATCGTGATCGGCTGCAGGAAGGTGCCGAACAGCAGCACCAGCACCGCGTAGACCATCATCAGGCCCGCCGTGATCGCGGTGGCGAACCCGTCGGACAGTTCGTTCAGGCTCTCGGCATCGCCGGAGGGGGAGACCTTCACGCCTTTCGGCAGGCTCTTCATCACCGGCAGGTCGTAGATCTTCTTGGTGGCGTCGCCGAGCGCGGCGGAACCGACGAGGTCGGCGGCAACGGTCGCCTGCCGTTCGCGATCGTAGCGGTTGATGCTGGTCGGACCCTGGTCGAGCTTGACGTCGGCGATGACGGAGAGGGGCACGCCGCCCTTTTCGCCGCGCTCGCCGAGGGGCACGCGCAACTGTTCCAGCGTCTTCAGATCGCCGCGTGCGGCATCTTCGAGCTGCACGCGGATCGGCACCAGCCGGTCGCCGACGTCGAACTTGGCGAGCGCGGGCCCGACGTCGCCGATGGTGGCGACGCGGATGGTCTGCGAGAGGCTTTCGGTCGAGACGCCGAGCCGTGCGGCGAGATCGGCGCGCGGTTGCACGCGCAGCTCGGGCCGCTCCAGCGTGGTTTCCGAGATCACGTTGGAGATGGTCGGAATCCGCTTCATCTGCGTCGCGAGCTCGCTGGCGACGTTGTTGACGATGTTGGCGTCCGCGCCGGTCACGACCAGCGAGATGGCGCGCAGGCCGTTCTCGTCGAGGAACCAGAAGCGGATGTCTGGAATGTTCTCCAGCTCCTGGCTGATCGAAAATTCGAGCTCGCGCTGGGTGATGTCGCGGCTGTCCTTGGGCGTGTAGTTGATTATCAAGGCGGCGCGCCGGACTTCCTGGGTCCCCGGCGGAACGCGCCCGCCATCGACGAATATGCTCCTCACCTCGGGCCGCTTGCGCAGGCGCGCGACGATGTCTTCGGTGACCTTTTCGGTGTAGGCGAGCTGGGTGCCCGGCGGCAGTTCGAGGGCAACCAGCGAGCGCGAGCTGTCCTGCGCCGGCAGGAAACCCTGCGGCAGCAGCGTGATGCTCCAGATCGAGGCGGCGAAGACGCCGAAGCCGACCAGCACCGTGATGAAATAGTGCTTCACCGACCAGGCCACGATCCGATGATAGGACCGCAAGATGCGCCCCGGCGGCGGCTCTTCGTGATGGCCGGGCTTGAGGAAATAGGCGGCGAGCACCGGCGTGACGAAGCGCGCCGCGAGCAGCGAGAAGAACACCTGCACCGAGACGGTGATGCCGAACTGCTTGAAGAACTGTCCGGCGATGCCCGACATGAAGCTTGCGGGTGCGAAGATCGCGATGATCGTCAGCGAGATCGCGATAACCGCGAGGCCGATCTCGTCGGCAGCTTCCAGGGCGGCACGATAGGGCGACTTGCCCATGTTCATGTGCCTGACGATGTTCTCGATCTCGACGATGGCGTCGTCGACCAGAATGCCCGTCGACAGCGTGATGGCGAGGAAGCTGACGAGGTTCAGCGAGAAGCCGAGGAGGTCCATCGCCCAGAACGCCGGGAAAATCGACAATGGCAGCGAGATCGCGGCGATGATGGTGGCGCGCAGGTCGCGCAGGAACAACAGCACGATGACCACGGCGAGGATGGCGCCTTCGAACAGGGTCGAGATCGCCGCGTGGTAATTGCCGTTGGTATATTCGACCGAGGTGTCGATCACCTTCAGATCGACGTCGGGATAGGTGACCTTGAGCGCGTCGATGCGCTTCTGCACGGCCTCGGCCACCTTCACGTCGCTGGCGCCCTTGGAGCGCTTGATGCCGAGCGCGACGATCGGCTCGCCGTTGAAGCGGGCGAAGGTGCGGCGGTCGGCAATGGTGTCGGTGACGGTGCCGAGATCGTCGAGCCGGACTTCGCCGCCGCCGAACAGCGGGATCATGGTGCCGGCGAGGTCGCTCAGCGTTTTGGCGCCCGCGAGCGTGCGGATCGCCTGGTCATTCTTGCCGATCTCGGCGCGACCGCCGGCGACGTCGACATTGGTGCCGCGCAGGCTCTGGCTGACATTGACCGCGGTCAGCCCCATCGCCTGCAGGCGGTCGGGATCGAGCGAAACCAGGATCTCGCGCTCGACACCGCCGATGCGCTCGACCTGGGCCACGCCGCGCACACCTTGCAGCGCGCGTTTGACGACGTCGTCGACGAAATAGGAGAGCTGCTCCGGCGTCTTGCCGGGCGATATCGCGGCATAGGTGACGATCGGCAGGCCGATGACGTCGACCCGCTGGATCAGCGGCTCGGTGACGTTCTGCGGCAGGTTCGACCGCACGCGCGTCACGGCATCCTTGACGTCGTTGAGCGCGCGGTCGGTGTTGGTTTCAAGTGCGAACTGGATGGTCGTCACCGACAGGCCGTCGGTGATCTGCGAGGTGATGTGTCGCACGCCCTCGACGCCGGAGACCGCGTCTTCGACGGTCTTGGTCACCTGGGATTCGAGCTCGGCGGGTGCCGCGCCGAACTGCGACACCGCGACCGAAATCACGGGAATGTCGGCCGAAGGCAGCCGCGTCACGGCGAGCTTGGTGAAAGACACCCAGCCGAGAATCAGTAGGATGATCGAGAAGACCACCGACGGCAGCGGATTACGGATCGACCATGCCGAGATATTGAGAGCCATCAGCGTACCCGCGTGCGATCGAGTTCATCGGCGAACATGGTCTTGATCTGGTCGCCGTCATGGAGCGAAGAGCCGGCGTCGGCCACGACGATTTCGCCGACGTTGAGGCCTTCCAGGATTTCCGTCGCGCTGTCGGACGACAGTCCGACCCGCACCTTGCGCGTCTCGATGGTGTTGCCTTTGACGACCTGAATGGTGAGATGGTCGATCGCGGTCTTGGGGATCGAGACGCCGCAGCTTCGCTTGGCGTCGATCGAGGCGCGGGCGAACACGCCGACCTTCAGCGAGGGATTGTTGGTGACGCTGATGCGGACGCGGCCGAGCTGCGTGGCACGGTCGATCTCGGGCGCAACCAGCCGGACCCGGCCGATCAAATCAGGCGCGTCGTCGCGGCTGATGCGCACGGTTGCGCCGGCATTGAGCTTGGTCATGTGCACCGCCGGGACCTGGGCATCGAGCTCGATCTCGTTGTTGACGGCGATGCGGAACATCGGGCCGGCCTGCGGCGATGCGGGCGCGCCGACGATCGTGCGGACTTCGGTGACGAGGCCCGCGGCAGGTGCCTTCAGCGAGACCGGGCCTTGCGGGCCGGGTCGCTGCGGCTGGCCCGGGATCTGCGGCGGCGGGGTGAGGCGCGCCAGCTCCTGGTTGTCGGCGACGACGGCGCCCTCGGCGACCAGCAGGTCGGTGACCCGGGATCCCTCCTGATCGGCGATGACCACGGCCTCGCGGCGCGGCACGAAGAAGCCGGTCACCCGCACCAGGTCGGAGAAGCAGGCATTGGTCGACTTCGTCACGATGACGAGTGCCTCGCTCTGCGTCTCCTTCGGCTCGGGGCGCTTGCGGTGCTCGAACAGATAATAGCCGATGCCGACCGCGACGACGAACACCACGGTGCCGGCAGGCTTGAGATATTCGGTGAACTTCATCGCCGGATCATCCTGGCCTGGCTCACGGCCATCCGCGCGAGGCCCATCGAGAGCGTTTCCCTGAAATGAAGCGGCGTCCCGCACGGCTGCGGGACGCGCTTTGGAAGCGAGACTTTACACCACATCACGACTCGTCACTGCAAAGGATTGCGTCGTGCTTATTTCGATGCGGTGGTCTTGTTTTCCATATTGACGACCTGCACGCGGCGGTTGGCCTCCGCCAGCGGCTGGCCCGGATCCTTCAGCTTGCTCTTGCCATAGCCGACGGTGACGAGGTCGGTCGCGGAGATGCTGTACTTCTCGACGAGATAGCGCTTGATCGAATCCGCGCGGCGCTCCGACAGATCCTGGTTGTAGGCCTCGCCGCCGGCGGCGTCGGTATGACCGGCGACCACGAAGGTCGAGCCCTTCAGGTCGGGACTGGTCAGCGCGCGGCCGAGCGCCTGCACCGAGGGCATCGACTTGGCGCTGATATTGGCGGAGTTGTAGTCGAAGGTGATCTCGAGGTCGATGTTCGGCTTGTCCTTGGCGGCCAAGGCGATTTCCTCGCGCTCGGTCGACGACAGCGAGCGTGTCGAGCGGCCGCGCACCGACTGGATCAGCTTGGTCTCGGTCGCGCTCGGCGCGGGCTCGGTCTGCGGGCCAATGGAGAGCCCACGGGTCAGAGGCTTTTTCGCCGGCGGGGCGAGCGCACGGAGGATCTCGTCCTCGGTGACGTTCTTGCTGTTGCTTTCTTCGCCCGCGAAGGCTGACGAGGCCGGCAGCGACAGAGCCACGCCGATGGTGATGATGGACAGGATCGCGGTCAGTCCCTTTGCAGCCAGTCTCATAGCCAGTCCCTCCTGCAGCCAGCTCGCGTGCTTCCAAATTCGAGCAACAGGCCCCGGAAAAAGACCTGTTGCGGCATCCGCCCATTGGTCTTCCCCGGGCTGTTCAAGGTTCGAGGCCTCGACCGCCTCGAGCCAAAAAAATACTAGCGCACTCCGTAGCTTGCGAACTCCTGAACGATGTTCGGATCCATTGCCTTGGCATTGGCGATATCGAGCGCCCCTTCCTGGGCGGAGCCGTTGCGCTGCTTGGCGAGGCCCCGTCCATAGAGCGAGGAGGTCAGGCGCGGATTGATCTTCAGGGCCGCATCGAAATCGGCGATGGCATTCTTGACCGCGCCGGATTTCAGGTTGACGAGCCCCCGGCTATCCAGCGCATCGACGAAGTTGGGCCGCAGCCGCAGCGCCTCGTTGCAATCCTTCAGCGCGCCCTGCAGGTCGCCGACGACGGTGCGAGTCCAGCAGCGGTTGTTCAGCGCCTCGACATCCTTGGTGTTGATCCGGAGCGTGTCGTCAAAATCCTTGATGGCGAGGTTGTAGGCGCCCTTGCTGGCATAGACCTGGCCGCGCCGGTACAGCGCGTTCACGTCGTCCGGATTGGCGGCAATCTTGGAGGTCAGGCTCTTGATCGTGGGATCGTCGGCCAGGGTGGCGGCACTCGGCCCGCTGTCCGTGCTCGGGGCCGGATCAATCGGTTTCACAGGCAGTGGCGGTGGCGGCGGCGGCAGGGCCGCCTCGACCTGAGGCTTCGGCGTGGGAGCCGGCGCGGGCGCAGGGGGAGGAGCTGGCGCGGGTGCCGCAGCGGTGTCTGCCGGCTTCGGCGGCGGAGGTGGGGTCGGCGGCGCGGGCGGCGGAGGATTGTTGGCGACGACCGGCGGCGCGGGAGGCGCAGGCGGCGTGGCCGGTGCGGGACGCGATCCGCCGCCTCCCGGGCTGAACGAGAAATCTTCGGCCAATGAAGAGGATATCCACGGCACCTGCTCGCCGCGCGAGGCGCGGGTGACGCCCATCTTGGTGCGGTTCAGCGTCTCCTCGGCCATCAGGTCGGGGACACGGATTTCCTTCAGGAGTTCCTGGACGAACAGGCTGCGGTCGCCGCCGGCGTCCGAGACCACCGAGGCCAGCGCGGCCGAATACATCACCAGCGTGCCGTTCGGCGCGATGACCGGGGTCAGGCCGGCCGAGAAGCTGCGGAACCGCCGCTCGAACGGGTTCCGCCTGGAGGCGTCGATCAGCGCGATCTTCACGCCGGCACCGCGGGTGTTGAGCTCGCCGAGAACGGTCTCGAGGCTGAAACCGTCGCGGCGCACGTCGGATTCCGTCCAGATCTGCGCATCGACCGGTAGCATGTAGCTCTGGCGCGCCGACTGGATACCGAAGCCGCTGAAGAACACCAGCGCCACCGATCCCGGCTTGATCTTGCCGTAGAGCTTGTCGAAGGCGCGGCGCATGCCGTCGCCGGTCAGATTCTCCCCGATCTCGACCGCAAAGCCGTCGCGCTTGAGCTCGTCGGCCACGTCGCGCGCATCGTTGATCGGTTCCTTCAGCGGGGCATCCGCATCGGGATACTTGGCGTTGCCGATGACCAGCGCAAAACGATCCCCGGCCGCAAGCGATGGGGCAGTCGGGACGAGTGAGATGAGCAAGGGCAGAAGAAAAAAGAAGCGAATTTTCATAATCAGCGCGGTCCAGCCAAAAAGGCGCCGTTCCCAGCTTGCGCCGCGGCGACCTTAACTTACGCTTCCTGCATTATCAAACCGGGGACGGGGGGCGTCAACCACTTGGAGATTCGGCGTTATCGCGACGATCGACCGCAACGTCCGGGCGAGTCGCAAGGGCAGTATGTGGGCTGTCATGGTTGTGCTCGACGGCATCCGGCTCGATGTTTACCGGCGGGACGTTAGGGCCTTCATGGCGACGAAAATGTGATGGATCGCACATTGATGGCCTGCTCGTCGCGCCGCGAGGCGTTTGACCTTTGCAGCGGACAATGGCTTGCTGCGCAGGATCGTCCTGGAAGACCCACTCAGAAAAGCAAGCAAAAACCCATGGGAAACACCTACGAGATTTACGCCCTGCGCTATGCGACGATGTCGCCGCGCACCCCCAGCATGAACTTTCTTCAGCCCGATCCACATGACAGCGCGGCGCAGGACCTCGACTATTTCGTCTGGCTGATCCGGGGGCACGGCCGCGACATCCTGGTCGACACCGGCTTCAATGCGGAGGAGGCGAGCGCGCGGGCGCGCAAGCTGACGCTCAATCCGGTCGATGCGCTGGAGCGCTTTGGCGTTGCGGCGTCGAGCATTCGCGACATCATCGTGACGCATCTGCACTACGATCATGCCGGCAACCTCGATCGCTTCCCCAATGCGCGATTCCATTTGCAGGAGCGCGAGATGGCCTATGCGACCGGCCGCTGCATGTGCAACGGCCTGCTGCGCCATCCGTTCTCGGTCGAGCACGTCACGCAGATGGTGCGCCACGTCTATGGCGAGCGTGTCAATTTCTATTCGGGCGACGGCGAGGTCGCGCCCGGTGTCACCGTGCATCGCGTCGGCGGCCATTCCGACGGCTTGCAGGTGGTCAAGGTCGAAACCGCGCGCGGGCCGGTGGTGCTGGCATCCGATGCCGCGCATTACTACGCCAATCTGCAGCGCAGGAGCCCGTTCCCGATCGTCTACAATGTCGGCGACATGGCGGTGGGCTGGGAGACGATCGAGCGCCTCGCCGGCCACCCCGATCGATTCATCCCCGGCCACGATCCAATCGTGACGGAGATCTATCCGCGCGCCAGCGACAAGGTCGATGCCTGGGCGCTGCATCTGCCGCCGTCGCGGTCGTTTGCGACATAGGAATGACGGAAGAAGCTAATACGCCTGCTTCGCGTCGGCCTCTTCGCTGGTCTGGATCAGGTCGAGGCTCTGCTCGATCTTGCCGAGCAGCACTGAGAGCTGCTTGCGCTCCTGTGCGGAGAGGCAGGCGAGGATCTCGTCTTCCCGCCGCAGCAATTGCGGGAACAGCTCCTCGTAGAGCACGCGGCCCTTCTTGGTCAGTTGCAGGCGAAATTCGCGGCGGTCGGCTTCGTTCTCGACCCGCTCGATCAGGTCCTCGTGGAGCAGCGTGGTCACCGCGCGGCTGATGGTCGATTTGTGCGTGCGGGTGCATTGCGCGATGTACTGCGCGCTGCAGGCATCAACGCGGAACCCGAGCGTGGCGATCACGCGCCAGGCCGGAATGTCGAGACCGTGCCGTTCCTGATATTCGACCGAGAGCGCGGAACTGACTTCGGCCGCGAGCCGGTTGAGGCGGAACGGGACGAACTTGAAGAGGTCGAGCCGTGCCTTTGGCCGTGCCGAAGCCTCATCGGCTTCGCGTGCCTTCAATGCGATATCGCTGGATGTCCTCGCCAAGGAGTGCGCTCCGAATTCCAGTTGACGGCCGGCCGGCTCCGGTCCAAAATAGTTGCACGTGAGACTATCTAGCAGATCGGTCCTCTCCTGACCAGAGCCGGGGTTCGTGCATGGCGCAGGCCAAGACACATGAGGCCAAGACGCATCAGGCCAAAGCCCAGTTCGGCTATCGCCGCCATCCCGATCAGGACCGCGCCAGCCAAAGCCCGGCCGAGCATCCGGTCGTGGTTGTCGGCGCCGGCCCGGTCGGGCTGTCGCTCGCGATCGATCTCGCCCAGCGCGGCCAGCGCGTCGTCCTTCTGGATGACGCCGACCGCATCGGCGAGGGCTCCCGCGCGATCTGCTTCTCGAAACGCTCGCTGGAATATTGGGACCGGCTCGGCGTCGGCGACCGCATGGTCGCCAAGGGCGTGGTGTGGAGCGTCGGCCGGATCTTCCACGGGGAGTCTCAGCTCTACCAGTTCAACCTGCTGCCCGAAGACGGCCACAAGCGGCCGGCCTTCATCAATTTGCAGCAATACTACGCCGAGGCCTATCTGGTCGATCGCATCCAGGATCTGCCCGAGATCGATTTGCGCTGGCGCAACAAGGTGACGGCGCTGGAGCAGCGCAACGATTCCGCCCTGTTGACGATCGAAACGCCGGAGGGCGCCTATCGTCTGCATGCGCAATATGTGATCGCCTGTGATGGCGCGCGGTCCTCGCTGCGGCAGATGGTTGGCGCCGAGTTCGCGGGCCAGGTGTTCGAGGATCAGTTCCTGATCGCCGACGTCAAGATGACCGCGGAATTCCCGACCGAGCGCTGGTTCTGGTTCGATCCGCCGTTCCATGCGGGACGCTCGGCGCTGCTGCACCGGCAGCCCGACGACGTCTGGCGCATCGATCTCCAGCTCAATCGCTACGCCGATCCCGTTGTCGAAAAGAAGCCTGAAAACGTGCGGCCGCGGATCGCGCGCATGCTCGGTCACGATAAGTTCGAGTTCGAGTGGATATCGCTGTACAAATTCCAATGCCGGCGGATGGACCGCTTCATCCATGGCCGCGTGATTTTTGCCGGCGATTCCGCGCACCAGGTTTCGCCGTTCGGCGCGCGCGGCGCGAACTCGGGACTCGAGGACGCCGAAAATCTCGCCTGGAAGCTCGACCGCGTGCTGCGCGGCACCTCGCCGGCCAGCCTGCTGGAGAGCTATCATGCCGAGCGCAGCATGGCGGCGGACGAGAACATCCGCGAATCCACCCGCTCGACCGATTTCATGGCGCCGAACTCGCATCAGGAAGCCCGGCTGCGCAAGGCGGTGTTGTCGCTCGCCAGGGAGACCGAGTTCGGCAAGCGCATGGTCAATGGCGGACGGCTGTCGGTGCCGTGCAGCTACGATTCGCCGTTGTCGTCGCCGGATACGGATGTGTGGGGCGGCGGACCTTTTCCCGGCTGCTCCATGCTCGACGCGCCGATTGCCGAGCAGAGCTATCTGACGGATGCATTCCGAAAGGGTGGAACGGACTTTACGCTGCTGTCGTTCAGCAACGGCGCGGCGATCCCGGGGCCCGATGGGGTGAAGGAGATCCGCATCGACGGCGGACTTGCCGATCGCGCGGGCCTCGTCGCAAAGCGCTATCACGCCGAGCCGGGCGCCGCCTATCTGCTCCGGCCCGACGGCTACGTCGCGGCGCGCTTCCGCCATCCGACGCCAGCGGCGATCGCGGCGGCCCTGTCGCGGGCGCAAGGTCTGAATTGAGGTTTTCATGCCGCTGTCCACCAGCTCCAACTTCGCGCGACCTGACGACGCCTTCCGTGCCATCGCGGAGGCGCATCGTGGTCTCACGGAGGAGCAGAGCGCCGATCTGGACGCGGCGCTGGTGCTGATCCTCGCCAACCATGTCGGCGACATCGATGTGCTGCGCGAGGCGATCGCTCTCGCCAAGAGGCGCATGATCGACGGCCAGCAGCAACAACAGCAACAACAATGACCCTGTGACCTGAAGGACGAATTGATGGCGAAGAACTTCGCATCCACCGGCGACCTCTCCGAGAAGACAATCACCTTTTCCGAGATCGGCACCGATCTCTATGCCTTCACCGCCGAGGGCGATCCGAACACGGCGATCATCGTCGGCGACGACGGCTGCCTGGTGTTCGACGCGCAGGCGACGCCGGCGATGGCGAACAAGGTGATCGAGCGCGTGCGCGCGGTCACCGACAAGCCGATCAAATATGTCGTGCTGTCGCACTATCATGCCGTGCGCGTGCTGGGCGCCTCCGCCTACAAGGCGCAAGGCGTCGTCGCCTCGCAGGAGACGTACCGGCTGATCGAGGAGCGCGGCCAGCAGGATTGGGATTCCGAATATGGCCGCTTCCCGCGGCTGTTCCAGGACGCGCAGAGCATTCCCGGCCTGACCTGGCCGACGCTGACCTTCGAAGGCGAGATGTCGATCTATCTCGGCAAGCGCGAGGTGCGGCTGATGCAACTCGGAGCCGGCCACACCTCCGGCGACATCGTCGCCTGGGTGCCGGACGCCGAGGTGATGTTCTCCGGCGACCTCATCGAATATCACTCGGCCTGCTATTGCGGCGATGCGCATTTGCGCGAATGGCCGATGACGCTGAACGAGATCCGCAACTTCAATCCCAAGGCGATCGCGCCGGGCCGCGGCGATGCGCTCAAGGGCACCGCCACGGTGCGCGAGGCCATTGCCATGACGCGCGACTTCGTCACCTCGCTCTATGGCGCCGCGGAGATTTCGGTCGCCAAGGGTCGCAGCTTGAAGGAATCGATGGCGGCGACGCGCGAGGTGATGGATCCGAAGTTCAGCAGCTTCGCCATCTACGAGCACTGCCTGCCGTTCAACGTGTCGCGCGCCTACGACGAGGCGTCGGGCATCGATGATCCCGTGATCTGGACCGACAAGCGCGACCAGGAAATGTGGGCCGCCCTGCAAGGAGGAGGATAGTCATGAACATCAACACCTCGCCTGATCAGATCATCCGCAGTTCGGCGCAAGTCACGCCGGGCTACATGTCCGGCTTCGGCAACAGCTTCGAGACCGAGGCGTTGCCGGGCGCGCTGCCGATCGGGCGTAACTCGCCGCAACGCTGCGCCTATGGGCTCTATGCCGAGCAGCTCTCGGGCTCGCCCTTCACCGCGCCTCGCGGCAGCAACGAGCGTTCCTGGCTCTATCGCATCCGCCCCTCGGTGAAGCATTCGGGGCGTTTCGAGAAGGTCGATGCGGGCCTTTGGCGTTCGGCGCCGTGCCACGAATACGATCTGCCGATCGCGCAGATGCGCTGGGATCCGACGCCGCTGCCGAAGGACGACGTGACCTTCGTTCAGGGCGTGCAGAGCATGACGACGGCGGGGGACGTGAATACGCAGGCCGGCATGGCCGCGCATGTCTATCTCATCACCAAGTCGATGGTGGACCAGCACTTTTATAATGCAGACGGCGAGCTGATGTTCGTGCTCCAGCAGGGAAGCTTGCGCCTCGTCACTGAGTTCGGCCGCATCGACGCCGAGCCGGGCGAGATCGTGGTGATTCCGCGCGGCGTCAAATTCCGGGTCGAGGTTCCGAACGGGCCGGCGCGCGGCTATCTCTGCGAGAACTACGGCGGCGCGTTCACCCTGCCGGAGCGCGGGCCGATCGGCGCCAATTGCCTCGCCAATGCGCGCGACTTTCTCACGCCGGTTGCGTTCTACGAGGATAAGGACACGCCGACCGAGCTTTACGTGAAGTGGGGCGGCTCGCTGTTCAAGACCACGCTGCCGCACTCGCCGATCGACGTCGTCGCCTGGCACGGCAATTACGCGCCCTACAAATACGATCTGCGCACGTTCTCGCCGGTCGGCGCGATCGGCTTCGACCATCCCGATCCCTCGATCTTCACGGTGCTGACTTCGCCGTCGGAGACGGCGGGCACCGCGAATATAGACTTCGTGATCTTCCCCGAACGCTGGATGGTCGCCGACAACACCTTCCGCCCGCCCTGGTACCACATGAACATCATGAGCGAGTTCATGGGCCTGATCTACGGTGTCTATGACGCCAAGCCGCAAGGCTTCGTCCCCGGCGGCATGAGTCTGCACAATTGCATGCTGCCGCACGGCCCGGACCGCGACGCCTTCGAGCACGCCAGCAACGGCGAATTGAAGCCGGTGAAGCTGACCGGGACCATGGCCTTCATGTTCGAGACCCGATATCCGCAGCGCGTCACCGCGCATGCCGCGAACGCATCCACGCTGCAGGACGATTATGCGGATTGCTGGAAGGGTTTGGAGAAGCGGTTCGATCCGAGCAAGCCGTAGCTTTCTTCCCCTCTCCCCTTGTGGGAGAGGGGGGCTCGCCGTGTAGCGGCGAGACGGGTGAGGGGTTCTCCCAGCACGGAAATCTCTCATTGGAATTCGCGGAGACAACCCCTCATCTGGCGCTTCGCGCCAGGTTCTCCCACAAGGGGAGAAGGAAGAAAGAATTGAGCCAGACGTGACAACCCATCCCAACGACCCCAGCCTCCGCTCCTTCATCGAGGTCGATCCTTCCTCCGACTTCCCGATCCAGAACCTGCCCTATGGCGTGTTCTCGACCCCTGCCAATCCGACGCCGCGCGTCGGTGTCGCGATCGGAAACTACGTGCTCGATCTCTGGGAGCTCGAGCAGGACTCTCGCCTTGACGTCGGTCCGCTCGGCGTGTTCTCCGGAGGCTCGCTCAATCCCTTCATGGCGCTGGGACCGAAGGTCTGGAGCAAGACGCGAGCGCGGCTCAGCGAATTGCTGCGTCACGATCATCCGGAGCTGCGCGACAACGAGGAGCTGCGCAAGCAGTCACTCGTGCCGATGCGCGATGCAAGACTGCATCTGCCCTTCACCGTCTCCGGCTACACCGATTTCTATTCCTCGAAGGAGCACGCCACCAATGTCGGCGTGATGTTCCGCGGCAAGGACAACGCGCTGCAGCCGAACTGGCTGCATATGCCGATCGCCTATAACGGCCGCGCCTCGACGGTCGTGGTCTCGGGCACGAAAGTGAAGCGGCCGCGCGGACAGCTGAAGCCACCGAATGTCGAGGTGCCGAGCTTTGGCCCGTGCAAGCGGCTCGATTTCGAGCTGGAGATGGGCGTCGTCATTGGCCAACCCTCGCCGATGGGCGGCATGCTGAGCGAGAGCCAAGCCGAAGAGATGATCTTCGGCTTCGTGCTGCTCAACGACTGGAGCGCGCGCGACATCCAGCAATGGGAATATGTGCCGCTCGGCCCGTTCCTTGCGAAAGCATTCGCGACCTCGATCAGCCCGTGGGTGGTGACGCGCGAGGCGCTGGAGCCGTTCCGCCGGAAGGGGCCGGAGCAGGATCCGGTGCCGCTGGACTATTTGAAGCAGACCAAACCGCAGAACTACGATGTCGAGCTCGACGTCTCCTTGCGCGCGGCGGGTGCCAATGCGCCGGCCGGCATCAGCCGCACCAATTTCGAGTACATGTACTGGTCCTCGGTGCAGCAGTTGATGCACCACGCCTCCTCAGGCTGCGCCATGAATGTCGGCGATCTCCTGGGGTCCGGCACCATCTCCGGCCCGGAGAAGAACCAGCGCGGCAGCCTGCTCGAGATCAGCTGGAACGGCACCGAGCCGGTCGAGCTGCCCGGCGGCGCCAAGCGTTCGTTCCTGGAAGACGGCGACAGCCTCGTGATGCGCGGCTGGTGCCAAGGCAACGGCTATCGCGTTGGGTTCGGCGAGGTCGAGGGGACGATTGTGGCGGCGGAGTGAGTTGCCCGCCGGCTATAAGTCGAGGCCCGCCTTGTCGAGCTCAGTTCGCATCCGAGCTGAAAAATCGATAATCTGCTGCCTGTCGAAATTGCAGTAGGTAGGAAGAGATTTGTCGGGGACGTGCTGAACCAGCGCTGCGCCGACCCGAATAATGTACCGAAGTTCTTCCGGCGTTACCTCAATCTGCATTCGCTATCGAGCCTCCGGCGGCACGTCACGGATCCGCGCGCAATGCGCCGCGACATCCTCCGCGCTGTACTTCAAATGCACGCGCTTGTCCGACGGCACCTGCCTGGTCGTGCACACGCCCGGCCGCCATTCCTGCGTGGGACGGATCGGGCGCGGGGCAAAACCGCCGCCGCAGTTTGGGCAGACGTTGAACAGCTTCGTGTCGACGCAATCCGCGCAGAACGTGCATTCATAGGAGCAGATCCGCGCATCCGTTGCATCAGGCGGCAGGTCGCGGTCGCAATATTCGCAGTTCGGTCGAAGCTGGAGCGCCATGGCGGAATTCCCGATTTGGTCGGATCATCGCAGATCGCGGGGCTAGCGCGAATGCCGCATTTCCCTCGATTTCAGCCGGCCTTGATCTCCTTGAGCGGCAGCCGCGAACTCTCCTTCAGCCTATCCAGAACGATCGAGGAGCGCACATGCGCGACGCTCTGGTGCGGCATCAACACGTCGTTGACGAGGTTGGAGAGGCCCTTGAGGTCGCGCAGCACCGCCTTGAGCACATAGTCGGCATCGCCGGTGAGCGAATAGGCCTCCTGGATTTCATCGATCCGGTTCACCAGCGCGCGAAACCGCTTCGAATTATCCGGCGAGTGGGTCGCAAGCCCCACCTGGATGAAGGCGATGACGCCGAAGCCGAGCGCTTCGCTGGAGAGATCGGCGTGATAGCCCGCGATCACCTTCTCCTCCTCCAGCCGCATGCGCCGGCGCGAGCATTGCGACGCCGAGAGGCCCGCGAGGTCGGCGAGCTCCTGATTGGTGAGGCGGCCGTCGTCCTGGAGCGCACTGAGAATCTTGAGATCGAAGGCGTCAACAGAGGTCATGCGTCCTTGGCCCATTTGATGCACGGATCGTGCATATCATAGCCAAATGGCGCCCCGTTTGCACGTTCATTGCAGGCCCCATGAAGGATAATTCCTCTCAGTAGCAATTCGGGAGAGCCTCCAATGGGACCGTTTCCGCACGATGCACCGCCGGCCACCGTCAGCGCCGAGAATCCGAGGGGCACCGACGGGTTCGAGTTCGTCGAATATGCGCATCCCAACCCGGCCGAGTTGCACACGCTGTTCAAGCTGATGGGCTATGCGCCTGTCGCGCGCCACAAGACCAGGAAGATCACGGTCTATCGTCAGGGCGACATCAACTATCTCGTCAACGAAGAGCCCGGCACCCACGGCTATGAGTTCGTCGCCGCGCACGGGCCTTGCGCTCCGTCGATGGCGTTCCGTGTCGTCGATGCCAAGGCCGCCTATGAGCGCGCGATCGCACTCGGCGCCGAGCCTGCGGGTGTGTCCTCGGCACAGAAGACGCTCGACGTGCCCGCGATCAAGGGCATCGGCGGCAGCCTGCTTTATCTGGTCGATCGCTACGGCGCCAAGGGCTCGGCCTATGATGCCGAGTTCGAATGGCTGGGGGTGCGTGATCCGCGGCCGGTCGGCGCCGGTCTGTTTTATCTCGACCACCTCACCCACAACGTCCATCGCGGCCGCATGGATGTCTGGGCCGGCTTCTATGAGAAGCTGTTCAACTTCCGCCAGATCCGCTTCTTCGACATCGAGGGCCGCGCCTCGGGCCTGTTCTCGCGCGCCCTGACCAGCCCCGACGGCAAGATCCGCATTCCGATCAACGAGGACGCCGGTGATTCCGGCCAGATCGAGGAATATCTGAAGACCTATCGCGGCGAGGGCATCCAGCACATCGCCTGCGGCTGCCGCGACATCTACCGCACCATCGAGGATCTGCGCGAAGCCGGCCTGCCCTTCATGCCGGCGCCGCCCGAGACCTATTTCGAGAAGATCGACACGCGGCTGCCCAAGCATGGCGAAGACCTCGCACGTCTCCAGAGGAACGGCATCCTGATCGACGGTGAAGGCGTGGTGGAGGGCGGCCAGACCAAGGTGCTGCTCCAGATCTTCTCGGCCAACGCCATTGGTCCGATCTTCTTCGAGTTCATCCAGCGCAAGGGCGACGACGGATTCGGCGAGGGCAATTTCAAGGCCCTGTTCGAATCGATCGAGGAGGATCAGATCAGGCGTGGGGTGCTGAAGGTGGGCGACGCGGCGTAGGTCCCACCCTACGGGACTGTGCGCGGGGTTACTTCGCTGCCGCCCACGCCTTCGTCACCGCGCCGATCTCCGCGCCTTCCGGCTCCCGCACCGCTGACGGCGTGCGCGAGAATCTCGGCGCCGGCGCAGGCTGCTTCACGCCGTGGCGTTCGACGAAGACGTTGCGGGCGACCATGTGTGGATGCTTTGTTGCCTCCGACATGGTCAGCACCGGCGCGAAGCAGATGTCGGTGCCTTCCATGATCTTGCACCAGTCCTCGCGCGTCTTGCTCTTGAACACCGCCTTGAGCTTCTCCTTCAGCGCCGGCCATGCCTTGGGATTCATCTGCGCGTCGAAATCGGCATCGGTGAGGCCCGCATGCTCGCGCAGCAGCGCGTAGAATTGCGGCTCGATCGAGCCGATCGAGACGAAGTGCCCGCAGGCACATTCATAGACGCCGTAGAAATGCGCGCCGCCGTCGAGGAAGTTCTGGTCCCGCTGTTCGGTCCAGCGGCCCATATTGGTCATGTCGAAGAAGAACGACATCAGCGAGGCCGCGCCGTCGCACATCGCGGCATCAACCACTTGGCCCTTGCCGGAGCGCGAGGCTTCCAGAAGCGCAGCGAGCACGCCGACGACGAGATAGAGCGCGCCGCCGCCGAAATCACCGACCAGATTGAGCGGCGGCACCGGCGTCTCCTTGGTGCCGATCGCGGCGAGCGCGCCGGTGATGGAGATATAATTGATGTCGTGACCGGCCGCGTTCGCCAGTGGGCCTTCCTGGCCCCAACCGGTCATGCGGCCATAGACCAGCCTGGGGTTGCGCGCGAGCACGACGTCAGGCCCGAGGCCGAGCCGCTCCATCACGCCGGGACGAAAACCTTCGACCAGCGCATCGGCGGTGGCCAGGAGGTCGAGCACTTGCGCGATCGCCGCCTTGTCCTTGAGATCGAGCTCGATCACCTTGCGGCCACGGCCCGCCACCGACTTCATGCTCTTCTTTGCGCCGACGCGGTCGAGCGTGACGACGTCGGCGCCCATGTCGGCCAGCATCATGCAGGCGAACGGGCCGGGCCCGATGCCGGCGAATTCGACGATGCGAAAGCCCGACAGCGGGCCGGAGGCGCGGGCGGACGCGGAGGGGGCTGATTTATCGAGCACGTGTTGTTTCCTCGGATCGCGGGCGATTGCCGATGGTTCGGCCATCGCCGCTGCACTGTTCTTGAGCGAGTTAATCGGCTGATTAACTTTTCTCGCCTTCACGCCAGCGAGGCAAGCGCTTTCGATGCCGCAGCCAAAATAAAACGGCGCGCACCGAAGTGCGCGCCGCGGAAAATTTGCGTCGAGACGCTAGCGCATGAGCGTCAGCCGGCAGATGCGACCGCGCGCTGTGCCATCACCTTGACGAGGTTGGCGCGGTATTCCGCCGTGCCGTGGATGTCGGCCAGCAGTCCGTTCGCCGAAATGCTGACGCTGTCGATCGCCGATGGCGACCAGTTCGCCTTCAGCGCGGCTTCGATCGCGGGCACCCGCATCACGCCGCTCTGCGAGGCGCCTGTGGCGGCGACCCGAACCTCGCCCGATTTGGTCTGAGCGACGAACACGCCGGTCAGCGCGAAACGCGAGGCCGGGTGCCGCATCTTCTCGTAGCCTGCCTTCGCCGGCACCGGGAACGATACGGCCGTGATGATCTCGCCGTCTTCGAGCGCCGTCGTGAACAGGCCCTGGAAGAAGTCCTCCGCCCCAATCGACCGCTTATTGGTCTTCACGGTGGCGCCGAGCGCGAGCAGGGCGGCGGGGAAGTCCGCCGCGGGATCGTTATTGGCGATCGAGCCGCCGATCGTGCCGCGGTAGCGCACGGCAGGGTCGCCGAGCACCGAGGTGAGATGGGCGATCGCGGGGATCGCCTTCTTTACATCGGCATTCGTCATGATGTCGTAATAGATCGTGGCGGCCTTGATGGTCAGCGTGTCACCCGACAGTTCGACGCCCTGCAGCTCCTTGATCTTGCCGAGGTCGATGACATCCGAGGGGCTGGCGAGCCGCTGCTTCATGACGGGCAGCAGCGTCTGGCCGCCGGCCAGAAACTTCGCCTCGCTGCTTTTGCCGAACAGGCTGACGGCCTCGTCGACGGAGGAAGCGCGATGATATTTGGTCTGATACATCTTGGTTGCTCCCTCTCAAGCCGCGTGGATCGTACGCCACACCCTGTCGGGGGTCGCGGGCATTTCCAAATTGTTCTTGCCGATCGCATCCGTGATCGCGTTGATCACGGCCGCTGACGCCCCGATCGCGCCAGCCTCACCGCAGCCCTTGATGCCGAGCGGATTGCCCGGGCACAGCGTCGTGGTGTGGGACAGGTTGAAGGAGGGCACATCGTCGGCGCGCGGCATGGCGTAGTCCATGAACGAGGCCGTGACCGGCTGGCCGTTGGCATCGTAGATCGCATGCTCGAGCAGTGCCTGCCCGATGCCCTGGACAAGGCCGCCATGGACCTGGCCCTCGACGATCATCGGGTTGATCAGCCGGCCGAAATCGTCGGCCGCGACGAAGTCGACGAAGGAGGTCTTGCCGGTGCCGGGATCGACCTCGAGCTCGCAGATATAGGTGCCGGCCGGGAAGGTGAAGTTGGTCGGATCGTAGAAGGCGCTTTCCTTCAGACCCGGCTCCATCCCGTCAGGCAGATTATGCGCGGTATAGGCCGCGAGCGCGACCATCGGCAGGGCGATCGCCTTGTCGGTACCGGTGACCTTGAACTCGCCATTCTCGATGACGATGTCGGCCTCGGAAGCTTCCAGCGCATGCGCCGCAATCTTCTTGGCCTTCGATTCCATCTTCTCCATCGCTTTCAGGATCGCGGTGAGGCCGACAGCCGCCGAGCGCGAGCCGTAGGTGCCCATGCCGAACTGCACCTTGTCGGTGTCGCCATGGACGATCGAGACCTGGCTGATGGGGACGCCGAGCCGCTCCGCGACGAGCTGGCAGAACGTGGTCTCATGACCCTGGCCATGACTATGCGAGCCCGTGAGGATCTCGATGGTGCCGACCGGATTGACGCGCACCTCGGCCGATTCCCACAGGCCCACGCCGGCGCCAAGGCTGCCGACCGCCTTCGACGGCGCGATGCCGCAAGCCTCGATGTAGCAGGACACGCCGATGCCGCGCAGCTTGCCGTCGGCTTTCGCCTTGGCCTTGCGGGCAGGGAAGCCGGCATAGTCGATCGCCTTCATCGCGGCATCGAGCGATGCGTTGAAGTCGCCAGTGTCGTAAGCCATGATCACGGGCGTCTGATGCGGGAACTGAGTGATGAAGTTGGTCCGGCGCAACTGGGCCGGATCAACCTTGAGCTGCCGCGCCGCCGTCTCCATCAGCCGTTCGATCAGGTAGCTGGCCTCGGGGCGGCCCGCGCCGCGATAGGCATCGACCGGCGTGGTGTTGGTGTAGACCCCGACCACCTCGGCATGGATCGCCGGGATGTTGTACTGGCCCGACAACAGCGTCGCATAGAGATAGGTCGGCACCGAGGACGAGAACAGCGACATGTAGGCGCCGAAATTGGCGTAGGTCTTCACCTTGAGGCCGGTGATCTTGTTGTTGGCGTCGAATGCCATCTCGGCATGGGTGACATGGTCGCGACCATGCGCGTCGGTAAGGAAGGCCTCGGTGCGGTCGCCGGTCCATTTCACGGGACGGCCGACCTTCTTCGAAGCCCACAGCGCCACCATCTCCTCGGGATAGATGAAGATCTTGGAGCCGAAGCCGCCACCGACATCGGGGGCGATCACGCGCAGCTTGTGCTCGGGCGCGATGTTGTAGAATGCCGACAGCACGAGGCGGGCGACATGCGGGTTCTGCGAGGTCGTGTAGAGCGTGAAATGCTCTTCCGCCGTGTCATAGTCCGCGATCGCCGCGCGCGGCTCCATCGCGTTCGGGGCGAGGCGGTTGTTGGTGACGTCGAGCTTCACCACGTTGGCGGCCTTGGCGAAGGCGGCATCGGTGGCGCCCTCGTCGCCGATCACCCAGTCATAGACCTGGTTGCCGGGAGCCTCGGGATGAAGCTGCGGCGCGCCTGACTTGATCGCGGCTTGGACGTCGGCGACCGCGGGAAGCTCTTCGTAATCGACAACGACCGCTTCGGCGGCATCGCGTGCCAGATTCTTGCTTTCGGCGATCACGACCGCGACGGCCTGCCCGACGAAGCGCACCGTCTCCGGTGCCATCGCCGGCCATGCGCCCATCTTCATCGGGCTGCCGTCCTTGGAGGTGATGGCCCAGCCGCAAATGAGGTTGCCGACCTTGTCGTCGACGATCTGTTGGCCCGTGAGCACGGCGACCACACCCGGCATCTTCAGCGCGGCGGAGGAATCGATCCCCTTCACCTTGGCGTGCGCGTGCGGGCTGCGGACGAAATGGGCATGGGTCATGCCCGTCAGCTTGATGTCGTCGACGTAGCGGCCCTTGCCAGTAATGAAACGCTTGTCTTCCTTGCGCACGACGCGTGCGCCGATACCTTCAACACCCATGTCTGGTCCTCCCGACCGGAAATTATATGGCTGCGCCTTCCTTCGAGAGCGGCAGCGGTCATTTTGTTCGTTCGAGGCGCGCCGCTTTACTCGGCCGCCTGCGAGACCTTCATGCGTCCGGCCGCATCCAGCACGGCTTTCACGATGTTGTGGTAGCCGGTGCAGCGGCAGATATTGCCTTCCAGCTCTTGGCGGACCGTTGTCTCGTCGAGCTGGCCACCATGGCGCTGCACGATGTCGATCGCCGACATGATCATGCCCGGCGTGCAGTAGCCGCATTGAAGGCCATGATTGTCGCGGAAAGCGGCCTGCATCGGATGCAGTTCGTCGCCCTTGGCGATGCCCTCGATGGTGGTGATGCTGGCGCCGTCGGCCTGGCCCGCCAGCATGGTGCAGGATTTCACCGCCCTGCCGTCCATATGCACGACACAGGCGCCGCACTGGCTGGTGTCGCAGCCCACATGGGTCCCCGTGAGATTGAGGTGATCGCGCAGGAGTTGGACCAACAGCGTGCGGTCCTCGACGTCGACAGCCACGGCCTTGCCGTTCACTGTCAGTTTGACTGTAGACACGGTGTAGTCCTCCCGGGATTGATTTTGATTGCTTCTAATTAGAGACAGCGACCCGGAACTTTGCAACTAGGATTTTGGTCGCCCGCGTCATGGAAAGGTCATTGATCCAGCCGAAGACATGAGGCGCCCGTTCAGGGACCAAGGCCGGCGAGGGCGATCCCCGGCTATTTTCCCTGCTAAAAGTGCACAGTTTGCGTGGGATGCCAGCCGTTGCCTGTTCGGTGGGCCTTTGGCGGAGGAGCGCGGATGCGGCGAATTTACCGCCCTTTATCCATTCTGCCCTAGTTTTGCGCATTCGGATCTGGGGGCAGGGCGCCTCCGGATCAGGGCTGAATGAAAATGGGGGTGGGAATGTCCGGGCGTATCGCGTCGCCGTCAAAGCGCACAATATTTCCCACTCTCAGGTTTCGCGCCAAGATCATCCTCGGCTTTGCCGTCGTGCTGGCGATCTCCGCCGGGAGCATGGCCTTCTCCTATTTCGGCTTCGAACGCGTTTCGGAAGGCGTCGGATCCTACCGCAGCAGCGTTTCGGAGGCCGATCGTGCCCGCGATATCGATCGCGAACTGCTCGGCTATCGTTCGGCTGCCCGTTACTTCGTGGTGACCGGCAAGGAAGATGACGCCAAGGCGGCGCTGGACGCCGAGGCCGGCCTGAGGAATGCCATCGATCAGGCGATCAGGAATGCCAAGAAGCCAGCGCGGCTGGAGAGCCTCAACAAGCTCGCCAAGGAGTTTTCCAACTTCTCGGCGACCTTCGCCCAGATTTTGCAGGCCAAGCGCGACAGCGCGCTTCTGGTCCAGAATCAGCTTCAGCGCAACGCCAACCTCCTCAAATACAAGCTGGATGACGTCGGTAACAACGCCTCCGACTCCGAGGCGCAGGCGATCGAATTCGGCACCAAGCAGGTCAACGCCCAATTCCAGACCGCGAGTGCGGCCGCGAGCAATTTCATCCTCAACTCCGACCAGGCCGTCGGAGCAAGTGCGATGGCGCGGCTGAAGTTCGTCGAGAACTCGCTCGGCGCGGTCTATTCCATGGATGACAAGATCGTCGCCGGCCTGAAGGAGGCCAAAGCGCTTCTCGGTGCCTATCGCGAAGCGCTGGAGAAGCTGATTGCGAAAGCCAAGCTGGTCGACGACCTCGTCTCCGAGATGAGCGGCTCGGCCGGTGCGATCCTGCAAGGAGCTACCGCCATGAAGGCGGACCTCGTCGCCGAACAGCAGCGGCTGGAATCGGAGTCGGAAGCGACCATCGGGCAGACGGAGCAACTGGTTCTGATCCTCGCCATTGGCGGCACGCTGCTTGGCGCGGTCCTCGCCTTCCTGCTCGGCACCGGCATTTCGCGTCCGATGATCGCGATGTGCAAGGCGATGCGCGAGCTGGCCTCGGGCAATTTCGACGTCGTGCTGCCGGGCCTTGGCCGCAAGGACGAGATCGGCGAGATGGCCGGCGCGGTCGAGGAATTCAAGGTCCAGGCCGTGGCCAAGGCCGAGCGCGATGCCGCCGCCAGCGAAGTCCAGAACCGGGAGCAGGCGGCCAGCCGCCGCGCCGAGCTGATTCGGTTCGCCGACGATTTCGAGAGCGCGGTCGGCGCCATCGTCTCCAACGTCTCGGCCTCCGCCGTGCAGCTGGAATCGGCGGCCTCGACGCTGACCCGCACCGCCGAGACCACCCAGAGCCTGTCGAGCCAGGTCGCCGGCGTCTCCGAGCAGGCTTCGAGCAACATGCAGTCGGTTGCCACCGCGACGGAAGAGCTCTCGGCCTCGGTCGAGGAGATCGGCCGCCAGGTGCGCGATTCCAGCCGCATTGCGGAGGCCGCCGTGGTTCAGGCCAGGGAGACCGACGGGCGCATCGGCAAGCTGTCGCATGCGGCCCAGCAGATCGGCGAGGTGGTCAAGCTGATCACCGCGATCGCCGAGCAGACCAATCTGCTGGCGCTCAACGCCACCATCGAGGCGGCGCGCGCCGGCGAAGCCGGCCGCGGCTTCGCGGTGGTTGCCAGCGAAGTGAAGTCGCTGGCGAGCCAGACCGCGAAGGCGACCGACGAGATCTCGTCGCACATCACGGGCATGCAGGGCGCCACGGCGGAATCGGTTGCCGCGATCAAGGAGATCGGGGCGACCATCGGCCAGATCTCGTCAATCTCGACCTCGATCGCGAGCGCGGTCGAGCAGCAGGGCGCGGCGACGCAGGAGATCGCGCGCAGCGTCCAGACGGTCGCACAAGGGACTCAGACCGCGGCCACCGACATCGGCGAGGTCAACCGCGGCGCCGCCGAGACCGGCTCGGCCTCGGAGGAGGTGCTGCACTCGGCCAAGACGCTGTCATCCGAAAGCACCCGCCTGCGCGCCGAGCTCAACCGCTTCATGGGGAATATCAGGGCGGCGTAGGGCGTACCTGTCGCCCGACGCCCTCGCTGCAGCCTCATACACCGCTGTCGTCCCGGGCGCGAAGCGAACCCGGGACCCATAACCACAGGGCTTGGTTATGGAGTGAGCCGATAACTCCGAGTCTTCGCCAAACTTGTGGCTGCGGCTATGGCGACGAGCGCAGGCGCTCGCGCTGAGATCCCGGATCTGCGCTTGCGCTTGTCCGGGACGACAAGCTGACCCGCCCGCATCACCTAACCGCCAGTTGCGGTGCCACAAATTTACCACAGCTTATCCTTTGCGCCGTAACGTGCCGGCGAGTCTGGAAGCGGGCTGCTTCCCGGCTGCGCCTGGTTTTCCGCGAATGGAATGGGGTGGGGGAATGTCGGTCAAGTCGAAGTCGCGCCAATCGAAGCTGCCAACGTTGCGTTTTCGTGCAAAAATCATCCTCGGCTTCGGGGCATTGCTAGCCATCCTCGCCGTCAGTATGACTTTCGCCTATTTCGGCTTCGAGCGGATCCAGGGCGCCGTCGCCTCCTACCGAACCAGCGTGTCGGAAGCCGACCTCGCCCGGACGGTCGATCGCGAGCTGATCGCCTATCAGGGATTGGCGCGGGCCTATACCCTGACCGGCGCGGCCGAGGACGAGACCGCGGCCAAGGCGGCTGAAGAGAATCTGAGGAGCGCGATCGCAAAGTCGATGGCCGCTACGACCGGTGCCGTCCGCCGCGAGCAGGTCGGCAAGCTCGAGGGCGAATTCCAGCGCTTCACGAAGGTGTTCGGCGAAATCATCACCCTGACGCGCGAGAACAACAAGATCGCGGCCGACGAGCTCAACAGCGTCGGCAACAAGATCCGCTTCAAGTTCGACGACCTTGCCGATACCGCCGCGCTGGCCGGGCTGGCCTCGGTCCAGACCACGGCCAAGGACATCACCTCGCAATATCTGGCGGTCTCCACCTCGGTCAGTGCCTTCGTCGCCAAGCCGGAGCCGAAGACCGCAGATGGTGTGATCGCGCGGATCAAATTCCTGGAGACCCTGCTGGTCTCGATCTATGCGAACGACCAGAAGATCACCGATCGCGTAACCGAGATCGGCACCCTCCTGAAGCAATACCGCACCTCCTTCACCAAGCTGTCGGAGAATGTGAAGATCATCGTCAAGCTGAACGGCGATATGACCAAGACGGCGGCCGGCATCCTCAAGCTCTCGGGTGAGCTGCGGTCGGATCTGACTGCCGATCAGCAGCGCATCGAAGCCAGCGCCAATGCGGAGATCGTTGATACCGAGCGGCTGATGGTGATGCTGGCGCTCGGCGGCCTCGCCATCGGCGCGGTGCTCGCCCTGATGCTCGGCAACGGCATTTCGCGTCCGATGATCGCGATGTGCAAGGCGATGCGCGAGCTGGCCTCGGGCAATTTCGACGTCGTGCTGCCGGGCCTCGGCCGCAAGGACGAGATCGGCGAGATGGCCGGCGCGGTCGAGGAGTTCAAGGTCCAGGCCGTGGCCAAGGCCGAGCGCGATGCCGCCGCCAGCGAAGTCCAGAACCGGGAGCAGGCGGCCAGCCGCCGCGCCGAGCTGATTCGGTTCGCCGACGATTTCGAGAGCGCGGTCGGCGCCATCGTCTCCAACGTCTCGGCCTCCGCCGTGCAGCTGGAATCGGCGGCCTCCACGCTGACCCGCACCGCCGAGACCACGCAGAGCCTGTCGAGCCAGGTCGCCGGCGTCTCCGAGCAGGCCTCAAGCAACATGCAGTCGGTTGCCACCGCGACCGAAGAGCTCTCGGCCTCGGTCGAGGAGATCGGCCGCCAGGTGCGCGATTCCAGCCGCATTGCGGAAGCCGCCGTGGTTCAGGCCAGGGAAACCGACGGGCGCATCGGCAAGCTGTCGCATGCGGCCCAGCAGATCGGCGAGGTGGTCAAGCTGATCACCGCGATCGCCGAGCAGACCAATCTGCTGGCGCTCAACGCCACCATCGAGGCGGCACGCGCCGGCGAAGCCGGCCGCGGCTTCGCGGTGGTTGCCAGCGAAGTGAAGTCGCTGGCGAGCCAGACCGCGAAGGCGACCGACGAGATCTCCTCGCACATCACGGGCATGCAGGGCGCCACGGCGGAATCGGTTGCCGCGATCAAGGAGATCGGGGCGACCATCGGCCAGATCTCGTCGATCTCGACCTCGATCGCGAGCGCGGTCGAGCAGCAGGGCGCTGCGACGCAGGAGATCGCGCGCAGCGTCCAGACGGTCGCGCAAGGGACTCAGACCGCGGCCACCGACATCGGCGAGGTCAACCGCGGCGCCGCCGAGACCGGCTCGGCCTCGGAGGAGGTGCTGCACTCGGCCAAGACGCTGTCATCCGAAAGCACCCGCCTGCGCGCCGAGCTCGACCGCTTCATGGGGAATATCAGGGCGGCGTAAGTTCGCCGCGGCGTCATACTCCGCTGTCGTCCCGGAGTCGCGCTGCACACCTGACAGCGCTGCGCGCCGCCAGGTGCTCCGCTTCTCCGGGACGACAGCGAAGTCAAGATCGCGCTCTGAGGGCCTCACCTCTCATCCTCACTCCCGCCCAAACGCCCGCTTCAGCTCGACCTTCGCCTTTTCCAGCCGCGTGCGCTGCGTTTTCGGCAAGGTCTTGCCGGCGCGGTTGATGTAGAAGGTCAGCATCGACAGTGCCGACCGATAGGCGCCGGTCTTGCGTCGTGAGCTGTGCTCGGCCGATCGCTTCAGTGACGTCGCGATCTTCTTCGGGCTGGTCAGCTTGAACACGCCCTGCTTGAGGTCGAGTGCGTCGCTCTCTTTGGTCACACGCTGCGACCAGCGCTTTGGCGTTGCGCGTTTGGCGCTCTTGCGCGTGGTCGCGCTACGCCGCGTGCCTGTCTTCCGGCGGCCGGACTTGCCTGTGCCGCTGTTTCGAGAATGTGTCGTCTTTCTGACATGAGCCATGCGTCAACTCCTTGCGGCTCCATCGGAAACGGGCGGTGCTGGCGGCCGTTCCTGCGGGAACCCGGCCTCCCCGCGGACGTTGTCGCAGGTGGCAGGCGGAATGCCGCACCCCAATGATCGGATCGACCCCGTTCACGTCCTGTGAATCGGGGCCGCTTCCATTGATCGAACGCAACAGCTCGATGGAATTGCAGCAAAGCCCAGCGCGGAACTATGCATCTGGGGTCTCGGCGGCCGCGACCGACCGCATCGTCGAGACCAGCATTCCGTCGCGACTCGACGCGCTGCCCTGGAGCGGCTTTCACACCCGCGTCGTGCTCGCGCTCGGCATCACCTGGATTCTTGACGGGCTCGAGGTGACGCTTGCCGGCGCGCTTTCGGGCGCCCTGAAGCAGAGCTCGTCGCTGCATTTCACCAATCTGGATCTCGGCATTGCCAATTCCGCCTATCTCGCCGGTGCCGTGCTCGGCGCGCTCGGCTTCGGCTGGCTCACCGACCGCATCGGCCGCAAGAAGCTCTTCTTCATCACGCTGGCGCTCTATCTTTCGGCGACGGCCGCGACGGCTCTGTCGTGGGATGTCGCGAGCTACGCGCTGTTTCGTTTTCTCACCGGCGCCGGCATCGGCGGCGAATACACGGCGATCAACTCGACCATCCAGGAGCTGGTGCCGGCGCGCTATCGCGGCTGGACCGATCTCGTCATCAATGGAAGCTTCTGGATCGGCGCTGCGATGGGCGCGGTCGCGGCCATCGTGCTGCTCGATCCTGCCGTGATCAACCCCGACCTCGGCTGGCGTCTCGCTTATCTGATCGGCGCGGCGCTGGGCCTCGTCGTGCTCCTGATGCGGATGTGGATCCCGGAAAGTCCACGCTGGCTGATGATCCACGGCCGTCCCGACCAGGCGCACGCCATCGTCGACGAGATCGAGCGCTCGGTGGTCGGACACCGCCAGGATGCGGGCGACGGGCGCTTCACGAAGATCCGTCTGAGGATGCGCGACCACACGCCGATCCGCGAGGTCGTCCACACGCTGTTCTCGGTGTACCGGCAGCGCGCGCTGGTCGGCCTCGTTCTGATGAGTGCGCAGGCGTTCTTCTATAACGCCATCTTCTTCACCTTCGCGCTGGTGCTGACCGATTTTTACGGCATCAGCGCCGAAAACGTCGGCTGGTACCTGCTCCCCTTTGCTGCCGGCAATTTCCTCGGGCCGCTGCTGCTCGGCCGCCTGTTCGATACGCTGGGACGCCGCACCATGATCATGTTCACCTATGGCATGTCGGGCTTGCTGCTGGCGCTCTCGGGCTATCTGTTCTCCATCGGCGCGCTCACCGCGCAGGGGCAGACCGTCGCCTGGATGGTGATTTTCTTCTTTGCCTCACCCGCCGCGAGCGCGGCCTATCTCACCGTCAGCGAGACGTTTCCGCTTGAAGTTCGCGCGCTGGCGATCGCGGTGTTCTATGCGGTCGGCACGGGCATCGGCGGCGTGATCGGGCCGGCGCTGTTCGGCGTGCTGATCGACACGGGGTCGCGCACCAGCGTATTCGCGGGCTACCTGCTGGGCTCAGCCCTGATGATCGCGGCCGCGATCGTGGCGTGGCGCTACGCCGTCTCGGCGGAGCGCAAATCGCTCGAACAAATCGCGCGGCCGCTCGCCTATATGGAGTAGACTGATGAAATCGGAACTTGCAGAGATGGCGTTGGATCAGAAGCGCACCATGCTGGATGACGATGCACCCGACGCGGTGCCGGTGCCGCATGCGCTGGTGCCGCATCTCGATGAGACCGCAATTCTGCTCGACATCGACGGGACCCTGCTCGACCTGATGCCGACGCCGCGTGAAGTGTGGGTGCCGCCGGGGTTGTCGGAAACGCTGAAACATCTGACCGAGCGCACCTCCGGCGCGCTGGCGCTGGTCAGCGGCCGCTCGCTCAACGACATCGACCTGATCTTCGCACCCGACGTGTTTCGCGCCGTCGCCGGCCACGGCGCCGAGATGCGGCTGTCGGTGGACAATGAAGCCGACGCCGTGCATGCGCCACCGCTGGACAAGGAGCTGAAGCGCCGCCTGGCGGCCATTGCCAAGCTCAGCCCGGGCATTCTGCTCGAGGACAAGGGCTATTCGCTCGCCCTGCATTACCGGCTCGCGCCGCACGCGGAGAAAGCGATCTACGAATCCGTCTCGGTGATCCGTGCCGACCTGCCCAATGCGCCCATCGAGGTGCTGCCCGGCAAGTTCGTTTGCGAGATCAAGCATTCCGGATTCACCAAGGCGACCGGCGTGCGTGAACTGATGAAGCGGGAGCCGTTCAAGGGGCGGCGTCCGATCTTCATCGGCGACGACGTCACCGATGAAACCGTGTTTGCGATCATGCCCGACATGAACGGGCTTGCCTTCTCCGTCGGCCGCCGTGCCATGGGCGTAAACGGCCATTTCGATGCGCCAAGCGACGTGCGGGCGTTCCTTGCCCGCCTGCTCGATCCGAGGTGAAACTGAGGCGGCGCCACGTCGCAGACCATGATGCTCGGGAAGCGGCGCCGTTGGGTGCCACAATGTGCTGCGCAAAAGGCCGCAATCGCTGTCTTTGCAGTGGAAAGTCCCGGTTCCCTCAAGCGAAACCAGTTCCAACGCGCGCGCCCGATTTTGGTTTCAATTCGTTGAAACGATGGTCAGGAACCATATTGATGAACGGCAGTTAAACGGGGTGGAATGAAACAGGAGGGGACGACCTGTGAACTTAGTCGTCGTTTCGAATCGTGTCGCGCGCGGCAAGCCTAACGAGCCCATGACGGGCGGCCTCGCGGCAGCCTTGTTGCCGGTGGTGGAACATTCCGGCGCGATCTGGGTGGGATCTTCGGGGCGGGTGCGTGACGGCCATCAGAAGGAACCGTTCGCCGAGATCGAAGCGCTGGGAACGGGCGCGATTGCGACGCTGGATCTGCCGGCGGCGCATTACGGCGGCTATTACGAGGGCTTTGCCAATTCGGCGCTGTGGCCGGCGCTGCATTCGCGCAGCGATCTGATCCGCGTCTCGCGTGAGGATTATGTCAGCTATCGCGAGGTCAACGCCTTCATGGCGCGCGCCTTGATGCGGTTCCGAAAAACAAAGACCGCGTTCTGGGTGCAGGATTATCACTTCCTCGCGCTCGGTGCGGAACTGCGTGATCTCGGCGTCGACGATCCGATCGGCTTCTTCCTGCATACGCCGTGGCCCGTCACTGCCGTGATGCAAGGCGTGCCCAATCATCGCGAGCTGATCACGGCGATGCTGGCCTACGATCTGCTCGGCTTCCAGACCAACGAGGATTGCCAGAACTTCCTCGCCTATGTCGGCGGAGAGCTCGGCCTCGCCGTCGAGGACGGCGTTGCGATCTCGCAGCATGGCCGCACCCGCTGCGAGGTCTTTCCGATCGGCATCGATGCGGAGAAGTTCGCAGCCTATGCCGCGAAATCGGCATCGCACCCCGACGTGTCGCGGCTGAGGCGCAGCCTCAACGGCGAGCGGCTTGCGATCGGCGTCGACCGCCTCGATTATTCGAAAGGCCTCGTCAACCGCATCAGCGCATTCGACCGGCTGTGGACGGAGCAGCCGCAGTTCGCGCGCAGCATCTCGCTGCTTCAGATCGCCAACCCCTCGCGCGGCGCGATCGAGGCCTATGGCAATCTTCAGAACGAGGTCGCGCGCCTCGTCACCGACGTCAACGGCCGTCACGGCGAGGTGGACTGGACCCCGATCCGCTATTTGAACAAGGGATTCAGCCAGGCCGTGCTCGCTGGTCTTTATCGGACGGCGCAAGTCGGCGTGGTGACGCCGCTGCATGACGGCATGAATCTCGTCGCCAAGGAATATGTCGCCGCGCAAAACCCGGCCGATCCCGGCGTGCTGGTGCTGTCGAAGTTCGCGGGCGCGGCCAACGAGCTCGAGACCGCCTTGCTCGTCAATCCGCACGACATCGACGGCATGGCGCGCGCGATCGCGGTCGCGGCCGCAATGCCGCTCCCCGAGCGCAAGATGCGGTGGGATGCGATGATGAAGAAGCTGCGCGGCCATACCATCCAGCAATGGTCGGCCGACTTCGTCGCGGAACTGGAAAAGTGCCGGACCGAGAAGGCCGCGGTCGCCCCGCTCGCAGCGCAACCGCCGCAAGCCTTGCGCTGGCTGAAGTCGGCGATATCAGGCGTGCGGTTGATTTAGAAGCTGAGCAACTTTGCTTTCCCTCTCCCCTTGGGAGAGGGTGGCTCGCGGCGAGACGGGTGAGGGGTATGTTTCCTCACGCGTACCTCTCGCGGTATAACTCGTGGACGCAACCCCTCATCCGTCGCGCCTGCGAGTGCCACCTTCTCCCACAAGGGGAAAAGGAAGAAGGTCTCAATAACAGTACGACACGCCCTCCAGAACCGCACACTGCCGCTTGTTCGGCGCGTTGGGATCGTCCAGCGGCACCACGCCCTTGCCCTGGCCGACGAACACGCCGGGCCCGACATGCACCGAGCTCTTGTTGCCGATGATGACGCTTTGATGCGGCGTCGAGCTCGAGCGCGTGCCGTCCGGCCAGATGATGGCATCGCCGGACAGCACCCCGCGGCGCCCGTCGTTGCAGCTCACATCGACGCCCTGCCGGATGCAGACCTGGGCCAGAGCCGGCACGGCGAAGGCGGGGACAAGGGCCGATAGCAGGCTCAGCACGGTGATGGTCTTGCGGATGGTCACGGCGTCCCCGGTCGTGGTTGGCGTCCTCACGTGAATCGTCGCGGCAAACCCGCCATGGGTTCGGCCCCCGGGCGGTTCAGGGCATGTAGGATCACAGATATTATCTCGTAAATACAACAGGTTGCGGAAAATTCACCCGATTTTCCTTCGATCTCTTGCAAAATCATCGGCGCCCCTTCAAGAGAGGGCGCTCCGGAGAGATGGCCGAGTGGCTTAAGGCGCACGCTTGGAAAGCGTGTGTGCGGGAAACCGTACCGTGGGTTCGAATCCCACTCTCTCCGCCAGTTTCGTTTCCTGAACGCCCTCTCCGGCCCAGTCGAAGCAGCTCGTCGACGCTCATTTCCCGCGTTTTTTAGCGCTGAACCGTACTTTGCCGGTCCGGTGTGCACGCGCCCCCCTTCTCCGCTACCCTGCTTTTCTCCAAACCTCTGTACTTTCTGAGCGGGTAACGGATGACAAAAGCCATTGAAAATCAAAAGATTTCAATCGTCGGAAAAACAGAAGGGTTCGTTTCTTACTTGGCTGCCAAGATGACGACTTCTGGCGGAACTTATGTGAGTACGGTCGCGCGAGACGCTTTGCACACGTTCGATGATGTAAACCTGAGACAATAACCGCCTCAAGCGACGTGGAATGGTTGCTCCTGCTCCAGCGGTAGCTGCCCGGCCCTTTCGGGTAGAAGCCTCGCCGCCCCATCATGGGTCGGGGATGCGAGCGACTGCCTTCGCGATCTTCCTGGCCTCTTCAGGTTTCTGTGCCCGACCGACTACGTCTGTAAGTCGTCTCGGGCGATGACTGTCGCGATCGCGATGCCGTTGGCGTCCTCCACGAACGGATCGGCCTCTGGTCGTTCCACACTCCGGAGGAAAACGCCGGGCTTGGGCCGTCTTCCATTGCTGAACAAAACTAGAACATGAATCAAGCGTGTGGTAGCGTGTGCCGCGCCAAAATACGAATCAGGGGTTGCACGGAACCTACCGGAACCTAATGAACGGGAACGGGCTAACTAGCTATGGGGGCCAAGGAATGGCCGACTTTTACGAACTCGACTTCTTACCTGTTCATACGTCTAAGAGTGGGGACTGTATCACCATTCGCTATTCGATCGGAGGTGCTTCGCCGGTTCTGCACGTTGTGGACGGCGGATACACGAGCACAGCGCCTGACCTCGTGGCCCACATTAAAAAGTGGCACAGCGTTACGCACATTGACCATGTGGTTGTCACACACCCGGACAAGGACCATGCCGAGGGCCTGGCTCCGATACTGGAAGGTTATTCCATTGGCACGCTCTGGATGTTGCGGCCGTGGATTTATGCGGACCAGCTCATCCAGCATTTTCCTCGCATGCAGTCGGCAGACACGCTGCGTGAGCGGCTGCGCGATGACTACCCGTACATTGCGACACTCGAAGAGATCGCACTCCGGCGGGGAATCAATATTCAGGAGCCGTTTCAGGGTCGCCAGATCGGCGCATTCACCGTGCTCGCTCCCTCGCCGACGCGGTATGGACAGCTGATCTTGCGGTCTGACCGGACCCCGCAGCTCGCGCAGGGTATGGGGGGCCTGTTGGCCGCTCTGGTCGTTCCGATGAAAGCAGCGGTACGCATGCTGCGGGACAGTTGGGGATCTGAACGTTTCTCCAGCGAAGAAACGAGCGTCGAAAATGAAATGAGCGTCGTGCAGTTCGCCAACATTGCCGGCGACAACATCGTGCTCACGGGTGACGCGGGTCGGTCCGGCATGGCCGAGGCCGCAGACTTTGCGCCAAACGCAGGCCTGTATCTCCCCGGCGTGAAGCAATTTCAGGTGCCGCATCACGGCGGCCGTCGAAATCTTTCTACCGAAATCTGTGACCGGTGGCTCGGGCCAAGGCTTCCGTCACTTTTGCCCGAAGGCAGCGAGCTCTTTCACGCGCTTATTAGCTCGGCGAAGGAAGACACAGACCATCCGCGTAATGCCGTCATCCGGGCCATGCGGCACCGCGGGGCGTTTGTCGCGACGACCGAAGACTCCGCGTTCCGCGCTCACAAGAACTCACCTCAGCCATGGGCTGGGGCACTGACGAATTACCCCTACCCCAATGAGCAGGAGGAGTAGCGGTGTTCAAATTCCTCGATGCGTACACCCTCCGCGCACGGCTGTTTCCCGCCATCCTGGGCGCGGCACCGGCACTGGCCGCGCTCGCCTTGCTGGTGTCGTGGCAACACGTCCACATGTCCAACGTGATTGCGAGCATCACGCTCTTCGTTTTGGTGTTCGCGCTGGCTGACTTCGCCCGCAAACTCGGTGTAGCTATCGAGCCGAAGATTTACGCAGAAATGGGCGGCAAGCCATCGGTCACCATGTTTCGCCGGTCGGATCACACGATTGAACAAGCCACCAAAGAACGCTATCGGACCTTCATTGCCGGCAAGATTAACCAGCTGGTGCCGTCGTCGCGGCAGGAGGCGGCCAATCAAGCTGTGGCTGATGAGTTCTATGAGGCGTGCGGTACCTGGCTCCGCGCGCACACGCGTGATGCCAAGAAATTCCCGTTGGTGTTCGGCGAAAACGTCGGCTACGGCTTTCGCCGTAACCAGTTCGGCCTGAAGTGGGTTGCGCTCGGGCTGAACCTGATCGTAGTCCTGATCTGCGCCGGGCTCCTTTGGTATCGCGTGCCGCTGGACATGGGGGCTGACCTCACGAACCGCACGACGCTCGTGTTCATCGTAGCAGCGATCCACGCCGCCTATTTCGCATTTGCCGTCACCAAGGAAAGCGTCAAGACCGCAGCCCGGAAGTACGGCCGTGAACTAATCTTGTCCACGGAAGCGCTGATCTCTCCGTTGCCGGCGCCGCGTAAAGAGGGAAAGTAATGGTCGACCAAACAGCAGCGGAAGCCAAGGAGAAGTACATCAAGGTCATGGGTGAAGAGCTCGGCACGCAGTATGCCGAACTTTGGCAGGAACTCGCTCAACTGAACATCAGGTGGTTGGAGTTCATCGAGCTCTACGGAACGAAGAAGAGTCGAATCGAATTGATGAACCGATCTACCGGCCACTTCTTCCGGATGGTGCAAGACTGCCTATGGGAAGGATTGATGCTGCACATAGCACGATTGACTGACCGACCGGTATCTTTCGGTCGGACAAATTTGACGCTGCATAACCTTCCTGCGCTGATCCCTGACGTGGCGTTGAAGAGGAAGCTAGAAGCGCTGTGCTTGGATGCAACGAACAAGACGAAATTTGCTCGGGATTGGCGCAACCGCCACATAGCTCATCGTGATCTTGACCTAGCTCTCGGCACTACGGCAAAGCCGTTGCCCGCCGTTGAGATTCGGCAGGTGAACGATGCTCTGGGTTGCTTTACCGAGATATTGAACAGCATCGCTGGGCCTTATCTGCATTCCACGACATCGTTCAAGCATGGTGTACGCCTGCACGGAGCGATCGAATTGCTGTATCTCTTGGACGATGGGCACGCGCTGCAAGCCGAGCGCAGGAGGCGGTTGGATGCCGGCGACTACAGCCCGGAGCTATCTGAGGCGAACGACGTCTAGCGGCAAGTTGCTTTAGCGGCTTATCACACAATTGGGGTCGGCATGGCGAAGAACATTGTTATCTTCTCGGATGGCACTGGGCAGGACGGCGGAGCTCGTCCCGAACAGCGGATAAGCAACATCTATAAGATGTACCGCATATCGCGCGACCATGCTGACACCGGCATCGATCCGTCAAAGCAGGTTGTATTCTACGATGCGGGTCTCGGAACCGACATAGGTGCAACTGCGCTGACTGCCCCGGTGCGCTTCGTTCAAAAGATGCTTGGCTCTGTCACTGGTGCCGGTATCAAGCGCAACATCGCAGACTCCTATGAATTCATTATCAACCACTACGAAGACGGCGACAGGATCTTTCTGTTTGGCTTCAGCCGAGGCGCTTACACAGTGCGCAGCCTCGCGAATCTGCTGATGTTCTGCGGTGTCCCAACCAAAACGCCCAGCGATCCATTGATGCGGTACAGAAAGGCTGCAAAGGATATCGCTTGGGAGGCGGTAGATGCGGTGCTTGAACATGGCGCCGGGCACCCGAGAGCCGACTTTGAGGATGAACGAGTTGAATTAGCCAAGCGCTTCCAACTCAAATACGGTTCGGGCGATGGGTCCGACTCGAACGTCGCTCCCTATTTCATCGGCGTGTTCGACACCGTCGCGGCGTTGGGAGCGAATGGATTACGCTATTTCATCATTCAGGCTGCACTCGCCGCAGGAGTTGGAGTAGTCGCATTCATTGCCGGATTCATTCCTGCTGTAATGCTGGCCGCTCTTTGCACTTGGTTGCTCGGCACGAATTTCATGCTAATTGGCTTCGTCGCTCAAGTCGCCATCGTGGGAGCTGCCCTCGCTCTCTTCTGGTACTGGCAGAACAAGGCTGACATCAAGACTATCACTGACTACCCGAAGCCTGGCGAGTCGCGATCCCATAAGGCAGTTTGGAAAGGTGCCAATTTTGATCGTCTCCTGAGCCGCCATGTCGCTTTTGCTCGCTCAGCGAACGCGATAGACGAAACCCGGAAGGACTTCGACCGCGTACCGTGGGGCGGCAGCGACGAGGGCGCTCCGCATTTCCCGGGTCATGAGCGGCTTCTCCAATGGTGGTTCGCGGGCAACCACTCGGACATCGGAGGCTCCTATCCGGAACCGGAGTCCCGCCTCTCGGACGTCGCGTTGGAATGGATGTGCGGCGAGGCTGTCGCCGTTCCAAACGGATTGCTAACTGGTCCAATTTTCGTTGGCGGCAGGAAGATGCCGAATACAGGGGACACCGGTCCCGCATTAAATATCTTTCCTGCGGCCGACGGGGTCCAGCACTGCGAGGTCGCAGGTATGCGAGACACGCTCGATTCGCAGGCCGCAAAGCTTCCAAAGTGGCCTTGGCTTCAGAAGTTAGTCAGCAGTCAGAATTGGGAAGCGAAAACTCGCGACATTCAGCCGGAGGCCAAAGTTCACCCTGCGGTTCGGGAGCGTTTCAATCTCTCAGAGATCATTCAGTGCGCCTCCGGCAGCGGTCCTTATCGTCCTGCTGCACTTGCAAATCACGTTGAATTCAAACCCTATTATTCGGGTCCCGCAAAGGGTTGAATTGCGCTTAAAGAGATTCGAATGGTCGTTGTCTAGATTGTACGTTTCGATGATCACGCCTCTTGTCGTTGGAAGAGGGCGCCGTGACCAAATTCAATCGCATATTTCCGGGTATGCTTCTCTGCGGTCGGAGATACGTGGTGCTCGACCCGGACGATTTTCGCGCGATTGGGATGCCAATCCGCGGCAGCGCCGGAGCGAAGTAATCTCGCGAGAGATTGCTGGGTTGGCCAATCAAATCTCCTGATTTTATGATTGCGGGGGAGACTGGTTCGCGATGAATGCTGATGAATTGGGGCGAGCTCGGGAGGCCGACCCACCCCACTGTACTTAGCAAGCGCACAAGCTCCGCGTGGTAGCCAACGTATTATCTTACAAAAAGCTTTTCGCGGTGAGCCGAGGCCCGTGACTATCACCTCTGCGAGCAATCTTGCTCTCCGCACTTCACGAACGGAAGTGAGTTCGTTGCGCGCCCCAGTCCGCAGGGAATGGCTTCAACACCGACTTCAGCTCAAGGGTCTTGCTTTGTCGACCATCCAAGATAGTCTGGACTAAATCCGGAGCGAGCAAGGTAAGGCGAAGCACACGGCAGACGTACGACTCGTTGACTGCTTCACGTTTTGAAAGTTCTGCCGCGGAAGAATAGCATCCAGTCTCGATGAGCCGGCGCCATCGATGCGCTTTCGCGAGAGCGGTAATTAGGCTGTTGCTTGGTCGTGATCGAGGAGCGGTCCAGACCTCCACGCCGGCAGGGACTACAATTTGCTTTCTCCCGCCGCTCTGCCGGAAATCGACCGGGATGCTTACAACCAACTCACGTCCATCACGGCTGAGTCGAACATTCTGTTTGGGATTGGTGGTCACGCGGCCACCTCCGCGATCGTCCCTTTGCCCTTCAGATCCGCGATCAGCGAAGCGAAGCCGTCCACCCGAAGGTGCATATCAACCTTTGCAGAGGCGACGACTACCTTAGCCGCAATGAGCTGCAGGATGCGGGATTGCTCGGCGGGGAATAACTCGCTCCAGACTTGGTCAAAGTCGATAAGGGCATCGCGGACCCATCGCTCGGTGGTCCCGGACACGTGGGTGCGCATCTTCTTCCAGGTCGCCACTATCAGCTCAGGAGAGGAGAGTACGCGCCGGACCTGGTCGACGACCATCTCCTCAATCTCCCCTGCGGGGACGCGAAATGCCGCGCTCGACGCCGCCGCGCCTTTGAGGGTCTGCTGGCTGACGTAGTAGCGGTACAGTTTGCCTCGACGCCGAGTATGGGTGGGAGACATTGCCACGCCAGCGGAATCAAAAATGAGCCCTTTGAGCAGGGCGGGGGTCTGCGCCCGGTGCTTTGCGGCTCGCTTACGAGGGCTTTCCTGCAGGATGGAGTGCACCTGGTCCCAAAGCTTGCGTTCGATGATCGCATGGTGCTCGCCAGGGTACGCGGTGCCCTTATGCACCGCGTCTCCAATGTAAGTTTGGTTGTTGAGCATCTTGTAAATCACGCCCTTGTCGATGGCTTGGCCATAGCGGTTTCGGACGTCTTTTTGCTTGAGCTCTCGGGCGAGAAGGGTGGCTGACCCCAGGGTCACGAACCTGCGGAAGATCCAACGGACGGTCTCCGCGTCCTGGTCATTGATCACCAACTTGCGGTTTTTGACCTCGTAGCCGAATGGGGCCCAACCGCCCATCCACATGCCCTTCTTGCGAGAAGCCGCGAACTTGTCGCGGATGCGCTCGCCGGTGACCTCGCGCTCGAACTGGGCAAAGGACAGCAAGATGTTGAGTGTGAGCCGGCCCATCGAAGTTGTGGTGTTGAAGGCCTGGGTGACCGAGACAAAGGTGACGGTGCGTCGGTCAAACGCCTCCACCAGCTTCGCAAAGTCCATCAATGACCGTGACAGCCGATCGATCTTGTAGACCACGACGATGTCGACCTTGCCCGCCTCGGTGTCCGCCAGCAGGCGCTTGAGGGCAGGGCGCTCCAGCGTGCCGCCGGAGAACCCGCCGTCGTCATAGTGATCAGGAACGAGAAGCCAGCCTTCCTGTTTGTGGCTTGCCACATAAGCCTCGCACGCCTCTCGTTGGGCCTCCAGGGAGTTGAACTCCATGTCCAGGCCTTCCTCGCTGGACTTGCGGGTGTAAACCGCACACCGCAGCTTGCGGACAACCGGCTTGCTCATACCGACGCCCGCTGGCTCTTCAGGCCAAAGAAGATCAGGCCATTCCACCGCGTGCCCGTAATGGCTCTGGCGACCGCAGAGAGCGATTTGTACGGCCGGCCTTGGTACTCGAAGTCGGCGTCGCGGACCGTCACCCGGTGCTCGACACCCTTCCACTCCCGAATGAGGCGGGTGCCGCTGACGGGGCGGTCCAAATTTTTGTGCCGAATGCGCTTGCTGCCCTTGGTCGGCAGGTCGGCCGCCAAGGCTTCCAGCCGCCGGACGGTGTCGGTGGACAGTCCACCATACGCCAGCTCCTGGATACGGTACGCCAGCCGGCTTTCGAGAAAGCGGCGGTTGTAGGGAGGCGGCTCGGAGCCGAACAGCTCGCGCCAGCGCGCCTTCAGCGTGCCCACCGGGGCACTCTTAAGAGCCGAAATCTGCGCCAAAACGCCGCCGCTAGCCATCTGCCGTTCTCCCTTCCAAAGGCGCGGCATGTCCGCTCTGGTCAGGCGAGATGTCGAGTGAAACATCTCCCGTGTGGTCGGAAAATCCGCTTGCCTTTCGGGCCTGGATCCGGCTGAGGCCGAGCGCCAAAAGCTCGGCGATTTCGGCAATTCGGTCGTCGGCGGAAGGAATGTGTGGAGATCCTGTGATCATCCACGCTGTTTGCAGATGATTCGGGAGGTTGTCCGGCGGTCAACCTCCCCCGTTCTGGGTTAGGTTCACAGAAACCGATTCAGGGTCTGCGGACGAACATGTCTAACCATCACTTTGCGCCAGGACCTAAAGCAGAAATCGAGCCGAAAGGCCCTCAACATGCGTTTGAAGGAGCGGTAGCTTTACTGGCGCCCTTTAAGCGCAGGCTGGAGGCGCATGCGCCAGCGGATGCACGAGAGGCAATTGCGGCACAGGATCCCCGCCTTTTGGCTTCTGCGGAAGTCCATAGCTTGGCGGAGGACCTCAATAGTGCGCTGTATCGGGCTCGTCAGGCACCAAGGGTCAAGGACGTCGTCGCCGAACTCGGCCGAGCCCGAGATCTTCTTCGCGAAGCCAATTCGGCGATTGTCTCTCTCGGGGGATGGTCCCGCTTCCATCTTCGAACGCCTTCCGAAGTTTATGGCGATGGTGTCGAGCCTCGCTGGTTGCCTTCCTACGAAGACGGAAATGCCGGTGAATTCGTTGGACTAGCCTCGCGCATAGCCGACCAGATGGACGAGGTCGTCGGCAAGCTGCAAAAGGTGTTCGGCGACGGTCAGATCGCTGACCGCGGCGGCGCTCAAAATTATGAAGACCGTTTCCTCGGCCCCGTGAAGAACAGGTTCATCCGAGAGGCGTTCGACGTGTTCGATGCCTATCACCCGGGAAGCGCGAGCTCGTCGGACGGCTCGCCGTTTTTTTGCTTCGTACACAAGGTCTTTGAGTTTGCGACCGGCGAGCATGACGAAGATAAGATGGCGCTCGGTTATAAGCTGCGAGAGCTGATTAGCGCGCTGCACGGTTATAGCCGTGCCAAGGCGGAGTATTGGAGCATTGAGCTGATGCTCGATCCCGGCGACCAAAGCGACCCAACCAGGGACGATCTCGAAAGGCGCCAAAGGAAAGCGAAGAGGCAGATGGAGCTGCACGAAAGGAAGCTCGTCCCAGCCCTCGGTCAAAAAGGCCTACCTCCTCAAAAAACCGGCAAGTAGGCCGCGTGCTAAAATCATCCGGTTAACGGCCTTCTTCGACCTCGTTTTCGAGGTGGAAGGAAGCACGATGAATAGCCGGGAACGGAAGCGGGCCGGGAAACCTGGCGGCATGAAGGCCGCGGCGCTGGCGTACGCTGCCAAGGGTTGGCCGGTCTTCCCGTGTCATCCCGAGACTAAGCAGCCGCTCGTCAAGGGAGACGCTGATCCGGCCACCGGCAAAGCCATCCCAGGGTCTGGGGGTCTCAAGAAGGCGACCAAAGACGAGGCGCAGATCGAAGCTTGGTGGCGAAAATATCCTAACGCGATGATCGGGGTGCCGACTGGGGCGCCCATTGCCGCCTTCGTGGTCGATATCGACGCCGGAACGGATAGCAAGACAGGCGAGGTTTATGACGCGGCGGAAATCCTCGGCCGCCTGGAAGCGACGCTTGGCTGCCCACTGCCGCTGACACGGGTCTGCCGCACCCCGCGCGGCGGTTTGCATCTGTACTTTCGATTGCCCGAGGGCGGCGGGGCGATGCCGCGCAATCGTGCTGGCATCTTAAAACGCATCGATGTGAGAGGGGATGGCGGATATGTTATCGTCCCTCCTTCACTTCGGTCAGACGGCGCCGGCTATATTTGGCAGGGCGAGGAGGATGCTGCCGAGGCCTGCGCTTCCGACGAACTCCTGCGCTTCTTGGCGGCAACAGCTCGTCGCGATAGTTTGCCCCAGACCAGCGCCAGGGCATCGTCAAAAGAGGCCTACGGTCTGAAGGCCCTTGCCGATGAAATCCGCGCGTTGCGCGGCGCGGTGGATGGGACCCGCAATGACACGCTGTTTCATAGCTCCATAAAGCTGGCGCAACTTGTAGCCTCGGGCAATCTCGACGAAATAGTCGCCCGCTCTTCCCTTGAGGCGGTCGCGGGGCAGTGGCCAAACTTTCAAAAGTCAAAAACAACGATCGCCTCCGGCTTTGCCCGCGGTCTCGCGGAGCCGAGGTCCGTTCCGATGCGCGCAGCCAAGAGCCGTCTTGCTGAGCCGGTTGCCCACGTCGCGCCGACTGCACCAAAAATCGCCGCCTCTATCCTTGAGCGCCTTGGATTGGATGAGGATCATCAAATCCAGCTCGACAGAGAACTGGCTCAGTGTCCCCTGACGGACCTGGGTAATGCCGAACGCTTTGCCCGCCGGTTGCAGGATCGGCTCATGGCGGTGCCGACGCGCGGCTGGTTTCAGTGGGACGGCTGCCGCTGGACGATGAACGGTGCGGAGGACTCGGCGCGAATTGCGGCTCAGTACGTCGCGCGATCCATCCAGCGCGAGGCGGATGCGCTTTGCGGGAGCGATGAAGATGCAGTCGTTGAAGTTCGATCTCCCGGCGCCAAATGCGAGCGCGAAATCAGGCTGTCCGACAAGTTGAGGGATTGGGGCAGAGAAACAGAAAACGATCGGCATTTGACCGCATTGCGCAAGCAGGCCGCACCGATGATGGCGGTCGACCAGGCGCGGCTCGATGCTGATCCCATGAAGATCAACACAAAGAACGGGACTCTTAAGGTCAATCGGAACTGCGCAGACGAGGATCCGATCAGCTTTTATCCTCATGATCCCGCTGATCTGATCACGAAGGTCATCGATGCCGAATACGAGGCAGGCGCGACGTGCCCGGTCTACGACGCTTTCCTGAAGAAGGTTCAGCCCTCATCTAAAGTGCAGCGGTTCCTGCACCAATGGGCTGGACTCGGGCTGACCGGCGACACGTCAGAACAGAAACTGCTGTTCTTCTGGGGAAAGGGACGCAACGGTAAGACGACGTTGGTGGAGGCGTGGGCGTCGATTTATGGCGACTACGCGTGCTCGCTTGCTGTTGAAACCTTCATGGACAATGGCAGGGGACGGAGTGGAGGCCAGGCGACGCCGGATCTCGCGCTCCTGCCGGGGATCAGGTTCGTTCATACTGACGAGCCGGCGCGCAACGCGCGTTTGTCGGAAAGCCATGTGAAGCTGCTGACGGGTGGCGATACCATCCAAGCCCGCGAGCTGAACAAGGGCTTTTTCAGCTTCAAGCCGCAGTTCAAGTTGACGATGTCGGGCAACTACCGGCCGAAGGTGGACGGTGGTGAGGCGTCTCAGGGGACGTGGCGCCGTCTGATCATGGTTCGGTGGGCCATTACGGTTCCCGAGCAAGATGTTGATAGGCAGCTGTCGACGAAGCTCAAGGCCGAGGCTTCGGGCATCTTAAACCGATTGCTCGATGGGCTGCGCGATTGGATAGACCGCGGCCTTCTTGTCCCCGATGAGATTAAGGAGACGACGGAGGAGTACCGCAGTGATAGCGACGTTCTCGGTCGCTTCCTCCAAGAATGCACTATGCGGGCGGAGGGGCAGCGTCTGTCCAATGCGGAGCTCCATAACCTGTTTGTAGTTTGGAGCAGGAGGAACGGCGAGCGCCCGTGGACGAAGAAGAGCCTCACCAGTGCGATGAAGGAGCGAGACTACGAGCAATCCCGAGGGGAGGAGCGCTATTGGAAAGAGATCGTGGCCACCAAGTCAGTCGGTGACTTCGCGGTTGGCGCCTCGGCTGAGGACGATTTGGAGGTAGATGAGCCAGAAAACGACAGTTGAAAGTGTCGGGGAATGCGAGGGTTCAGGAAGTGTCGGGGCTAAAAAAGCCCGACAAAAGTAAGGCTTCCCGACAGTTTCGACACTTTCGACACTTCTTTGCACATAACTCCCTAAGCGCGCGCCCGCGCGCGCAGGAAGGACTAGCTCAGGACACCGAAGTGTCGGAAGCGTCGGGCAGGTTCGGTGTCAACCGGTGTCAACCTTGTCAACCGTGTCAACCTAACTTTTGGAGTGCTCCAGCTAGCGAGACCGAGGGGTGCGAATTACCCGCGGTCGTTTGGAAGCCAGAGGGACCCGTGAAACGAAGAAGGGCCGACCGCGATGTAGCGATCGAACTGCTGGATGCAAACACCCAAGGAGGGCAGCGGCAGCGTCAACCACAAAGGCCGCGCATAGCGTTAGAGCCGGTGCTACCTCAATAGCAGACCTATGGCGTACGCCCTAGCATGGGCTGCTTGTGACCCGAAGCGGACGTCAGTGGCCAAGTTTGAATTTGGGAGTGGCAAAGCCCGTTCCAGCGCGGGAACTGAACTTACCTTTCTCGTTGTGGAGTCGTTGTTAACCGCACGAGGAAAGCGCCATGACAAAGCGCCGGAAGGTGCAGCAAACAAAGTCCCTTGATGAACGAATGATCGCTCTAGCCGCAAAACTCAAAGGGGAGGCTAGCGCACTGCTCGCCGGCGCGGAACGGGACGCCCTCCTGAGGAAGGCCAAGTTAGCCGACACCTGCGCGCACATCACTGATTGGCTGACTTCTCCCGGCCTACAATCGCCGAAGTGAGACACACCGAAGCTACGAAATTGAACCGGCCCCAGCGGGTGGGGCAAGGGCTGACCACCATTCCCACGGCCGACGCAATCGGCGTTAACGCGCGTACGACATATTTTGAGCAAAGACAGAACTTAGGGTTCAACGTTTCCTTGCGTCAAACGCAAAGGGCCGCTGTCTTAGACAACGGCCCCATACTGTCCGGGGTTCAATAAATCCGAAATGAAAACTTGGCCAGCCCGGCATGCGATTTTTCCCGATTGGCCACTCGTTGCCACAACAAATGTGAATCACGCTTGTCTTTGGGTTGACATTGCCAGCGAGCTAATTGAATTTTTCGGGAATGCTGGGAGGCGGGAGCCCATATTGCTTTGCCCGCTTGGCAGCCAGCTTGCGATAGGATGCTGCTTGCTCCAGTAAATCAGCCTTAAACTTGGGGTCCGTCTCCCCGTCTGCCAGCGCTTCCAGTTGCAGCGCTCGCTCAATGTACTCAGTCAGCAACTTCACCGGAGGACCCACCAAATCGGGAGTTCCATTATATCGCAACAGTTCTCCGTCCAACATAGTTGTTAGCTACGCTCGTTTTCATTTTGTGCTCACCTTGAGATGGCAAGGAATTTAGTCCGCGCGGAAACACATTGAGAACGGCGAATGTATACGCCTGCGGAATGCCCGAAGGGAATGCACGAATAGAGTATGCTTTGTCGATGACTTGTTGAGCTATGGAGCTCGCAAGTTGGCTTCTTGCCCGCCGGACAAGAAGAGCGGCCCGCTCTATAAAGTTTCCGTTTTGTACCGACCCTTGACCTACCTCAAGGGAATTAGTCCGCACCGAACGTTCAATGAACGCCATGGATCGGCACACCCTGTACTACCGGCTTTCTCTGGTCTGGCTGGCAGTCGTGGTCGCCTGCCTAGTCGTGGTTCTGATGCAGTAAGGTCGCTTCAGTGAGCGGCCTCTTTCTTCCCCGCAAGTAAACTTCCGCTTGTGGCCCGTTGCTGACGTCCAGCCCCCACGGACCGCGGTCCGATAACCGCCCTTAGCGGAGTCAGGCCGCCCCTGCATCGCCCGGCTTCCAGGGAACCGAAACGAACGCGCAGGGTTAAATGTTACCTTCGTCGTGTCCCGTGGAGCCCTTCCTCTTGCCCTCCCCAAGCTCGCGACTAGACAGCCTTGACGATACTCGGCGGCTTCAGCTTCTGATCGATGCGATTGTCGATTATGCCATCTACATCATTGACGTGGATGGGACGGTACGCAGCTGGAATTCGGGGGCACAGCGACTAAAGGGCTACGCACCCCAAGAGATCATCGGTAAGTCTTTCTCGTCTTTTTATACTCCCGAGGACAGGACCAACGGCCTCCCCGAGCGCGCTCTGAGTATTGCATCAAGAGAAGGTCGCTTCAGCGCCGAGGGATGGCGAGTCCGGAAAGATGGGAGCCGCTTCTGGGCTTCCGTCATCGTTGATGCCATCCGCGACGAGACCGGCGAGCTGATCGGATTTGCGAAGGTCACCAGAGACATTACTGAGCGCCAGCAGGCCCACGAGGAAATACTTAGCAGTGAACGGCGCTATCGCCAGCTCATCGAAGCAGTGATCGACTACGCGATATTCCAGCTCGACCCGTCTGGCCTCGTGACGACTTGGAATCCGGGAGCCCAGCGGATCAAGGGTTACGCGCCATCGGAAATCATCGGTCGGCATTTCAGCGCGTTTTATACCCCCGAGGACCTCGCGGCTGGCGTGCCGACGCGAGCGCTCTCCGAAGCCGCACAGCAAGGCCGGTTCGAGGCTGAAGGCTGGCGAATGCGAAAAGACGGCACGCGATTCTGGGCATCAGTCGTCATCGATCGCATCACGGACGAAGCTGGCAGCCTCGTCGGGTTTGCAAAGGTCACCCGTGACCTGACTGACCGAAAGCGGACTGAAGACGAGCTTCAGAAAGTTCAGGAGCAACTGGTCGCATCTCGAAAGCTCGAAGCTGTTGGGCAACTCAGCGGAGGCATCGCGCACGATTTCAACAACCTGCTTATGATCGTTCTCGGCAATATTGAGACCGCTGAGCGGCACGCAGTTAAGACGCAGTCAGCAAACCTGAACAGAGCGTTGGCCAATGCCAAACGAGGAGCACAGAGAGCGTCGGCGTTGACAAGCCGCTTGCTGGCCTTCTCGCGACGTCAGGCTCTCGACCCCAAGCCCATCAACGTGAACAACTACCTCAATGGCCTGCAGGAATTCCTCCAGCGCACGCTCGGAGAGCGCATCGAGATTGAGACCGTCGGAAGTGCTGGGCTCTGGCAGATCGAAGCTGATTCCAATCATCTGGAATCGGCTATCGTGAACCTGGCAATCAATGCCCGCGACGCAATGACGGAAGGCGGAAAGCTGACTTTGGAAGCGGCCAACATTTCAGCTGACGAGGACTACTGTCGTCTCAATCCTGAATTGGCGCCCGGTCAATACGTGGCCATTTGCGTGACTGATACCGGCGGCGGGATGTCCCTGGACGTTCTACAGCACGCATTCGAGCCCTTCTTCACGACGAAGGAGCCAGGCCACGGTACCGGCCTAGGCCTTAGCCAGGTCTATGGCTTTGTCAAACAATCTGGCGGCCACGCCAAGATCTACAGCGAGGTCGGGCTCGGCACGACAATCAAGATGTACTTTCCGCGCTTTTCTGGGGAAACGCGACAGGAGGCAATTGAACCCGAAGAAATCGCCGCAAGCGAATTGTCCGAGACAATTCTCGTCGTCGAGGATGATGAAGATCTGCGCGGCTATATTTCTGACGTCCTAAGAGAACTTAACTACCGCGTTCTCACGGCCCGCAGCGCTCAGGTTGCTCTGACCATTCTCCTGCAGGACGAGTCTAAGGTGGATCTTCTTCTAACCGACGTTGTCATGCCGGGCATCAACGGGCGCGAGCTCGGGAGGCGCGCGCAGCAAATTCGACCGCGCTTGAAAATCTTGTACATGACCGGATATTCGCGCAATGCAGTCGTTCACCAGGGTAGGCTCGATGAAGGCGTCAATTTGCTTGAGAAGCCGATCTCGCAGGCAAAGCTCGCGCTGCGGGTGCGGGAAATCCTAGATCAGAGCCATTGAAGGCAAGCAAGAGCTCCCGTCTAAGAGCATCGGAAACGGCGCATCTGATCACTGCACTTTTCGCCCGAGGTCTCTCAGGAGCGAGTGGAGAAAATCGCTCGCATGGTCGTACCGCGCGCCGCCGCTCGCGATTTCATGGGCGCGTGGCTCCACTACATTGCCGTCGGCTTCTGGGCCGAGTAGATCGGCTTTTTCAGACCATTGCTGCAGTAGGCGATCAGGAATGTACTCCGCAGACCCGAACAACCTCAAAAGGCAATCCTCGGCTTCGGCTTTGTGATCGTGATGAGCTTTCGCCGCGTAGAAAGCGAATAGTCCACGAAAAGCATCACGGGAAACGGCTGGTTTTGCCATTGCAATGTCCCCGCAAGGATTGCGTTCTAAAGGAAGAGGCCACCGAAAGGCGGCCTCAGGAGTTCATGAGTTGGTCTAAATAACGCGTACTGAAAAGCCTGCCGCAGCGTTCCCGTTGCTGCAGAACCCCGGGTAGTAAATAGATGCGAAATGAACGTGCCAGCCCCGGTCTCAGGAGCATGCCAGCGTGATTCGCTTCTGCCAACTAAAATCTGACGACTGCCGGGAGATTCTGGCAATCCCAATCTATGTCAGTTTAATTGACGTACGCAGCGAGCCGTTCGCGAGCGAAGTATCATGATGATCTATAACGTTCCGCTTGTGGCCCGTAGCCGTCTGTGAGGGCAGCGCAGAGTACGTCTGCTCCGCCCCCGAAGTTCAGACATCAACTTGTTCTGCTATCGCGAGGGCGTCGTCGACCTCGATGCCTAGATATCGGACGGTGCTCTCGATCTTGGTATGCCCCAGTAGGAGCTGTACGCTCGCAGGTTGCCGGTTCGGCGATAGATCAAGGTCGCCTTGGCCCGGCGAAGGGAATGCGTCCCGAACAAGTGCGGGTCCAGTCCGATATCAACGATCCAGTGTGATAGGAGTCTGGCGTACTGGCGGGTCGTCAAATGTCCACTCCGCCGCCGGCCAGTGAACAAGTATTCTCCTGACTTCTTGCCAGTAAGCCGCAGGTAGTCGTCGATTGCCTGCCGGGTCGATTCCGTGAGTTCGAATTTGACCGGCCGGCCGGTCTTCTTTTGTCGGACGGTCGCGCGGTCGGCGGCATATCCGCCTGGCGCAAGGTCATCGACCTTCAAGGCTACGACGTCGCAGCCGCGCAGCTTGCTATCAATGGCGACGTTTAACAGCGCCAGATCGCGCATTCGGCCTTCGACCTGGAGCTTGGTTCGGATTGACCAGACGTGCTTCGGACGGAGCGGCGGCTTTGCGCCGACGACCTTGCCCTTGTTCCAAGGAACGTGTTTCGAGACAGCAGGGATGGTGCTTGGGATATCGGTCATGTTGACCTCCTCAGCTAGTGAGGCTGGTCATTTTCAGCCCGAAGCCCTCCCAATCCCACCTCCGCTTCTAGAAGATTGAAGACGTACTTGTGTCCATTTCGATCTATGACAAGACCGATTTTGACCCATTGAAGACTTGCGGCCTCAGTGAGATCCCTCGCGACCGCGTAAGGACGGCGAGCAATCAGCTTTGAATGGTTGATGCATTCTTAATGCGCAGGGTAGTTGCTCCTAGAGCACACCTCCGGTTGTTCCCGCCTTCAATGCACTTCGGTTTCGTTGACACGATCAAAAGCGATCTCTTACCTTGGATGCACGTCCGAGTCCGCCGTCGTGCGCGCCACAACAGCGCCGCGGGTCGATGGATGTGACGGTGATCGGGCTCGGGTGACTGGGGGCGGGTGACTTGAAAGTTGGGAATACTCCAGGCGCAATCGCTTGGTTTCAGGCCGTCATATCGTCGGCACGGGCGCCCGGCGCGACTGCAACAACGACCCGGCAGCTTCTCCTCGCAACCGTTTCCGCCGCCGCACTAATGGCCCTCTCCGCAGGCTCGGCGGCAGCGCAGACCTGGAACGGCAGCGTCAGCACCGACTGGACGAATGCCGCCAACTGGACCGGCGGCGTGCCTGCGAACGGCCCCGTCACCATCAATACGACGGCACCGAATCCCACCATCCTGGGTGTCTCAGGCGCCGCTACAGGCACGAGCGGCACAATGTTTGTCAGCTCCGGCGGCGGATCGGCCAGCCTGACTATCCAGAACGGCAGCACGTTGACAAGCAATCCGTCGGGATTCTCCTTTGTTGGTGTGAACGCGGGGTCCGTCGCCGTCGTAAGCGTCACGGGGGCGGGATCGACATGGAACATCAATGGCGTCGCCAACTCCCTCATCCTAGGCCGGAATCTAGGCGGGCTCGGCTCTGGCACGCTGAACATCAGCAATGGTGGCGGGGTTAGGACGGCTGGCGATATCGTCGTTGGCGAGACTAACGCCACCGGCGTTTTGTCGGTGACAAGCGGTGGCACACTTACAACCGGGCGGGACGGTTATATCGGGCGGTTTGGTGGCTCGAACGGGACCGCCACGATCACCGGGGCTGGTTCATCCTGGGCCATCACCAATCGCCTCTTCATCGGCAACGGCGGTCCTGGCGCATTGACGATCAGCAACAACGCTGTGGTCGATGTTGGAACCTCCGCGATCGTTGGCGATTCTGCGAGCCAGGGCACATTAAACGTCATAAGCGGCGGCGTGTTGCAGACGCAGACGCTCGTCCGCGGCACCGGCCCGGTTCAGGTCAATTTCGACGGCGGCACGCTCCGCGCCAAAGCAGGTACCACGAGCTTCGTCAGCGGCTTTTCCGGCACTGAACTCAATATCGCGTCCGGCGGACTGACCGTCGACACGGCAGGCTTTGACGTTACGGCGTCCTCCCCCTTCAGCGGGACGGGCACGTTCACCAAGGTCGGCGCCGGCACGCTCACGCTCAGCGGTGCAAACAGCACCAATTTTTCCGGTGTGATGGCCATCAATGCCGGCACGCTTTCGGTGGCCGCCGCGACCAATCTCGGCACGGGCGGACTGGCCTTTGATGGTGGTACGCTACAGAACACGGGGGCCTTCACGACCGCGCTGCCGGTCACGCTCAACGCGGGTGGCGGCACCTTCCAGACCGACGCTGATCTGACGCTTTCCGGAGTTCTCGCTGGTAGCGGCGCGCTCACTAAGACCGGCGGAAGCATGCTCACGCTGACGGGCGCCAACACCTACTCCGGCCAGACCTGGATTCAGACCGGCACCCTGGCGCTGTCCGGCAGCGGCGCAATTGCCAGCTCCAGCCGCGTGGTCGCCGACGGCACGTTCGATATTTCCGCGGCGACACCAGCGAACGCAAGCATTCAGAGCCTTGCCGGCAGCGGCACCGTCAATCTCGGCGCCAAGACTCTGACCTTGACCAATGCCAACGACACGTTCGCGGGCGCGATCACAGGCACCGGCGGCCTGACGGTTTCGGCGGGCATAGAGACCCTCACCGGGATCAGCAACTACACCGGCGTCACGAACGTGACCGGCACCGGCACTTTGCAGCTCCTGAATGGCGGCCAGATCACGGGCACCAGCAGTACTGGGCTGAACGGCCCCAGCGCGACGGCGACGGTCAGCGGCACCGGCTCGCTCCTGCAGACCGGGAGTCTGGCGGTAGGTGGTGTCAGCGCGGGAAGCAACGCCACCCTGAACGTCCTGAACGGAGGCGTCGTCAGGACAACTGCCAACGTCACGGCCGCTATCGCCGGCCCCGCCGCACAAACAGGGACAGTCAATGTCGATGGCGGGGGATCGCTGCTGGACCTCGCCGGCGGCTTCGGGGTTGGCCATCAAAATGGGATTACGAACGCATTCCTGAACATCACGAATGGTGGTGCCGTCCATAGCGCTAGCGGGACGATCGGAGCCTTCGCCCCCGGGAGCGGCACAAAGTCGGTTCTGATCTCGGGGACGGGATCGAGCTGGACCGTGACCGGAGCGCTCAATTTCCAGAGCAATGCATCGATGTCGGTCCTCAATGGCGGCGCGGTAACCGCAGCGACATCAACGATCGGCACCTCGGCGAATGGGACCGCCAATTTGCTGGTTTCTGGTGTCGGCTCAATCTATTCCGTCACCGGCAATCAGGTGATGGGAGCCGTCAACGGCAAAGGGTTCGTCACGCTGGCGGATGGCGCACAAATGACGGTCGGCGGCGCATTGACGCTGGCAAGCTCCGCCGGAGCAACCGGCGTCCTCAACATCGGCGGCGCGGAAGGCCAGGCGGCCACCGGCGCGGGTACGCTCAATGCAGCGACGCTGGTGTTCGGACCCGGAACGGCACGCGTTAACTTCAATCACACCGACGCCAATTATGTCTTCTCGACCGCCATATCAGGAGGCGGCGCGGTGAATCAGACCGGGCCCGGCACCACCGTGCTCACCGGCGCCAACACCTATTCGGGCCCGACCACGGTGTCGGCCGGTACGCTGCGCGCAGGCGGCGCCAATGTGCTGAGCCCGAACTCGGCGTTCTCAGTGCTCTCAGGCGGCATGCTCGATCTCGCGGGGCACGACCATACGCTGACGACACTGAGCAACGCCGGCACCGTTGCGCTGAATGGCGTGCCGGGAACGACCCTCACCATCGCCAATAACTATGTCGGCAGTGGTGGCCTGGTCCAGCTCAACGCCGCGCTCGGCGGCGATGCGTCGCCGACCGATCGGCTGGTCGTTCAGGGAAATACCTCGGGTAGTTCCACGCTCAGGGTCACCAATGTCGGCGGCGCCGGTGCGCCCACAAACGAGGGCATCAAGGTCGTCGACGTCGTCGGCGCCTCGAACGGCACGTTCGCCCTGCAGGGCAACTTTGTGCTTCAAGGCCAGCAGGCGGTGGTCGGAGGCGCCTATGCCTATACGTTGCAGAAGAACGGCATCGCTAGTCCCGGTGACGGCGATTGGTATCTGCGCTCGTCGCTGATCAATCCGCCCCCCTCGGCGCCTGCCGGCCCGCTCTATCAGCCCGGCGTTCCCCTTTACGAGAACTACGCGCAGGTGCTGCTCGGCATGAACGACGCGCCTTCGCTGCAGCAGCGCGTCGGCAACCGCTACTGGGGGGGCAGCGAGGCGATGGCGCGCGCCGGCGTCAACACGACCCAGGCTGATGCGTCCTGGACGCAGTCCGCGTTCTGGGGCCGCATCGAGGGCGGCCAAACCAGCTTGCAGCCGTCCAACACCACTGGCTCGACCTACAACGCCGACCAGATGAAGGCGCAGACCGGGCTCGACGGCCTTGTGCTCGACAATGCCTACGGCCGACTCATCGTCGGGCTCACGGCGCAGTACGGTCTGACCACGGCTTACGTCAACTCGTTCTTCGGCAACGGCACAATTCGCGCGTCCGGCAGCGGCGTCGGCGCTACCGCAACCTGGTACGGCGACAACGGCTTCTATGTCGACGGCCAGGCGCAGACGATGTTCTATCGCACCGATCTGTCGTCGGCGCTGGCCGGCAGCATGACCCATGGCAACGAAGGCTTTGGCTACGCCTTCAGCCTCGAAAGCGGCAAGCGGTTCGGCGTCGGCAACGGCTTCTGGCTGACACCGCAGGCACAGCTCGCCTATTCGAAGGTCGACTTCGCTCCGTTTGCCGATCGTTTCGGCGCGCAGGTTTGGCTTGGCAATGCCGAAAGCCTACTCGGCCGCCTCGGGCTCTCGGTCAACCACCAGCGCACCTGGAACGACGCGTCGGGCATCGTCCGCTCCGACGTCTACGCGATCGGCAATCTGCACTACGAGTTCCTCAACGGCACCAGCATCGATGTCGCAGGCTCGGGGTTTGCTAGCGCCAACAATCGGCTGTGGGGCAGCATCGGCGGCGGCGGCACCTATAGCTGGGCCAACGGTCGTTACGCTGTGTTCGGCGAGGTCACGTACCGCGCCAGTTTCGACAATGCCGATCAGAACCACGGCTACAAGGGCACTGGCGGGTTCCGCCTGACGTGGTGAGAGGTGCATATAGGTGTGCGCGCAAGGTCACCTGTTGGCCCATTGCTGACGTCCGCACTGAATGTGGAAAGTCCGCTAAGTGCATCAGAACCGGAGGTCGCCAATGACCGGCTTCTTCCATAACAACGGATATAGAATGGCGTCAGCTGCATATGAGAGCGGACGTGCCGTAAACGACTGAGCCTTGAGGATAATCGTTAGGGGCAATGTTGATCGCCGGCGAGCGGATTGGCGCGATCTTGCATCTAGTCCGCGTCATCCTGCTTGGCCCCAAATTCTCTGGAAAACTGTCGATCGTTGTCTATGCAAATCGGCTCACTGCGCCTTTGCTTTTGGACGACGAACGTCGACCTGTCGGTTTTTGCATAGACCAAAGCCAAAACCGAATACAGGCTGCAGGAGGAGCTGTTCAGCTTGCGACCTCTAACCGGTAGGGTGCCATTATGCCATTCTCGATCTCAATGATGATTGTGGGTTCACAGCTGCTTATACCAGTGGCCGACACCGTGCCGAAGTTTGACGTTGCCCGCAGTTGCAAGCTCGATTTAGCTGCAACGGCCGGGCTCAGTGTAGGTCAGTCGCCCAAGAGCTGCGTCAACGATGAGCAAAAAGCACGGCGGCAGCTCGGCTCCCTGTGGTCAAAAATGTCGGGGCCGCAAAAGGAGAGCTGCGTCGGGCAGGAGGCAGTCGGCGGCACCCCGAGCTATGTCAGCTTGCTGACGTGTCTTCAGATGGATCAGTGGGCTCGTAAGCCCTGATGCATTTTCAATGAGCTCTGGCGCTCAACGGCGAAACGTAGCGGCACTCCGGCACGGCATCAGGCGAAATGATCTAGCTCGCTCAGCGCAATTCGCACCTTCGCGGGCAAAATCAACGAGCGATACAGCGAACGCGGCGAGAGCAACCATGAAAAGAATAGCCACGCCGTGCTCGTGGCGTATCTGAAGGAAAGCGCTCGCAAACGCGACCATGACAAGGGCGGTCACGGCGATACTGCCGATTACCGCCCAGAAAATTGCGCGGTTCAGCATCGCCGCTCGGCGCATTAGGCGCGGAAGATCCAGCTTTAACCGTAATCTGACTGCATCTTCGTCGGCGATGCCGTTCAGGAGCATCGTTCTATCGATGATCCTGTTCAGGCGAGAAATCAGCACAGAAATGAAGGCGGCCAGCGCTCCAAGAAGGAACGCCGGCGCTGCCGACTGAGAAATGACATGAGATAACTGACTGACGGTTGGTGTATCTGCAGACATCGCACTCGTTCTGTTGCCTGCGCTGAGGACTATCTCAGTGCCATGAAATCCTCTTTGTGCCAGGCCGCTGAGAGTGACCCTCTGCAGCAGGCACTAGAAAGCTCCTCAGTTTCGGGACTATAGAGCCGCTCCGCGATAGAGATTGGACCCTTAGCGCCGGCGGCCAGTTCGACTCCTGGGTTAACCATAGCCATTTCGGCGTCAGCGGGCCGCCGCGACTACCGAGGGCCCGCTCAACCAAACGCCTCGTTGGCAAAAGCCTAACGCGGTCTCAAATTCAATTCACGAGTTCGATCTCGCCGGGCCGCCAGGTCTTGTTGAACCACGGTTCCAGCGGACCGTAGAGGCGAAGGATCATGAACCAGCTCTTGTCCGGAATCGTCTGCACCCAGTTGTTCTCCATTCCCGTCGGGGACTTAGGGCTGAAATAGACATCGACCGAACCGTCGGCGTTGATCTTGAGAGCTTTGTTCTGGCTGCTGACGCTCGGGAATTGCTCATCAGTCTGTAGCATCGAGCGGGTCTGAGTATCGTAGACGATCACCGACCAGAAATCTTTAATTGGAATGTTCGGCGGCAGATGCAGCTTGTAAGTTTTAGCGCCGTCAAACGGATTGCCTTTGGAGTCCTGGGCTGCCCATGGGTATTGCGAGCCCACGCCGACCATCTTTTCGGCCATGGCAGGGGTAACGCCGGTGGCCAGGAAGTAGAAGAACGCAGCACCATCGAGATTACTGACGCCAGGCGCGACCTCGAACTTGTAGCCGCCGAAGAACGGCAGCCGCCACGCGCTGTTCGGATAGAAAAAGGCATCTTCGCCGCGGATCTTGAAGGCGATAGTCCGCGCGGTAACGGCGCCGATATTGGCGGCGTCCGTCAGGATCTTCTTCATCCGCTCGTCGGGATTGAACGATTTTCCCTTCACGATTCCGATCGAGGCGAACAGGCCGAGCGTCGTGGGATCGGAGCCCTCGCTCGGTTCTTCCTGGATGGCCTCGTTCAACAACGACCAGAACTGATAATCGGCGGGCGGGACGAAAGTCGCTGGTTGACCTGATGCGTTGACGAATTTCATAGGCGGCGGGTTGGCCGCGTCGGCGAGATTGTAGATCTTCAGCGTCTTCTTCACCGAGTCCACGCCGGGCTTGGGCGAACCGTCGACCAAGAACGAACGGAACGGCATCCAGTTGCCGAAGGTGCTCGGACGCACGACGTGATAGCCCGCCGGGACGTCACCCTTGTAGCCGGGCGGAAGGATGAGATATTTGCCTCCCTCACCACGGTCCGCGCCGGTGATGCCAACATCGGCAACCCATTTGTACCACATGTCGTCGATCAGCCCGAGCACCTTGCGCGGAATCTCGAGCACCAGCGGTCCCTTGCTCGTATCGAGCCATATGAAGCTGTAGACGGTGTTGTCGTTGGCGGTCAATTCCACTGTCTTGGAGTCGACGAGGTTCTCCCAGATCACATTGGTCTGGTTATCGGGGCCGAACTCGCGCAATGACCTGCGCATGCCAACCTGATTGACGATCGGGAAGCCCAGCAGATAGGCCTGCAAAGCGCGCGACCGATCGAGGTTGTCGTAGATCTTCTGGGCCGTTTCGGCGGACGGATAGCCATCCTTTAGATTGAGTGTCCCGATTGAAGAGTCAACCTTGTCCGGTGTGGCGACGCCCGGAGCGATCGACGTCGTCATCTTGTAGGTCTGCGCGGAAGCGGCGCCCAAGCCCATCAATGCCACCGCAACGGTGGCGCAAAGCAGTCTGTTCGTGCGCATCATTGTTTTCTCCTCACAACATCCGAGGCCAGCATCAGCATGGTCGGAATAATTCATGGTCGGAATGGATTACTGCGCCACCTTGATACCGGGCGGCTGCCAGGTGCCTGAGCCTGGCGGCAAGATCGATGGTGCTTCGGTCTTTGGCCAATACAGCCGCATGACCAGGTAGATCTCGCCATTCGGCGCCGGCAACCAGTTGGACTCCTTGTCGGCGCCAGGTGAATCTTTTTGGAGATGCAGTGTGAGAGAGCCATCTGCATTCTTCTTCATGTCAGGCAGCATCGGCGAGTTGATCAAATAGCGGTTGATCGGATTTTCGATCAGCAATTGCGTCTTGCCGTCATACATCGTCACCGACCAGAAGGCTTCGACGGGAGGATACTGTCCGGCGGCAAACGTGATCGAGTATTTGTGCTTGGAGCAATCGAGAACTTCGCCATTGGCAAGCGTTCTGGTAAGCGGGTAGACGGCCTCTATGGCATCGTTGCCATAAATTCCGCCCTTGGCTGCGGCAGCCCGCTTCAGCCAGTCGCCGCTATAGAACAGTCGGTCGCCGAAGAGCGACCCGACTTTCCAGCCGTTAACGTTCTTGCTGCCGTTCGCAAGATAATTCTCGACCTTCTCCTCGCCGTCCTTCATGCCCAGACCGATTTCAAGTTTATGTGTGAGCGGAAGATCCTTAAAGGCGAAGGTTTTGCCCGCGCCGACACCGATGCGCGCGAGCTTCTCGCGAATGGTGCGTTCTTCCGGTCCGGCCGGCGCGAATTGGAGCGCGAAGTCCAAATATTCGAAGAAATTCTTCTTCACGAGTTCCGCGTCGGCTTTGGGAAACTCGATCGTGGGCGCGGCTGGTGGCGCGGGCTGTTTGAGATAGGTCGACAGCGGTTGGGCCTTGTAGCCGGCCTGAACCTTCTCGACATTCGGCATGTCTTCTGGGTTGAACAGCTGGGTACGAATGGCAGCGAAAACAAACTGGGTCGAGGACTGGAACACCTTCTTGATTTCGGGCGGAGTGGATCCCTGCCAGTTCGGCCCGACGACCATGTAGTCTCCGGCGTCGCTCCCGGTCGCGCGGCTGCCGATATAGCCAAAATTGAACGTGTTACCGTCGATTAGCTGCACTGTATAATAACGAGTCTTCTCCACGGCCGGCACCGAAACCACAATCGGCTCGGCGCGCAGATCGAACCACAGTGTCGAATACGGCGTGTCGCTGTTGGGAGTCACGACGGCGGTGTCCTTGTACGTCGCGACATGCGCCAAGTTCTTGATCTGATTGAACGGCGCCTTGAACTGGCTGTTCTTGGTGTCCACGGAGAATTCGTACATGACCGCGTAGTTCATCACGATGGGCAGGCCGTAGATAAAGGCTTCTTCGGCGATGGCCTTGGCCTCGCGGATGTCGGGCCACTCGGGCTTGCTCTGCGCACTCGCGGGGGCAGACTTCACCAATGGAACGGTGATCGCAGTTATCGCGGCGGAGCGAAGCAGATCGCGTTTTGTCAACATGTGAACATCCCTTTTCAAATGTATTCGGGTTGCTGTGCTAGCTTGAGGAACTTGACGCCAAGCCTACCGGGCGCACGGCTGCGGCGACTATGCAAAAACGATCATCCCGTAATTCGTGAGCGCCGCGGCTGACGATCGGCCCAACACCTGAGAACAACCGTGGGGAAATCCTCCGAACGGAAGTGCATCTCTCTGACGGACCGATTCTGCATAGACGAATAGTCCTGCGTGTTCGTATGAAGGGTGTGGCCGCAGCTGGTTGTGCTTGAGGCCTGTCAGCCTCTCGTAAGAGGCGTCGGTCGCGCGGGGCATGCTATGACGAATCTCGTCACCAACTTGCCGCGATGGCTCCGGATAGTCGTTGTCGGGATTGCAACTGCTGCCATCATTGGCGGCGGCTGGCTCGTTTATCGTCATTTTAGCAAGCCCATCTTTCTAACGGTCGCCACGGGATCGTCTGACGGTGAAGCCCAATTGCTCATCTTAGCGATCTCGGCCCGGCTGACGGCATCGGGCGCCCATGTCAGGCTGAAAGTTGTCAATGCGGGCACGTCCGCGGGAGCTTCCGCGATGCTGGCCGGGGGCAGGGCCGATCTTGCCGTGGTTCCTGGCGATACCGGCGGTCTTTCGGACACGCGAAGCGTGCTTCTCCTGACCCACGGCGTGGTTCTGATCATGGCTCCGTCGACTGCGAGCGCCGACAGCCTGGGCGATCTACGCAGCATAGCCATCGGCGTCATCGGAGGAGACGTTAATCGGGTAGTCGTCGAAGCACTGAAGCAAGTCTATCAGTTCGATCGGGCCAAGGTGAGCTTCCAGGATGTTGCCATCGCGGAGGCCGCGGCCGCGCTGTCGTCGGGAAAGGTCCATGCCCTGCTTGCTGTTGTTCCCCTTACTGAGAAGTACCTGGCGAAAGCCCGGGAAATGTTTCAGCAGAACGGTGGGAAGGCATCGGCTCCGAAGATCATCGAAATCGCATCGGCCGGAGCGGTCGCCAACGTCGCGCAATATTATGAGAGCTACGATATTCCAAAGGGAACTTTACGCGGAGCTCCGCCGGTGCCGTCAGATGATCTCACGTCGCTGCGGGTCTCTTTCTACCTTGTCGCCAACAAGTCGGTCGATGCCGACACAATCACAGATCTGACGCAATCACTGGTTGACGTGCGCAGGGATCTGCTGTCGCAATATCCGATCTTGGCTCAAGCCGGCGCACCCAGCACGGATGCCGATGCGTTAATCCCGATCCATCCGGGAGCCGCAACCTATTACAACGGCAGCCAGCAAAGTTTTCTCGATACATATGATGACAAGCTCTATTACGTATCGCTGTTGCTTGGCTCCCTGATCTCGATCGTCGTAGCAGCATGGCGCTTTGCCGGCTCGGACGTCGCATGCAAGAGCATGCTTGAACCGCTGTACGAACTCGGCCATGAGATCAGAAACGCTGAGAGCGAGCCCGAACTGCAGGACATCAGAAGAAGATTGACGACATCCTGAAAGTTGAGCTTGCCAGGAACGCGATCGATGAGGGCACCGGCAATGCCGAAGTGGCCGCTCTCAGTCTCGCTGCTCATAGATTGCAATATCTGATGAGCCACCGCCGAACGTTGCTTCGCAAGGCACCAGCCGTTGAGGAATTTGCGAAAGCCAAGTAGTGCATTAGCGGAGCGAGCGATGGCCAGCAGAGTGCCAGGAAAGCACCGCGTCCAGTATCTGAATCATCGATGTGGCTGGCGGCTAATCCCACCGCTCTAAGCCGCCGAGTGAGTTGCCCTATTTTGTGACCATTCGGCGGGTGGGGGCCACAGTGCTGACCGGCGCCATGGGCGAGATCGAGAACGTCAGCCAGGTGTTCCAGCCCGCCGGCCTGTTCTCCGCTGCGAATTCACCGTATCCCTTCAGATTGAGGTAGCCCTGCATGTCTCCCACCGGGAACAGATACCCGATCTGGGGACCGATCGCGAGGACACGAGAGCGGAAGCCGCCGAGGATCGGATGCTGGCCGGAATCGTCGGTGATCTGTTGGTACGCATATCCGACAAGGCCGACAAAGACCTGCTTTGAAAGGAACTGGGATGCGCCCCAATCGACGTGGAAATCGACCCCGTTCTGATATTGGGTGTCCTGGTTCTTGAAGTTGTAAGTCAACCCGCCAACGGCGGAAAATTCGTGGCCGGTAGCCGGATTGAAATAGGTGTAGCCGCCGCCACCATCGATAGCACCATGACCGATGCCGAGGTTGGAGAGGCGGCTGGAATCGTAGGCCCCAACTGGAATGTCTCCAGTGACGTAGGTCATGAAATTATGTACGCCGGCATTCCATTTCAGGGTCGCTTGCGGATACAGGTCTCCGACCGATGCAAGTGAATCCGAGATGCTTCCTGTGCGGGTTGTGACCAGCGGACCAATTGCTGTGGTGAGAGTCCCGTCCAGACTGGTGCTTGCTCGGCCGAATATGCCCGTCATGCCGATCGCCAGTTGCCCACCTAGCACCGGCGTGGCGAACGTGTAGGTAGGATTGAGCAGCACCAGGTCGGCCTGCGCATTCAGATGCAGATTCAGATTGGCGTTCACCGCCACCGGAAATCTGCCGATCTGAATCTCTCTGGCTGCGGCCGCGGCACCGAAGGCCGAGACCGACGTGTGATAGTAGACCTCCGCCATGGACCATCCGGGCACCTGCGGCGTGGCTGCGAGGCTGCTGAACCGGCCGGGGAGCCAGTATGAAACTCCGCTTTCGTCGGCGTAGGCTGGAACAGACGCAGACCCGAACATCGTCACAGCCAAGCCAAAGCCGGCGAGCAAAACCAGCCGACTGATTTTTCGTTCGGATATCTTGCGTGTCATCTCAACTCCCCCGAGAACTGGACTGTGTCAGTCGAGCGATTGAATGTCTCGATGCAAGTCGGCGCTATGCAAAATCGGCCCAAGCTGATGCAGGAAAGTCACGCCGACCTACATTCCAAATGGAAGACCGGATCTGTCGTCGGCAGCGCCTTTGAGAACAAGCCTATCGAGCGAGGCGCGATGGAGTGTCTTCGAGGGACTTTCGCCGAACACTCTGCGGTATTCGACTGAAAAGCGCCCCAGCTCCACAAAACCAAAGCCAGTTGCGATTTCCGTTACGGTTACGAGCTGGCTATCTGCTGACAACAGGGCGCGTCGAGCTTCGGACAATCGCAGCATCCGGAGATGCCGGCATGGTGGGATGCCATGGACCTTATGGAAGGCTTTGCGCAGCGTTCGCTCGCTGACCGCAAGCGCGTTACAAACGGCCGAAATGTTAAGCGGTTCGTCCGGCTCTGAAAGCGCAAGCGTTTCCGCCTGCACCACAAGATCGTAGCAGGCCCGGTTTGTCGGCGCGGATAGCGTTCCCGGCACCCTTGCAGCCCGCCGATGCATCGCCATCGAAAAAACCCCCGGCCGTGAGCCGTACACAGGCTCTTCGGAGGATAAACAACACTCCGGAAGTCCGGGCGGTATTGTCCTTCGGGGCAAAACAAAGTTGCAGGACTCGTGCGGACTTGGTGTAAGCGGGACGTCTCTATGAGTTGGCGTCAGGGGAGGGCGCGGCCAGCAATCCGACGCGCTCCGCTATAGAAACGGCCTGGGCAAATGATTGAACCTGCAGCTTTTGCATAACCGCTTGCCGATGGGCCTTGATGGTTCGCTCGGACGTACCCAGCGCGTGGGCAATCTGCTTGTTCATTTTGCCGCGCACCATCAGGGAAAAAACTTCACTTTCCCTGGCCGTCAATGTCTCGATCAGGGATCTAAGCGACTTTTGCTGGTTTCGGCTCTCGCGCATACGCTCGGAGCGAACGAGCGCCCGCTCAATCGCCGGAAGCAACGTGTCCTTGGACACGGGTTTTGAGAGAAAGTCTTCGGCGCCGGCCTTGATAGCGCGTACGCTGGTCGGAATATCCCCATGCGCGGTCATGAAGATAATGGGCCAATCCGGGGACAATCTGGCAAGCTCTTCCTGCAACTGCAATCCGCCAAGAGAGGGCATCTGGACGTCGAGAAGGAGGCAGCCCGGCTTGGCATCCTTGATGTTTCGCAGAAAGACGGCCGCGGAATCGTAGTCGGCCACCTGATACCCCGAGATTTTCAGCACCCGAGAAATCGCGCTACGGAATGAAAAGTCGTCGTCCACGACGTGAATCACGGGGCCGCTCGTCATAAGTTTCGCTTTCGTCAGGGACCGCCGGAGAAATCCGAAAAATCTTCGATGCAGCAGCCGGCAAACCGCCACTGCGGCGGCTGAACTTCAGGAGAATGGGAAAATGAGCATAGCTCCGCCCGGCGGTCAACTCAGCGTTGTGCACCGCGCCCGCTCGGGCACTTTGCCGCAGGTGGCGCTATCCTGAGGCCGTGCGGCTAGAGATAGGCGGTATACGCGCTGACCCAGACAAGGATCGAGGCGAGGAGACCGATCACGCCCGCTTTCTCAGAAAATGCCGTGGCCGTTCCTGACATTCCAAGCCGCAGCGAGTCTCGGTTCATGTCCTCGGGTACGGAAATGATTGCCGGAAAGGCTGATGCACCCCCGAGCGCGTTCGTGCGCGCCAAGGTGCCGGAGGCGGCAATCTGGCCCTGGCCCACCCCTTTGGGAATCCCGATGATCTTTGCGCGATAGATGCGCCCGGGGTCATTATCCAAGACGATATCGACATGAGTGCCAGGCTTGATCGTCTGGAACCCGTTCTGTGAAAACATGCCGACAATTGTAATCTCATTCTCAACGATGAATGAGATTGCGGATTGGGACTGTTTGGCCCGATCACCGACTGTCAGAGCTACCGCGGTCACATAGCCATCCGCGGGTGCGCGAACGGTCGTCTGTGATAGCTCCCAAGTCGCGTTCTCTAATTGGGTTTGGATTTGCGCGACGGACGTATTGACGCCGCCGATCTCGGAGTCCATTGCGAGCTTGGCACTCTGCTGCGTTGCCTTGGCGGCATCGAGTTGCGCGGTCACCGTTTCAAACTGGACCTGAGTGTCCTGCTCCTTGAACGCGGTGTTTGCACCCTCAGTCGAAAGCGTCTGGATGTCGGCGAGACGCTTCGTGTTGTAGGTCAACTGGGCCTTAAGGCCCGCAACGTTCGCAGTCGCCTGCTCATAGTTCGATTTTAAGATTTGCACCTGCTGCCGTGCTCCGGCAAGGGACGCTTGAAGCTGGTTCACCGTGTACTGAAACGGGGTCGGATCGACTTGAAACAGCACGTCACCCGCCTTCACCGGCAGGTTCGGCTTGACCGGAATGGCGATGACCTGGCCAGTTACATTCGGGGTCACCTCGACAACCTTGCCCGCCACTGTAACCTTTCCGGCCGGAGTAAGAAAATTGAAGAGCGCCATAAATGTCGCGAGGATGAACACGCCGACAAGAACTGCGACCGCTCCTGAGGCCCAGCCCCAGCGCAAGAGCTTGAACCTCGAGAATACCGCCCACAACGCTACAACATAGAGGCACAGGATAATGACCACGGTGAGCCTCCCGTCGTTGATTGATGCCAAAGATCTATTCTGCACAACCTTCAATGACCGAACTATGCAAAAACGACGCGGCCTTCTTCTCTCTTCTTGCTGAGCACTCCACGACATTTTCAAAACTTGCCGTTTTTGCATAGCGGATGCTTGTTAGGCCTTCCATAGTTGGCAACGAACGTGATGCGCCGAGCGACGACATCGCGATACGTCACCGAAATCCGACAGGAGAGATGGACATGATCCACGCGAGACCGAGACTAATCGCAGGAGTGTTGGCTGCAGCGGTAGCAATAGGGGGCGCGGACGTAAGCTTCGCTCAGAATGCCCCAGCGTCGTCTGCCATGAAGACCATCGGCACTCCTTCCGCTCCGGCAAAACCCGAAATCGTCCCGTCATTGTTCGTACTAAATTCGCGCGGGGCAACTCTGCAGGGGGACACCTTGATCCTAACAGGCATAACCCCTAGCTCCATCATCTTTGCCGATCGCCCGGTGCGATCCGCAGGTCACCAGCCGACGGCGGACGTTATTGCGGAATGGGGATCGGGCGACGACAGCTTTACCAAGAATCCTCCCAACGCGACTTTGTCTGTGTTCGGCAAGGATGGCGCGGTGAAGGACGCGGTCCTGATATTGAAGAACCCGAAGCTCGATGGCGACAAGCTGACGTTTACGGTTCAGACCCTTGAAGGGGATATTGCCGGCGCGGATGGCGGGGCGGCCCTGTTCATTGACATCATAGGCCGGCCGTTCACGCCGATGTCGTTTGCCGGTGTCGCGCGACGTTCGGCATTCCGGGGCGCGATGTATGCCGGCGCAGCTGGTGCCGCCGCGTATGGTGCGGCTGCTTATTACCATCCATATGCCTACGCCCGTCCGGTCTGTGGCTACTACCCGTATCCGCCCTGCTACTGAGATCACGCCGGGAGGCGCTCTCTCCCGTTGGCTCGAAGTTTCGCCGGGCTTCGTCCGGCTTTTTGATCTTGAAGAAGATGCCACCCCACCAACGATCCGATCGAACGGAGACTCTGCAATGGGCCTTACGCGACGCAATCTCACATTAGGCGGCATCAGCCTGCTGATGGGCGCCTCCGCAAGCACCATCAGCCGAGCCGAACTCGGTTCTTTCCTCGGCATCGGAGAGGGCGTTGAGGATTTTCTGCTTGCCACCGATGCCTACATCTTCGGCTATCCGCTTGTGACCATGGAGATGACGCGCAGAGTCATCACCAATGTGGCGTCTCCGGTCGGAACACGCGGGCCGATGGGTCAGATAATCAAGCTGCGGCAATATCCGGACGCATCCTTTCGAGACGTGACCGCGCCGAACGCCGACACGCTTTACACGACATCGTTCTTCGATGTCAGCAAAGAGCCGTGGGTGCTCAGCATTCCCGACATGAAGGGTCGCTATGCGCTATTCCCGATGCTAGACGGCTGGACCACCGTCTTCGAAGTCCCGGGCAAGCGCACAACTGGCACTGGTGCACAGATCTATGCGATCACTGGCCCTGGCTGGAAGGGCACGCTGCCGGAGGGAGTTAAGCAGTACAAGTCGCCCACCGCAATCGTTTGGCTACTTGGGCGCATTTACTGCACCGGCACAGCGGAGGACTACGCCGAAGTGCACAAGTTGCAGGATGAATTCAAGCTGGTGCCGCTGAGCTCATACGGCAAGCCTTACACCCCACCTCCAGGAACTGTCGACTCATCGATCGACATGAAGACGGCGGTGCGCGAGCAAGTCAACCGGATGGATGCGGTCGAGTACTTCACGCTTCTTTGCAAGCTGATGAAGGATAATCCTCCATCGGCGGCAGATGCACCGCAGTTGGCAAAATTTGGCAAGCTCGGCATTGTCCCCGGACGAGATTTCGACTCGAGCAAGCTCAAGGCGGATTTCGTCAAGCGCATCCCCGAGGTTGCCTTTGATCGAATCATGCTGCAGTTCAAGGTAAATAAGGATGTGACCGACGAGAACGGTTGGGCCTTTACGACCAAGACCGGCATCTACGGCACTGACTATCTGATGCGCGCGCTCGTCACCGCAATAGGGCTGGGGGCCAATCGGCCGCAAGATGCAGTCTATCCGACGTCACAGAAGGACGGGGAAGGCCGCAAATATAACGGCGCCAACAAGTACGTGATGCGTTATCCCAAGGGACAACTGCCTCCGGCTGAGGGATTCTGGTCCCTCACGATGTATGACTCCAGCTATTTCTTCGTCGACAATCCGCTGAACCGATATTCAATCAGCGCGCGAGAGAAATTGAAGTCGAACCCGGACGGCTCCACTGATCTCTACATCCAGAAAGAGTCGCCCGGCAAAGACAAGGAATCGAACTGGTTGCCGGCACCTCCCGGAGATTTCATTTTGATGATGCGCCTGTATTGGCCCCGCGAGAACAGTCCATCAATCCTCAAAGGATCTTGGAAGGTACCGCCCGTGAAAAAGGTATCTTGATCAAGTGTCGCGCGATGTATCGAGCGCTGGCGTAGCAGATGTTGGCCGCGCCAGCGGTCGTTCAGGGGCAGTCGGGAGAGCTGAAATGCTTAGACTACTCGCTATGACGGTAGTGCTCTGCGGAGCAGGGATCTTGCCTGCTCGCTCACAGGTCGATCTCAGTACCTATGCCGACGGTAACGGATTCTTGGATGTTCAGAAACTGACGTGCGCTCAACTCGCGGGGACTTGGCAGGGCGATGCCGACCGGTTGGCAGCCTGGTATAGCGGCTGGTACAACGGACTTGCCCACAAGCACTATATGGATATCGTCAAAGCCAAAGAGGCCGAGCACGAACTAATTGTCTATTGCAAGGCGAACCGCGAACGACTGATCATCGAGGCGATCGCGGTCGTGTTCAAGGACATGCGAACGAAGCTGGGAATCGACTTGAAGCCCTGAGATCTGGCGGTTTGCCAGTGCAATTAGTCTGGGAGATCTTGTCATAGGGAATACTGTAAACGGCAATGATGTGTCGCCATGCGCACTATAGCGGTAGTCGATGATAACCCGAGCATGCTGCAAGGTTTAAACCGCCTTTTGTCAGCCTATGGATTCCGAGTTCTGACGTTTGCATCGGCGGAGTCGTTTTTAGAGGCCGATGCCGGGTGCGCAGCTGATTGTTTGCTCCTGGACGTTCACCTCGCTGGTATCTCAGGCATCGAACTACAGCGGCGATTGATCTCGTCAGGCAGAGAATTGCCGGTCATTATCATGACTGCGATCGATAGTGAGGCCATTAGGCAAGAAGCCTTTGACGCGGGCTGTATTGCGTTTCTAAAGAAGCCGTTTCTATCGAAGCTGCTCATCGATGCCCTGGACAAGATTCCGCATGAAGGCAGCCCAGTTTCTTAAATATTGCGACGAATCGTCGTGGCATTGATTTCATGAATGCTTGCCCAGGAGCTCGCTGAATCGCTTAGGATTGGGATTCTGGGTCACAGTTTATCGCGCATCGGCTGCCCTTTCAGATGAAAACCCGAATATATATCAGTTCACTCGTTCTGCTCCTGGCGATGTCCGGCACCGCTTTCTCCCAGCCAAAGCGGGTGCTGATCGTTCATTCCGTTGGTCGTGATTTTTCGCCATGGGACGATTACGGTAGAAAGATACGGGAAGAGCTGAGGATCCAATCGAAAGATCCGATCGACATCTTTGAGGTGTCGCTGTCGACAGCCCGGTTTCCCGACGGAAATGAAGACGCATTTGTCAGCTACGTGAACGCGGTGTTTTCGGCGCGCAAGCTCGACCTGATCATGACGATTGGCGGTCCCGCGGCACGATTTTTTCAGCAGAACCGGAAGCGAATTTTTCCTTCGATCCCAACCTTGTACGCTGCCCTTGCGCAGCAGATGTCTGCTAATGCACCAGCAACCGATGCAATGGTTTCGGTAGACGTCGACGTGCTAAGTACTCTCCACCAGATCTTGAATTTGGTTCCAGAGACGACCAAGGTTTTCGTCGTGATGGGAAATTCTCCAATCGAAAAGCTTTGGTTGCAGGAAATGCGCAAGCTGTTCGAGCCGTTGGCAAGCCGGGTCGAAATCACTTATTCTAATGAACTCTCGCTGGAGCAGATTCTTCAGCAGGTCGCTATCCTTCCACCCCGAACCTTCATCGTCTACGGGCAGATGTTGGTGGATGCAGCTGGCGTCGTACACGAAGGAAAGGCGGCCATAGGCCGCATTCACGCGGTTGCTAACGCGCCTATGTTTTCGGAGCAAGACGCCTTCTTCGGCCTAGGGGTTGTCGGCGGCCGGATGACGAATACATCCGACGTCAGTCGGCAGACCGCCGCAGTTGCCGTCCGCATTCTGAACGGCGAGTCGCCGGGCAGCATCAAAATGCCTCCAATTCCTGCTGCACATCCCAGGTTCGACTCGAGAGAACTGAAGCGCTGGAATATTAGCGAAGGCCAATTACCGCCAGGCAGTGAATTGTTCTTTCACGTGCCCAGCCTTTGGGAGCAATATCGACCGCAACTGACCGGTATTTTGGCGGCCATCTTGCTGCAAGCCGGCATCATTGCATTGCTGCTCGTCGAGCGACGGCGACGCATTGTCGCCCAGGCGGAGGCAACTAGTCGCCGGCATGAGGTCGTCCGCCTGAACAGGGTAACGACCGCAAGCGTTCTCTCGTCCGCGATTGCTCATGAACTTTATCAGCCGCTCGGTGCTATCTTGAGCAATGCCGAGGCCGCGCAGATGTTGATCAAGGCTCATCCACTAGATGTCGCTCAACTTGGAGAAATCCTTTCCGACATCGTCCGTGATGAGCAACGTGCGAGCGAAATTATCAACGGATTGCGGAACTTGCTCAACAACAGAACGGGAGCTGATCTGCAGCCTCTTAACTTGAACGCCACGGTTCGCGACGTCGTCAGGATCGTATCTCCTGAAGTCACAAGGCGAGGAGTAGTTTTACGCACCATTCTGGCAACGGAGCAATTATGGGTGCGCTGCGATCCGATTCATCTGCAGCAGGTCATCATCAACTTGGTGATGAACGGCATCGACGCGATGGAAGATGTTGCCAATCCGCATGAACTGACAATCCGAACTAATCTGACTGATACTGGCAAGGTGGAGGCGAGGATATCCGATTCTGGCCCGGGGATCTCCAATGAGCAGCTAACCGAAATCTTCGATGCATTTGTAACGACGAAGCCACAGGGGACTGGGCTGGGGCTTCCAATTGCCAGAACAATCGTTGAAAGCTACGGGGGCGAGCTCTGGGCTGAGAGCCGAATGCGCGGCGCCGTCTTCTCCTTTACGCTACCTCTAGCTAGAGCTTAGGTAGTGAGAGCGATCACGCCCATAGCGCCGAGAGACCTGCCGGGATAATCGGGGGGCTCGAATTCGTCGGCTGGAACGCCAACTCATCACCGAGCCGGCTCATCCGTTGCTGACTTTAGGCGCTGCTGGACGGTCCGACCTCGAGTTCGTCTATGATTATCCCGGAGAGATACCCGTGTCGGACCCGACCACTTCGAAATAGCCATTCCGATCGAATTGTGCGCGCTGCTGCGCAGTGAGCCAGCCGCGGAGCAGGCGCACGCCCTTTTTCCGCCGCTCCTCCAGACAGCTTCGGTAGAAGGTCCGGCACGCCCGACGCCGGAAGATCCTGAGGTAATGAGAACCAGTCACGACAATCGCTCGTTCATTTTCGAAAGGCGGCATTGAATATGAAATTGCAATAGAAGATGCCGAGAAGTCAGCGCGTGTTCCTAATGCTCAATACACGGCAATAGCCGCGCTAAGAGCCCTGCCTCGATCAATTTCTCCGAACGATGCCCACTCAAGAGCGCTCGGTTTATGGCGCGGAATGCGGCCGGAGCGATCCATCGCCTTCGAGGGGCATTCGCAAGGTGAACTTGGTTTCCGCGTCGGTCGAGTCGACCTCGATTGAACCTCCGTGCGCCTTCGCTATTTCAGACGCGATGTACAGACCAAGTCCCAATCCTTCAGAAGGGCCGTGCGCCTTTCCTCGGTAGAACGGCTGAAACAGGCGCGTCCGCGCCTCTTCCGGAATAGCCGCGCCTCCATTGGCCACCGAGAGCTCGAACATTTCTGCTTTGGCGGCAGCTTGGACCCGCACTGGCTGATCCGGCGCGCCGTGGCTGATTGCGTTGCCGAGCAGGTTCGAGAACAATTGGGCGATACGGGCCGGATCGCAGAAGACCGGTGTCTCGACTTCGAAGCTGGCTTCGATGCGGCGCGCCGGACGGGCCGCCGTCAATTCGGCGACGACCTGGTCTAGCACGGGTTCAATCGCCGTAATTGACTTGGACAGCGAGATGCCGCCGCCGAGGCGGCCTCGTGCCAAGTCCATGACGCTCTCGATCATCTTGGCCATTCGGCCGACGCTGCTCTGCATCATGGCCTCGAGCCGCAGCGCGTCTTCCGGCGTCTTAGCCTTGAGCATCAGCCGTGCACCGGCCGCAATGGATGCGAGAGGGTTGCGCAGGTCGTGGCCGAGCACGGCGATGAACTGCTCGCGCAGCTCCGCGTTCTCGCGCTCCTGTCGCAGGCGCTCTTCCAAAACTGCCTTGAGCTCGTCGCTCTCTTTGCGGGCATCGATCAGCTGACGCTCATAACGGCGCCGGTCCGCGGCACGCATGATCGTCAGACGAGTGAACAGGAGTGCGTCGCTATCATTTCGACGCTCGCGGGCGTTCGCGATCGCCGGCAACCGTGTCCCGCTTTTCGTAAGGAGATCAAGCGCGAATTCATCGAAGAAGCCCTGCATCCGGAGCAGCGGCGCGACATGGGTTTCCAGGAATATGCGACCGGCCATGTTGAGCAGGTCGCTGAGCCGCATCCCTGGGAGGTCATCGGGCTGGTAGCCCATCCAGCCCGCCAAGGTCCGATTGGCACGATCGATGCGGCCATCCGGACGAACGGACAGGTACCCGCACGGCGCGTTTTCGTAGAGGTCTTCGAAATCGCTGTCGGCGGGGTAATTATTGTTCATTCAGACGAAATCTCGGATTGCGGCAACGACTTCGTCGGGCGCGCTCAGGTTGGGACAATGGCCGGTTGCCTTCAGAACCACCATTTTGCTGTTCGGGATGTTGCGCTGCACGTACGCACCCACCTGCTGCCCGGCGATTATGTCTTCGCTGCACTGCAGGATCAGCGTGCGAGCGTTGACCTTGTCCAAGTCCGCGCGATTGTCGGAGAGGAACGTGACCCGGGCGAACTCCTTGGCGATCGCGGGATCCGTACGGCAGAAGCTGTTGGTCAGCTCCTCGCCGAGTTCAGGACGATCGGGATTGCCCATGATGGCGGGCGCCATCCGCGCCGACCAGCCCATGTGGTTCTCTTCCAAAAAGGAGAGAAGCTCCTCGATCTGTTGAGCGCTAAAACCGCCGACATAGTCGCCATCATCGATGTAGCGCGCAGAAGGCCCCACAAGGATGAGGCTGTCGAACAACGAGGGGTTCTTGATCGCAGCCAAGACCCCGATCATGGCGCTGACGGAATGTCCCACGAAGACTGCGCCCTTCAGATCGAGCGCCTGGCCGATCTCGGCGACGTCGTCCGCATAACCGGACAATTTGGAGTACTTCTGGCGATCGTAAGCAGTGAGGTCCGACCGGCCCGCTCCGACGTGATCGAACAGAACCGTCCTGAATTCGTCTTCGAATGCCGGGGCCACGAAGCGCCACATGTTCTGGTCGCACCCGAACCCATGAGCGAACATCATGGCACGCTCGCCGCGGCCGCGGACTTGGACGTTGTTGCGGAACTCAATCGACACTTGGTACTCCCTAAGCGTGAGATCGTGCTTATCGTTCGGATAAGCCTAGGGTGAACTGGAGGCCTATGCATCCCTTTTCGCGCGCCGGGCAGCTATGACGTTCGGATGAGGAGATCGGATAGAGCCTCGACCAACTGCGCTGGCGCGAAGGGCTTGGGCAGGATTACGCTGCGCGGCACGCCTTTCGAGACCCAGCGATGGGCGCTATCGCCGGAGACGTAGATTATCGCGCAGCTTGGATCGTGCTCCCGGACGCGACGGGCCAGCGCCCACCCGTCCATTCTGGCGCGTCCCAGATTGATATCCGTGATTAGGGCTCGGGGCAGAGAACTCCCGCTGAGCAGGTCGGCAGCCTCCTCGCCGGATGCGGCGCTGAGGACGCCAAAACCGGCCTCCAGCAATGTCTCTTCGAGCATTTCACGAAGAAGATCTTCATCCTCGACCAAGAGAATGATTGATCTCGCTCCGATGTCTTGGGAGTTGCTCAGGTGCATCCTCTCGCATCTCTCATGTTCAGAGCACAGCAGACACGACGCCTGGGCTGCCAGCCACAACGCAACCGGCGGCAAACCGTTCACTTGGCGAGATTGGGCGCTGCTGGTCGTGGAACCGCAAGCGAGAAATACTGGCGGACGCTATCCTGATTCTGCCGGCGATAGTCAATTCACCTTTGTAGGTGCTTGAGGTGCCACCGCAGCGTGTGCAGGGGGTGCGCTGACTTGCCTGCACATCGGCATCACGTGTGCAAGACCACGCGCCGATCCCAATTCAGCAGTCGTGCTCATTCCCGCACGCGCGGCTAGGTCTACGCGAACGAAAATAGTTCGATTTTTGCGAGCCAGTGCTTACAGTTCGGTCGAACCTGAACGCCGAGTAGAGAGACTGGCAATGCAATATCGAGCCTGCATCGTTGATGCGAATGGTCACGAGAACTCCCGCACGTTCGCCTGCGCCAACGACGAGGACGCCGTCGTCTGGGCGAGGCAGATGCTGCACGGCAATTCCGTCGAGCTCTGGTGTGGTGAGCGACTGGTGAAGCGCTTGCTTGCTTCAGAGGACAGCCGGGCCGTAACGCATGAGGTGCATGAAGGTCGAATGGTGCCAAAAGGAAAAGAATGAGCTACCTGCAACGCGGCCTTATGGAGCCGCGATGCTGACCGTCTCTTCAATGATCCTCGTTTCGTCGCCCTCGCCCGCCAGTATTGCGCTGTAGTAGCCATGGAAGGGCTGATCGCCCACTTTGGCTTGCCACTCTCCGACGTTGAGTATGAACGAACCTTCGCTGTGAGATATGACACGCCTGACTGAGTAGTCGTGCAGTCCTATTTTCAAAGCTTCTTGAAAGCTTCGTCGTATGTCAGCGCGGCCTTGGAAGATTCCGCTAGGAGTAACTCTGATTGCATTCTCGTCGAATGCTGCCGCCATGGCATCGAGGTCGCCCCGATTGTACGCGGATGCAAAATTCTTCTGAAGAATGGCGCTCGCACTCTCGGCCGATAGCTTCTCTTGCCCGAGTGCCAGCGAGATCGAGATAAAGAGCAGGAACGCGACCGCGAATGTGGTTCTCACCATGAATGGCTCCGCTGTTGGTAGATGCAGGTCAGGCTGACTTGCCGTGCGCTGGCTGGTTTCTGTCGGCGCCCACCTTGCCCGCGTGATGAAGTCGCGGTCTACGGCGCACGCATCTTCCGCTTTCAAATTTCCGAGTCCCACGGGGCGATTGAAGCTGCGATTGTGCGCCCCAATACGAGGCCAAAGTCGGGCAGTCGCTCCAAGATCGAGGCGTTGGTGAAGGAAGCCAGCGCAGTGGTTCTAATGCTCACCAACTATTGTCCCATTGCTCCAAGCTTTCCGGATGGCGGAGGGCCTATTCAGGCAGCCCTACTGCAATCAACCCTTCACCGAGCCTCGATGCGAGGGCCGGCTCGCAACCGACGCCAGCAAACTGTCGGCTAACCCGGAAATTGGGCTGCAACTCGAGCACCCGGGCCGCAGCGGCTCTCGCCTCGTCGAGCCGGCCGAGGGCGACCAGAGGTCCAATCGAAATGACGTAGTTGATGCTGTGGGCGGGGTTCGACTGAACGGCGCGGTACGCGGCCTTGGCCGCTTGCTCCCACCGACCTTGCAAGAAGTGCCCGATCGCCTGCGAACCGAAGGCCGCGAACGCCCAGGGGTCGAAAGGGCTAAGCCGCAGCCCGCGCTCCCCCCACGCGATCGCCGGCTCGCCCAGCTATGCACGACGCTGCGAAGGATGAAGCCGAGCGCCGTCGACGGGCTCAGCGTGACCGCGGTTTCGAAGGAGGCGAAGGCTGCGGCGCGGTCATGGGCGTCCATTCCGAGCGAGAGTAGGGGTGCGGAGTCCTTGCGGTCAAAAGGCCTCACCTTCGCTGGTCCGCGGTGCTGCGCTCATGAAACTCTACCGGATCCGGGACGAGATCGTGCGTATGCGTGGGCAGATCCGCGCCTAGGAGCGCGAACTCCACATGCTACAGCGGGCAGGCGTCGCGACGTCTCCGCCGGACTGCTGCTCTCGACGATGCGGGCCAAGTTCAACGACCTCTGCCGGAGTTCGAACGGCTGAGATCTTCGTGATGTTTTGCAGCGTGGGCCGCGGTCATGCTCGGAACGAGGTGGCGCAGCGGGCATTGGTGTGTCCATGGACGACAGGAAGTGGATTGCCATCATGATCGCCTCGATGCTGTTGCTGGTCGGGGTCGCCGCGTTGCTGGTGCAGCAACCGGAGCTAGTCGTGACCGGACATTCGGTGGTGAGCGGCCTCCCCTCGGCTTTCTGAGAAGATAGGCCGACCCGGGCATTGTCCTCCTGCACGAGAAGTGTTTGCAACTACACGGCGGCGGCCCGCTCCGTCGCGTTCAGTCAAACGGGGATCCGGCGATTGCGAATTCAGGCTGCGCCCTATCTCCGCGTGAAGCTTGCCAGCGAATGCTCGAGGAAGAAACGCAGCATCTCCCTGGTCGCGTCCGGCCCGCGCGGATCCGTGTAGGACCCGGCAGGACTGCCTCCCGACCAGGCATGGGCGGCGCCGTGGACGCTCCAGTGCTCGGACAGGTCCAAGCCCCCTCCATCGGTGAGGATAGTGCGGGTATACGCGTGCCCCTCAGGTACTCGCCCGCGAATAACCTTCGTCCTCAGGCTCGCATCGTCGCTGGGCCCACCGAGAATCCGGTCAGCATTTCTCGGATGCACCGCGGTGTCGCGATCGCCATGGAAGACGATGGTGGGCACCCAGGCGCCGGCCGTCCCGATCGGTCCAGCGCTGCCCCGCTGCATAGCGGCCAGTGCGGACGGAAGGTCGCTGGCAGCCCCACAAGCCAGGCCGGAGTGGATGCCAATGGCGGCGTATAGGTCGGGGTACGTCGCACCCATGATGGCCGCGGCGGCCCCGCCGGCCGACAGTCCTGCGACGTAGATGCGCTTGGGATCGATAGGATGCTCCCGCATGATCTGGCGGGTGATCCCGGCGATCAGCGAAGGCTCGCCGCTATCTCGGCGCTGGTCACCCGTGCGAAACCAGTTCCAGCATTTCGCATGGTTGGCTCCGCGTGGCTGCTCCGGATAGACAACGAAGCAATCCCGCTCGTCCGCCCGAAAATTCATCCGGGTGCCGGCGGCGAAATCGTCGGGTGACTGGGTGCAGCCGTGAAGCATGACAATGAGGGGGCGCGGTCCTCCATCAGCGCGGCTGGGTATGAACAGCTTGTAGGTCCGACTTCCCGCCGCGTTGGTGAAGGTGGCAGAGACGAACCTTGTGCCCTCCGGTGCAATATCCGCCTTGGACAGTGGAGCGCGCCCGACCGGACCTGGCAGGCTGAAACCGGAAAGATCTTTAATGCTGCCGAAGGGCGCGAGGCCTTTGAGTTGTTTGGCAGGCGTGGCTTGCGTGGACGGCCCGCTCTCCTTCTCCTCGACGACATTGGCCTTCAGCTCGATTGTCGGCGGCTCAAGCCTTGCAGGCTCGACAGGCACAGCATTTCCCCTTGTCGCTGGGGGGCCGCCATCGCCGCGCAGCATTCGCTGCAGCACTGCAGTGGCTTCGACCGGTTGGCCGGCACGTGTGAGGCGAGTCGCTTCGCGGACCATGGCTGGATTCAGCATCGTTTCACCTCGTTCGGTCGGCGAGAGCGGCCTTGACCGCGGGGCTGGCATGAAGGGCTCCGAGCACCGAGACCGAGGCAATTGTGGCGCGCGCCAGCTCGGGCGTGACGTCCTGGTCGATGGTCGCCAAGCCGAGAACGTTGATGTGCAGCATCTCGCCGTCGCGCCGCGCCCTCTCGAGATCGACGCGGGCATAATTACGCAGCCCCAGGTCCAGACTTTTACGGGCCGTGGATTGCTTGACCACATCCGCGTGCCGCTCGAGCTGGTTGCGGATCGCCGTCCGGATGAAATCGGTGCGGTTCGAGTAAAATCCTTCCTGCACCATGAGATCGACCTGGCCGAGGTCCACATAGCCTAGGTTGATTGTGACCTTCTCCGTATCCGGGGTCCGGGGTCGCAGTTCGCGTACATTGTCGGTCATGGAGGGTACATCCATTTGTCCATCCAACTGGATGGCGACTGGATGGTAAATGGACATTCACGCTGAAATTTCAAGTTGGCGGGCAAAGATTTCCCCGCCGACGGGGATCCGCCGTTTCGCAAACTTCGCAAGCTAGGACGGATCTTTCGCCCGGCCTGGTCCAACCGTCTGAATCAACTGAGGGCTCGTTGGGCGGCGTGCTATCATCGCGGCTACAGGAGGAAGACACATGTCCACTTCCAAGAAGCGATTAGCACCCGATGATTTTCCGGTGACCGCCGAAGGCCAAAAGATCAAGAAACAAGATGGCGAGCCCATCGCCACTACGGAGGATCATGAAACCGCTGCCGACCTGGCCGGGCGCATCAACGACGACGAAGCGCGCCTGAGGAAGACAAATGGTCGGCCTGAGCGCCTTCTCTCAATCCTCCAGCAGCGCCCAGACGTCACCGTTGCTGCTTTCGTAGAGAACTCGCTCGCTCATACGACTGATGGTACCGACGATCATCCGTTCCAGCTGCCCATCGGCGAAGTTGCAAGGGAGCCTGAGCACGTCCGCAGCCGCTGTAGGCCGGGAACAACGGCGGCGTCCAAAGGCAACGCTTTTTACCCCAACCAGACACCGATCCCGTCCCCACCGGCGGAAACGCTATAATCTGACCTGACCACAGCGCTTTAACGGAACATCCAGCCCGGTCAGCATGATGGCCCGGCTTACCCCACTGTCCCGAGGGTATTGGTCCCATGCTGGAACACTTAAGCCGTCGGCCACTTCATAATCATCAAAGCAGCCGGTCCCAGCGAGAACTGCCCACCGGCGGAGAAGGTTCGAACCCAGTTCCTCTCCCTCCGCCAGCACGTCGTTCAGCACCGGCCCGACGGGGCGCCGCCGGGAGCCGCATCACACACGGCCAGCCCGGCGAACGAACGTCCAAACCATCTGCTCGTCAACGAGCCGCCACTGTCGATCCACGGGATCGGAGGCAGTTGCGGCATGTAGGATGCATACGGCATCACTTTCGCAAGCGTCACGCGACCCGGAAACCGCGCTTGGAAAGCCTTGTTCATGCCGCCGTCGAGTCCGCTGTAGATCGGGGCCGCCGGCACATTGTCTTCAACCAATTGCGCGTATGCGCGTTCGTCGGCGCGTTGTTTTTGCAGCGCCCGCCGCGCGATCTCGGGATCGACGACGAAGGGCGGGCATTTTTCCGTCGCGTTGAACATGAGAGCGTGCGGCGAGTTCGGAGGTGGTTGCGCATCGAAGACATAGCGGCGGTCGCACACATCTACCTTGGGTTCGCGTTGCGTCGTCTCGAAGTGATCGTTGCCGACCTTGAGCATTTTCCAGAAGGCCAGATCGGGACTATTCCGATGTCGCGCCAGGTTTTCCGGTGTCAGGCGGAACGGATAGGCCTGGACCTGGAACGATGGCCGGCCGCTGAGGGAGTCGCGCGCCAGCGCATAGATTTCGCTGATCTGTTCGTCGGTCATGGCATAGCAACCGCTCGACCAGCAATCGCCGTGAATCATGAGGAAGCTGCCGTTGCGCCTGTTCGCCTTGTCGAAGCTGTTGGGGAAGCCGAGATTGATCGACAGATAGAAGTTGGAGTTGGGATTCATCAACTCGGGTGTAATGGTATAAAATCCCTCCGGCGCCTGCCGGTCGCCCTCGCGCAACTTCGGCCCGAGATCGCCCGACCACCGGCAGATCGGATAGGTCTTGAGGATCTGGAAACGGCCGGCCGTGTCCTGCTTCCAGACTTCGAGCTCCGCGTCCTCCTTGAAGAGGCGCATGATGATCGGCGAATATTTTGGCATCCTCTTCTGTTCGAGCAGCGAAAGCAGCTCGCCCGGCAGCTCCTGTGTTGCCTTGGCGGGCAACGGCTTGCTGCCTTCGCCAAGGCAGGCAACCGGCGTCAAGGTGGCGGCAAAGGCGGCTGCCAGCACAAGCGCATATCGAGCCATCGCGCGGATCATTGCTGCATCTCCAGCCCCTTCGCCTGCGCGCCGCTACTTCTCAAACCCAACGAACACGGTCGCCTCCTCGACCGACTTCCGCTCCGACACCACCGCATTCGCCGGAAATGTTTCATCCGGCCAGCCCAGTGCGATGCTCTTCATGATGACCTGATCGTCGGCGATGCCCGCGTGCTCGCGCACCACGGGAGATTGCATGATGCCCTGGCTGTTGATCACGGCGCCGAGCCCGCGAGACCAGGCAGCATTGACCAGAGCCGTCGCCACGGCGCCGCAGTCGAAGGGCGTATCGTCGCTGCCGTCGAGCACGCGGTCATAGGTTATGATCACGCAGACGGGCGCGTCGAATTGACGGAAGCCGCGCAGGACCCAGTCCTGGCGCTTGTCCCTGTTGTCGCGCTCGATCCCCATCGCGGAGAACAATTGCTTGGCGACACCGACCTGCCGGTCGCGGTGCTTGCCTGCAAAGGGCTGACCCGTGCGAAACTCGCGCGACTGCGGAATGCCCGCCACCATCCGCTCGGTATTGCCGGCGCGGATTCGATCCAGCGGTTCGCCGGTGATGACGTAGAAATTCCAGGGCTGAGTGTTCATCGACGACGGAGCGCGCATCGCCAAGCCAATGATTTCCGCAATCAGCGCCTTGGGTACCGGATCGGGTTTGTAACCGCGGATGCTCCGGCGACCGAGGATCACGTCATCAAACTGCATCTGTGTGGAATTCCCCTGACAAGTTCCGAAACAGTCGGGATTGTCGCGGTTTCAGTACCCTCGCGCAAGAGACGCCCGCATCCTCAACGGCCCAGCCACGCGGAACATGATCGCATCAATAGTGCGCACGCGATCGTTTAGCGAACTCCGGAAGGATGAAATTGTGCCGCTGACGCGCTCGACGTGTCAAGCTTTTCGGCCAAACCGTCGGTTCAGCGACCGCCGGCGACTCTACATGGGGCCTGTTTTCGACATCTTGCCGCGGCGACCCGCGCGGCGTCTAGGCGCCGCTATGGAGATCGGCTTTTGCAAGCCAGGGCGGAAAGCAGTCTTCCTCGTCGACCAGTTCTGAATGCACCTGAGAGGGACAGGAGTCCGTCAGGCATAGATCTAGCCTTCTGCGCAGCTCGTCGGCATCAATATCCGTACCGATGAAAACGAGCTCCTGCTTGCGATCGCAATATCTGGGGTCCCAGGAAGCCTCTAGCTCGCTGCGCCATAGCGGATCACTCGGCCAAAGGGTCTTGCCGATCGCCGACCACCACCAGCGTTTTCCGGTCGTCCGCACGAGAGCGCCGCATTGACTGAGTTCGCCGACCCATCGGGGGCGGCTTGCAAGCCAGAAGAAGCCTTTGGCTCGCAAGACCCCGTTCCAGGGACTGGCGATGAATTCTGAAAGCCGGGTTGGATCAAACGGACGCCGTGCACGATAGACGAAACTCGAAATGCCGTACTCCTCCGTTTCAGGAACATGGTCCCTGAAGCCCTCGAGCTCCTTCTTCCAGAGCGGATGCATTCGTGCTCGCTCGGCGTCAAACCGGTTGACGTCGATCAGATCTCGAAGGCTCACACGCCCGAAATCAGCCTCGAGTATCGTCGCGTCAGAGTTCAACCCGCGCACAATCGAGTACGCGGAGCGGCGCTGGTCGATGCGGGCCGATGAAATCTTGTTCAGGATGATCGTGTCAGCGAATTCGATCTGATCAGCCAGGAGCTCAACGATGGTGCGCTTGTCGTCCGACGCTGCGGCCCCTCTGGAGTTGAGAAAGTCCCGCGACCAAAAGTTCTGGGAAATCTGGGCCGTGTCGATGACGGTGACCATATTGTCGATAAAGGCGACATCATCCAGGCTCAAGCCATATTCATCCCGATAGGCAAATGCCGCCGCGATCGGCAGCGGCTCGGAGATGCCCGTTGCTTCGATGACGAGATTGTCAAACCGAGCCTGTTTCGCAAGTTTCCTGACCTCGTCGACGAGATCTCCGCGAAGCGTACAGCAGATGCAGCCATTGCTCAGTTCAACCAGCGTTTCCTCGGTGCGGGACAGCTGCGCAGTTCCAGATTTGATCAGTGCAGCGTCGATATTCACCGCCGACATGTCATTGACGATGACCGCGATCCGCCGTCCGACCCGGTTCAGCAGCAGCGCGTTCAGCAAGGTCGTCTTGCCGGCGCCGAGAAAGCCGGACAGGACAGTCACCGGAAGCTTTCGCCGCGTTCGCCCCAACATCGAAGACGCCTTTTGCTGCAGTGATTCGGTGCGTTACAGAGACCTGCCGCCTCGTCGAGGGGCCGCAGATCATTGCTCGAGCGGTGTGGCCCTCCGGCCCGCCGGATCGAGCGACTACTCCGCGGCAATGGATGTCGGCACCGGAGCGACATCCTTGAAGACCGCCGTACTGTTTCCGGTTTCCGCCATCACCGGAAATATGAACCCGCATTTGGGGCAGGGTTGGGCGAGGGCGGCTTGCTCCTGGGCGACATCGAACGGCGTATCGGAGATATGGGCGCAAGCCGGGCAGACGCGAATGAGGCGGGCGTTCTTGTATTCGAAGTTGACGATGATGTCTTCCATGATCGCGCCGGTACGGACAGCCCACTCCTTGGCGTGCTTGTGGTACGTGTCCATGTGCCAGTCCTTCAGAGCTTCGAAGCTGGTCCAGAAACTGACCTCGTTGTACCAGTGTGGATCGTCCGGATGCACCCACCATGTCAAATGCAGAAACCCCGGAAGTTTCTTCAGGTGATGACGCACGTTGGAGAAAACCATCTGGAATTTCTTGTAGCCGTCCTCACTCGAGAACCGCACGCGCTGCATGCTTTGATAAACCGCCATGGATAGTCTCCCTCGCTACGATCTACGCTGAGGGGAGGCTAAGGGTGATTTTCGAGGAAGGCTTGGACCAGCGGCGCAGTTTAGAATTGGTCCAGAGCAAGGGCGGGACGAAGTTGCTCCGACAGCGGCACCTCGATGCCGTCCGTCCTTCCAACTGGCCTCACGTCCATCTGGCGGCACGGACTTCCCAAATCTCCCTGGCGCCCGCCCCATTGGGTCGGGCAGCCCCTTGTCTGCGGAGACTTCTCGATGTCGCGGATATGGCTGACGGCAGCGGCGGCCCGATCCGCTAGGTCACATGGTCTTTGATTGCCGCAGCAACATGCGCGATCGCCTCGCGGATTTCGCCTTCCGACAATGCCGTGTAGCCAAGGACAAGTGTCCGATCGCGCAATTGTGCTTTACCGTACTCGTGGGCCGCCGCTTTCGAAAGTGGATAGAGCCCCACGCCACGGCTGAGCGCGACACGCTGTATTTCATCCGCCGCGGGCAGATCGGGGGGCAACGTCCACATCATGTGCATGCCACATTCGCGGCCTGAAAGGACGCCACCCGGGAAGTGATGCTCGATCGCATCGACCAGGGCATCCCGAGCAGCCATGTACGATCGTCGGATACGACGAAGATGCCGGAGGAACGCGCCTTCTTGCAGGAAATCCGCGAGTACCGCCTGTTCGAGCCAGGGCGCGCCATTATCGAGTAAAGCCTTCACGATCCGTGCCTGCTCGAGCAGATGGCGCGGAACAACCGCGTAGCCGATCCTGATTCCAGCGCCGATCGATTTGGAAAACGTGCCCAGGTAGATGACGTGTCCACGGCGATCCAGCCCGGCAAGGGCGGTCAGAGGTGGTCCATCGTACCGAAAGTCGCTGTCGTAATCGTCCTCGATGACATAGCTTCCTGTTTGATAGGCCCAGCTCAGCAGGTGAAGCCTGCGGTCGAGGCTCATGGTGCAGCCCGTTGGAAACTGATGCGACGGCGTGACATAGATCAGGTTGCCGCGAAATTCTTCGAGTTGAGAAACGATCAACCCATGATCGTCCACCCGAACGGGGTGTATATGAGCGCCGTAACTGCTGAACAAGAAAGCTGCGCCCTGATAGCAGGGGTTCTCGATGGCAACGCCGGTGTCTCCGGTCCCGTTGACGAAGACGCGTGCCAGCAGATTGAGCGCCCCTTGAATGCCTGAGGTGATCAGGACTTGGTCGGCATCCGCCTCGATGCCGCGCGTTGTCCGCAAATGGTCGCTGATTGCCGCGCGTAGCGCACCCAGCCCGCATGGATCGCCATATTGGGTTTGAATACCGTGCGCAAAGGCCAGATGGCGCGCGGTGGCGTTGCGCCAAAAGCTCGTCGGAAAGCTGTCGGCGTGCGGGCGGCCGACAAAAAAGTCGAACCGCGGTCGCGCGCGCTGTTCCGTCCAAAGCACAGGTGCGCGTCCTGAAAATCCCGGATTCTTTCCAAGACGAATGCGTTGTGCCTTCGATGTCACGGTCGAGTAACCGGATTGGATCAGGACGGCGGCATCTGGAAGCCTGTCGTTGACGAAGATGCCGGCCTTGGTCTTTGAGTTGATATAGTCCTCGGCAGCAAGTCGCTCGTAAGCCAGCACGACCGTGTTGCGGGCGATGCCCAGTTGCTCCGAGAGACTTCGCGAGGATGGCAGCTGCTTCCCGGCTTTGAGAATCCCGCTCAAGATCTGGGATCGGATCGATTCATAGATCTGGATTTGCAAGGGGCGCCCAGCGGCGCGGTCGATGCTGATCAGGGGCTGCATTGAGTGTCTCTCGTGTCAGACCTGTTCGTCATAGGTCTCAAGCAGTGCTCCTTGGCGCTCGTGGGATTCGAATTCGGCCCCATCCAAAGGTCAACTGGGCGCGCTACCAATCCTCGGCATCGTTTCCCATCCAACCTCCGGGGTCAATGCGGCGGCCGTTTCGGCGCAGTGAGCGCAATTCTGGCTCCATCGCAAATATCGAAGCAGGACCTACGGCCGAGCTGGGAGTGTGTTGTTAGATGCGTTTCCGGCCGACCTGCCAGTCCGACGGCAAAAGAAGATCAAGCCGTGGCGGATGCCTCGGCGAAGGTCGCCGCAACACAACTTGCAATCGTAGGGACACACCAGAAGGAGGAGGCAAAGATGTCGACGAAGTCGAATTTGGCCAAAGTAATCGCACCGCGCCATGTGGTGCACGGCGGCGTTCAGAATCCGCCGGCAGATCAATGGGCGCCCTTCGAATGGGTGGAGCCCCGCCTTGGCAAGCAGGTTCATGGCGAAATCACCGTTGTTCGTCCGGAAGGCGTGTCCGGTTCGTTGTCCGCCGGATTCTGGAGGACTGGCCCTACGTCGCCCGGGGCCTCCCGCGCTGGATCGCACAAGATCGTCTATTCGTCCCCGCTCGGCGATGAAACAGCGTGCGTCATCGACGGCACAGCCACCCTCACGGTGCCGGAGACCGGCCAGCGGTATCGGGTGTGGCCGGGTTCGATCATCAGTTCACCAAAGGGCCTGGAGGTCCACTGGGAGATCGACGCGCCTTCGTTCAAGAAATATTGGTGCATCTGGAACGGGACGCAGCCGACGGCCAATGCGTCAAAGGAACTGAAGATCAGCCACGTTAGCGACAATCCGGAGGAATGGCAGGACTATCATTTCACCGAGCCGAAGGAAGGGGAGCTGGTCGCCGGCGAACTGTATTTCATTCGCTCGTCCGGCTCTACGGGCACGATGATGAGCGGCGTCTGGCGGTCCGGCAAGGGAATCGCCGGCTCATCGGTGGACGAGAAAGGAACGCTGGTCACCCCCTACACCGGTACGCTGGGCGACGAGACGATTCTGCTGCTCGAGGGCGAGGTGGACGTCGTGGAGACCGAGAGCGGAAAGAAGCACTCGTTCAAGGCTGGTGACCTGATCGGACTGACTTCCGGGATGCACGTCACCTGGATTTCCAAAGGTCCGTTTACAAAGAAACTGTGGGTGATAACCCGCGACGCCCTGATCGAATGACTGGGTTGGCGACGGTGGCCGTCCCGGCCGGTCTGGTTGAGGATGGCTACCGTCCGCCTTCATATTCATCGCGCACCCAGGTCATGATGATTGGAATACAACCGTCATCAGGCTTCGGGACGAGGGGCTTGCTCCAAGCGGATCCCGAATCTCTGAAGCGCGTTCACGATGTCGCTCGCATTGAACGGCTTGGTCAGGATCTCCAGACGGGCGTCGTCCGCGAAGCGCGCGCGGATGTCGTCCTTGGCATAGCCGGTGGTCAAAATGACCGGCAGGTCGGGACGTGAAGCTCTGATCTCCCGGATCAATTCGTGCCCGGGACGGTCAGGCAAGCCGAGATCGACGATAGCTGCCGCAAATTGCGTGCCGCTGCCCTGAAACTTGGCAAGAGCTTCCCTGAAACTGGCGGCGGTTTCTGTCTGCAAACCGTGCTCGGCGAGCCCTTCGACCAGAAAGATCTGCAGCAGGAACTCGTCCTCGACCAAGAGAATCCGGGCCCCGACCGGGGCGCCGATTGGCCCCGAATCCAGCGCCTTGCGCACGCGTGTCGCGAGCGCGACAAAGGAAAAGGGCTTGATGAGAAGGTCGATGTCCGGAGCAAGCCGGCCTTCGTGAATCAGGGAGTTATCGGCGTAAGCGGACGTGATCAATACCCGAAGCGACGGACGCATCAGTCGCGCTTGCTCCGCCAAACCTTTTCCATCGATGCCGCCCGGCAGGCCAAGATCGGTAAAGAGCAAATCGACGTTCGGCTGGCGTTGAAGGACCTCGAGCGCGGCTCTGGCGTCAGCGGCTTCGAATACGGCATAGCCGAGCTCTCGCAAGCTGCCAACCGCGTACTGGCGAACACCCTTGTCGTCTTCTACGACGAGGATCGTCTCGACGGCTCTCGCTGCCGGAACGGGCGCCGTTTCTTGCGGCTGAACGGTCCGGGGTTCGGCCGCGTCGGGACGTCTGGCCGCCTTCGGCAGATAGATCCCGACCGTCGTTCCGACATCCGGCTGGCTGAAGACTTCCACGTAACCGCCGCTCTGCCGGGCGAAGCCGTAGACCTGGCTCAGCCCCAGGCCGGTCCCACGTCCATCGGTCTTGGTCGTGAAGAACGGTTCGAAGACGTGTCGGAGCACCTCGGGTGGCATGCCGCTGCCGGAATCGGCGATCGAGATCAGCACGTGAGGCCCTGCCTTGGTCTCGCTCTCCGCTGCCTCGGGATCGACGCCGAGCTCGATATTCGCCGTCTCGATGATGAGCTCGCCGCCCGAGGGCATGGCGTCTCGCGCGTTGACCGCAAGGTTCAGGATCGCCGCCTCCAGTTCGGTCGGGTCAGCTTCCACCGGCCAGAGACCTGCTCCGATCCTGGCGCGAACGATGATCCTTTCCCCGAGCGTGCGCTGGAGCAGATCCGTCATTCTGCTGATGACGGCGTCGAGGTCCAGGAGCCGGGGCTCCAGCGGCTTGCGTCGCGCGAATGCCAGCAACCGCTCGGTGAGAACCGCGGCCTGTTGAGCGCCCCGCGTCGCATTTCCGAGAGCACGCACCACGACAGGATCGAGATCGGCGAAGCGCCGCTGCACGCTCTCGAGATTGCCCAGAACCACGGTGAGAAGGTTGTTGAAATCATGCGCGATGCCTGCCGTCAGCCGGCCGATCGCCTCCATCTTCGCCGAATGCCGCAGTCGCTCCTCCAGAGCCCTGCGCGCCGAAATATCGCGAAGACTGACGAGACGGGCGGGCCGCTGATCCCAGCTGGTCTCCACGACGCGGATCTCGGCGTCGATCTGTCCGTCTCCCGGCTTGTGAATGGTGATTTCCGTCGTATCGCCGGTGACGAAGGGTATTCCGATTGGCGAGCCGATCAGAGACCCCGACGATCGGCCAAAGATCCCTTCGGCGGCCGGGTTGGCGAACAAGACCATGCCGCTCTCGTCGACCACGATAATGCCATCGGCATTCTTCTCGATGAGAAACCTCATCTCGGTCTGATCGATGCCAGAACTGCTGGCCGCACCGGTCAACTTCATCGTGCATGCCTCGATGTCGTTTATGTCAGCCGGGACCGTTCGCGAACGCGTTTCAATCCCTGAATACATTCGGCGCAGCCTTGAACGCCTCGCCGAGGTGCATGCCGGAACCATCGATGGCAAACCGCCGGATCTCCTTGGCGTGCTCGCTGCCACGCATCTTGAGCACCATGAGACCCCGGTGCATGGTTTCCTGCTCCTGGATGTATCGCAGCAGGATGATCGAGTCGGTCAAAGTGGAGATATGCTGCTCGCTGACGCTCTCACCGCCAATGAGAGATTTGCTGGTTGCGGTGCAGAGCCCGGCTATTTCGCGCTTCTTGATGAACGAGGTCAGGCTGATCAGGAATTCGCGGAAACCATTATTCGGCGCGATGCGCTCCAGCGCGGAAAGGCTATCCACGGCGATCCGGTTGGGCTTAAATTCGTCGACTAGGCTCTGAATCGTGAGCAGGTGATCCGGCAAGCCCTGAGCTTCCGGATAGAGACAGATGATCTTGAGCTTGCCCTCGGCTTCCATCCGCGCGAAATCCGTGCCCCAGCCGCTCGCGTTGCGGAACAATTGGCCCTTGCTTTCCTCGTAGCCGAAGAGAATCGCCTTTTCGCCCGCCGCCACCCCGCCCGCGAGAAAGTTGGTGACCAGGAGGGTCTTGCCCGTGCCGGTGGCGCCGCTCACGAGCGTGACGCTGTCGCGAAAGAATCCGCCACCGCACATTTCATCAATGGCGGAATTTCCGCTGGTCACACGCACCGTGCTCGATTCCTGTTCGAGCCGAAGCGACGACAGGGGAACGGCAACCACGCCCCGATTTGCCAGCAGCGTGAACGGTGCCTCGCCTTCGGCGTGATGGCTACCGCGCATTTTGAGGACTTCGATCGTTCGTCGCCGCTTCTCCCGATAAAGCACGTTGCGCAAGATCACGACGTTGTCGGCAACGAACTCCTCCAGCCGATGGCGCGTGATCTCTCCGTACTCGCTGTTGCGTTCCGCCGTCATCAGCACGGTAAGGCCCGACTTTTTCAGCGCGCTACTGATGTGGAACAGCTCGCGGCGCAGGATCTTGGGGTCGCCGATGAAGTGGTCGAATAGTTGCGTCAGCGAGTCCAGGACAACGCGTTTGCCCCGGACCCCGCGAACCGCGTGCTGGATGCGCGACAGCAGGCCGGTGAGGTCGAAGTCCCCGATGACGAGTTCGTCGTTGGCCGGTGGGCTTGCGTCTACGAAGGCCAAACGGCCTTCCTTGCGCCACTGCGCAAGCTCCCACCCGAAACCGCGCATATTGGCTTCGATATCGGCAGGTGGCTCCTCGAAGGTCACCAGCACGCCATTTTCGCCGAAGGTCGTGATGCCGTGAGCTAGAAACTGCGTAGCGAAAACCGTCTTTCCGCTTCCGGGCGTGCCGCCGACAACGGTTGTCCGGGCCCGCGGAAGCCCGCCCATGACGAGGTCGTCGAAGGCCTCCACGCCGGTTTTGACCCGCTCCAACACATCCGGAACATCGCTATCCTGTGCGGTCATGCAGGTCTCCCCTTATCTCGATTCCCAGAAATTCAAGAACCCGCCTCGTATCGCTGAGGTCGCCGACGATGCGTCGCGGACGAACGGAATGTTCGTAGGACAGCGTCGGCGTGGCGATGACGCCCGCCTTCTCGGCGAGTTCTGGCTTGGTCAGCACGTCGATGATCTCGACGTCCCAGCCTTCGTCCTTGATGATAGCCAGCATGCGGTGAAGGTTTTGCTCTGCCCGGCGAGAGCTGGCCGAATTTCCGGCGATGTAGAGACGGAGCACGAATTCGGCCACAGCGGTGCCTTGTGATCGTTGGACGACCCCCGCCGGTGCCGGAGCGCAGCAGCGCCCGATGCTACGGAAGCCTCAGCCGAATGAGCCATGAATTGAGCGCAGGAAACAACGCGAGCAGTTCCCGCGCAAGAGGGCGAGAAATACTAATCGCTTAGTAGGAAATCATCTCTCGAGAGAATCGGCGGAGCGCCGCGTCCGCTGCTTGAGGCTTAGATTCGCCTGGCTCGTAATGGCTCGCTCGCGTGCCCAGATGATCGCTGCGCTGCGGCGGTTAACGCCGATTTTTCGATAGAGCGAGGCGATGTGATTGCGCACGGTGTTCTCCGAGAGGTTGAGCTTTTTGCTCATCTCCAAGTCGCTGTGGCCCTCACATATAAGTCCTAGAACCTCTCGCTCGCGGTGAGTGAGCAAATCAACGTCCAGAGATGCTTCAGCCGGATCGGTGGCCTCCGGCTTCGTTGCTTGACGCAGGCCCTTCAGCCTGTCCATGACGCTGCGAGCAAAGGACGATGTATCGACCAGCACCGATTCAATGGCCGAAATCAGATCTCGGTCCGGGGCCCTGTTTTCCTGGATCACGCACACCATTGCTTCCTTGCCGTCCAGCTTCAACGGCATGGCGGAAACGAAACAATCGATTGCCGACGTGCCCGCCTTTTGAACAGGCAGCACAAGATCCTCCATGCCGCCGTTCAGACGGCGACGCATGCCTTGATCGATCCAGACGATGTGTCCATCGGAATCGACAAAGATCACGCCGCTGCCAAGAGCCGACGCGATCTGCTCCCGCGGGTCACTTTCGCGCGCAACATCGCTCGCAGCCTGGTCCATTACTGTCCCCCCGCTTTCGGTGGATGATCGATATGCCTGGATTTGCTGAAACAACGCGGGGTCGGAAAATTGGTTCCTGGGTACTAAGTGGTTAGTTCAAGAGCACTATTTGGGCTCGCGCCGGACAAACAGACCAGTGATGGCAAGGAGACCTCGGCAAGCGACTTGGCGGAGCGGGCTCTTATCAGAGACGGAAATTCAATTCCGGCCGTCGCTCAAATAGCGGGTTTTGTCCGACAGAGTCGAAATGCTCCGTCTTCCAGGGGGACTGCCACTCTCTTCCCCACCCAGCCTCATCCGACCAATTTCCATGACCCATCCGCCGTGCGCTTCAGCGCGGGATCGCTCACCCGCACGTGCGCGGCGAGAAAATCGATGAACGCGCGCACGCGGGCCGGAAGCGGGGCGGTGTGGCCGACGTAGACGGCGTGGATGTCTTCGCGATCGCCTGGATTGTAGTTTTGCAGCACCGGAACGAGGCGGCCGGATTCGATGTCGGGGCCGATGTGAAAGAGGGCGAGGCGGGCGAGACCGACGCCGCCGAGGCAAAGGCGGCGGGCGGCTTCGCCGTCGCTGGCGCGCGCAACGGGCGGCGGCACGGCCTCCTCGGCGTGGTCGCCGCGCTTGAATGGCCAGCCGCGGATCGCGCGCGGAAAGGTCCAGCCGATGCCGCGGTGATCGGCGAGATCGGCCGGAATCTTCGGTGTGCCGCAGCGGCTGAGATAGCTTGGCGTGCCGACCACGACCATGCGGCTGGTGCCGAGCTTTCGCGCAACGAGGCGCGAGGCGCGTAGCGGGCCGACGCGGATGGCGACGTCGGCGCGCTCCTGCATCAGGTCGATCAACGTGTCGGTCAGCACGAGATCGAGCGTGACGTCGGGATGCTGCTCCAGGAAGCGCGGGATCAGCGGCATCACATGCAGCATGCCGAAGGGGATGTTGCTGTTGACGGTGAGGCGGCCGCGCGGCGCCGCGCCCGAAGCCGCTTCGCGCTCGGCCTCGTCCATCTCGGCGAGGATGCGCGCGGCGCGCTGATAGAACGCCTGGCCTTCCTCCGTCAGTGTCAGCTTGCGCGTGGTGCGGTTGACGAGCCGTGACCCGAGCCGGGCTTCCAGCCGCGAGATCAGCTTGCTCACGCCCGATGGCGTCAGGCGGAGTTTTCGCGCGGCCGAGGTGAAACCGCCGAGATCGACGACGCGGACGAAGACCTCCATTTCGGCGGAGCGGTTGGTGTCGAAGCGGGCCATGTTGAATTCACGTCACAAATGATTGGATTGCAGACGTTCTAATGGTTTTGCCTTGGCTCGGCTATCTGCGTGGCTCGTCTCAACCATCGGAGCCACGCATGCCTCCCGCCGTTCTCGCGCTCACCGCCGGTGCCTTTGGCATCGGCACCACGGAATTCATCATCATGGGCCTCCTGCTCCAGGTCGCCGCCGACATGCACGTTTCCGTGCCGGTCGCCGGGCTGCTCATCTCCGGCTATGCTCTCGGCGTATTCGTCGGTGCGCCCGTCCTGACGCTCGCCACACGGCGGATGCCGCGGAAAACCGTGCTGCTCGCGCTGATGGCGATCTTCACATTGGGCAATGCCGCCTGCGCGCTGGCGCCGAACTACGAATTGCTGATGGCCGCGCGGGTGCTGACCTCGCTTGCCCACGGGACCTTCTTCGGCGTCGGGTCGGTGGTCGCGACCAGCCTCGTCCCCGAGGACAAGCGGGCCTCGGCGATATCCACCATGTTCATCGGCCTCACGGTCGCGACGCTGCTGGGCGTGCCCTTCGGCGCCTGGTTCGGCCTGCTGCTCGGCTGGCGCGCGGCGTTCTGGGCCGTGACGGTCATCGGCGTGATCGCCTTTGCGGTGGTCGCCGCGCTCGTTCCCGACCATGTCGGCAACGGCGACAAGCCGGTCTCTCTTGCCGAGGAAGTCGCCGTGCTCAGCCGTCCGCAGGTGCTGCTTGGCCTTGCCATGACCGTGTTCGGCTTCGCCGGCCTTTTCGTCGTCTTCACCTACATTCAGCCCATCCTGACGCGCTTCACCGGATTCTCGGAAGAAGCGGTCTCGCCGATCCTGCTGGTGTTCGGCGTCGGACTCGCAATCGGCAACGTCGCCGGCGGCAAGCTTGCGGACCGCGGCCTCGCCGGTGCACTGGTCGGGACGCTCGCCGCGCTCGCCATCGCGCTTCTCGGGCTCGCCGCGGTGCTGTCGGTCAAGTTTGCGGCGATCGTGCTGATCCTGCTGCTCGGCGTCGCCGCCTTTGCTACCGTCGCCCCGCTCCAGCTTCGCGTGCTGGAGGCGGCCGGCGCCAACGGGCGCACGCTCGCCTCCAGCCTCAACATCGCCGCGTTCAATCTCGGCAACGCGCTCGGCGCCTGGGCCGGCGGCGTCGCCATCGATCGCGGACTCGGCCTCTCCGCGCTGCCGCTGGTCGCGGCCGGCATTACGACGATCGGCCTCGTGCTCGCACTGTGGAGCCTCCGGCTCGACCGCGCGCCGGTCGCCGTCGCAGCGTGTCCTGCGGAGTAGAGCGAAGGCGTGAGGCTCGCTGACGAGTGGTCGCATCGATCCTGACGCCAACTCGCCATGCAGAAACGCACCTGTACAGGACCGAATGCGGTCCGTAACCTCCGCCGCGCAATTCAAGGAGATGCTGGCGTGGCGAAGAAGACGGCGACCAAAAAGAAAAGTGTCTTGAAGAAAGCGGCGAAGACTCCGAGCAAGGCGAGCTCCGGCCGCAAGAGCGCGGTCGCGAAGCCGACCGGCAAGGCGGCACGAGGGAAGTCCACCGCACCACGCCGTCCCAAGGGATCGGCCTGGCAATGGTCGGCAGTGGAGACCGCGGCCGCGATCCGGTCCGGCGCCATCTCCGCAGTCGAGACGGTCGAGGCGCATCTCGAACGGATGCGCGCCGTCAATCCGAAGCTGAATGCGGTCGTCGTCGATCTCGGCGAGGAAGCGCTGAAAGCGGCCCATGCAGCCGACAAGCAGCGCGCCAAGGGCGGTGCGCTCGGCCTTCTGCATGGGGTGCCCATAACGATCAAGGAAAACGTCGATTACGAGGGCCGACCGAACTTCAACGGCGTTCCCGCCAACAAGGACCTCGTCGCGCCGTCGGACGCGCCTGTTGTCCGCAACCTGAAGAAGGCCGGCGCGATCGTCATCGGGCTCACCAACACGCCGGAATTCTCCTTCCGCGGCTTCACCGACAATCCCCTGCACGGGCTGACGCTCAATCCGTGGGATCCAAACATCACCTGCGGCGGCTCCTCGGGCGGCGCGGGTTCGGCGGTCGCCGCCGGCATCGGCACCATCGCCCATGGCAACGACATCGGCGGCTCGCTGCGCTGGCCGGCGCATTGCAACGGTGTTGCCACCATCAAGCCGACGCAAGGGCGCATTCCCGCGTTCAACGAGAGCGCAACCTCCGAGCGGCCGATGCTGGCGCATCTGATGTCGGCACAGGGGCCGCTCGCCCGCCACGTCGGCGACGTCCGTCTTGCGCTGGAGGTGATGAGCCAGCGCGATCCGCGCGATCCCTGGTGGGTGCCGGCGCCGCTGGTCGGCGCGAGACCGAAGGGGCCGATCAAGGTGGCCCTGGCCAAGATTCCCGACGACATGGACGTCGATCCGTCGGTCGCCGCGGCGCTGCGCCAGGCCGCCGACCATCTCGAACGGTCCGGCTACCGCGTCAGCGAGGTCGAGGTACCCGACATCAACGGTGTCTGGCAGACCTGGTGCGACATCATCACCAACGAGACCGTGGTGATGCAGGAAGCCTCCATGCTGAAGGTGACTTCGGAAGACTTCCACAAGGCCTGGGGCGGCATGAAGGCCAAGGCCAACGTGCTCGATCTCAAGGCCTGGATGCAGGCGACCGCCGCGCGTAACGGGCATATCCGCGCCTGGCAGTTGTTCTTCGAGGACTATCCGATCGTGCTTGCGCCGACCACGGTGAAGCCGACGCCGGGCCCGCGCGATGACACCGTCAGCCCCGAGCGCGTGCGCGAGATCTTCTGGGGCGAGATCCGCTTCATCTCCGCAATCAACGTGCTGGGCCTGCCCGGCGCCGTGGTGCCGGTGGCGCTCCACGACGGCAAGCCCATCGGCGTGCAGCTCATCGCCGGGCGCTATCGCGAGGATCTCGCGCTCGATGCGGCGGCCGCGATCGAGAAGCGCGCCGGCGTGCTCGCCCACAGGCTGTGGGAGCAGATGGCTTAGGTGTGCCTTCCCTATTGCGGCGTCGATCTGCCTTCTCCAAGTCGGGAGAAGGCAGACGGCACGGCGAGCTGCGGCAAGACGCAGCATTTGTTAATGCGCATTAACCCGAATGCCGGTCAATTTTCCAGCGAGCGTTAGGGTTACTTCCTCGATCTCTAAGCGAATTATTGTCCGCTTTACCACCCGCCTCTAACACGAGGACGGCGGACAACGCACATGCCTCATACAGGCCAATAAGTGCGGCCCGCTCCACGCGGAGGTGGCACGATGCGCAACGAGACGATCGCTATTCACGCCGGCTACGAGCCCGAGGCGACCACGCACGCGGTCGCGGTGCCGATTTACCAGACCGCTGCCTACGCCTTCGACAGCGCCGATCACGGCGCGGCGCTCTTCAATCTCGAGGCTGAAGGTTTCCGCTACAGCCGTATCGCCAATCCGACCAGCGCGGTGCTGGAGAAGCGTATCGCCCAGCTCGAAGGCGGCGTCGGCGCGCTCGCGGTTGCGACCGGCCAGGCGGCGCTGCATTTTGCCTTCGTCAACGTCGCCGACCACGGCGGCAACATCGTGTCCGTGCCGCAGCTCTACGGCACCACGCACACGCTGCTCTCCCACATCCTGCCGCGCCAGGGCATCACCGGCCGCTTCGCCGAGAGCGACAAGCCCGAGGCGATCGAGAAGCTGATCGACGAGAACACCCGCGCCGTGTTCGCAGAGACCATCGGCAATCCCGCCGGCAATGTCTGCGACATCGAGGCGCTGGCCAAGGTCGCGCATGCGCATGGCGTGCCGCTGATCGTCGACAACACGGTGGCAACTCCGATTCTGCTCAAGCCGTTCGACTACGGCGCCGACATCGCCGTGCACTCGCTGACCAAATTCCTGGGCGGTCACGGCACCACGCTCGGCGGCGCCATCGTCGACTCCGGAAATTTCCCGTGGGCGAAATACGCAGACCGCTTCCCCGCCTACAACAAGCCCGACGCTTCCTATCACGGCCTCGTCTATGCCGAGCGTTTCGGCCGCACCGCCTATATCGAGCGCGCGCGCAGCGTCTATCAGCGCACCATGGGCTCGGTGCTGTCGCCATTCAACGCCTTCCTGCTGCTCCAGGGCATCGAGACCGTAGCGCTGCGCATGGAGCGCCATGTCGAGAACGCCCGCAAGGTCGCCGAATTCCTGCGCAAGGATTCGCGGGTCGCCTGGGTCAATTACACCGGCTTTCCCGACAGTCCCTATTATCCGCTGGTGCAGAAATATCTCGACGGCAACGCCTCCTCGCTGTTCACCTTCGGCATCAAGGGCGGGATGGAGGCCGGCAAGTCCTTCTATGATGCGCTGAAGCTGATCACGCGCCTCGTCAATATCGGCGATGCTAAGTCGCTGGCCTGTCATCCGGCCTCGACCACCCACCGGCAGATGTCGGCGGAGCAGCAGCGCGCTGCCGGCGTGCTGCCGGAGACCATCCGGCTCTCGATCGGCATCGAGCATGTCTCCGATATCATCGAGGATATTGATCAGGCGCTGGACAAGGCCTGTCGGTCAGCGCGCCTCGAGGCCGCGGAGTAGGCGGCAGCGCCCATGACGATCTTGATCGACAGGGATCAAGTCATCTCGAGCCCGGCGCTGGTGCCGACCGAGCGCGATTTCGCGCGAGAACATGGTCCCGAACTCACGATCGGGCTCGTCAACAACATGCCGGATCCGGCGCTGAAGGCGACCGAGCGGCAGTTCATGAAGCTGCTCCAGGCCGCAGCAGGTCCGTGCCGCATCCGCTTCCACTGCTTCTCGCTTCCCAGTGTGAAGCGCTCGCCGGAAGCGAGGTGGCATGTCGAGAGCGAATATTCGGATCTTTCCGATCTCAAGCGTCAGAAATTCGACGGGCTGATCGTGACCGGCGCCGAGCCTGTCGCGCCCGAGCTCGATCAGGAGCCGTACTGGCGCGATCTTACCGACCTCATCGACTGGGCCAAGGCCAGCACGCGCTCGACGATCTGGTCGTGCCTTGCCGCGCATGCGGCAGTGCTGCACCTCGACGGCATCGAACGGCGACGGCTGCGGGCCAAATGCCACGGCATCTTCGATTGCGACGCCATGACGAACGATTCCCTGACGCGCGCCGCGCCGGCGCCACTGAAGGTCTCGCATTCGCGGTTGAACGAGATTGCGGAGAGCGACCTGGTGCAGGCCGGCTATCAGGTGCTGACACGCTCGGCCCTTGCAGGTGTCGACGTATTCGTTCGCCAATATGCCAGCCGCTTCGTGTTTTTCCAGGGGCATCCGGAATACGACGCGCTGTCGCTCCAGCGCGAATATCTGCGCGACATCGGCCGCTATCTCGCGCGTGAACGCGAGAATTATCCGCGCCTGCCCGTGAGCTATTTTGACGCAGCGACGGAAGAGAAACTGTCCCGTTTCGAGAAGAAAGCGGTGCACCAGCGCCATCCGGCGCTCGCCAACGAGTTGCCCGGGCTGAATTTGCGCGCCGATATCGGCGCCGGCAGCGCGGCGGCGGTGCTCTTCCGCAACTGGCTGCAGTATCTCAGCCTGGAAGCCGATGCATCGGTCCCTGCGCATCAGCCGAAGGATGTTGGTTCCGCGTTAGGATTACCCAAGCGTTAGGCTTGCCTCGACCGGCGCGCGAATGTTTCATTACGGCAACAACGGAATCACCGGAAACGCAGTCGTGTGGTCGGCACTCCAGGGACGCGTGAGCAATCGGTTGGCCCGGCATTTCCGCGCC